>DASSLR010000022.1:0-5274 GCA_035689345.1 Candidatus Dormiibacterota bacterium
AGAGCGAGTTCCTGAACATGGCCGCGCACGAGCTGCGCACACCGATCACCGTCCTTAACGGCTACCTGGCGATGCTGGGCGAAGGTTCTCTCGGACCGCCGCCGCCCGCGTGGGAGACGCCGATCTCGGTGCTCAACGCCAAGACCATCGAGCTCGACAAGATCGTCGGCGACCTGCTCCAGGCGTCGCGCCTGCAGCTCGACGAGCCGCCCGCGGACAGGGTGATGCTGGACCTGCGCCGCGTCGTGAAGGAGGCGGTGCACCGCTTGAATGCGCGGGCTCAGCTGCTCTCCGCTGAGGTGCACACCGAGCTGCCCGCGGAGCCGGTGACCGTCGAAGGCAACAGCGAAGAGCTCGGCCGCGTGCTCGACAACCTGCTGAACAACGCGCTGACCTACACGCGGCGCACGCCAGACGTGGCCGTGCGCATGTCCAGCAACGGCCACAAGGTCGTGCTGCGGGTCGAGGACAACGGCATCGGCATCCCCAAGAACCAGCGCGAGCGCGTCTTCGAGCGTTTCTTCCGGAGCTCCGACCCGATGATGGCCAAGGTTCCCGGCATCGGGCTCGGCCTGTACATCAGCCGCGGGCTGGTGGAGGGCCACGGGGGCAAGCTGGTCATAGAGAGGAGCGATCCTCGCAAGGGCACGGTCTTCGCGCTGACGCTGCCTCTGGCGGCCTGAACCCCGCTACAACATCGCGCCTCTGAGCGCGCATGCTGTGCGCGCCAGATGGCCACGGTGGACGCGGTCGAAGATGCGGGCGCTCCCCGCGAGCGCTCCGACAGCCTCCCGCCGTGGCTGCGCTGGTGGCTCGCGGGCACGCCCCTCGACTGGGGCTTCGCCGCCCTCAGCTCCGTTTTCGTCGCCGCCGGCTACTACGACTCATGGGTGAACCGGAACCTCCCGGTCAAGATCTGGGAGGACGCGCCCGCGCAGGCTGCCTGGCTGGCGATCACGGCCTACGTGGTGGGAGCGGGCCTGCTGGCATGGCGGCGGGACCGGCGCCCGCAGGCGCTGATCCCCGACGGGTACGGGCTGAGCATGGCCGGGTGCGGCCTGTTCCTGCTCGGAATCCTCATCAACGGATGGTGGAGTGACGCGTTCGGGCTGGAGTTCGGCGTGCCCGCGCTGTTCCGGCCGCCCAACATCCTCGAGATCGCGGGCTCCGTGTTGATCGTGCTCGGACCCCTCCGTTCGTCCGCCAGCAGGGGCGAGCTGACGGCGAGCCCGACGGCGATCGTCTCCGCGGTGATGCTGCTGGCCTCGGTGACTTTCGTGACGCAGTTTCTGCACCCATACGTCGATCCCTACGCGTCGGTCGCCCTGGCCCCGCCGCCGAGCACGTTCGACCAGTTCGACTACAAGGAGGAGATCCTCGGCGCGCTGAGCCTTCTCCTCCAGACGATGGTCGTGACCGGCGTCGTCCTGTGGACGCTGCGGCAAACACGTCTTCCGTTCGGGACGATCACCCTGATGCTCACGGTCTCCGCGCTGTTCGTGTCGCTGCAGAAAAGCCAGCCGCGCTTCGTGCTCGTGGCGCTCGTCGTGGGTGTGATCGTCGACGCCGCCCTCGCGATCGCGCGACCGCGCGCCGACAGCGTGCTGAGTCTTCGCTTGCTCGCAGTGCTGCTCGGGCTTCTGCTCAGCGGCGTCTACCTGGCGCTCATCGCCTATTCGCCGGGCACGTGGTGGCCCGCGGACATGACCTACGGGACGATCCTCGCGTGCGGCCTGCTCGGCGGCCTGGTGAGCTTCGTGGTTTTCCCGGGCGGGGACGCGATGCGCTCGGCCTCGGTTCTCTGGCCGGCGCTCGATCAGAGTTCGTCGCCCGAGGCGCCCGACGTCACGGTCGAGCGCGTCGAGCACGCCCTCAAAGTCCTGCACACCAGCCGCGATCTCGCCGACAACCCGCTTATCGGCATGCGCTGCCTGGCCGGCCACACACCGGCAGAGCTGCGCAAGACCATCGAGGCGGCGATCGAGCACCTGCGCTCGTCCGGCTTCCAGCAGGACGCGCAGGCCGGACAGATCCTCGACCTCTACTACGTCCGCCGGATCGGGGGCCACTACGCGGTGGAGGTCCGAGTGGGCCTCAGCCGGGCCGCGTACTTCAACCGGCGGTCGTACGGCGTGAGGCGTCTCGTCGACCGACTGCGCGAGCTCGAGGAGTCCGCCGCACCCGCCTGAGACCGGCTTTCTGATCTCAGAAAAGGTCTCACTTCAGTCCAGGACTTAGTCCAGACCTGGTCCGGACTTTGGCCGCACAGGTCTGCCCGAACCCTCGCCTTCGACGGCTCCAACCAGGGGCCGGAGGAGGAGCGAGATGTTCGGCAAGACCCGGTCGCAATCGCAATCGAAGCCATCGTTCGAGCGGCTCGATGTGGCGGACCTGCACTTCGCGGACGAGCTGCCCGAGGGCCGATGGATCCCGCTTGCGGGTCGCGGCGAGGCGTTCGTCAGGACGGCCGCCGGCCCCGAAGGCGCGCCGACGGTGCTGCTCGTCCATGGCCTGTTCGCCACCGCCGATCTCAACTGGGCGCTGGCCATGCCGGTCCTGGCCCGGCGGTTCAACGTCATCGCGCCTGACCTCCGGGGCCACGGCCGCGGACTCGCCACTCGGCGTTTCAGCGGCGAGGAGTGCGCCGACGACCTGGCCGCGATCGTGCGCGAGCTGGGGACCGGCCCGGTCGTGGTGGTCGGCTACTCGCTCGGCGGCCTGGTCGCTCAGCTTTTCGTGCGCCGGCACCCCGAACTGGTGGCCGGGCTGGTGCTGTGCGCGACGGCCGGGAGGTTCGACACGCCCGCGTCGAAGGTACTGGTCAAGGTCATCGTGCAGGTCGCGCGCCGCGCGCCGGCCCGGGTGCGCCAGGCCGCGATCATGGCGGCGCTGAAGCCTCGCTCGGCCGACACCGAGCGCGGGCGCTGGCTGATGAGCGAGGTTAGGCGCCACGACACCGCCGCGCTCCTCGACGCGATCGGCGAGCTGTCGATGTTCAACTCGTCATCGTGGCTGGGCCTGGCCGAGCTGCCGTCGGCCGTGATCGTGATGTCGCTCGACCGGACCGTCATGCCCGAGGCGCAGCGCGACCTGGCGCGAACCCTGCGCCGGTGCTCCGTCTACGAGGTCGAGGGCGACCACATGGCGTGCGTGAAGCGGCCGGCCGAGTTCAACGCCATGCTGGTCGACGCCTGCGCAAACCTGGTTTCGGTCTCCTAAGCTGGGCTGAATGAGCCGAGGCTTCAGGAACGAGGACGTCACCCAGGCGATGACCGACAAGGCCGTGTCGGACACGATCAGCAAGGTCCTCGAGCAGGACGCCGAGCAGGCGGCGCGGTCCGCCGACCGGCGCGCGCACGGCGAGGCGGGCCTGTGCGAGGACTGCGGGCGGCCGATCGGCGCCGAGCGCATGGCCGCGCTGCCCGCGTCGACCCGGTGCGTCGCCTGCCAGGCGACCTTCGAGGCCTCCCGTTAAGCGTTCCGCCCCCGAAGGTCCTTGCATCTTCGCGGCCTAGGCGGCCGGGCGCCTTCGGCGCTGAAGCCGGCGTCAAGGGGCCCGGCGCGGCGTCGCTGCCCCCGCGCCCACAACGCGGGGACCCCAGCAGGACTGCGCTCCTGGCCACGCCACCCTTTCCTTGGCTCCGCCCGCCGATGCCGCGAATCTTGCGGCGGACTTCGGGAGGCGGAACGCTAGCCGCGCAGGAAGCGGCCGATCACGCGATCGAACAGTTCGGCGGCGCTGCCGGCGCCGAAGCCGAGCACCTCGTGCAGGTTGAAGTTCTCGTCGGCCGAGTCCGAAGTGATGCGCAGTGCGCCCCAGGGCACCTGGTTCTGGTGAGCCACCTGGGCGACGGCCGCGGTCTCCATGTCAAAGCAGGCGCCGTCGGGAAATTCCCGGAGCAGCCGGTCGCGCACCTCGCGTGAGGTGACGATCTGGTCGCCGGTGAGGACCACGCCGGAGACCACGACCTGAGCGCGCTCGACCACCGTCAGCGCGGCGATGCGCAGGCGATCGGCCACCACGTGGTCGGCCGCCAGTGTCGTCGTGCCGAGCCCGGGAACCACGCCCTTGCGGTCGGTCAGCGGCCGCGCGTCGAAGTCGTGCTGCAGCGCGCCGGTGGCGACGATCAGGCGGCCGCGCTCGCCTTCGTCACCGACACCGCCCGCGATGCCGATCGAGATGAGGGCCTGCGGCCGGTGGGCGTCGCAGAGGAACTGGGCGGCCATCGCGGCGGCCACCTTGCCGACGCCCGCGACCGCGAGCACGACCGGCTCGGCCTCGATCGCTCCTTCCCAGATGGACAGGTTGGGGCTGGTCGCGTCGGACCTGGGCAACGCCCGCGCGAGCGTTGCGGCTTCGATGTCGAGGGCTGCCAACACAGCTGTCGGGCGGTTGCGGTTCACCAACCGGACATCGTAAACAGGACCTGTCCGGGGCAGCCGGCCCCGAACAGGTCGAAAGAGAGGGGAGGAGAAGCTAGCTCAGCGCTTGGCTATCAGGCACGCCCCCGCCGTCTGGTTGGCCGCCCTCAGCTTGTTCACCGTGTTGTCGTCGGCGTACGCGATGTGCGCGCAGCCGCCCGGGTCGATCGTCTCCATGATGAAGTCGAGCAGGTTGCGGTTCGAGCTCGGCGCAAGGCAGAAGATGCCGAGGTTGCAGATGTCGCCGACGTGCATCGGCGTGGTGGTGATCTGTGTGACCGCCCACGTGGCGCCCCCGGTGCCCTTGGTCAGGTCGAGGGACTGCGCCGCATAGAGATTCCAGCTGCATATCGGGGGGTACGTGGTCGGGTTGCCGTTGGCCGGGCCGGGTCCGGCGCAGCCGCCGGGATCCGCCTTGCCGAACGCATCGGTGGGCAGGATCTCGTTGGTGCGCAGGTACGCCACGTCGACCTTGCCCGGGTCGCCCGCGGCGATGGCCGGGAAGAAGTGGGTGCCCGTCTCGCTCGCCGGATTGACGCGATACGCAGCAGCGGCGCTCCCGGGAATGAGGCCGCCGCCTCCGTCCCAGGTCGCCCCTCCGTCGCTGGACCACACCACGTACATGTCGTATTCGCATGACGTGTCCGACTGCACCGTGCCGGCCGTGGATTCGGCCGAGCAGGTCGCGGGGTTGGAGATGGCGTTGACCGCGAGCCCGAAGTAGGGGTTGCCCTGGTTGTCGGTGGTGAACCCGACGAACGGGGTGGAGGTGTCGTGCCCGATGCCCGCGTCCCATGCCTGCTGCGGAGTCCAGGTCACACCGTTGTCATCCGAGTAGGAGACCCAGACGGT
>DASSLR010000023.1:0-19102 GCA_035689345.1 Candidatus Dormiibacterota bacterium
CGCGCCTTCTGCTCGCTCAGGAAGTGGCGCCCGTCCGCGTCGACGAACAGCTGCATCGCGCCGACACCATGGGGGCCCGTCTTGCGCACCACCGTCGGCGGGATGCGCGGCCAGCCGAGCACCTTGCTGAGCTCGTAGGCCGCCACCTCGCGCCTGTAGAGCGTGCCGGAGGGAAAGTCCCACAGCGGCGACTCCCCGCGCTCCGGTTTGTACACGGCGAGAAGGCCGTCCTTCTCGTGAGGTCCGAGGCGAGCGAGGAACGTGTAGTTGGACGCGCCGCGCAGAACGCCGAGGAGCTCGACCTCCGGGAGGTCGGCGAGCAGCCGCTCGGTCTCAGAAGATCGGGTGGGCACCGTTGTTGACGGGGCAGGGGTGGCCGGCTGGATCCATCGGAAGGCCGCAGCGCGGGCACAGCGGCCGGCCCGCGGACAGGACCTCCTCGGCCTGCTTGGAGAAGTCGGCGACCTGGCGGTGGCTGAGCCAGAAACGCACCGACGGCGTCTCCTCTGAGCCCGAAGCTTCCTCGGTCGAGCCCGCCGCTTCGCTGGCGACCAGCACGAACATCTGGCGCTCGGCGTGGTAGCCGAGGCCCATCTCCGCCACCTGCCACTCGGGCTCGCCGGGCTGCAGCCGCCGGCCCGCCGCGGACTTGCCCTCGACCTCGATGCCCTGGGCGTCCATCATCTGGTGCAGGCGCACGATCAGCGCCTGGATCTGCGCCTTCTCGCAGGCCAGCGTCAGCGTTCGACCCTGGCCCGAGGCCATGAGGAAAAACTGGCGGTGGCCCGGCTCTCCGACCGCCGCCACCGATATCGCCTCGACCGGGTCGAGCTCGTAGATCAAGTCGCATCTAGCCTAAGAGGTGGACGCTCCCGGGACGGGTTTTGAGCTTGAGAGCCTGGGGAACAGATGAGAGGTGAGATTTGAAACGGGCGCCCACGCGCCCGGGAGGAACAGCTGACAGATGCCGAAAACCGTAGGAATCGACCTGGGAACGACCAACTCCGTAATCGCCGTCATGGAAGGCGGCGAGCCGGTTGTCATTCCTAACTCCGAGGGTTCACGCACCACGCCTTCGGTCGTCGCCTTCACGAAGTCCGGAGAGCGCCTGGTCGGGCAGCTCGCGCGCCGGCAGGCGGCGGTGAACCCCGAGAACACCATCTACTCGATCAAGCGCTTCATGGGCCGCAAGTTCGGCGAGGTCGACTCGGAGCGGAAGATCGTTCCGTACGACGTGAAGGCCGGCAAGGACGACCGCGCGGTCGTGCACGTGCCCAACGTGGACAAGGACTACACGCCCGAAGAGATCTCGGCCATGATCCTGCAGAAGCTCAAGACCGACGCCGAGGCCTACCTGGGCGAGAAGGTCACCGACGCGGTCATCACCGTGCCCGCGTACTTCAACGACTCACAGCGGCAGGCGACCAAGAACGCCGGCCAGATCGCGGGCATGAACGTGCTCCGCATCATCAACGAGCCGACCGCCGCGTCCCTCGCTTACGGCCTCGACAAGAAGGCCAACGAGACCATCCTGGTCTTCGACCTCGGTGGTGGCACGTACGACGTGTCCGTGCTCGATGTTGGCGACGGTGTGTTCGAGGTCAAGTCCGTCGCGGGTGACACACACCTGGGCGGCGACGACTACGACCGCCGCATCGTCGACTGGCTCGCCGAAGAGTTCAAGAAGCAGAACGGCATCGACCTGAAGGCCGACCGCCAGGCGCTGCAGCGGCTCACCGAGGCCGCCGAGCGCGCCAAGATCGAGCTCTCGAGCCGGCTCGAGACCAGCGTCAACCTGCCGTTCATCACGGCCGACCAGACCGGACCGAAGCACCTCGAGATGACGCTCACTCGCGCGAAGTTCGAGTCGCTGACGGCCGACCTGACGGAACGCTGCCGCGGACCGTTCCTGGCCGCGCTCAAGGACGCCAACCTGACCCCCCAGCAGATCGACGAGGTCGTGCTGGTCGGTGGTTCGACGCGCATGCCGGTGATCCAGCAACTGGTCAAGAACCTGACCGGCGGCAAGGAGCCTCACAAGGGCGTCAACCCGGATGAGGTCGTGGCGGTCGGCGCCGCGATCCAGGCCGGTGTGCTCAAGGGCGAGGTCAAGGACATCCTGCTGCTGGACGTCACGCCTCTCTCCCTCGGCGTCGAGACGCTGGGCGGCGTGACCACCAAGCTCATCGACCGCAACACCACGATCCCGACGAGCCGCTCGCAGGTCTTCTCGACGGCGGCCGACAACCAGACGTCGGTCGAGGTCCACGTCCTGCAGGGCGAGCGGGAGATGGCGCGCGACAACCGCACGCTGGGACGCTTCCACCTCGACGGCATCGCGCCCGCTCCGCGGGGCATGCCGCAGATCGAGGTCACCTACGACATCGATGCCAACGGCATCCTCAACGTCAAGGCGCAGGACAAGGGGACGGGCCGCGAGCAGTCGGTGACGATCACCGCGTCGTCGACCCTTTCCAAGGACGAGGTCGAGCGGCTGGTCAAGGAGGCCGAGTCGCACGCGTCCGAGGACCGCGCGAAGCGCGAAGAGGTCGAGCTGCGCAACCAGGCGGACCACATGGTCCACCAGGCCGAGAAGATCATGAAGGACAACGAGGACAAGATCCCCGCCGACGTCAAGGCGGAGGTCACGGGCAAGCTCGAGTCGCTGAAGTCGGCGGCCAAGGGATCGGACGTGGCCCTGCTGAAGCGGGAGATGGACGAGTTCAACGAGTCGCTGCAGAAGATCGGGCAGCACATCTACCAGCAGGCGGGCGCCGCCACGGGTGGCGGTGGTGGGCAGGCTGAAGAGAAGAAGGAAGACGTCGTCGACGCCGACTACAAAGAAGTGAATTAAGAGCCGATCAGGCTCGAAGGGCTCGGACTTCGGTCCGAGCCCTTATTTTTTGGCGCGGTGGTCGCCTACTTCGCGAGCCGGAAACGACTCTGGAGCCTCGTCGGCGTGCTGGTCGGCGTCCTGCTGGTGGCGCGCGCGATCGCGGACGCCGTCTACGTGTACGTCCCGCAGTACGCGTTCCGCAACGATTTCCGTCTCCTCTACGGCGCCGCGCGGACGACCTTCCACGCCGGGTACGCGCATCTCTACGACCCGGTCGCGCAGAAGGCCGCGGTGGAGGGCATCGGCCCCGGCTTCTACTGGTCCCTGTTCATAAACCCGCCACCGCTGGTTTGGCTCGGCACTCCGTTCGCCGCGCTTCCCTTCTCGCCGGCGCTCGTGCTGTGGACGATCCTGCTCCTCGCCTGTGCCGTCCTCACCTGGTACCTCGGGGCGCCCGGCGCCGGGCTGGCCAAAGCGGGGCTGGGCCTGATGTGGCTGGGCGTGGTGCCGGTGTCGTTCGGCATCGGAGTCGGCCAGCCCGTGGCGCTCGTCGCCGCCGCGGTCGCCGCCACGTGGTGGCTCGCCGAGCACGACCGTCCCGTCTGGGCGGGCCTGGCGCTCAGCCTGCTGGCGTTCAAGCCGCAGCTCGCGCTGCTCGTCCCGCTGTGCCTGGCGGTCAGCGGCCACGCGCGTGTCTTCGGCGCGTGGCTGGTGGCGACGGCGTTCATCGTCCTGGTCAGCCTGGCGTTGCTCGGTCACGACGGCGTGGTGAGGTATCGGGAGGCGCTGGCGATCGCCTCGCAGTGGACGATCACCCGCGGTTACGCGGTCTCGGGTGTGATCGGAACCGGCCCGCAGCTGTACATCGCCCAGGCGATCGCGCTGGCCGGCGCGGTGGCGGCGGCCTGGCGCGCGCGGGGCCGCGGCACGGCTCTGCCCATCGCCGCGGGCATCATTGGCTCGCTGCTGTTCACGCCTTACGTGGGCTTCCAGGACTTCGCCATGCTCGTGCTCGCCGGCTGGCTCGTGGCGCGTGAGCAGCCTGCGCCGTGGCAGGTGGCGCTGCTGGTGGCAGGCTTCGCCCTGCTCCAGCTCGTGCTGGTCGTTCTGGCGTTGCCCATCCTCGTCGCCGAGGTGCTGCTGCTCGCGTCGCTGATCTGGCGTGCGCCCGCACCGACGCCCACGTCGAAACGCGTTCCCGCACCCGTCTCCTGAATGGAGCCGACGGTGGGATTCGAACCCACGACCTGCCACTTACGAGGCGGCTGCTCTGCCAGCTGAGCTACGTCGGCGTAGTCGCTAAAACTAAGGGACTAGTGTCCCATCGCCGGGACGCTCCGCGCATCTTGGCGGCCTAGCCGGCCGGGCGCCTTTGGCGCCGAAGCCGTCGTCAGGGGGCCCGGCGCGCGTCGTCGCGCATTACGCATGCGCTCCTCCTTGCGCCACCCCTTCCTCGGCTCCGTTCGGCGATGCCGCGAATATGCATACGGAGCGCCCGGCGCTGGGCCACAACGCTACCATCGACTGGGATGGGGACACTTGTGGTCGAGCGCCTTGCCGAAGGCGATTTCGGTCTCATCAGGCCGCTGCTCGTCGACCTTCACGTGGCCGAACAGGGGTACTACCAGGACCACCCACAGCTGTCCCGTGAGGAGATCGAAGGACACCTGTCGCGCGTGCCCTCGAAGTTCTCCGGTGAGAACGTGGTCTTTGCCGTGCGCGACGACGGAGGCCGCGTCATCGGGTTCTGCTGGGTCGTCCTCTTCGACCCCGGCACCGGTCTCGAAGGTGAGGTCGCCGAGGTCTACGTCGCGCCCGACCATCGCCGGCACGGCGTCGGCGAGATCCTCGTCGACCAGGCCACGAAGCTGTTCCGCGAGCGCGGCGTGACGCTTGGCTACGTGTGGACGCGACCGGACAACGACGCCGCCGTGCACCTCTACGAGGCGGCCGGTTTCGAACAGAGCCGCCAGCTCGTGCTCACCTGGTACCCGACCGAGGCGAATCTCTCCGACTAACCCGCCACCCTAAACTCAGCCTCGTGACGATCCGAGCCAGGCCTCTTCTCGCGGCCGCCGGTGTGGCCCTTCTCGCGGCCACGGTCGCGTCCGGTGTGACCCTGGCGATCCTGAAGCTGCAGTCTCGGACGAACCCTCAGAGCGTCGACATCCGCTCCGGCGTGACGATCTCCGAGGACTCGGCCATCGTCCAGGCGGCCACCCGCGCAAGGCCGGCCGTGGTGAGCATCGTCACCGCCCAGGCGCCCGACGTTGCGGCCGGGTCCGGCTACCTGGTCACGAGCGACGGATACATCGTCACGAGCATCGGCGTGCTCGCCGGGTCGAGCTCCATGACGGTCCTGCTCGCGAACGATTCCAGGCCGCACGACGCACGGCTCGTCGACTACGACTGCGATACGGCGGTCGCCGTGGTCAAGATCGACCAGGTCAGCGGGCTGCCGACGCTCGCGTTCGGCGATCCCTCCGCCGTCGTGGCGGGCCAGGTCTTCGTGGCCGTCGCCGGCCCGCTGCAGGGCAACGCGGTCACGCGCGGCATCGTCAGCGCCGTGCACCGACCTAATTCCATGGCCGACCCTGCCGCGCCGGACCGCACGCTGCAGCTGAGCGACACGCTCCAGACGGACGCCGTCATCGACCCCGGCACGGGGGGCGGGCCGCTGCTCAACGTCGGCGGTCAGGTCGTCGGCGTGGCCATGCCGGGCGCCGCCGGGGCCAGGGGCTACGCGCTCAACAGCGCCGACATCCAGGACGACGTGCAGCAGATCGTGCAGACCGGGCAGGTGACGGTGCCCTCGCTCGGCGCTTCGATCAACGACATCGGCGCGGCCGGGGTCCTCAAGCAGCTGCCCGAGGGAGCCCAGATCGAGACGCTGACCGACGGCGGGCCCGCCGCCACCGCGGGCCTGGCCATCGGGGACATCATCACCCAGCTCGACGATGTGAAGGTCGACTCCGCGCACCCGCTCTCGCTGCTGCTCCGGTCGCAGTTCCACGTCAACCAGCGCATCACCGTCACCTACACGCGCGGCGGGGCCTCGTCGCAGGTGCAGCTGACGCTGGTCGGCCAGCACCCCACCTGCGCATGACCGTCAAGGCTGACCTCGAGTCCGCGCTGAACACCGCGGCCAGGTCGATCGGCGTCGCCGAGGTGCCGGACCTGGAGCTCGGCCGCGCCAAGAACCCCGACCGCGGCGACTACGCCAGCTCCGCGGGCCTCAAGCTGGCGCGGTCGCTCCGCCAGCCGCCGAACCAGATCGCGGCCCGGCTCGCCGAGGTGATGGAGATCCCGGAGCAGGCCGCGGTGGCGCAGCCGGTGGGCGGCTACGTCAACTTCCGGCTCAGCGATGCGTGGCTGCAGGGCCTGGTGGAGAAGGTCGCGGCCGGCGGCGCCGGATACGGCGCGGCTGACATCGGTCGAGGCGAGCGCCTGCAGGTGGAGTTCCTCAGCGTCAACCCGACAGGGCCGCTGCACATAGGCCACGGGCGCGGCGCCATCCTCGGCGACGCGCTCGCCCGCCTGTTCGAGTTCACCGGTCACGCGGTCGAGCGTGAGTACTACGTCAACGACCAGAACACCCAGGCGCGCATGTTCGGCGAGTCGGTTTACGCCCGTCTGCACGGCGAGCCCCCGCCCGAGCGTGGGTACACCGGCGAGTACGTCACCGAGCTGGCGGACATGGCGCGCCGGGAGATCGCCGGCGTGGAGAAGCTGCCGCACGATGAGGCCGAGCCGAAGCTCCGAGCGTTCGCCATCGGCGCGATGGTCGAGCGCATCCGCGCGAGCGTCGGCCGGCTGAACGTCCGCTACGACGTGTGGTTCCCGGAATCGCGACTGTGGGCCGACGGCCTGCCGCAGGAGGCCATCGAGAGGCTCCGCGCGGGCGGTTACCTGAAAGAACGGGATGGTGCGCTCTGGTTCGGACCGGCGCTCGAGGAGGAGGACGGACTCGGCGAGCAGGTGCTGGCCGAGGACGAGAGCCGCGTCGTCATCCGCTCGACCGGCGAGCCCACGTACTTCGCGTCCGACCTCGGCTACCTGCTGAGCCGTTTCGAACAGCGCCACTTCAACCGCGTGGTCGAGGTGTGGGGCGCCGACCATCACGGCTACGTGCCGCGCATGAAGGCCGCGGTCGGGGCGCTCGGCTACGACCCGGAGAAGCTGGTCATCATCCTCAACCAGCTCGTCAACCTGAAAGAAGGAAAGATGTCGAAGCGCGCCGGCCGCTTCGTGACGCTGGACGAGCTGGTGGATCGCGTGGGCTCGGATGCGGTGCGCTACTTCTATCTGTTGCGCTCGCCCGACACGACCATCGACTTCGACCTCGACCTGGCGCTGTCGCAGAGCAACGAGAACCCCGTCTACTACGCGCAGTACGCGCACGCGCGCCTGTTCAACGTGGAGCTGACGGCGGCCGAACGACACCCGCGCCTGCGCGAGAACGCCGACGTCGCGCTCCTGACCCAGCCGTGGGAGCTCGACGTGGCGCGCCAGCTCGCGTTCTGGCCGGAGGTAGTCGAGGACGCGACGCTCCTGATGGAGCCGCACCGCGTGCCCTACTACATCCACGATCTCGCGACCGCCGTGCACCGCTTCTATCACGCGGGCAACGAAGACGGCGCGGCTCGGGTGGTGGTCGACGACCCGCTCCTGACGAGGGCGCGGCTGGAGCTGTGTCGCGCGGCGCGTCACACTTTGAAGACCGCCCTCGACTTAATAGGAGTTTCGGCCCCGGAGCGAATGTAGAAATGGACGTCACCTGGCTCGGACACGGTTGCTTTCGGCTGCGCGGCAAGAACGCCGCCGTGGTCACCGATCCCTACCCGCCCGCCATCGGCCTCCGCCTGCCCCGCCAGGAGGCCGACCTGCTGACGGTCAGTCACGAGCACGAGAACCACAGCTACACCCAGGCGGTGCGCGATGGCGCCTACGCGATCAAGGGACCCGGCGAGTACGAGGTCTCGGGTGTGAGCGTGATCGGGTTCCCGACGTTCCACGACGCCGAGCACGGCGCCAAGCGTGGCCGCAACACCGTGTACCTCATCGAGATCGACGACGTGAGCGTGTGTCACTTAGGCGACCTCGGGCACGCACTGAGCGATGAGGACGCGGAGATCGTCTCGTCGGTGGATGTGCTGCTGGTGCCGGTGGGCGGTCGCACCGCCATGAACGCGGTGCAGGCGGCGGAGGTGGTGCGACAGCTCGAGCCGCGTTTCGTCGTGCCCATGCATTACGCGGTGCCGGGCATCAAGAAAGATCTCGACGGTGTCGAGCGGTTCTTGAAGGAGATGGCCGTCACGTCATCCGACCCGCAGCCGAAGCTGTCGGTGCAGGCGACCTCATCTTCGGAGTGGGAGACGAAGGTCGTCGTGCTGGAGCCGAAAGCAGAACCGAGGTAACCGTGTGGGGGCGCGGCGTTTCCCCTCGTGGGAGCCCGCATCGGGAGGCGCCGGCTTGGCATCGTCGTCGTGGGCATCGCCGTGCTGGGTGAGCTGCTGACCGCGGGCGTGTTGGCCATGATGTGGGCCCACGTCGGGATGGCGCCGGCCAGCGGCGGCGGCAAGGCCTCCGCGGGGGCCGGACCGAGCAACATGGTCCAGGCGGTCAACGCTGTCGACGGCCGGCTCCGCGTCATCAGCCGCGTCCAGGTCGGTCGGGTGACCGCGCCTCAGAGCGGCGCCGTCAACATCGCGCAGGCGATCAACACGTGCGCTCAGTCATGTGACACGCTGGCGGTCGCATTCCAGGTCAACATCGTCGACGAGCGTGTGACGCCGATCGCCCCTCAGAACGCGGCGGTCGCCGTCAACGCGGTGTGCACCGGCTGTCACGCGGTCGCGCTGGCGATCCAGTTCAACATCGGCACGTCCGATCCGATGCATATCCCAGCCGAGGTCGACCGCATGGTCGCCGCCATGAACCGCGAGCTTGCGGTCATCGATGCGTCGGGCCTGTCGGTGGCCCAGGCCGAATCCGGGATCAGGGATGTGCTTGGCGGGTTCCAGGACCTCGCCGTCTACCTGACGACGAGCCGCAACGAGGCTGTCGCCGCGTAGCGTCCTGTAGAATTCGTAAAACCGCCCTGGAGGTCGTCCATGTCGAAGTACGTTTTCGTGACCGGGGGTGTCGTTTCCTCCCTAGGCAAGGGAATCACCGCGGCCTCGATCGGGAACATCCTGAAGGCCCGGCACCTGAGCGTCTCCCTCCAGAAGCTCGACCCTTACCTCAACGTCGACCCCGGCACGATGAGCCCCTACCAGCACGGTGAGGTCTTCGTCACCGACGACGGGGCCGAAACCGACCTCGACCTGGGGCATTACGAGCGGTTCGTCGACGAGAACCTGACGGTCGCGTCGAACGTGACGACGGGCAAGATCTATCAGGAGGTCATCGCGCGCGAGCGGCGCGGCGATTACCTCGGGGCCACCGTCCAGGTCATTCCGCACGTGACCAACGTCATCAAGGAAAAGATCGTCCGCGCCTCGCGCGACCCGCAGGCCGACGTCGTCATCGTCGAGGTGGGCGGGACGGTCGGCGACATCGAGAGCCTTCCTTTCCTGGAAGCGATCCGCCAGCTGAAGAACGACCTCGGGCGGCAGAACGTGTTCTACGTGCACTGCTCGCTGGTGCCCGTGATTCGCGGCGAAGAGATGAAGACCAAGCCGACGCAGCACTCGGTGCAGGCGCTGCGCGCCATCGGCATTCAACCCGACGCCATCATCTGCCGCTCCGAGAAGGAGATCGACGCGGACCTCAAGGAGAAGATCGCGCTCTTCACGGACGTGCCGCGCGAGGCCGTGGTCTCGGTGCCCGACGTCGATTCGATCTATGAGGTGCCGCTGATGCTCGAGGCCTCGGGACTCGGCAAGGTGATGGCGAAGCACTTCGAGCTGGACGAGCAAACGCATACCCTCGACAACTCCTCGTGGATCGAGCTGGTGGAGCGCATCAAGCACCCGCGCGCGACAGTGCCCATCGCGATCGTCGGCAAGTACATCCAGCTGCCCGATGCGTACCTCAGCGTCATCGAGTCGCTGAAGCACGCCGGCATCCATCACGACCTGGCCATCGAGATCAGGTGGGTCTCCTCGGAGAAGCTGGACGCCGGAGACACGTCGCTGCTCAAGGGCGTCGCCGGCATCGTCGTCCCCGGAGGCTTCGGCTATCGGGGCATCGAGGGCAAGGTCATCGCCTCCCGCTACGCGCGCCACAACCGCATTCCGTATCTGGGTCTGTGCCTCGGCATGCAGTGCGCGGTAATCGACTTCGCACGCGAGATCCTCGACGCGCCCGACGCCAACTCCACCGAGTTCGCCGCGTTCACGTCGACACCGGTCATCGACCTCATGCCCGAGCAGCGCAACATCGACCAGATGGGCGGCTCGATGCGGCTCGGCCTCTACCCGTGCAAGCTGCTGCCCGGATCGCTCGCGCACAAGGCGTATGGCGAGGAGGTGGTGTACGAGCGGCACCGGCACCGCTTCGAGTTCAACAACGAGTACCGCGAGGTGCTCGGCGACGCCGGCATGGTGTTCAGCGGCGTTTCCCCTAACGGGCGCCTCGTGGAGATCATCGAGCTCGCCGATCATCCGTGGTTCGTGGCGAGCCAGTTCCACCCCGAGCTGCGGTCCCGCCCGAACCGCGCGCACCCGTTGTTCCGGGACTTTGTGCGGGCGGCGTTCCTGCAGAGCGGCATCGACCAGATGGAGCTGCGCCCGGCGGAGCTGCTGGAAGAGTCCGAAAACCAGTAAGGGCCGCGGTCGGCCTCGCGGCCATCGTCGTGCTGGTGGCGTGCGGCTCGAGCGCGCAGGCCGTGCGGCCGTCGCCCACCCCAAGCGCGAGCCCGAGCCCGTCAGCGAGTCCGCCGCCGTGCGTGCAGCCCTCGCCTCTATCCCGCGCGCCCGGCGTCTCCTCGGGCGACCCGGTCGTGCCGCTCGCCACAGGCCTCAACTCGCCTGACGATCTCCTGTACGTGCCGGGGGACGGCAGCGTCCTCGTCGGCGAGCACGGCGACGGCCACATCGCTCGCGTGACGGCGCCGGGCAAGCTGCAGCGCCTGCCGCAGGTCGTGCCCGAGGCCGAGGGCATCGCGATGCTGGGCGACCAAGTTTACGTGGCGGACCAGTTCCATGCGCGTGTGGTGGCGCTCAAGAGCGGCGGCCTGAGCACTCTGATCCAGCTGCAGCCGGTCGCCAGCGGCGAGAACCTGGACGGCATCTCGTCCGACATCGCCGGGTCTGGACTCGTCGTTCCCGACAGCCCCCACGGAGTGGTCCTGTTCGTGGACATGAACGGCCACGTGACCCAGCGCGTCGGGGGCTTCAGCCGCCCCGCCGGCGTGGCACCGGACCCCGGCCACGGCGGGTATCTCATCGCGGATGAGAACGCGAGCGCGGTGTTCGAGATCGTTGGCGGTCGCGTGACGAAGGTCGCGGGCGGGCTGCCCGGGGTCGATGACGCGGTGCGGACGGCCGGCGGCCACGTGCTCGCGATCATCCCGGGCGCGGGCCGGCTCGCCGACCTGACCGCGGGCGCCAACCTCGCGACCGGCCTTCGCAATCCGCAGGGCCTTGGCTTTGACGGCGCCGGGAACGTGCTGGTCACCGAGAGCGACAACGGGCGCCTTGACATCGTCGTGACCTCGTTCGTGGCCGAGGTGCCGGCGGGGACGGTGCAGCTGGCGCCGGGCCAGGGGATCTGCTTCAACCTCCTGCGCGCGCCCGGGGACACCGAGGAGGTCCAGATCTTCAGGGCCCAGGGCGCTACAAGCCTCACCAACCCCCTGGGCGGCACCCAGGGCGAGGTCGTGCCCGGCGCCTGCGCCCAGCCGGCCGGCTGCGACCTGACGATCGAGCTCGGCGGGCCCAGCGGGGTCGAGTTCGCGCACGTCTCCTATCGGGATTAGGCCCTTCGCGGGCAGGGTACAAACTAAAGACAGATGCAGGACCCCGGCCAGCTGCCCCAGCAGCCGACCCATTACTCGCCCGACGGCAGGTGGTACTGGGACGGCGCCAATTGGACCCCCACGTACAGCGCGGACATCCCGGCGCAGTCGTCCGTCCACTATTCGTCCGCGCCCAGCCGGCGTACTTCGGGCGGCATCGGCGCGGGCATCGTGGCGGCGCTCGCCGCGGCCTGGGCCTACGGCAAGTACGCGCTGCTCTTCCTGTTCAAGTTCAAGGCGTTCGGCACGCTGCTGTCGCTGCTCGTCAGCTTCGGCGGGTACGCCGTGTTCTGGGGCCCGTGGTTCGCCGGCGCCCTGGTCGTGATGATCCTCATCCACGAGATGGGCCACGTCCTGGAGATCCGGCGGCAGGGCATGGCGGCGACCGCGCCCATCTTCATCCCCTTCTTCGGCGCAGCCATCTTCCAGCGCTCACACCCGACCGACGCGCTGAAGCAGGCGCAGATCGGCATCGCCGGCCCGATCGCGGGCACCATCGGCGCGACCGCCGCGTTCTTCCTGTACCTCTCGACGCACTGGGAGGTGCTGCTTCTGGCGGCGTACCTGGGCTTCTTCATCAACCTGTTCAACCTGATCCCCGCCGGCTTCCTGGACGGCGGCTGGATCCTGGCGCCCGTCTCCAAGTGGTTCCAGGTGGCGGGCTACGCGCTGATCGCCGCGGCCGTCATCTTCGGCATCATCAACCCGCTCGGGATCATCATCGCCCTGCTCGGAATACCCACCCTGGTGCAGCGATTCCGGGACTCGAACAACCCCTACTACACGTCCGTGCCGGTGCAGGGCCGGGTGGCGATGGGGGCCGCATGGCTTGCGCTCGTGATCTTTCTCGGCGTCATGAGCGTCCAGGCCGACACATTGCTCGGTCCGCTCGTTCGATAAACTTCCCTAGGAGTCACACGTTGAAGGCACAGATTCACCCGACCTATTACGAAGACGCGCTCGTCACTTGCGTGTGCGGAAACACGTTCACGACGGGCTCGACTCGCAAAGAGCTCAAGACCGAAATCTGCTCGGTGTGCCACCCGTTCTTCACGGGCACGCAGCGCATCGTCGACACGGGCGGTCAGGTCGAGCGCTTCCGCAAGCGGGCCGCGAAGGCCCGTTAGGTGCCGCTCCCGGGGGAGATTTCCTCTGAGGAGCAGGTGACGCCGCCGAAGAAAGAGCCTTTCTTCTACGGCGGTCAGGCGGTCATCGAGGGCGTGATGATGCGCGGCAAACGGCACTACGCCGTGGCCGTGCGCCTGCCCACAACCAAGGAGATCGTCATCGACCGCGGCGAGCTGAAGGCGCCCATCTACACCAGCCCGTTCTGGAAGCTGCCGTTCGTGCGCGGGATCGCGTTGATCGGCGAACAGCTGCACCTCGGCATGCGCTCGCTCATGTGGTCGGCCAACATGAACGCCGGCAGCAAGGACATCGAGATCTCCAAGAAGGAGATCACGGGCTCGGTGGCGGTCGCGCTCGTCTTCGCGCTGGCGCTGTTCATCGGCCTGCCCCTGCTGCTCGCGGGCGTGGCGGTGCACAAGAGCGGAGGTTTCCTCTTCGTGCTCGTCGAGGGCGTGATCCGCGTCGGGCTCGTGCTCGGATACCTGTCGCTCATCGCGCTGCTGCCCGATGTGCGGCGCGTCTTCCAGTACCACGGCGCGGAACACAAGACGATCAACTCTTTCGAGTCGGGCTGGCCGCTCGACGTCTCGTCGGTGCGACGCGCGAGCCTGCTCCACCCGCGCTGCGGCACGGGATTCCTGCTCGTGGTGATGGTCGTGAGCATCGTCGTGTTCAGCCTGGTTGCGCTCGCTCAGCCCAACTGGTTCTGGCTCATCGCCAGCCGCGTGCTCGCCATACCCGTCATCGCCGGCCTCGGCTTCGAGAGCATCCGCTTCATGGCGCGCCACCGCGAAAACCCGATCATCAAAGTGCTCCTGCTGCCGGTGCTCGGCACCCAGAAGTTCACGACGCGCGAGCCCTCGGACGACATGCTCGAGGTCGCGATCGCGGCGTTCAACAGCGCGCGCGAGGGCGAGGAACAAGAGGCAGCGGCGTGATCGACCGGCTCGAAGCGATCGCGCGCCGCTACCGCGAGATCGAGATGGAGATGGCGCGCCCCGAGGTGGCGACCGACCACGCGCGGCTGACGAAGCTCGCGCGCGAGCAGGCGGGACTGCGCGAGATCGTCACCACCTACGACCGCTACCGGCGCGCGCAAGAAGAGATGGAATCGGCCCGAGAGATGCTGCGTCACGAGAAGGACGCGGAGATGCAGGAGTTTCTGCGCTCCGAGGAACGCCGCGCGTCCGCCCAGGTGGGCGAGCTGGAGGAGAGCCTGAAGATCCTTCTGCTGCCCAAGGATCCAAATGACGACAAGGACGTCGTCGTCGAGATCCAGGGCGCGGAGGGCGGGGAGGAGGCCGCGCTTTTCGCCGCAGACCTCTTCCGCATGTACCAGAAGTGGACGGAAAGGAAGGGCTGGAAGATCGAGGTCATCGACGCCCGGCCCAGCGACAAGGGCGGATTCGACTCGATCGAGTTCGAGGTCCACGGCCACGGCGCTTACTCGCAGCTGAAGTTCGAGGGCGGGGTGCATCGGGTGCAGCGCGTGCCCAAGACCGAGGCGCAGGGACGCATCCACACCTCGGCGGCGACGGTGGCGGTGATGCCCGAAGCCGACCCGGTCGAGGTGGAGATCAAGCCGGAAGACCTCGAAATCAAGACCTCGACGTCGACCGGGCCTGGCGGTCAGAGCGTCAACACCACGTACTCGGCGATCCGGATGACCCACAAGCCGACCGGCCTCGTGGTCAGCATGCAGGACGAGAAGTCGCAGCTGCAGAATCGCGAGAAGGCGCTGCGGGTGCTTCGCGCGCGCCTTTACGACCTGAAGATGGCCGAGCAGCAGGAGAAGATAGGTGCGCAGCGCCGCAGCATGGTGGGCGGCGGCAACAGGTCGGAGAAGATTCGCACTTACAACTTCAAAGAGAACCGCGTCACCGACCACCGGATCAAGCTGACGCTGCACAAGCTCGACCAGGTGATGCAGGGCGACCTCGACGAGCTCGTCTCGTCGCTGATCGCCGCCGATCGAGCCGCGCAGCTGAACGGCTCCGACGACTGAACCTCCTCGAAGTCCTCCAGCGCGCGACGGGCTACCTGGGCAAGCACGGATCCGATTCGCCGCGGCTCGACGCGGAGGTGCTGATGGCCCACGCCCTCGGCGTGCGCCGCCTCGACCTGTACGTCCAGTTCGACCGCCCGTTGAAGGAGGGCGAGCTGACGGTCTACCGAGAGCTCATCGCCAAGCGGGCGAA
Source organism: Candidatus Dormiibacterota bacterium (assembly GCA_035689345.1). GTDB lineage: Bacteria > Chloroflexota > Dormibacteria > Dormibacterales > Dormibacteraceae > CF-118. The sequence goes on from DASSLR010000023.1 coordinate 15,125, forward strand.
GCACGAACCGGTCGCTTACCTGGTCGGTCACAAGGAGTTCATGGGGCTCGACTTCGAGGTCACGCCGGCGGTGCTCATCCCCAACCCCGACACTGAGGTGTTGGTCCAGCGCGCGGTCGCGATCGCCCGCGAGCTCGAGCGTCCGGTGCGCGCCGCGGACGTGGGCACGGGCAGCGCCTGCATCGCCATCGCACTCGCGCGCTACGCTCCGGCGGTGGAGGTGTGGGCTGGGGACATCAGCGCCGCAGCGCTCGCGGTGGCAGCGCGAAATGTCGAGAAGCACGGGTTGGCCGACCGGGTTCACCTGGTCGAGGGGGATCTGCTCGGGCCGCTGCCCGGCGAGCTCGACCTCATCTGCGCCAACCTTCCTTACGTGCATGGCTCGGCGGAGCTGCCGAAGGAAGTCCGCGCGCAACCGGCGATCGCGCTGTACGCGGAGCAGGGTGGTGCGGACCTCGTCAACAGGCTCCTGGCCGAAGCCCCGGAACGCTTGCGAGAAGGCGGCCGGGTGCTGGCCGAAGTCGATCCCTCGATAGTGGCCGCGCTGCGGATTCCATTCACCAATCACGCGGTGCATCGCGACCTTGGCGGCCACGTGCGCGTTATCGAAGCGTGGTCCTGACTCCGGACCGCGAAGGTCTCACGCGCGCGGCCCAGCTGCTGCGTGGGGGCGGAGTGATCGCTTTTCCGACCGACACCGTCTACGGCCTCGGCGCGGAAGCTTCCGACGAGGTGGCGCAGAAGCGCATCTTCGCCATCAAGGGCCGGCCGGTCGGCATGCCGCTGATCCTCATGGCCGCGGCGGAGTCGCAGCTGGAGGGCTGGGTGCACATCGACACCCGCGCAGAGGAGATCATCCGGCGCTGGTGGCCGGGCCCGCTGACGGTGATCCTGCACGGGACCGGCGGCCGTACCGTCGGCGTGCGCATCCCCAAGCACGAGGTCGCGCTCGAGCTGCTGCGCGCGAGCGGGCCGCTGATGACCACGAGCGCGAACCTGCACGGCAAGGATCCGGCCATGACCGCCGAGGAGGCGGGAGAGCTGGCCGGGCTGGCGGCGGTGCTCGACGGTGGCCGCGCGCCCGGCGGAACGCCGTCGACCGTTCTCGATCTGACCGGACCCGAGCCGCACATCCTGCGCGAAGGCGCGATCCCGGCGCGGGAGCTGCTCGGTCCGCCGCCCCCGGAGGCGGGATAGGCGTAGTCTTCGCGGCGTTGAGCGAAACCGACGAAGCACGCATGGTCGCGTCGTTCCTGCACACCGGGATCGTGCACATCGCGCAGAAGCTCGGACCGCTTGGCGACGGCGTCCTGGTGATCAAGCTCGCGTCGCGCGGCCCTCAGACCGAAGACGAGCTCGCAGCCGGCGAGACCCTCGCGCCTCACCGCGTCAAACACGCCCTGGCCACACTGGCCGAGCGCGGATGGGTGTGCGAGCAACCCGACGGCAGGTGGGCCGCGACGCGAGAGGGACTCGACACGATCCAGCAAGGCCGGCAGATGCGAATCGACTACCTGACCCGCGGCCTGCGCCGGATGACGCCTGACGAGGTCGAGCTCCTGGGCCGGGCCGCGAACCTGTTAGACCGGCTCGCGCAAACTTAGAGACATGGCCGCACCGATCGTCACCATGTCTTTCCGGGCCCTGGACAGCGTCGACCCCGACGTCGCCAACCTCATCCGCAACGAGTACCGGCGCCAGTCGGAAACGCTCGAGCTGATCGCCTCCGAGAACCTCACGAGCCCCGCGATCCTCGAGGCGCTCGGGACGCTGCTCACCAACAAGTACGCCGAGGGCTACCCCGGCCGGCGCTACTACGGCGGCACCGGCGAGGTGATCGACAAGATCGAGTCGCTCGCGGTCGAGCGCGCCCAGAAGCTGTTCGGCGCGGACTACGTGAACGTGCAGCCGCACTCGGGGTCGCAGGCGAACGCCGCGGTGTACATGGCGGTGTGCCAGCCCGGGGACCGCGTGATGGGCATGGACCTGAGCGCCGGCGGCCACCTCACGCACGGCAGCCCGGCCAACTTCAGCGGCAAGCTCTATGAGATCCACTCGTACGGCGTGAGCCGCGAGACCGAGACCATCGACTACGACGCGATGGCCAAGATGGCCGAAGAGGTGCGGCCGAAGATGATCCTCGGCGGCTTCTCCGCCTACTCGCGCATCGTCGACTGGGCACGCATGCGCCAGATCGCCGACTCGGTGGGCGCCACGTTCTTCGTCGACATGGCGCACGTCGCGGGCCTGGTGGCAGGCGGCGTGTATCCGTCACCCATCCCGCACGCAGACATCGTCTCGACCACCACGCAGAAAACTCTGCGCGGCGCGTGGGGCGCGATCATCCTGTGCAGGGCCGAGCGGCAGAAGGCGATCGACTCTGCGGTTTTCCCTGGTATCCAGGGCGGACCGCTCATGCACGCGATCGCGGCCAAGGCAGTGTGCTTTCACGAGGCTCTGAAGCCGGAGTTCAAGGTCTACGCGAAGCAGGTCGTCACCAACGCGAAGGCGCTGTCGAACCAGCTGCTCAAGCGCGGGCTGCGCCTCGTCAGCGGCGGCACCGACAACCACCTGATGCTCGTGGACCTGCGCCCGCAGAAGCGGACGGGCAAGCAGGTGCAGGACATCGCCGACACGGTCGGCATCACGCTGAATCGCAACTCCATTCCGTACGACGAGGCCTCGAAGTTCAACCCCAGCGGTGTCCGCGTCGGCACGCCGCTCGTCACCACGCGTGGCATGAAAGAGCCCGAGATGGTGGTCATCGCGGACTGCCTGGCCGACCTCATCGAGCGCATCGACGACCCCGCAACGCTCGACTCGGTGCACGAGAGGGCGCTCGACCTGTGCCGGCGCTTTCCGCTACCGTACGCGTTCGATTAGGTGATCTCCGCTCACTTTCTAGCAACCGCCTCCACCACCACGAGCGACGATTTCTTCAGCATCTCGTCCCTGATCGCGATCCGCGATCACCTGCTGCCGGGCCTGTGGCCGCTGCTGCTCGCGTTCGCCACCACCGCCGCGCTGGTGCCGCTGATGATCGTGCTCTCGCGCCGGCTGGGCGTCATCGCGCACCCGAGCGAGCGGCACGTGCACTCGAAGCCGATGCCGCTGCTCGGCGGGATGGCAATGTTCCTGGGCTTCGCCGCCGCGCTCGCGATCACCCTCCCGGACGTCGCCCTCGGCGACCGGTTCGAGGTCGTCGGCGTCCTGGCCGTGTCCGCGCTGGCGGCCGTCCTGCTTGTCGCCGACGACCGCTGGGCGCTGCCTCCGCTGACCAAGTTCGCGCTTCAGCTGCTGATCGCGCTCGTCGCCGTGCTGGCCTTCGGCAAGGAGTTCCAGATCACCTTCGTCAGCCTGCCGTCGGTGGGAGTCGTCCAGCTCGGCTGGCTCGCCATCCCGATCAGCCTTTTCTGGATCCTCGGCATGCAGAACACCGTCAACCTGCTCGACGGTGTGGACGGGCTCGCCGCCGGCGTCGTGCTCATCGTCGCGGTGACGCTCGTGTTCGCCGCCGCGGGCACGCACCAGACCGACGTCGTGCAGCTCGCGGCGGGCCTGGCCGGCGCGTGCGCGGGATTCCTGGTGTTCAACTTCTCGCCGGCGCGCATCTTCATGGGCGACTCGGGCTCGCACTTCCTGGGCACCGCTCTCGCCGTGATCTCCATCGCGGGCGTGGCCAAAGTCGCGGTCGCTTTCGCCCTGGCGATACCCCTCCTGGCGCTCGCCGTGCCGATCGCCGACACGGCCTGGGCGATCGTCCGGCGCGGTCGGCTCAAGGCGTCGGTGGCGCAGCCGGACCTCAAGCACATCCACCACCGGCTCCTCGACTTCGGTCTCGACGCGCGCCAGACCTGCTTTGTGTTCTACAGCGCGAGCGGCTTGCTGGGGGCGGTCGGCCTGATGCTGTTCGGCCACAAACGCATCGTGGCGGTGGTCCTGGTGGCCTGGCTGGTGCTGGTCTCGACCTTCGTCGCC
>DASSLR010000024.1:0-40919 GCA_035689345.1 Candidatus Dormiibacterota bacterium
CGGGTTCTGGTCGGGCCGTTTGTTGTTGTTGTTGTCCCGGGCGACGTAGCTGTCGCTGTTGAACGTCACGTGGTCGCCACTGGTGTAGGACACCGTGTTGTCCCACGTCCCGCGGTCAGGTCCGCCGGCGTCATCCGAGTAGCTGGCGTTCGGCGACGTCCCCACCGACCAGACCGACACCGCACCGGCGACTCCGACGAAGCCACCGCCGATGCTCACCGCGTAGGTCTGCACGTGCTTGATCGACAGCGCGTTGACCTGGACGGTGTTCTTGGCCCAGATGTCGGTGCCGGTGGCCAGGTACGCCGTCTCGTTGATGTTGGCGACGCCGATGTCGATGCCGCCGGAGGCGCCCACGAACCCGCCGGCCACGCCGCCGGCGAACGTCAACGAGTAGAAGTTGTCGGTGGCGGCGACGTCGACGCCCTGCGTGCTCGACACGCCGCTGGTGATGGTGCCGGCATCCGGTCCGATGCCCTTGTTCACCTTCGTCCCGAGATCCACGTAGGCCTGGACGCCGACCGTGAAGACATTGACGCCCACGTTGGCCGTGACGCCGACGAAGCCGGCGCCGACACCGGCGACGACACCGAAGAGCGTCTCCTGCGAGTCGGCCTGGACCACGAGGCCGTGCAGCGTCGTCGTGGCGAAGGAGTTGTCGTTGACGGTGCCGTTGTCGACGTGCGTGAGTCCGCCGCCCAGCGCCAGCACCGTAATGATGTTGTTGGTGCCGACGTAGGCCTTGGTCTCTTTGGAAACGACGGCAACCCCGACGCCCACGCCGACGCCGACGTAGCCGGCGGCGATGGACGCGGTGACGAGGATCAGCGTCGACTGCGAGGTCGCGAAGACACCGATGTTGTTGTTGGAGCGGAGGGTGTCGGAGTCGCCCGTGAAGGCGTGGGTGAACTCTTTGATGACCGAAACCCCGACGGTGCCGGCCACGCCGACCGTGCCACCACCGGCAGCAGCGTTGACCGAGATCACCGAGTCGGTGGCATCCGCGTGCAGCTCGATGTTGTTCGTCGTGTTCACGACGACATGGGCGCCGAGGAAGGCGTCGTCGTGGAGCTCGATGACGCGGACGGCCGCTGAAGCGCCGACACCCGCGCTGCCGCCGATGGCGATCGAAGCGGCGATGCCCAGGGTCCGGAAGCTGTTCTCGGCCGACACGAGCAGAGACTGGTTGCCCGACGCGCCGGAATCGTCCTGGGCGCATAGCGAGTCACCGACAGCGCAGTTGATCTGCGAGTAGTCGCCCACCGCGGCGGTGGTGTGGACAGTGACCACCGCCACCGAGCCGGAGAGGCTGACGGCCGCGGTCCCGGCGCCGCCGGCGGCGATGCCGATGCTGGCGATGTAGTCGCTGTTCGAGGCGGCAACTGCCACACCGCCGAAGCCCGAACGGCTCGGAGCGGTGATCGTCTGCGGGCCGGTCTGGGAGCCATCAGCAGCAGGAAGGACGCCCGAGGGGTTGAAGCTCTGCGAGCGGCCTGAGCCGGTCGACGTGAAGGTGATGGGCACCGCCGATCCGGGCACTGGCTCGTGGTCGTTCTTGCAGTCCGTCGGATCGAGGGTCGCCTCGCACTTCGTCTTGGCGACCTGGAAGTGATCGAGGTTGTTGTCGACGACGTAGTACGTGGCGCCGTCCACGAGCCCGCCGATCGGCGTGCCGCCGCCGGCGCTGTAGACGACCGGGTCGCCGATCGCCGGCGGGTGGTTGCTCCCGCCGCTCTTCCAGTCGTAGGGGAGCACCACGTAGCTGCCGCCGCCGCCGTAGTTCACGTCAAGCTCGGCGGTGAAGCGCTTGCCCACGTCGGACTTCACTCCCGGGGAGTTGGTGGCGACGAAGCGCTGGTTCTCGCTCATGCGTTGGCCGGCGGGCAGGCTCAGGCCGGTGATCGCCGTAAGGGGTGACTTGGTGGCCGACAGCTGGATCTCGGTGTCCGACACCGGGATCACCCAGTAGGTGCCCCCGTCGGTCAGGCCGGTGATCGGCGAGCCGCCGCCCGCGTCGTAGACGACCTGCTGTCCGCTGACGAAGTTGTGCTTGTAGCCGAGGTTGATGGTCGAGCCGTCAACCTCCAGGCCGGTCGCCGGCACCGGGTTGCTGTCCGGGTTCGGCGGCGTCGTCGGGTAGCCGCCCTGGATGGCGCGGGGGTCGAAGCGGATGTCAGTGCCCGTCGTCGAGTAGCTGCCCGCGTTGACGGTGTTGTGCGTGATATTTGGGCCCTTGGCCAGGGCGGTCACAACGGCGTGCGAGCCGATCAGGGCGTTCGTGTTCTTGGTGACCACCGGCACGGCGATGCCGGCGCCGACGGCTGCAGTGCCGGCGACCGAGATGTTGCCCGCCACAGCGAAGAGCTCCATCGACTCGTCGGCGGAAACGATCACGTTGCCGCCGGCCCGAATGTTGCTGTAGTCGCCCAGCGAGGCGGTGGTGGTGACGTTGATCACGGGTATGGCCGCGTTGACCGACACGGCCGCGGTCCCACCGCCGCCGCCGCCGACCGAGACGGACTTGATGCTCTCGCTCGACTTCGCCTGCTCGACCACGTCGCCGTTGGCCTGCACGGTCACCGCCTGGCCTGACGTTCCGCCCGGCGTGGTGCCGACAGTGGTGGCCGTGGTCTTGTGGATGTCCTCGACGTCGACGCCGACGCCCACGCCGGCGGTCCCACCCACCGCGACGGCGCCGGCCAGGGCCAGGATCTTGGTCGTATCGCTGGCTTTGACGACGACTGCCTGAGTTGCGTTCGCGCTGCCGTTGGTGCAGCCACCGCCCGCGCAGTTGACCGTGGCGCTGTTGCCGATGCTCGCCGTCGTGTGGTCCGTGAGGACGTCGACGACCACGGAGCCGCCGACCGCCGCCGAGTCCCCACCGGCGCCGCCGATGGCGAGCAGCGTGTAGTCCTCGGTCTGGGTCGCGTTCACCGTCAGGCCTGTGGTCCCGTACGCCTGGATGTCGGCACTCGGCGCCACGGAGGCGGAAACCCGGCCGTCGCGGACGGCGACGACCGCCGAGAGCGCCACTCCGGCGGCGGATGTGCTGATCGCGAGCCCACCGGCGAGGGCGAGCAGCGTGATCCCGTCGGAAGCTTCGACGTCGAGGTTGCCCTGGGTGTGAACACTGCCGGCGACCGACGCCCCTGCGACCGTCTGGTCACCCGCGTTGAAGACCACAACGATGATCGAACCGTCGACCGCTGCGCTCGAGCTCGATCCAGCGGCGTCGACTGCGAGCTCGGTCAGGTTCTCGGTCGAGGTCGCGGTGACCTTGATGTCGCCGGCCGCGGAGACCGTTGCGTTCCCGATCGACGCCGATACCGTCTTGGTGAACACGTCGACGACCAGGCCGATTCCGACGCCCGCGCCACTGCTCGACAGCGACAGCGTGCCGGCGAGGTTGGTCATGTGGGTCGTGTCGGTCGCGGTCACGGTGATCGTCTGCGTCGAGTCGGGCGTCCCGGTGAGCAGCGGGTGCTGGTCCACCTGCGCGCCGTCGGCGATGGATGCGGTCGTGTTCAAGAACAGCACGTCGACGATCACCGAGCCGGTGACCGCCGCCCCGCCGGAGGAGGCACCGCCCGCCAGAGCGACCGACGACGTCTTGGGCAGAGTGATCAGCGGCACAGTCGGCGCCGGCGCCTCGACGAGGCTCGAATCCGCGGTCACTTTCAGTGCCTTCAGCACGTCCACCGTGGACGCGCCGATGAGCGCTTCGGTCGTGACGTCGGGGAAGACGTTGACCACGATGGCGCCACCGACCGCGGCGCCGCCTTCCGAGCCCCCGCCCGCCAGGGCGAGGTTCTGCAGACCGATCGTGTTCGCGGCCTTCACCTCGGCGTCGCCCGAGGAGACCAGGTGCGCACCGTCGGCGATGGACGCTTCGGTGTGGTAGCTGAGCACTTGCACGGACACCGATCCGGCGATGCTCGGGTCGGACTCGCCGCCGGCGGCCGCGAAGCCCCAGACGATGAAGTCGTTCTCCTTGTCGCTCGGGTTAACTGCCTCGACGGTGATGCCGTTTGCGTGCACGGTCGATCCACCGCCCACCGTCGCGTCGTTGGTGACGTTCTCGACGTTGATGCCGACGCCCGCGGAGATGTGCGTGCTGTCGGTGCTGGCCGACAGGCCGGTCGCCTTCGCGGTCGCCCCGGCCACCTCTTCCGCGCTCACGCTGACCGCACCTGTCGTCGTCACGGTTGGGGTGTTAGTCCCGTTGCCGATCATGGCGTGGTTGGTGTGCCGCGCCCAGTTGAGGGAGACGGCCGCGGCGATGGCGACGCCGCCACCACTGTCGCCCGACTCGCTGCTCGCGCTGCTGTTGGCCGAGTCTGTGCTCTCGGAGCCCTTCGGCAGGTCCCCGTCGGTCTTGCCGCTCGTGTTGGGGTTGTTGCCCACCTGGTCTTTGGTCTGGTCGTCGGCTTTCTTGCCACCGTCGCCGCCGTCCTTCTCACCGCTCGAGCTGGCCTCGGACTTGGCCTCGCTGCTCGCATCGGTCGAGGCGCTGAGGGTGAGTGACGCAGCGGTCAGGTTGCGCTCCAGGTCGGCGCTCGTGTTCGTCTCGATGACGTTGATGGCGACAGCCGCGCCGACCGCGACGCTGTCGCCGCCGGCCTTGGCGTTCGAGTCGAGGCTCGAGCTGATCTCTTCAGAGGCCTTGATCGTCGCGGCGCCGCCGACGTTGATGTCAGCGCCGGTGCCGACGTAGGCGACGACCTTGTCGTTGACGATGGCGAGCGAGACCGACGGGCTGATCGCGATGCTGCCGCCGGCGCCCGCCTTGTCCTCGGTCTCGATGTCGTGGTGGTAGGTCGCACTGACCGTGAAGTTCGTGCCGCCGACGAGCGTGGCGCCATCCTCGACCGCCGCCCTGACGTTGGGCCCCGACCCGTCGTTCAGGACCTGGATGGCAGCCGAAGCGCCGATGCCCACCTTTCCGCTCTTGGCGTCGGAGTCGGCCTTCGCCCCGTCTTCCTCATTGGCCAGGGCCTTGAGCGTCACATCGCCCGCGCCGGGCGTGCAGACGCCGAGGAGGTCGCGCGACCCGATGCAGACGTTGGCGCCGCCGTTGACGATCGCCTCTGTGTGGTCGTGGACCAGATTCAGCGCCAGCGCACCCGCGATGCTGACCTTGCCGTCATCGCCGCCGGCGCCGGACTCGGCTTCGGCCGAGATGTCGTGCTCGGCGAGCCGGAAGTAGGCGTCGGTGCTGACGCGGATCCAGTTCGTGCCGTTGTACCGGTAGACGCCCTTCGAGTAGGCCGGCGGCCCGGTGATGTCCTTCGTCAGGTCGAAGTAATCACCCGTCGACGGGCTGGTCGGGAAAGCCTCACCGGCCTTCAGGTCCGGCAGCGCGGTGCCGTCGCCGATCGAGTTCCAGTTCGTCCCGTCGTACTGGTAGAGCCCAGGGGCAAACGCCGGCGGCCCAGTGATGGCCTTGGTCAGCTGGAAGTAGTCGCCCGTCGACGGGCTGGTCGGGAAGCTCGTGCCGGTCGGGATGCCGGTGATCTGGAACTGCCAGTTCGATGAGCCCTTGTCCCACTTGTAGACGCCGGGCTTCGAGCTGATCCGAGTCACGGCCGCGCCGTCCTTGACCTTGCCCGTGCAGCCGGAGACCCCGGTCAGCATCGAACCGGAGATGCCGGTGTACGAGCAGACGGTCTTGCCACCGTCGGTCGAGAAGTACCCGGTCGTGCCGCCGTGCAGGTCGAAGTCTGTGGCCGACGCGACGGTCAGGTTGCCACCCGGCAGGTTGGCCAGATCCTGGTCACCCGAGACCCTGGTCGCGGTGGTCATCGTGACCGTTACGTCCTTCTCCGGCGTCCCGGCGCAGGCCGTGGCGCTCGCGAGCGTGAAAGTGGTGGCGCTCGCGACCGTGTAGTTGCAGGTGGCGTCGTCGAGGCCGTCGACCTTCAGCGTGCCGGTGGAACCGGTCGGGCCGAAGGCCGCCGTCGACTTGACGGTGAGCGTTCCGGTGTTGAGGTCAGTGGGGCTCGACTCGTCGAGCGTCGTCGTTCCGGGCACGCCCTGGTTCAGCTGGAACATGTCGCCGTCTTCCGGCTGCTCCGGGAAGGTCGGGCCGACGTCGATGGTCTTCCAGTCGGTGCCGTCGAACCGCTGGATGCGGTCCGTGCCGTTGACGAGCATCCCGGACTCGATGTCCAGGCCCTTCGACGTCACCGTCGCGTTGCCGGTGGTGGCCAGGTTGGTGATGTCGACCTTGTTGACCGACACGCCGACTCCGATGCCGACCGTGCCCGCCGAGTCCGCCTTGCCGTTGGAGGTCGCCGTCGCATCGGTGTTCGCCAGCGTCTTGATCGTCAGGGCGCCGGTCGTGGCGGTCACGTTCGCCGTGTCGGCCAGCGACGCCTGCGTGATCGAGGTCACGATGTTGATCGCGGCCGCGCCGGCCACGGTCACCGTGTTGCTGCTGCCCGACTCGTTCTTGTCCGACGTCTCAGCCTGGGCGTTGCTGGTGTCTTTGGTGCTCGACTGCTTGCCGGTGCCGTCCTTGCTCTCCTGGTTGGCGTTCTTGGTCTGGTCGTCGGCCTTGCCGTTGACGTCCTTGCCCGACGCGTCGTCGCCTTTGCCCTTGGCGCCCGTCGCGCTGGCGTCGGCCTCGCTCGGGCTGCTCGACGAGCCCGAGGCGGTCAGGGTGACGGTCGTGCCCTGGACGGTCCGGGAGATCGTCGACGTCACCTCGTCGTCCGGGATGTTCAAGGCAAGCGCAAGACCGATCACCACCTTGCCGTTGACCGCGTCGGCCTTGGCGGTGGTGCTCGAGCTCGCGGTCTGCGACGCGCTCAGGCTGATGGCGCCAGAGGCGGTGAGCGCCTGACCCGTGCCCGCGATCGTCGCCGTCGTCTTCACCGTGGGGAGCGCGATCGCAGCGTCGGCGGTCAGGCTCAGCGTCGAGCCGCTCGGACCAGCCGTCCCGGCCTCGGCGTAGGTCGTCATCGCATCTGTGTCGGTCGCTGACAGGGTGACCTTGGCGGCGCCGGTGACGGCCGCGCCGTCGTCGATCGACGCGTTTGTGTTGTCGGTGATGATCGCGATCGCCGCGCCGGCGCCAATGCCGACCGTGCTCGCGTCCTTGTCGCTCGCCATCGCCTTGGTGGTGGTCGACACAGACGCCGTAGCCGACAGCGTCAGGTCGTTCGCGCCGCTGCCCGTGAGCGTCACACCGCCCGTCCCGGTCGGCTGGAGCTCGGCGTTGGTCTCGATGTCGGCGATCGTCAAGGCCAGCGAGCCGGCGATACCCACCTTGCCGTCGCCGGCGCCTGCCGTCGACTCGGTGTCGAGTGTGCTCTTGCCGTCGGGCTCGCTCGTCACCGCAACCCAGTTGAGCGGGTCCGCGCTCGGCGCGGTCGTGTCGTTTGTCTGCGCGGCCTGCGACACGTACTGCTTGCCGTCTGTGTCCGTCACGACGTCGCCGGCCGCGTAGTCGTGGCCGGACACCCAGTTACTGATGAGCGTCCAGTTCGGCAAGTCGCTGTGCGGTTGGCTCGTGCTGGTGACGCTGCTCTTGGCCACGTACCGGTTGTGGTCTGTCGGGTCGGTCACCACGTTGCCCTTGGCGTAGTTCGTCCCCGACGTCCAGCTGCCCTTGTCGGGCCCGGACTTGTTGACCGACGCGGTGAAGCTGAGCCCGTTCGACGTGATGACGGCGCCCGCGCCGGAGCTCGCCTCGTTGCGGGAATTGACAAGGTTGATGGCGACCGCGGCGCCGATGTCCGCCGTCTTCGCCTTGGACGCGCTGCCCTTGCCGATCGCCTTCGAGTCGACGTCCTCGCTCGAGCTGAAGCTCGTCGCGCCGGTCGTGCTAAGGGTCGTGGCGGGAGCCAGCGTCGCCTCTGCGTTGGCCGTGATGATGGCGATCGCGGCCGCCGCCGCGACAGTCACCGAAGTTCCGCCGCCCTCACCGCTCTTGGCCTTGGGCGTGCTGTCCGTGCCGGAGTCCTTGTTATTGTCCGACGCCTTCGAGGTGTCATTCCCGAGCTTCAGGTTGTCGTCGGCCTTGCCGTTGACGTCCTTGCCGCTGCTGTCGGTCGAGTCGTTGGCGGAGGTGACCGCCGCGCCGTCGGCGGGCGTGCCGGAGCAGCCTTTGATTCCGGTGAAGGTGTTGCTCGAGTTACCGGTGTAGCTGCAGGTGCCCGATCCGCCATCGACATCGAACGTGCCCGAACTCGCGAATTTCGAGGAGTCGTCGACAACGAGGCTGCCGGCGGAGAGGTCCTGGCTGGCGCCGCTGACCTTCGCGCTCGGACCGGATTTGCCCTTTGCGCCCGCGGCGCTGGCGTTGGCCTCGGTGTCGTTGGCCGAGGCCCCGTTGGCGGTGAAGCTGACAGGGCCGCCGGGAGTGGAGGAGGTCAGATTGCGGTTGAGCTGGGACTGGACGATGTGGTTGGCGACGACCAGGCCGAGGGCGAGGCCGATGGCCGCGTTGCCTCCCTTGGCCACGCCCGTCGAGGTGGTCGTGGTCGATGCGTTCTGCGTGGCGCTGAACGTCAGGCCGCCGCTGATCGAGAGCGGAGAACCGGTGCCGACCGAGGCGGTGGTCGTGACGTTCGAGATGGCGATCGCCACCTGGGCAGAGAAGGCGACTGTCCCGCTGCTTCCGGCGGATGCGCCGCCGTTGGCAACCGTAACCATGCGGTCGGAGTCGTTGGAGGTCGCGGTCAGGTTGTGCGCGCCGGTCAGCACCGAACTGTCCTGGAGGCCGGAGCTCGTCGTGTCGTTGACCACGTTCACCGCGACCGAGGCGCCCACGCCGCTGGTGTTCTTCGAGTCGGTCGAGCTCGGGTCGGGGCTCTGCTGAGCCTCGGCAGTGGCGTTGTTCAGGAGGCTGGAGGTTGCGGTCATCGTCACGTCGCCGTTCACGCCTATCGGGCCCGGCTGGACCTGCGCGAATGTGTTGCTGACCACCACGTTGACCGCGATCGAACCCGCGACCCCGACGCTCGTGCCGCCGGCGCCGGACACAGAGTGCGCCGTGTAGCCCGAGGGCCCGTCCGTGACCGCTTCTATGGTCACGCCGCCCGTGGCGCTCAGCGTGGTGTTGCCGCCGACGTAAGCGTCGGTGTTGACGACCGCGACGTTCACCGCGACTGCGATGCCGACGCCAGACTCACCGTCGGAGTCAGGCGGGGTCGCGGTGCCGGTGGCGGCGCCCAGGTCGTCGAATTGCGTGACTGCGCCCACCGTGGTCAGCAGGGTCTCCTTGCCGGCCGTATCGCCGCGGTAGATGCGGTAGCCGGTGGCGCCGGTGATCGCGTTCCATTTCACGGTGATCGCGCTCTTGCCGGTCGGCACCTTGTGGCTTGACTCCGGGCTGCCTGCACTCTCGTCGAAGCCCATGACCTGCTTGCTGGCCACCGACGTCCCGGTGCAGCCCGAAACGCCGGTGAACGAGGTTGCCGTGGTGCCGGTGTAGGCGCAGGTCGTCCCGCTTGTCGGGGTGATGCCGCTGCCGGTGCCCGGAATGAACGACCCCTTGCTGTCGAAGCCGGCCGTCGAGGCCACGTTCAGGGTGCCCAGCGAGACGTCGTCGCCACCGGTGATCGTCGCGTTGGGACCGGGCTGGATCGCAGTGACCTTGTAGTAGTAGGTGTTGCCGACGGTCAGCGAACCGCTCGAAGTGCTGTCGGTGAGGGTTGGCGCATCGGGTGCGAACTTGACGTTGCCGGCGTCGGCGGTGGCCGACACGTTGTTCGCCGCGCCGGCGTGGATCTTCACCGCGCCGCCACTGAGGCTGATGCTGTCCCCAGTCCCACCGCTCGGGCCGATGTACGCCTTGGTCGTGGCGACGTCGACCGTCACGGCGAGCGCGGCCGCCAGCCCCTGGGTGCCGTCACTGGTCTTCGACTTGCCATCGCCCTGTTTCGCCGATGAGTCGCTGAAACCGTCCGTGCCCTTTCCGCCTTCACGTGCGCTGGGCGTGTCCGCGGAAGAGTCGTTGGCTCCCTTCGCGCCGCCGGGGCTCGCCTTCGCGGTCGTCGGCGCGGTGTTGTTGGTGTCGGCGGAGATCGTCAGGCCTTTGGCGCTGATCGGGTTGGTGTTCGTGCTGTCGATGAAAGCCTCTGAGTCCGTGGTCAGCACCGCGACCGCGATGCCGGCACCGGAACCGGACAGGGTCGAGTCAGCAGTAGTAGTGACATTGGTCGTGAGGTTCGACGTCATCGAAACGTTGCCGCTGTTCGCCACGATGCTGCTGGTGTCGGACAGCTGGCTGTGGGCGTTGACCAGAACCTGCGACGCGCTCACCGACGAGTCCGTCGTACTGATGTCCTTCCAGTTCGTCGAGTCCTGGTCGGGCGGAGTCGTGCCCGATACATCCATCTGCGCTTGCCAGCGCTTGCTGGCGTACTGGACCACGTCGTCCTTGCTGTAGCTGGTGCCGGAGAGCCAGTAGCCCTTGTTCGAGCCGGCCGAATTGGCCGTCGCCGTGACGTTGGCGACGCTGTTCATGGTCACGTCGCCGCCGGTCGCCGTGATGGTCGACGCGCCGTGGATGTCGATCGTGGCCTGGTAGATGAGCTGCAGAACTGAGTGGCTGATCACCTTCGAGTTGCCGTCGTTCTCGAGGTTGGTCTTGACCGACGCCTTGTCCTTCGCTGTACCCGTGCAGCCCGCCACGCCGGTGAAGGCGATGCTGGGCGTGCTCTGCGTGCCGGTGTAGGTGCATGTGCCCAGGCCGTCGACCGTGATCGAGCCGCTGGAGGAGAACCAGAAGTTGTCGGCGACTACCAGCGTGTCACCACTGCCGGTCAGGGTCTGGTCGCCGTTCACGGTGGTCTGGAAGGTGCCGGCAAAGGCCTCGAGGTCGACCGACTTGCCGGTGATGTTGGCGCCGTTGACGTCGATCTGACCGTCGACCCCGCCCTTGGTAGTGGTAATGCCGACGAGCGTCGTGCCGTTGTTCTGGTAGACGGCGTTGAAGTTGATCGCGCCGGGCGCGCTGACCATGGAGCCTGTGTCGACCTTGATCGATGTGCCGTCGACCTCGATCGTCCCGTTCACGCCGCCGACGTCGAGGTTGCCGTTGATCTCGACGCTGTTCTGACCGGCGTTGATGACGAGCGAGGTGATGCTGGAGCGCGGTGCGGATACTGACCACGGCGGCGTGGGCCCGGTGGCGATCGTCCCAAGGAGGAGCGTCTTCCAGGAGAACGTGTAGCCGGTCCCACCGTCATCGCTGACCACGAGCGTCGCGACCCCGCTTGGATCGGCCAGGCTGATCACGGCGCTGGTCGAGTCATTCCAGCACAGGTAAACGAGCGTGCAGTGCGCCGTAGCGACGGTGAACAGGCTGAAGTGCGTGACGGTGGCGATCAGCCGGCGGTTCGCCCAGTCCAGCGTGGTCGCCTCGCGTACCCAGGTCCCGCTCGCATCGTCGTAGTGGAAGACGGACAGGGCTTGGGCCTGCGTCTGCGTGATTCCTGCTGGGAGCGGGAAGGTCAGGGTCGCGGACTGGTCGAGGTGGTGCACCGGCTGGCCGCTGGCCAGGCTCGTCGCGTTGACGTCGTAGACAGGCCCGTACGCCGTCATTCCAGCTGAGATCGTCGGAGCGTTCGTGTCCTGTGCCACCGTGACGGCAAGCGTCTGGCTGGTTTCAGGTTGGAGGCTCACGGCGAGGCCGCCATCGCTCGACGCTGAGCGTCCGTTGGCGTCTATGGACGAGACCGCGGTCACGGACTTGATGGCGGTGAACGCGGTCGTGGGATTGAGCCTCACGACCTGGTACTGGTAAGTGGCGCCAGGCAGCACGTTGCCGTCGGTGAACTGGGTCAGAACGGTGGTGCCGAGCGAGATGAAGCTCGAGCTGGTGCCGTATGCACGGCGAACCTGGAAAAGATCTCCGGCCGCCCCTGTCCAGGTCAGTTGGACGCCGGTGGAAGAGGCGATTGTCGTCAGTGCAAAGCCATCGGTTGGCGGTCCCCGCGCGCCGGCCACCCCGACGACGAAGTCGTCGAATTGCTGGGCGGTGTTACCGGCCGCATCGGTGGCCGTGATCTTCAGCTCATACTTGCCGGCCGCCAGGCCGCTCGTGTTGAAGGCGGTGGTCCAGGCAGTGAGTCCGATCGCCCCGACAAACGGGCCGCCCGGGCTGACTGGCGCGCCGGGGTTGACCGGATTCAAATCCTGGATCGCCGACCACGCGCTCCCACCGAGCGGCATGAACCAGAAGGAGACGTCGACGATGCCGTTGTGGGACGCGATCGCAGCCGCGAGGTCGACGATGGTCTGGTCGGGCCGCTCGGCGGCATTCGGGGTCAGCACGGTGATGCTCGGAGCCGCGTCGTTCCAGGACGCGGGGGTCGTGATCCACACCGCCTGGCTGAACGCGCTCTCGTTGCCGTAAACGTCAGTCTGGGTCACGACATAGCCCGTCTGCTGCGCGCCCGGCAACCAGGCATCGCTGAACGTGCTCCCGCTGAGACCAGCCACGGCCAGGTCGAACCCCGAGCCTGTCGATCGGTAGACGCTGTAGGTGGAGCCCGCCACGGCGGGCCAGCTCACCTGCACTGCATCGCCCACGATGGCGACCGTCACACCCGTGACGACCGGTGCGGTGTGGTTCACGGTCACCGTCGCGGTTGCGGTGGCGTAGAGAGGCGCTCCGCCGGTCGAGAGAGCGACAGCGCGGATGGCGTGGCTGCCCTCAGTGAGGCCCGACGTCATCACCCCACCGACGGCGAGCCAGCTGTTGTTCCCCGACGTGTAGGCGGGCAGGTCGGCTATGGGCGACCAGCTGCCCTGCACCAGGGTCTGGACCTGCACCGAGCTCACAGGGCCGGAGGCCGTGCCCGAGGCCGTGACCTGAAGGTTTGACCCGGCCGACGCCGTGGTCGCGTTCGCGCCCAGGGTCACGGTCCCAACCGGGGAAGCCGTCGAAGATGGGCCCGTCGCGATCACGAAGGCCGTGCCGGTCGCGGTCTGGGGAACCGGAACGATCGCCGCCGAGATCGGGTCCGAGGCCGGGCCGTTCTGCTCGCCCGCGAACGCGATGACCCGGTAGAAGGCGACAGCCCCGATGGGAGCGGTGTCGCGGAACAGCGACTCGCCGGTTGTCCCGACCTGGTTGTAAGGACCGTCGATCTGCCACGCGCGCTGGACCACGTAACCCGACGCTCCCGGCACCGCCGTCCACAGGAGCGTCACGAAACCGCTGCCGGCCACAGCCCGGAGACCCTGAGGCGCGCCCAGGCCGCCGCCGGGCGTCGTCACGGGGTCGCCCGTGCGCTGGATGGTCGGCACGATCACCGTCGTGACCGACGAGGCAGCGCCCGCCGCTCCGTCCGAGTTGTACGCCTGGACGCGGTAGCTGTTCGAACCCGCCTGCGTGCTTCGGTCCGTGTACGAGTTCCCAGTCACCTCATCGAGCACCACCCAGGCGCTCCCCTGCAGCTTGCTGACCACGTAGTGGCTTGCAAGCTCGCCCGCCGCTGCGGTCCAGTGCAGCGAAACGCCGACCGGGGTGATCAGCGCGATCGGAGCGGCGGGCGCGGGCAACGTGCCGTCCGAGCGCAGGGTGATGCCCACCCCGGTTCCCACACCGAAGGACGACACCACGCGCACGGTGTAGTGGCCGCGGGCGAGGCTCGCGACGCTCCAGTCCAGCGCGCATTCCGGAGCGCACGACATGGTCCCGACCGCCTGAGTCCACGTCCCTCCATCGATCGCGTATTCGAAGTGGACACCACTGCCACCGTGCCCATTCGAAACGAGGATCAGCCGGTCTTTCACCGCGCCGTCCGGCGCCAGCTGCTGCCCGTTCGGCAGGCGGACCGTGATTGTCGGAGCGCCCTCTGTGGAGGTGCCTGAGCCTGCGACCGTGGTGGCCACTGCACCGGTGCTCGAGTTGCCGAACTGGTCCTCGAGGGTCACGGTGTACGTGTGGCTGCCGGGGCCGGCGTCCTCGTCAGTCCACGTGAGCGAACCGGTCGCGACCGTGGCCACCGGCTGGATGTCGCTGTCCTTCTGCACCAGATACGCAGCGGCGTTTGCGGACGCCGGCTGGCGCCAGGTCAGAATGACCTGCGTTCCCGTGGACGTAGCCCCCAGAGCTGTCGGCGCGGTAGGCGCCGCGTTCCCCACCCTGATCTGCGACGCGATCTGCGTGCTGTGAGCCGAGCCGTCGGCGACGTTGACCACCACCGTGTAGTTCCCATCGGCCACGCCACGCGAGTCCCACACCATTCGGGCACTCGATGACAAGGGATCTGATGTGGTCGCAGTCGCCTGGACGGTGCCGAGCTGAGTGGTCGTTCCACTCGATGACGTCAAGGACCACGAGACATTGGCCACTCCGTCAGCCGTTCGGGCATCGACCGAGAGAACTACCGAGCCGCTGACGCTGCCCGCTTGCGGCGTGACGCTCGAGATCACCGGGCTCGATGTGGCGGCGACCCACTGGGCGCCGGCAGTCGCGGCCTTCGTCGCGTCGGGACCGGAGGACATGACCGGAACGATCTGGTACTGGTAGCTGGTCCCGACCGTGCCACCGACGTCCGTCATCGATGTCGCGGTCGTGGTCGCGATGAGGACACCGGCGGTCGTGTCGGTCGAGCGGTAGACCTCGTAGCTCTGGGCTCCGCCGATCGCGGTCCAGGTCAGGACGACGTGCCCATCCGTCGCTTGCGCGCTCAGTGTCAGCGGCGTCGTCGTCGAGGGCGCCGGCGGAACGTCGGTCGTGGTCCACGCTGTGCCGGTGCCATCGGTCGTCGCAGGCGGCGTGACCGTGGGCTGAGTTTGCGTCGTGTCTGTCGGCGAGGGAACGGCGCTTGGACAGGCCGAGGAGGACTGGCCTACGCAGCTCACCAGCGACGATGCGCTCAACGATGCCCTGGCCTGCGTGACCTTCGAAGTCGGAATGGTGGCGACCGCAAGCTCAGTGGCGCTGTTGTAGCTGGTGATCTGGCCGCCGGCCTGGTGGACCGCATCCTGTGCCTGGCTGAATGTCGTGCCCGGTTTGAAAGCGATGTAGATGCTGGTGGTCGCCGGCGTGTTGGTCGTGGTCTTGACAACTGGTGTGCGGCGGACGATCCGCCTGTAAACCGTCTGCGGCTTTGGACCCTGGATCAGCAGCACGCCGGTGGCCGGGTTGTAGCCGATCAGCTGAATGTTGTTGGCCTTGGCCCAGAGCGCGATCGTCGTGGGATCGATGTTCGGGGCGACCTGCGCCCGCCAGATTCCACGACTCGTGTCAAAGAGCACGGGCTTCACCTGGGGGAGGCTCACGACAGCCACCCGGCCCTGTGAGTCGTCAGTCGAGACCCAGCCCTGTACGACCAGCCCGTTGGTCTTGAAGAACGTGAGCATGTCGCTGGTCGCGGCGTAGGGCGGGAAGTACACAGTGGCCTCGTGGGCCTGTGGTCCTGGGCCGATCTTGATCTGAGGCAGCGTGAACACGTAGCGCCCGAACGCAGGCTCGAAGTCGATGAGCTGCATGCCGTACTGCGCGCCGAACGCTGCGGCGAGCTTTTGCGATGTGAACGGGGTCATCGCGATCACAGCGACATTGCTCGCCCGGTCGATCGAAATCCCATAGACCGTCGAGTGGGGAGCTGCGACGACCGGCCCAGAGCTTGTTGGCGTCGCGGTCGAAACCAGCTCGCTGTACGTCGTGAAGTTCTGCACCGCCAGGGTGATCGCTACCGCCGCCGCAAAGGCGCCGGTACCGCTGATCGCTTTCAGGAAGAGAAGTTTCAGACGGCCTTCTCCTGCCTGAACACGAGAACGGCGCGCAAGTGCGCGCCTTCCAGCCCGAGGGGCTCCCTCTGCGGCAACCTACCTACCACTCCCTGGAAAGACGACCCGACTAAAGACAGAAGCGGTTTCGCTCAGCCCCCCGGCTTGCAGCGGAATGTTACATCGGCCTGGATTGTCGTCAAGGGTCGCGTCGGCAAAGAGTCCGGTTTTCTCGAGTGAAGAGTTGGGTCACGGCCCGGGCAATGGTGCGGATGTACCAAAAGCCCTTGGCTTTAAGACGCAAGGGAGTCATCGGCGAAGCCGAGCCAACCCTTCGACGCTGAGCTACTGCTAGCCGGCGAGCTGGAGCCTGGCCGCTTCCTTGACGTCGACCGGGACCGACGGCCCCTGCGTGGCGGTCAGATAGAAGGTCCGCAGGTACTGGCCCTTCGAGGCCGACGGCTTGTTCCGGAGCAGCGCGTCCACCAGGGCCACGAGATTCTGGTGGAGCTGGCGATCCTCGAACGAGACCTTGCCGATCGGCGCGTGGACGATTCCAAACTTGTCGGTGCGGAACTCGACCTTGCCGCCCTTCACCTCGCGCACCGCACGCGCGACGTCGAACGTCACGGTGCCCGACTTGGGGTTCGGCATCAGGCCGCGCGGACCCAGGATCTTGCCCAGAGGCCCGACCTTGGACATGATGTCGGGCGTCGCCACGGCGGCGTCGAAATCAGTCCAGCCGTCGGACACCTTCTTCACGAGATCCTCGCCGCCGACGTAATCGGCGCCCGCATCCTCGGCCTCGCGCACCTTGTCTCCGGTGGCGAACACCGCGACGCGCACCTTCTTGCCCGTGCCGTTCGGCAGCACCACCGAGCCACGCACCATCTGCTCGGCGTGGCGAGGATCCACGCCCAATCTGATGTGCGCCTCGACCGTGGCGTCGAACTTGGAGATCGACGTGTCTCTCACGATCTTGCACGCCTCTTCCGGTGCAAGCCCGCCATCGCCGTTGGCCGCGAGCGCGGCCTCGACTTTCTTGGCGGCCTCGACGTACTTCTTACCCCTCTTCTTCGGCATCGTCGTTTACTCCACCACCTCGAGGCCCATCGAGCGTGCGGTGCCTTCGATCATCTTCGCCGCGGCTTCGAACTGGTAAGCGTTGAGATCCTTCGACTTCGCCTCGACGATGCTGCGGATCTGCTGGCGCGTGACGCGCCCGATCTTTTCTCGATTCGGCTTCGCGGACCCCTTCTCGACGCCTGCGGCTTTCTTCAATAGGTTCACGGTCGGAGGCGTCTTGAGGATGAACGTGAAGCTGCGGTCCTCGAAGATCGTGATCTCTGCCGGCACCACGTCGCCCACCTGGCTCTGCGTGCGCTCGTTGTAGGCCTTGGTGAACTCCATGATGTTGATGCCGTGCGGGCCAAGCGCCGTGCCGACAGGCGGCGCGGGCGTGGCCCTGCCGGCCTGCAGCTCCAGCTTCAAAACCGTGCGGATCTTCTTCTTGCTCATCGAACCTTGGGAATTCCCCTCGTCCTTCTATATATGTAGGCCCGCTAGTGGACCTTTTCGACCTGGAGCAGGTCCAGCTCGACCGGGGTCTCGCGGCCGAACATGTTGACCAGCACCTTGAGCTTGCCCTTCTCCGGGTTGATCTCGTCGACCTTGCCGTGGAAGTCTGTGAACGGCCCATCGACCACCCTCACCGACTCGCCCACCGCAAACTCGACGCGGATCTTCGGCGCCTCCTGCTTCATCTGCTTCTGGATGGCGCGAACTTCCTTGTCCTGCAGCGGCACCGGGCTGTTCGCGGAGCCGACGAAGCTCGTCACGCCCGGCGTGTTGCGGACCACGAACCACGACTCGTTCGACATCACCATGCGCACGAGGATGTAGCCGGGGAAAATCCGCTTCTGCACGTGGCGGCGCTTGCCGTCCTTGATCTCGATCTCATCCTCCATCGGGACGAGCACTTGCAGGATCTTGTCCTGCATGTCCATGGACTCGATCCTCTTCTCGAGGTTCTTCTTGACCTTCTCTTCGTGACCCGAGTAGGCGTGGACGACGTACCACTGCGCCTCGACCTCGGGGCCCCTCTCCGCTGCGCTCTTTTCGACTGCCATCAGTGCGTCACGTACAGCCAGCGCTTGAGCGCTTCGCCGAGGAGGTAGTCGACGCCGCCGATGAAGACGCCGAGGATGATCACCGTCACGATCACCACGAGGGTGTAGCGGTAGAGCTCGCCCCACGTCGGCCAGACGACCTTGCGCAGCTCGTCGAAGACCTCGCGGAGGAAGCCCGAACGCGTGCGGGAGGTTGTCGAATCGCCCCTGGCTGTTACCGCCACCTACTTGGTCTCCTTGTGAGGGGTGTGCTTGTGGCACCACCTGCAGTACTTGCTGAGCTCGATCCGGTCGGGATCGTTCTTCTTGTTCTTGAGGGTGGTGTAGTTGCGCCGCTTGCAGACGCCACAGGCCAGGGTGATGACTTCTTCCATGCTTGACTCTTTGGTTGGGGGAAAGAAAAAAGCCTAGGTTTCCTAGGCGCTGTCAATAGTACCAGACGGCAACCGGCACCCACGAAACCCGGCCAATCCGGCCCCATTCCTCCGGCCTTCAGGTTACAGGCTGCCGGCGAGAGCCCGGGCCGGGCGGGGGATCGGCGGCCGGCTCGGCGGCGGCGGGTGCGCCTGGCCGCGGGCGTCGCCCGGAAAACCGGCCCCATATGATCTGAAGCGATGCCCGCACCGACAGTCGCCGTGCTCCACGGCGATCAGACCGGCGAGGAGCTGCTGCTCCAGGCCCGCCGCCTGCTCGAGCGCGACGTCATCGGCTTCCAGGTCATGCAGCGCGATTTCGACCTCTCACTCACCCACCGGCGGGAGACGCGCAACGAGGTCGTGCACGAGGCGTCGGCCGCGCTGCGCGAATGCGGCTTCGGCATCAAGGCCGCGACCATCACGCCCGAGGGCACTGGCGACGTCGGCAGCCCCAATGCCATCCTGCGCAAGCAGATCGACGGCCGCGTCATCGTGCGCACAGGCCGGCGCATCCCCGGCATTCGCCCGCTCGCGGGAGTGCACGCTCCGATCTCCGTGATCCGCATGGCGGTCGACGACGCGTACGGCGCCAGGGAGTGGCGCGAGGGTCACGACCTCGAGGAGTGGGCTTTCCGGACCGAGAAGATCAGCCGCAACACGTGCCGCATCGTGGCCGAGTACGCGTTCACCCACGCGCGGCGCTTCGGTGCCAGGGTGTTCGGCGGGCCGAAGTTCACCGTGAGCCCCGTCTACGAGGGAATGTTCAAGGAAGAGCTCGACGCGGCGGCCAGGCGCCATGCCGACGTGCCTTATGCGCCGCAACTGATCGACGCGACCTACGCGATGCTGCTGACCACCAGCGGCGAGGCGCTTGTCATCCCCGCCCTCAACCGTGACGGCGACACGCTTTCCGACCTCGTCATGCAGATGTTCGGCACCATCGCCGGCGCAGAGTCGACGCTGCTCGCATTCAAGGACGACGGCGCCGTGGCGGTCGCGATGACGGAGGCGCCGCACGGCACCGCGCCGGCGCTCGAGGGCAAGAACGTCGCCAACCCGATGGCCATGATCCTGGCGGTCGGCTCGCTGCTCGGCTACATGGAGGGAGAGGCCGCGCACGTCGCGTCGCGCGCCGTGTACGAGTCATCGCTCGAAGCCGTGTCCGATGGCATCCGCACCGCCGACCTCGGCGGCCACGCCTCCACCACGGAGTTCACCGAAGAGGTCATCCGGCGCGTGCGCACGAAGATCGACGTCTGGAGCGCTCTTTCTGACATCAACAGATAAGCCGCTCACCTATCTCGCGCTGGGCGACTCCTACACGATCGGCACCGGCGCGTCGCACGAGTCGCGCAACTTTCCTTCGCTGCTCGCCGCGCGCCTGCAGGACACGATCGGTCGCGAAGTCCAGGTGGTCAACCCGGCGGTCAACGGCTTCACGACCATCGACTTGATCGCCAAGGAGCTCGGTTACATCAACGACATGAAGCCCGACCTTGTCAGCGTGCTGATCGGCGTGAACGACCTCGTGCAGGGTCGCAGCGTGCAGCAGTATCGCGAGTCGCTCGTCGAGATCTACGATGCCGTCGCTTCCACGCACCTGACCGCCGGCAGAATCGTGGCGATCTCCATCCCCAACTGGTCGGTCGTCCCCGCGGCGCGCGACTTCGGCGATCCCGCGCGTCTGCGCAAGCTCACCGACGATTTCAACCAGGCGGCACACCAGGAAGCGCAGGCGAGAGGCTTCACCTGGATCGATCTGACCGACGCGAGCACCCGCGCCACCGGCTCCGCGGGCTGGATCGCCTCAGACGACCTTCACCCCGGCGACATGCAGTACGCGGCGTGGGCCGACGAGATCTGGGCGCGCGTCCAGAAAGACTGGAGCTCTCTCTAGACCTTTATCCGCTTGAACGCTTCGGCGTAGCGGTAGCCGCCCTTCTTGCCGATGTCGCGGCTGCGCCTGGTTACCCACTTGTCGACATCCCATTCCGCGCCCGGCTTGGCGACCTGGCTCTGGTGCTTGTGCAGCGCCTTGAGCTTGAGGTCGAGCGTTTTGCTGATGTCCACGAAGTAATCGCCGAGCGTCCAGTAGGGAATCCACACCTCGTTGACGACGTGGGGCTCGTAGCCCTCCTTGAGAAGGCTGCGAAACGCGCGCGGATTGCGCGAGTCCGGGTAGACGGCGGCCATCGTCGCCTCGCCGACCGCGAGATGGTCCGGGTGCGAGCCGCCCATCGGCGCGTCGAGGACGCGTCCCGGGATGTGTGTGATCACGAGCTCCGGCTTGTACTTGCGGATCATGCGCACGATGTCGCGCCGGAGGCGCAGGTCGGGCGACAGGTGACCGTCCTTGTAACCGAGGAACTCGACCTTCTTGATACCGAGCACCTTCGCCGCGGCGCGCTGCTCCCGTTCGCGAATCGCCTTCAGCTCGGCGTCCTTCTGCTTCGGGTCCTCGCCGCCCTGCGAGCCGTCGGTCACGATCACGTACGTCACGTCGGCGCCGTCCTTCGCCAGCTTGGCCATCGAGCCGCCGGCGCCGAACTCGGGGTCGTCCGGGTGCGCGAACACCGCGAGCACGCGCTTGAACTTTCCGTCGTGTGAGTTGCTGCGCGCCGACGCGCGCGCACGCGACGCTGTCTTCTTTTTCGCCATTACTTCAATTTAAGCAGGGGGTCAGCGCGACTTGCTCGGAGCCACCAGCGAAGCGATCGGCACCGCGCGCTCGAGCGGCTTCCACAGAGCCAGCAGCTCCTCATCGGTCAGCTTCGATCGCGCGGCGATCACGCGACCGCCGAACGTCGCCGTCTTGCACGCCGCCCAGCCCGCGTCGCCGGTCACGCGCATCGGCACGGTGACCAGCGCGGCCAGCGCCGCGGCCTCCTCCGCCGCGCGCGTCTCCACCCCGGCGGTCGCTTTGGCGAGGGCGTTCGAAACGTCGTCGGGCAGCAGCCACGGCTCCGCGAGCACCGCGCACTGGTGCGCGCTCAGCCGGCCGACCGCGGTCAGGTAGCGCTGCACCACAGGCGCGATGCCACGCGCCCTCGTCACGACGACCGCCGACGCGAAAGGCGCGTAAGCGACCGCGAACTTGATAGGTGAGAGGCGGTGCCGGCGTACCAGGGCTGTCACCGCGTGCCACGCCACGACGACCTCTGAGTCGCTGCGCGCGTCGAGGGGCGCCGCCAGCGCTGAACCGGCGTTGACGAGCGGTTCCACCGCCGCCACGTCGGCCGGCGGCGCCACGGCCGCGAGCCGGCTCCACTCTTCTGGGTTGAGCGCGGCGACGCGTGCGGCGAAGGAGCGGGTGTCGGCGTCGGCCACGGGGAGAACCTCCGCCAGCGAGCCGTAGTGCTGGCCGAACTGCTCCGCGTCCAGCCGCGCCCAGGCCGCCATCGCAAACGCGGCCCGCTCCACAGCGGCAAACACCGCGCATCGCGCGTCGCGCTCGAGTCCGGCGGAGCCCTTGACCGCGGCGAGTATCGACCTGACGACGACTGCGGACTCGTCCTCGCCTTCGCGGGTCACGCTGGCGACGAGCTGCCGGCGGTCGAGCACGCGCAGCCACTGGATGGCGGTGAGCTCGGGGACGGCCTTGACGAACGCCGCCACCTCCGCGGTGTTGGGCCCGTAGGCCGGTGCCGAGCGCTGACGCGTGGGCCGCTTCTTCTCGACCTTTGTTTCCGGCGCGGCGGCCGGCGGCGCCGGGGCCTTCCCTTTCCGGGCGCGCGGCCGGGCCGGCTTTTCCGAGGTCGGCGCTTCGGTCAGCGACCTGAGCGCGATCGCATCCTCCAGCGGCGTCCAGAGGATCCGCAGCTGCTCGGCCGTCAGCTCGCCGGCCGCGCTGAGGACGCGGCCGCCGTGCACCGCGGTCTTCACCGCCGCCCACCCGGGGTCGCCCGCGACGTGCTTCGGCGCCACAGCCATCGCCGCCAGCGCCACCGCCTCTTCGGCCTCGCGCGCGCGACTCTTCAATGCGGCCTGCAGCAGCGCGCCCGAGGCTTCGCGATCGAGCGTCCACGGTCTCGCCAGCGACCCCCACTGCGCCGCGTCCAGCCACCGCAGCGCGTTCGCGAACCGCTCGACGATCGGCGGAAGATCCTGGGCCTGCACAGGCGGGATGACCGAGGCAAACGCCGCATAGTGGGCGGCGAAGGTCAGCGCGGAGAGCTGGCGCCGGCGCACGAGCGCCGAGGCCGCCTGCCATGCCGCCACCGCCTCGACGTCGGAGCGCGAGGCCAGGATGCCCGCCAGGTCCGTGGCCACGTTGGACATCGGCTCCGGCAGGGTGCCGGCGCCGTCAGGCACGCCGCCGAGGAGGGCACGCACGATCTCGGCCGGTTGCCCGGAGCCATCCCGCGTGACCCTGGCCGCCGATTCCCGAGCCGCGATGACCTTCTTCCACTTGGAAGGCGAAAGGCGGCCGACCGACTCGATGAAGGCGGTCACCTCGGCCGTGTTCGGCCCATAGCGCTCGGCGGCGCCGGGAGGGGCGGGAGCCTCCAACACGACCAGAAAGGGTAGCCCGCCCGCCGTGCCGCGGCGCCCTTAGACCGTCTCCACCTTCAGGAGGTTGGTCTGCCCGGGCCGGCCGACCGGAACCCCGGCCACGATCACGACCCGGTCGCCCTCGCGCACGAACCCGCTGCGCAGAGCGGCATCCGTCGCGTTGGCGAACATCTCGTCGGTGTCACGTCCCGGCGCGACTCGCAGCGGGATGACCCCCGCGTACAGCGACGTGCGGCGCAGCACTTCCTCGTGCGGGCTGGCGGCGATGACGGGCACGTGGGGCCGGGCCTTGCTGCAGCGCAAGGCGGTGGTGCCGGACTCCGTGAACGCGATGATGACGCGCGCCTTCAACTCCTCGGCGCTCGCGGCGGCAGCGTGCGCGATGGCGCTCCCCACCTCGCCCGGCTCGCGCCAGATCTGGCGCTGGCGCTGGAACGTGGGGTGGCGCTGCGCGGAGAGGCAGATGCGGGCCATGGCGCGGACGGCCTCCACGGGATGGGCGCCCACCGACGTCTCCTGGGAAAGCATCACCGCGTCGGTCCCGTCCCAGATGGCGTTGGCGACGTCGGAAGCCTCGGCGCGCGTGGGCCGGTTCGACGTGACCATCGACTCCAGCATCTCCGTCGCGGTGATCACCGGGACACCGGCGCGGTTGGCGCGGTCGATGATCTCCTTCTGCACCGCAGGCAGCTCGCCCAGGCGGAGCTCGACCCCGAGGTCGCCGCGCGCGACCATCACGGCTCCCGCGACCTCGAGGATGTCGCCGAGCTCGCGGATGGCCTCGACCTTTTCCAGCTTGGCGATGACCGGCGCTCCGCAGTTGAGGCCGGCCAGCTGCTGCCGGCACATCAGCACGTCGTCGGGCCGGCGCACGAAGGACAGCGCCACGTAGTCGACGCCGAGCTCGACCGCGAGCTTCAGGTCGCTGATGTCCTTGTCGGTCAGCGCCGGCAGGGGCGGCGTGCGGCCAGGCACGGAAACGCCCTTGCGCTCGCCGAGCAGCCCACCGCGCACGACCGAGCAGACCGCGCGGTCGCCTGCCACCGACCTGACCATCAGCTCGATGCGGCCGTCGTCGAGCAGGACGCGGTCTCCTCGGTGCAACGACTCGATCAGCTCGCGGTGGCTGACCTCGACCTCGTTGGGATCCTGCCGGTGCGCGGCGGTGAGCACTATCTCCCGGCCCCGCACCAGCCGGAGGAAGGAAGAGTCGAGCGCGCCGGTGCGGATCTTCGGTCCCTGCAGGTCGCCGATGATCGCGATCTCCCTGCCCACGGCGTGCGCGGCGGCGCGCACGTCGGCCGCGGCGCGCCGGTGCGTGTCGTGGTCGCCGTGCGAGAAGTTGAGCCGGGCGACGTCCATGCCTGACTGGATCAGGTTGCGCAGGACCGCGGGCGAGGCGCTGGAGGGCCCGATCGTGCAGACGATGCGCGTCCGGCGGATCATCGGGCATAGCGGTCCACCGACCGCCCCAGCTCCTTCTCCGCGTCGACCACCTGCCGCTCGAGCTCGAGCGCGCTGATGACCGCGCCGCCCATCCCGCGCACGAGGTCCCGCTGGAACCGGTCCGACGTCGCGACGATGATGGGGTCGCCACCGCCGGCCAGTGAGTACGCGAGCTTCTCGATCGCGTGGTCGGCAGAGTGGCCCTTGCGCGTGAACACGACGTGCACTCCCTCGACGCGCTCCTCGCTGTTCGCCGCCGCCGACGTGCGATGCGCGTCGAACACGACAGTCACGTCCGCGCCTCGCACCTGCGCGTACACCGCGAGTCGCTCGATCAGGCGGTCACGCGCGGCCTCGAGCGAGAAGCGAAGGAGCCCCTTCAGTTCCGGCCACGCATGGACGATGTTGTAGCCGTCGACGATGAGTCGGTCCACTACATCAGAAGCCGGAAGTGCTGCTGGCCGAAGTAGATGAGGTACGGGTCGACGCCCACCATGGCGGCGAGA
Organism: Candidatus Dormiibacterota bacterium; assembly: GCA_035689345.1. GTDB lineage: Bacteria > Chloroflexota > Dormibacteria > Dormibacterales > Dormibacteraceae > CF-118. Next base: position 24,706 of record DASSLR010000024.1, read on the forward strand.
GTGGTCGCGCTGTGCACGAAGAAGAGGTTGATCGTGGGTACGTACCAGATCGCGGCGAAGACGATGATCAGCGCAAAGGTGCTCACCTGGGCGGCTGCCGCCTGGATGGAATAGGGCAGCCACGGGCGGAGAATTCCGAAGCCGTCGAGGGGCGGCACCGGCACGAGGTTGAGCACGAACGCATACATCTCGACGAAGGCCAGGACGGACATCGCCTCGTAGAAGAGCACCGTGTCAGGCCGCACCAGCCCGAGCCAGTACGAGGCGACGACGATCAGCGAGATGAACAGGCCGCAAAGCAGCGTGCCGATGGGCCCGGCCAGCGAGACGGCGGAATCCCACCAGCGGCTGCGCAGCGCGCCGCGATTGATGTACACGGCTCCGCCGGGCAGCGCGATTCCACCGAGGAGCAGGAACGCCGCCGGGAACACGATGCTCATCAGGAAGTTCGTGTAGCGCAGCGGGTCGAGAGTCAGGTACCCGGATGAGACAACTCCGCGGTCACCGCCGAGGTAGGCGACGAACGCATGGCAGAACTCGTGAATGCAGACCGTCGCGATCCAGCCGCTCACCACGAAGACGAGGGTCAGCACTCCGACCCCTGACGGGATCACGTCGAGCCAGAGAAGGGCGCCCGCGACGACGGTCACCGCGACGATGACGAGAAAGACAGGGCTCACGGTCAGCACGCCGCGCAGCCTCGGCAGCGGGCGCCGCCGCAGCGCGCGGTCGGGCGCCTGATTTCCGGCGGAAGGTGCACCCGCCACCGGCGCCTCCGCTCTGACGCCTGTTTGCAGGTGGCGGCGCAGGTCGTACATCGTGAGGCCCGACTTCTGCAGGGCCGCCGAGGTCGCCGGCGAATCGGAGTAGAGCAGGGCCAGCAGCAGGTGGATCGAGTCGACCTGGTAGTGGCCGAGCACCTGGGCCTCGCGATTGGCGTTGACGAGCAGCTGGCGCAAAGGTGGGGTCGCGGCCACCCCGTCGGCCGGCAGGGCCGCGGCCACGGCGGCCGGGTCGGAGCCCAGCGCGCGGAGCGTCGTCACCGCGAGCGAGCCGCGGTTCGAGAGGACTGCGTGCAGCACGTCGACGGGACTCGATTCGCCGGCGCCACGGCGAGCCGCTTCACCGGCGGCGCGCTCGAGGTCCTCGCGCGCAGCCCGAGTGAGCGGAATGTCCGCGGATGCTCGATCGAGGGCGATGGTTGCGGCCGGCATCCGGTTCAGTGTAGGGAGCGCTGCCGCGTGACCTCGTAGAGCAGAGCCGCGGCCGCGGCGGACGCGTTGAAGCTGCCGACACGACCTTTGACAGGCAGGCGCAAGCGCACATCGCATCGCTCGAGCACGAGGCGATGCACGCCCGCGCCCTCACCGCCCACGACGACGCACACGCGCTGCGTGAGGTCGAAATCCCACGGCCACGTGTCGCCGCGCACGTCGAGGGCTGCGCACCAGAGTCCTGACCGCTTCACCTCCGCGATCGCGGACGGCATGCCCGAGACGCGGGCGATGGGCATGAGCTCGCTTGCGCCGGAGCTCGCCTTCACGGCCGCCGGAGAGATGGGCGCGCTGCGGTGCTCGGGCACGATCGCGCCGTCCGCACCCGCGACTTCCGCGCTGCGCAGGATCGCGCCGAGGTTCTGCGGATCCATGATCGAGTCCAGCGCGACGAGCAGGCTTGGCTGGGTCTCCAGCAGCTCCTTGAGGGACCACTCGCGGCGCGGCTTGAGCTCGGCGACCACGCCCTGGTGCACCGCGCCTCGCGCGATCTCCTCCAGGCGATCGGGCGGAACATGCTCGACCGGCGCCAGGCGCGCGAGCTCGTCGAGCCGCGGATCGTGCCCCAGCCCTGTGGCCTGCATCACCCGCAGCACGCGCCCCGCCCGCGCGGCTTCGAGCACGGCGTTGCGGCCGTGGATGACGGCCGCGCCTTCCCCTCTCCCTCTGGGAGAGGCCACGCCCCTTTCCCCTGTCCCTCTGGGAGAGGGCAGGGTGAGGGCCTTCCTCCGCCGTTCTTTACCCGGCACGTACGCGACGCCAGTGCACGCCGTCCTTCGTGTCCTCGAGCGCGATGCCTCGCTCGCGCAGTTGATCCCGGATGCGGTCGGCGGTTGCGAAGTCGCGCGAGCGGCGCGCCTCCTCACGCTGTGCGATTAGCTGCTCGACCTCCGCCGCCAGCGCCGTTTCCGCGCCCGACACGACGTCGACGTGCGCGTCGACCTCCGCGATCAGCAACAGCAGCTCGCGCGCGGCGGCCTCCCCCACCTCGCCGGCGTCGAGCGCCGCGTTCGCCTCGCGCAGTAGCTCGAACACGAGACCGATGCCCTGGGGCAGGTTGAGATCGTCGTCGAGTGCCTCGCGGTAGGCGCGTCGCACCTCGACCGCGCGCTCGGCCAGCCGCGAGCCCTCCTTGGGCGACACGGGCTGGCTGAGACGCCGGCTGAACTCCTGCAGGCGTCGCACCTGCTCGCCGGCCGCGTGCAGCGCCTCGTCGCTCAGGCGCAGGCGCGAGCGGTAGTGGGCGTTGGCGATCAGAAAGAACCGGATCGCGAGCGGGTCGTGCCCCGCGGCCACGAGGTCGCGCAGCGTCGTGAACCCGCCCGCGCTCTTCGACATCTTCTCGCCTGTCGCGTCGGCCAGATGCTCGGAGTGAAGCCAGAACCGCGAGAACTGCCTGTGGTTCGCGGCCTCGGACTGGGCGATCTCGTTTTCGTGGTGCGGAAACATGAGGTCCACGCCGCCTGCGTGGATGTCGAGCGTATCGCCGAGATACCGCTTGCTCATCGCCGAGCATTCGATGTGCCAGCCCGGCCGGCCGCGGCCGAACGGCGCGTCCCAGGCCGCGCCGATGCCGTCGTCGCCGGGCTGCGCCTTCTTCCACAGCGCGAAATCGCTAACCGACTCCTTGTCGTACTTGTCAGTTGCGACCCGTGCGCCTGCCTTCAACCCGGCGCGGTCCAGGTGTGACAGCTCGCCGTAGTGGGGAAAGCTTGCGATCCGAAAGTACACATCGCCGTCGGCCACGTATGCGTTGCCGCGCTCGAGCAGCGTGGAGACCATGCGGATCATCTCTTCGATGTGCTCGGTCGCGCGCGGGTAGTGCTCGGCCGGGTGCACGCGCAGGGTCTTCATGTCCTCGAAGAAGGCCTCGGCGTAGGGCCGCGTGTAGTCCGCGATCGTGGTGCCCGCGTGCATAGCCTGGTCGAGGATGCGGTCGTCGATGTCGGTGATGTTCATCACGTGCGTGACCCGGAACCCCGACACCTGCAGGTGCCGGCGCAGGAGGTCGTAGAAGAGGAAGGCGCGAAGGTTGCCGACGTGCGCGTAGTTCCACACCGTCGGTCCGCACGTATACATGCGCACGTGCGCGTCTTCCAGCGGCTCGAACGCCTCCTTCGTCCCGCTCAGGGTGTTGTGCAGGCGCAGCGTCACTTCACGATTCGTCTATCAAAGCGACGGCGTGCGCGGCGATGCCTTCACCGGCGCCGAGCGCGCCGATCTCCTCGGGCGACGTGGCCTTCACGCTCACCGCGCCGGCGTCCAGGCCGAGGCAGCGCGCGATGTTGCGGATCATCTCCTGGAGGTGAGGTCCGAGCCTTGGCGCCTGGGCGACCACGGTACTGTCGACGTTGACGACGCGATAGCCGGCGGTGGCCACCACGCGTGACGCCTCCGCCAGGAGGTCGAGGCTCGACGCGCCGCGGTAGCGCGCGTCGTCCGGCGGGAAGTGCGCGCCGATGTCGCCGAGGCCGGCGGCGCCGAGCAGCGAATCGATCACCGCGTGCGTGAGGACGTCCGCGTCGGAATGGCCGTCGAGGCCTTTCGCGTGCTCGATGCGCACGCCCCCGATGATCAGCGCCCGCCCCTCGCGCAGCGGGTGCACGTCGTAGCCGACGCCGACCCTCATCAGGCTGAGGCCCGTTGTCCGGTTGCTGGGATCCGCCGCATATTTCGCGGCATCGGCGGCCCGAGCCAAGGAAAGGGTGGCGCAAGGAGGAGCGCATTCCTGCGGGGTCCCCGCGCTGTGGCCGCGGGGGCAGCGAGCGCCGGGCCCCTTGACGCAGGCTTCAGCGCCGAAGCCGCCCGGCCGCCTAGGACGCGAAGATGCAAAGAGCCTCGGCTACCGGACAACGTGTTCTTGTTCTTTGATCAGCGCTTCGACGACCCCGAAGTCTTCCGGCGTGGTGAGCTTGACGTTCGACGGCTCACCCTCGACAACGGTGACCGCGTGGCCGCTGGCGGCCACGAGCTGCGCGTCGTCGTCGCCGACCAGCCCCGCGTCGGCCGCCTCGCGATGCGCACGCGCCAGCACGCTGTAGGCGAAGCCTTGCGGTGTCTGGGCGAGCACGATGCGCGAACGGTCCAGGCTCTCCACCAGCAGGTGGCCCTCGATGCGCTTGACCGCATCGCGCGGCGCGATCGCGGGGAACGCCGCGCCGGACTCCATCGCCGCGGCGAGCACTCGGCGGACGAGCGCGGGCGAAGCCAGCGGCCTGGCTGCGTCGTGCACCAGCACGTAGTCGCACTCGCCGAGCGCGGCGATGCCGGCGCGCACCGAAGCCTGGCGGCTCTCGCCGCCCGGCCGCACCGTCACAGGCTTGGCCGGGTGCAGCGCCGCCACCTCCTGCTCGGCGTTCTCGAGGCGGCTCGGCGGTCCGACGACCACGATCCGGTCCACCTCCTCGAGTCCGAGAAACAGCTCGACCACGCGTGCCAGGGTCGTGCGCCCGTGCAGCCGCACGAGCGCTTTGCTTCCGCGACCGAGGCGCGACCCGGAGCCGGCGGCGGCGACGATCACACCGACGGAGGCCGTCACCCGCTTGCCTCCTCGTGGCCGCGGTTGCGCGAACCGCGGCGGCCATCCTGGCCCATCGGCTCGGCGAAGATCATCCGTCCTGCCGACGTCTGGATCACCGATGTGACCACCGCGGTGATCGTCTGGTTGATCAGCCGGCGACCGTTCTGGACGACGACCATCGTGCCGTCGTCGAGGCTTCCGACGCCCTGCCCCGGCTCCTTGCCCTCGCGCGCGATGGTGACCATGATCTCCTCGCCCGGGATGGCGACCGGCCGCATCGCCTGCGCCAGCTCGTTGAGGTTGAGCACGACCACTCCCTCGAGGCGCGCGATCCGGTTGAGGTTGAAGTCGTTGGTCATGATGCCCCAACCGCGCCGCTTGGCTGTGCGCACGAGGTGCGAATCGATCTCGGTGGTAGGCGTGGCGTCGTCGTCGACCACCTCGAGGTTGATGCCCGGCCATTTCTGCATGTCGGTCAGCACGTCGAGCCCGCGCCGGCCGCGCCGCCGGCGCATCGCGTCCGCCGAGTCGGCGACGAGCTGCAGCTCACGCAGCACCGAGCTGAGGATCACGAGCGGCATGTCGAGAAAGCCCGTCTTGGCGATGTCGAGGATGCGGCCGTCGATGATCACGGATGTGTCGAGCAGGACCGCGGGGATCCGGCGCGCCGGCCTGTCCGCCGGGCCGCCGAAGAAGAGCGCCGCCAGCTCCGCCCGCCGGCTCACGCCGACCGAAGCGCCAAGGGCCGCCAGCAGCAGCGCGAGGATGAATGAGAGCCAGTAACCGAGCGGCACGTCGCGCACGAAGAAGCCGACGAGCACGGCGATGACGAGGCCGACGACCATGCCCAGCAGGCCGCTGAGCAGGTCGGGCAGCGGAGTGTTGAGGATGCGCTGGTTGAATCCACGCCAGCCGCCCATCACGTATGGGGTGCCGAGGTAGGCGAAGATCATGCCTTCCAGAGTCGTCAGGGTGATCAGGACCCATCCCTGGTGCGTGATGCCCGACAGACGGACCAGCACGTAGCCGAGGACGAAACCACCGACGACTCCGATCCCCAACCCCACTCGCAGGGCGAGGGCATCGGAACGCTTCAAGGGACGAACCTCCTCAGGAGACCGGGACCGCGGCCTCCTCTATGTATTCGCCGGAATGGATGTGATTAGGAAAGAGGGCGGAGATGGCCTCCGCCAGGGTCCGGACCTCGGTGATCGCGAGGCCGGCCGGCCGCCCGGTCCGTGAACCGGACGGAATCAAAGCGCGCGTGAAGCCATGCCGCGCCGCCTCCTGGAGGCGGCGTTCGGTCTGGCTGACGCGACGCACCTCGCCCGCCAACCCGAGCTCCCCGAGGACGACCAGCCCTTCCGGCAGGGGCAGGCTCCTCTGGTTGCCCGCGATCGACAGCGCGAGCCCGAGATCGGCGGCCGGCTCCGTGATGCGGATACCGCCCGCCACGTTGACGAAGACGTCGTGCTGGCCGAGAGGGGTCTTCCCCCTCCGGTCGAGCACGGCCAGGAGCATGTGCACTCGGTTCAGGTCGAACCCGTTCGCGACGCGGCGCGGCGGGTAGTTGTTGTTGGCCTTGTTGACCAGGCTCTGGATCTCGATCAGCAGCGGTCGCGTGCCTTCCATGACGACGACGACCGCGGTGCCCGCCGCCGCGGTGCCGGCCTGGTTCAGCATCGCCGCCGACGGGTCGGGCACCTCCTCGAGCCCGCGCTCGCCCATGGCGAAGACGCCGATCTCCTCGGCCGATCCGAAGCGGTTCTTCATCGCCCGCAGGAGCCTCAGCTCCTGCCGGCGGTCGCCTTCGAGGTACAGCACTGTGTCAACGATATGCTCCAGGACCCTCGGTCCGGCTATCGCTCCCTCTTTCGTCACGTGCCCGACCAGGAACACCGGCACCCCGGTCTCCTTGGCCAGGCGCATGAGCCGGGCGGCGGACTCGCGCACCTGGGTGACGCTTCCCGCGCTGCCGGAGACGGCCCCGTCGGCCACGGTCTGGATGGAGTCGATGATCGCCAGCTGCGGCGCCTCGCCGGCGATCACGTCGCAGATCGCGTCGAGGTCGTTCTCCGCCATCAGGAGGATGCGCGGGTCGAGCGCGTCGAGCCGGGCCGCCCGCATCTGCACCTGCTGGTTGGATTCCTCGCCGGAGACGTAGAGCACCTTGGCGCCCCCGCCGGTGGCCACCTGGTGGGCGGCATGCATCAGCAGGGTCGACTTCCCGACCCCAGGTTCGCCCCCCACGAGCACGAGGCTGCCGGGCACTATCCCCCCGCCGAGCACGCGGTTGAGCTCGCCCCAGGCCAGGCGCACCCGAGGAGCCGCGTCGGAGGAGATCTGAGTCACCGGAACAGGCTTCGCCGAGGATCCGCCGGAGGTGCCGGCGCGCCGCGACTCCGGCGGCTTGCGGCGTCCGGGCTCCTTTTTGACCTCGAACTCCTGGAGCGTGTTCCAGGCGTGGCAGTACGGGCACTGGCCCGCCCAGCGCAGCGTTTCGCCGCCGCACTGGGCGCAGACGAAGGTCACCGAGGAGCGCGGCATGATCCCACTTTGGGGCGCGGCGGCCCCAAATTCAAGTTGGGGCGTAAACAAAGCGCCACCCCGGGGGTAGTCAGGGTGGCGCCGTAAGCCTGGGAGGACCCGGACACACCGGTGTCCCTCGTGAAATAAAACGCACGAGACAGGGAAAAGCTACGTTTCTTGGCCGTGCGCGAGCTCGTTTCGATCGACAACATCGCCCGGGCCGCCGACCTGATCGACCCGGTCTTCCTGAGCAGCCCGCAATACGAGTGCGAGCCGCTGAGCTCGCGCCTCGGGGTGACCACCGTCCTCAAGGTCGAGTGCCTCAACCCGATCCGCTCGTTCAAGGGCCGCGGTACCGATTACCTTCTGCACCGGCTCGAAGCTCCGCCGCGCGGGTTCGTTTGCGCCAGCGCCGGCAACTTCGGCCAGGGCATGGCCTACGCCGCGAGAAAGCGAGGCATCCGCCTCACGGTGTTTGCCGCGGCCAACGCAAGCCCTCTCAAGGTCGAGCGGATGCGCGCGCTGGGCGCGGACGTGGTGCTGGAGGGCGAGGACTTCGACGCGGCCAAGGAGGCGGCGCGTGTGCATGCGGAAGAATCGGGCGCGATGTTCATCGAGGACGGGAGCCTCGCCCCGATCGCGGAGGGTGCCGGCACGATCGCGATGGAGCTGACCAGGGCCGACGGCGCGATCGACGCCATCCTGGTCCCGCTCGGCGATGGAGCGCTCGTCACCGGCATCGGCGCATGGATGCGCCGCGCGGCACCGAGCACGCGCATCGTGGGCGTGGTCGCGGAAGGCGCCCCCGCGATGGAGCTCTCGTGGCACGCCGGCAGGCTCGTCGCGACCGAGAAGATCGACACGATCGCCGACGGCATCGCGGTGAGGGTGCCGGTCGCGAGCGCGGTGGAGGACGTGCGCGACGCCGTGGACGACGTCATGCACGTCAGCGACGCCGAGATGATCGAGGGCATGCGCGCGCTCTATCAGGACGCCGGCCTCGTGGTCGAGCCCGCGGGCGCCGCCGGCATCGCGGCCGTGAAGAAGCTGGCGAGCGAGCTCGCAGGCAAGCGCGCGGCGGTCATCGTCACGGGCGGCAACATCAGCGTCGAGCACTTCGCCCGCCTGATCGCCTAGCGCCCAAACCACCGTTTGGCGCCAAACAGGTCGAATTCTGTCGCTCGACACACCCGTTTGGCGCCAAACGTGTGAGTGCTAGCTCAGCTCCAGGTTCGCGAGGTAGTCGAGGACCGCGAGCGGCCCGTACTGGGCGAATGTCTCCGGCACCGCGCGCTGCAGGCTCTGCTGCATGCCCGCCGCGAGCTGCACGCGCACGTCGAGCGTCAGCTGCGGACGCCGCCGCGCATAGGACGAAACAAAACGGCGAAGCTCCGGGTCGATGCGCCGGAGCACGTACTCGGCGTTCGACGCGGCCGCGTACGTGGGCGCCACGGCGACCTGCTGCGGCGGCACGAGCGGCGGCGGTGGCGGCGGGTACGGCGGGAAGCCAGGCGGAGACGGCGGCGGCTGGCTCGGCTGCACGTCCGCGGGCCGGGCGCCGGGGACCTGCCACAACCAGACGTGGTCCGAGTCCTTCACCACGAGGGTGCCCGCCGCCAGGTCGCCGAGGCGCTTGCCCTTGCCGTTGATGAACATCGTGATCAACCCCACGCCGTAGCCGTAGGGCAGGAAATCCACGATCCGCACGACGTTGCGGATGCCCGCCTGGAGAAAGGTCAGCGGCTCGCCCCGGTCGCCGACGGCGCGCAGCCGGAACGCCTTCTTGCCGATGGTCTGGCCCGACCAGAACGCTTCGCTCGCCCAGAAGTAGCCAAAGACGACGACGAAGCTGCCTAGGATCCAGATGAGGTCGAAGATCACGGCGTTGTTGGTGAACGCGCCGATCGCGATGCTGCCGAAGAGCAGCGCCACCAGGAGACCGAGGACGATGAGCAGGTCGAGCACCTGGGCGATGCCGCGGGTGCCCAGACCGGCCACCTGGTAGCCGAACGAAACGCGCTCCGGAGTGGAGACGACGAGCTCGGAATCGGGGAGCGGCTGCTCCATTCGGCTATTTTGCTTCTCGTGCGATCCGAAGAGTTCGTGGCAAGCCGGCGCGACGACTGGAACCATCTCGAGAACCTGATCGCGCGGGGAAGCTCAGGCCGCCTGAACCCGCTCCGCCCCCAGGAGGTGTTGACGCTCGCGGCGCTCTACCGCCGGGCGACCGCCGACCTGGCGCGCGCCCAACGCGACTGGCCCGGCGAGCCCGTCCATCGCTACCTGAACGGCCTGGTCGCGCGCGGGCACGGCGTCGTCTACAGGCGCGGCGGCGACGTCTGGCGGCGCGTGCGCGAGTTCTACACCGTGACGCTGCCCACGACCTATCGCCAGTCGTGGCCGTACCTCGCGGCCGCGGCCGCGCTCATGTTCGTGCCCGCGATCATCTCGTTCTTCGTCGTGCTGGCCAACCCGGACGCCGCGTATGCGATCGCGCCGCCGGACCTCATCGACCGCGTCCATCACCACCAGCTCTGGACCCACATCCCGCCCGAAGAGCGGATTCAGACCGCGGGCCTGATCATGACCAACAACATCTGGGTGTCGATGCTCGCCTTCGCGTTCGGCGTGTTCTTCGGCCTGCCCGTGATCTGGGTGATGGTGAGCAACGGCATCAGCCTCGGCGGGTTGTTCGGCCTGACGCAGGCCTACGGGCTGGCGGGCGGGCTCTTCGACTTCGTGATCGGCCACGGGGTGGTCGAGCTCTCGGTCGTGGTCGCGCAAGGCGCGGGCGGACTGATGATGGGCTGGGCCCTGCTGTCGCCCGGCAATCGCAAACGTTCGGATGCTCTGGTCATCGCCACGCGGCGCGCATTCGTGCTGCTCGTCGGTCTCGCGCCCCTGCTGGTCATCGCGGGCACGATCGAGGGCAACATCTCGCCCTCCGACGTTCCGTTCGCGGCCAAGCTGCTCATCGGTTTGAGCACGGGCTCGCTGCTCTACTCCTACCTGCTGCTCACCGGCCGGCGCAACCGACAGCGGATGCCCGCTAGAGAAGCGCCCGCTCCTTCAGCTCCAGATAACGTTCGACGAGCGCCGGGCTGAGGTTTCCGGCCACCACATCGAGCCCGAGAACGCCACCGCGGCGCAGCAGCTCGAAGCTCTGCCTGCGGCTCGCGACGAATTCCTCCGCCGCAGCCCACTGATACGCGCGCGACGACGTGGTGATTGGCGCGTCGCGGGCGCGGATGACCTCCGGGTCGCTCATCGCCACCACGAGCACCAGGTGGCGGGCGGCGAGGCGCAGGCAGTGCGCCACGAGCTCCCGGGACGCGTTCGGGTCCTGCACGTCGGTCAGGATCACGATCATCGAACGCCGGCCGACACGCAGCGCGAGGTGCGTGAGCGCGTGGCCGAAGTCAGGCTCCACGTAGGAAGGACGCAGCGCGTACAGGGCCTCCGTGATCACGTGCAGCTGCACGCTGCCGCGTTCCGGCTTGAGGAAGTTGGTGACGCGGTCGTCGAACGTCATCAGGCCGACTCGATCGCCGTACGCCTGGGCGACCCACGCGAGCATGAGCGCGGCGTTGACCGCGTGGTCCAGCTTGTCCAGCTCCCCGGCCGGGGCGGTCATGAGGCGCCCGCAGTCGATGGCGATCATCACCTGCTGGCCGCGCTCGGCCTCGACCTCGGTCATCACCGGGCGGTCGCGGCGCGCCGTCGCCGTCCAGCTGATGCGGCGCACGTCGTCGCCGCGCACGTAGTCGCGAAGGCCCGCGAACGACGTGGAGGCGCCGGGCGGGCGGGCGCGCCGCTGTCCGACCAGCGATCGCAGCCCTCGGCGCAGCGAGAGCTGGATGCGCTTGATGGCCACGACGTTCGGAAAGACCGCGACGTCGTGGGGCAGGTTCAGCCGGAGCTGGCGGCGCCACCACCCGTCTCGGCGCCAGATCTGAAGGTCCAGCTGGCCGAAGTGATACGCGCCGCGGCGGGGCGATGAGGTGGTGTACGCCAGCGCGACGCTGCCGTTGCTGTCGAACGATCCCGCGACCTCGCGCGGGCGAGGCAGCAGGCTGGACGGCGCGTGGTCGGCGACGCGAGTCATCAGCCCGGCCGCGCTGCGGTTCGTCACGAGCACCCGCACCTCTTCGTGCTCGCCGAGCGAGAACGGCTCAGGCATGACGCGGCGGACCATGAAGCCGCGCGGTCCCGGGAGCAGCGCCAGGTCGCGAACCACGAGCGCCAGAAGACCGACGTGATAGACGATCGCGACGAAAATCAGCAGAGGCGACACCACACCGAGCGCGATGAGCGCGGCGCCGATGCCGACGGCCCACAGCAGCCGCGGCTGCGGGGCGAAGCCTCTCAACGAGGGGGGACGACGCGGCTCGCGACTGCCTCCAGCACGCTGTCGGGAGTCTGGCCCGCGACCTCCGCCTCGGGCCGCAGCAGCAGGCGGTGCCGGAACGCCGGCGCGAGCAGGGCCTTGACGTGGTCGGGCGTCACGAACTCCGACCCGTCGAAGGCGGCGAGCACACGCGCCGCGAGCATCAACAGGACCTCCGCCCGGGTGCTCGCGCCCAGCGCGATCTCCGGAGCGTTGCGCGTGGCGATCGCCAGGTCGACGACGTACTTGCGGATCTTCTCGTCGAGCACCACGCGGGCGACGTGCCGGCGGCACGCGTCCACGTCCGCGGCGCCCAGCACCGGCTCGACGCCCGCCTTCACGGGGTCTTTGAGCTCGATGCCCGACTCCCAGCGCCGCAGCACCTCCATCTCGTCGTTCGGGTTGGGATAGTCGAGGCGGACCTTGAACAGGAAGCGATCCTGCTGCGCCTCGGGCAGCGGGTACGTGCCTTCGTACTCGACCGGGTTCTGGGTCGCGAGCACGATGAACGGCGCCGGCAGTGGCAGCTGCTGGCCCTCGAGGGTGACGCCTCGCTCCTCCATCGCCTCGAGCAGCGCGGACTGGACCTTCGCGGGAGCGCGGTTGATCTCGTCGGCGAGAAGGACGTTCGTGAAGATGGGGCCGCGCCGCAGCGCGAACGCGCGGGTGTTGAGGTCGTACACCGACGTGCCCAGGATGTCGGCGGGCATGAGGTCCGGCGTGAACTGGACGCGGCCGTACTCGAGGGTCAGCGCGCGGGCGATGGCCTTCGCCAGCAGCGTCTTGCCCGTGCCCGGGACGCCCTCCAGCAGCACGTGCCCCTGCGCCACCAGCGCCACAGCGCACAGCCGGATGGCGTCCTCCTGGCCGACCACGGCCTTGGCCAGCTGCTCGCGGAAGCGATTGAAGAAATCGGTGGCGGTGTCGGCGGCGGTGGAGCTCATCTCGTTCATTGTCGCGGGCGGCGCCTCCTCTCTTCACTGACCGGGTACGCGATGCCGTGGAGGCGCTGCGCCGCCGCGAGCAGGTCTCTGTCGCTCCTCTCCGATCCGTACAGCGCGCGCTCGGCGCTGTCGAGCCGCTTTGCGATCTCGGGAGCGCGTTGCCAGAGCGACTGCCAGAACCGCTCCCGCGGTTCGAACGGCAGGCCCGTCTGCGCCGCGACCGCGCGCTCGCTTGCCCTGGCGAGCACGCCGAGCGTCACCGCCCGGGCGCCCGAGCGGCGCAGCAGCTCGCCGACGGCCACCGCCCACTCGGCGTCGAGGCGCGACCCCTCAACCGGCCTCGGCACGAGCGGACCGAACCGCCGTCCGCGGAGGAACAATCCGAAGAACACGGCCAGGATCAGCCAGAGCAGAGCGATGCCCCATGGCGTCAGCAACCACGCTGCCGGGGTGAAGTCGGCGCCGGTCAGGCCGTGGTGGTACTCGTCGAAAGCGACCGGTGCGCCGGCCGGCGCAAGGCCCAGCAGGTCGGCCAGCATCCGGCCGTTGTCCGCCTTCTCGAGGTAGCCGTTGCACAGCTCGAGCGGGTCGGCCAGGGCCACGACCAGGCCGCTGCCCAGGCGCTCCTCGTAGCCGACGGCACGCCCGGCCGAGCGCAGGATGCCGACCTGGCCGCTTCCGAGCTCGAAGGTGAGCGCGAACCGCCCGCCGGCGACCGTCTTCACGCCGTCGAGGAACGGACCTGTGCCGTCCACCGTGCCGGCGTCCACGATTTCCGGAAAGCGGTTCACGCCGAGCGCCGAGTCGAGCTCCTGGTCGCCATCCTCGCTCGCGTACACGAGGACCCCGCCGCGGCGCACCCAGTCGGCGGTCGCGTTGGCCTCGTCGCTCGTGTACGGGCTCGTCGGCGTGAAGACGAACAGCATCGACCCGGACTGGGGGAGGTCGAACGAGCCGGTCACCTGCTTCGCCGGATGGCCCATCGCCGACGCGTACAGCAGCACCGCGGACGCGCCGTTGGCCGCGTCGCTGTTGGTGCTGTGCTCAGGCGAGTCCGGTTTCTGCTGCCCGACGACGATCGCCGCGAGAACCACGATGGCAATGACGCCGATGCTGATCAGCGCGCGAGCGCTTCTCATGCCGCCTGCTCCACCGGTGTCCGAAAACGCGCGGCCACCGCGGCGGCCCTCGCGTACGTCTCCTCGTCGACCTCGCGCCCGCCGTACACCGCCGCCTCGAACGGACGCAGCAGCGGGTTCAACGATGCGGGTTCGGGTGCCCGGCGAAATATCTCGCGCACGGTGAGCGGGCTGCCTTCCCAGGTGCGCTCACCCGCCAGCGTCGCCGCCACGGCGGCGCAGAGCGCCCTGATCGCGGAGACCCGATCACCCATCGCGGCAAACCTGTCGGCGTCGGCGAAGTAGTCGGCCGGAGCCTGCGGCCCCATCGGTCGGGACGCGGCGAACTCGCCGGACAACCGGCCGCGGGCGGAGCGGAAGACGACGATCACCACCACCGCCATCACCGCGAGGCCGATCGCATATACGACCCACGTAGGCACGACACCGCCGGGACCGATGCCGGCGGCCATGGCGGCCAGAAATTCGCGGATGCGGTCCTGGATCCACTCACTCAAGCGTTCGAAGAACGAGGGCGGGCGGTGCAGGTCGTCGTACCGGTGCATGGCCATCACTTGCTTGAGCCGCTGCTGGGCGAGCGTCGGGTCGGTCGTGGAGGCGGGGTTGTCGATGGAGTCGAGCACGGCCTGCAGCCGTTTGGCCGCGTCCGCGAAGTTGGGCGGTGAGTGACGCAGGTCGGCCAGCACCTCGGGCTGCGTGTTGGCGGTTCCGTCGATCAGCACCTCGATGGCGCGCTTGGCGGCCGCGACGTCGCCTGGTTGGGCGTTCTTCACGATCGTCAGCGCGTCGGCCACCGCCTGGCGGTATAGCGTCGCCTGCGAGTCGGCCGCGACGTGCGCAGGTAAGAGAGCCGCCAGGGCGATGGCCGCGGCGAGGAGCCTGATCACGCAGGCGACGGCGGCAGCACCGCGACGTGCTGGGCCAGCTGAAACAGGTCCAGCGCTTCCTTGCGCACGCGCAGGTCGAAGTAGATCAGCACGATGGCGATCAGCAGCACAGGATTGACCAGCGCGCTGACCAGCACCACCGCGCCTTCATAGATCGCGAGCGCGAGGTAGGGCGAGAGGAAGATCGACATCAGCACCTGTCCCAGGTACAGGAACGCGCCCAGCGCGATCGACAGCACGTAGTTGAGCACGAAGATGAGCAAGAGGATCAAGAACGTGCGCCACCACCGGCCCTGCACGAGCCGCCAGCTGCGCCCCATCGCCGCGAAGATTCCGGTGTTCTCGACGAACATCACGGGCAGCACCACGATCCACCCGACCTGGATCCAGATCCACAGCGGGAACAGGCAGAACCCGACGAAGAACATCAGTCCTATTAGGAAGTAGTAGAGGAGGATGTGCAGGTAGCGGCGAAAGGCGCCGCGGAGCGCGCCCCACGCGCTGACGGGGTTGCCCATCGCCGACTGGCAGACCGCGTACGAGACGGCGCCGTAAAGAAGGGGCAAAACCGCCAGGTTGATCAGTACGCCCGCGACCAGCGGCGCGAGCGATGAGTAGAACCCGGTCAGGTCGCCCGGGTTCGTGCTGGTCGCCTGGCTCGCCGCGTAATCGAAGAGGGCGAAGTAGCCGTAGCCCGACAGGGCCGCCAGAGGGATCGAGAACACGACCGAGATCCCCGCGAGCAACAGGAAGTGGCGCCGGTACATCCGGAACGTCTCGTCCAGGATGTCGCCGATCTCGAGCGGCCGAAGCCGCAACGGAACAGGCGCACTCACCCCGCCATTTTCCCCTCTCCCGCTTGCGGGAGAGGGTAGGGTGAGGGCGTTTAGGGTTTGGCGGCCGCCGCGGGTTCCTTCTGCTTGTGCTTGGTCGGCGTGAACTTCAGCTCGTCCTCGCCTTCGACCTCGATCAGCACCGTGTCGCCGCGCGAGATCTTGCCGCGCAGCAGGTGCTCGGAGAGCTGGTCCTCGATGCGGCTCGTGATCACGCGCCTCAGCGGCCGGGCGCCGTAGATGCGGTCGTAGCCCTCCTTGGCGAGCAGGTCCTTGGCCGCGTCGGTCACCTCGATGGTGATCTGCTGCTCGGCCAGGTGCTTGCCCAGGCGCACGAGCTGCAGGTCCACGATCTGCCGGATCTGCTCGGTGGTCAGGCTCTTGAAGACGACCACGGCGTCGACGCGGTTCAGGAACTCCGGCCTGAACATGCGCTTCAGCTCCTCGTCGATCTTCTCCTTGGTGTTCTTGTGCCGGCGCTCGACCTCCTCGGCCTCGTCCACGACCGCGGGCTGGAAGCCCAGCGACGTGGCCGCCTGGTTGACGTCGCGGATGCCGAGGTTCGAGGTCATGATGATCACGCTGTTGGCGAAGTTGACGACCTTGCCCTTGGCGTCGCTGAGCCGCCCGTCCTCGAGGATCTGCAGCAGCATGTTGAACACCTCGGGGTGCGCCTTCTCGATCTCGTCGAAGAGGATCAC
>DASSLR010000025.1:0-27219 GCA_035689345.1 Candidatus Dormiibacterota bacterium
GACAGCCACACCGGCACGTTGACCAGGGGCGTGAAGGGCGCGCATGAGTGCGCCGCGTTCCACTCCGCGTTGATGTTGCCGGGCACCGAATCGACACCGGTGATCTGGATCCACATCGGGAACGACGAGTAGATGCCGACAGGCAGGTCGGTCTGCGTAAGGCGCGTCACCGCGCCCTGCAGCGTGAAGCGATTCAGGCTCAGGGTCTGCGACCACTTGTTGATGACCTCGACGTCGAGCCACCACATCGCGATGCTCGACGCGCCGAGCCTGTAGGCGTACTCGATCGAGGTCTCGGCCTCGCTGCAGCCGATCGCCCAGGCGCGACGTTCGATGTCGAGGCCGGTGATGGAGTGCGACTGGCTCTTGCAGTTGGACGTGATGAAGAACGCGAACTGGTCCTCGTAGCCCGTGTTGATGTACAGCGACGGCGGGGCTGAGCGCGGCGCGTTCATGTACTGATCGACCAGGCACGGGTTGCCGCTGAAGGGCGAGCCCCAGTTGACGCCCAGCACCGCGAACGTGCCGGTCCTGGGCGGCGCGAGGCCGCACTGCGGATACGAGATGTCGTAGCCGTGCTCGCCAGGCGTATAGGGATCACCGGCGGCCTTCGCCGGGTTGGAGTTCGCGGTACTCAGGAGTATCGCGACGAACACTGCGGCAGCCAAGCGCATGCGAGACACCCCCGAAAGGGAATTCCCGCTGAATTCAGCTTACAGCGCTTTCCGAGGTCCGTGCCAGCAGGCCCCATTCGGACAGCTGGGCGTGCAGAGTGGCTCTCGAGGTCTGATCGAGGGGCGCCAGGGGCTTCGCGGGCCAGGGTTCGCAGATGCCCTGCAGATCGAGGGCGGCCTTGATCGCGGCGGGAAAGACCCCTCCGCGCAGGCTCATGACCAGCGTCGTCAGGTGATCCTGCCGTTCGCGGGCCGCCTGGAGGTCACCCTTGCGGAAAGCCTCGTAGATCTCGACCACCCACGCGGGCGCGACGTTGGCCGCGCCGCAGATCGTGCCCGCGCCACCCATGACCAGCGAGACGAGAAGCATCGTGTCGCTGCCCGTGAACACGCGGAAGTGCGCCACGTCGCGCGTGGCCGCGCGCATGAGCTCGAAGTACTCGAAGTTCCGGCTCGAGTCCTTGATCCCGGCGAGCGTTCCCTCGTTCGCCAGCGTGGCGACCGTCTCGGGCTCGGCGACGACCTTGGTGAACTGCGGGATGTTGTAGAGGAGGATGGGGATCGGGCTCTTGCGTGCCACAGTGCGGAAGAACGCGATCACGCCCGCCTGGTCCATCGGGTAGTAGAAGGGCGGCGTCACCAGGGCCGCGTCCGCGCCGAGCGCGGCGGCGGCCGCGATCTCGTGCTGCGCGCCCGCCAGGTGGCTCTGGGCCACGCCGCAGATGACGGGCACGCGGCCGGCGTTGGCTTCGATCACCGCCGCGAGCATCGCCCGCCTCGCGCCCTCGTCCAGCGACGAGCACTCGCCGGTGGAACCCAGGGCGAGCAGGCCGGTCACCCCGCCCGCGAGCACGTGCTCGACCAGTCTCGCGACGCCGGCCTCGTCCACGCCGCCATCGCGCGTGAGCGGCGTGGCCAGGGCCGGGATGACCCCGGCGAGATCGAGAATCTTCAGCACGCCCTCACCCTACCCTCTCCCGCGAAGCGGGAGAGGGGCTCCTACAAAATGGAGGCGCCGCTCGTCGCGTCGAAGAGGTGCAGCCGCCGTGTGTCGAGCTGCAGGCGCAGCCGGTCGCCGGGGTCGACCTTCATCTGGGGGTCGACGCGGGCGATGGCGTTGTCCTGGCCGACCGTCCCGTAGACGAACTGGTCGGCGCCGAGGATCTCCGTCACCTCGACCTTCATGTCGAGCCCCGTTTCGCCGTTGGCCGACGATGCCTGGACCGCGGCCGCGCCGCGGAGGTTGTCCGTCATCGCCTCCGGACGCACGCCGAGCACAGCTTTGGCCACGCCGGGAGCGCGGGGCAGCTTGACCTCGAAGCCCGAGGCTTTCGCCGTCGTGCCGTCGATGTCGACCGGTATGAAGTTCATGGTCGGGCTGCCGATGAACCCCGCGACGTACATGTTGGCGGGCTGGTCGTAGATCTCGCGCGGCGGGGCCACCTGCTGGAGCACGCCGTCCCGCATCACCGCGATGCGGTCGCCCATGGTCATCGCCTCGACCTGGTCGTGCGTGACGTAGATGAAGGTCGCGTGCAGGGCGCGGTGCTGCTTCTGCAGCTCGATCCGGGTCTGCACGCGAAGCTTGGCGTCGAGGTTGGACAGCGGCTCGTCGAGCAGGAACGCCTGCGGCTCGCGCACGATCGCGCGGCCGAGCGCGACGCGCTGGCGCTGGCCGCCGGAGAGCTGGCGCGGCTTGCGCTTCAGGAGCGGGCCGAGCTCGAGGATGCCCGCTGCGGCGTTGACGCGACGCTCGATGTCCTCGCGCGGCGTGCCCCGCATCTTCAGCCCGAACGCGAGGTTGTCGAACACCGTCATGTGCGGATAGAGCGCGTACGACTGGAACACCATCGCGATGTCGCGGTCGCGGGGCGGCACGTCGTTGACCACCCGGTCACCGATGCGGATCTCGCCCTCGCTGATCTCCTCGAGACCGGCCAGCATGCGCAGGCAGGTGGACTTGCCGCAGCCTGAGGGTCCGACCAGGACCATGAACTCGGTGTCCTTGACGTCGAGCGAGAAGTCCTTCACGGCGAGCGTCCCGCCCGCAAAACGCTTGGAGACGTGGTCGAACGTGACCGATGCCATTGCGGCCTACATCCTAGACGCGGCCTGGCGAAGCTGCGCGGCCGTGTCCTCTGGGCGCGTGTCGTTGACGAAGGTGCCGGCGCCGAGCTCCACACCCGCGAGGTACTTGAGTCTGTCGGGCCGGCGGTGTGGGGGATAGAACTCGAAGTGCAGGTGGGCCTCCGGCCACTCGCGGCCGTCCGTCGGCGCCTGGTGCATCGCCATCACGTAAGGGGTCGAAAAGCCGAAATGCCGGTCGTAGGCCTGCGTCAGGCGCAGCAGCGCGGCGGCGAGCTGCGTGCGGCTCTCGTCGTCGAGCGCGGCGATGGAGGGGACGTGACGCCGTGGATACAGGTGCACCTCGTACGGCCACCGCGCGGCGTCGGGCACGAACGCGACCATCGAGTCGTCCGCGAACACCGACCTCGGACCGCCGGCCTCGCGCTCGATCTGCTCGCAGTGAAGGCATCCGCCGCCCGCGGACAGCCGCTCCCGCGCCGCGTGCAGCTCGGCCGCGATGAACGGCGGCACGAACGGCATCGCGTAGATCTGGCCGTGAGGGTGGTGCAGCGTCACGCCGACCTCCTCACCCTTGTTCTCGAAGATGTAGACGTAAGTGACCTCGGGCCGGGCGCCAAGCTCGGAGTAGCGGTCGGCCCACACGTCGACGAGCAGCTTCACGCGATCGGGCGGCAGCTGCGCCAGCGTCAGCTCGTGCTCCGGCGTGTAGACGATGACCTCACAACCGGTCGACGGCGGGCGCACGGGCCGGTCGTTGACGCGGTCGGGCCCAAAGGCTGGAAAGCGGTTCTCGAAAACCACGACCTCGAAATCGTCGAGCGGCACCTCGGAGCGGCCGCCGGGCCCGCTGGGACACAGCGGGCAGAAATCCGTCGGCAGAAAGGTCCGGTCGTTGCGCTCGGTCGCGTACGCCACCCATTCGTTGCGCAGGACGTCGAAGCGAAGCTCAGGCACCGGTCTTTTCCCCATGTGGCGCCTTCGCTCGCGCATACGACAGCAGGTACCGTCCGTCGGGCAGCTCGAGCTCCACCTTCGTCAGGCCGTCGACGGTCGCAGGCTTCGGCCGCGGCCGGCGTGGTGCGTCCTGCTTCTTGGCCTGGCTCACACTTCGGCCACACGCACGTCCAGGCCGGCGCCGCGGATCGCGTCGAGCTCGGACGGACTCGAACGCGAATCGGTGATCAGCGTGTGCACCCGCGCGGCGGGAACGGTCTGGCACATGGTCTCCTGCCCGATCTTGGTGTGATCCGCGAGCACGACCACGTGCTGGGCGGCGCCCGCGAGCGCTCGGTCGGTGGCCGCGACCACCGGGCTCGGGGTGCTGAGTCCGCGGGCCGCGGTGAATCCGTTGCCGGAGATGAACGCCTGCGAGGCACGCAGCGCGCGCACCGACTCCTCGGTGGCGGGACCGACCAGCGCGTGGATGGAGCGCCGGAGCGTGCCGCCGGTCAGGATCACCTCGACCCGCTGGGCCTCCATCAGGGCCTGCGCCACCAGCAGCGAGTTGGTGACGACGGTGAGCTCCGGCGAATGCGCCAGGAGGCGCGCCAGGGCGAGCGTGGTCGTGCCCGGGCCGAGGACGATCGAGTCGCCCGGCCTGACCATCTCCGCGGCCAGCCTGGCGATGGCCGCCTTCTCCTCCGCCGCCTGCTGCGCCTTCTCGGTGTAGCTGGGCTCGTGGCCCAGTCCTGCCGGCAGGACGGCGCCGCCGTGGGTGCGGACCAGCAGCCCCTCCCGCGCCATGGAGCGGAGGTCGCGGCGCAGCGTGATCTCCGTGGTCCCGAGCACGTCCGCCATCTCGGTCACCGAAACGACCCCCTTGGACCGGATGCTCTCGGCGATCAGGCGCCTGCGTTCAGCCGCCAACATCGCGCCGGATCGTACGTCATCGATCACATTTGATCAATACCGAGCAGAAGCGAAAGTCCTGAGTTGACAATTTTGACCGAATCTGTATTCTGCGCAGTACCCGCGACCTTTTCAGCGCACTTTTGAGTGCGCCATCCCGACTAAGAGGAGGAGTCCTATGGGTGATTCAAGGGATGCCAAGCGAGTAGCCAACCGGCTGCAGGCGCAGGCACTGACGATGCCGGAGCTGGAGCGCCAGTGGACGCTCAACCCCGAGCTCACGAGGCGGGACATCCTCAAGATCGCGGGCTACGGAAGCGTCGCGGCCTTCCTCGCGGCGTGTGGCGCCAGCACGTCGTCGGGCACCAGCAGCATCACCGCGACCGGCGGCAAGATGTCGCTCGGCAGCTACAACACCGACCCCGGCTCGAAGGCCGGCACGCAGGCCATCGTCGACGCCTTCAAGGCGGCGAACGGCGGCACCGACGTGACCCTGAACGTCGTCGACCACGGCACGTTCCAGAACCAGATCACCTCCTATCTGCAGGGCACGCCGCAGGACGTGTTCACGTGGTTCTCCGGACACCGCATGCGGTTCTTCGCCGACAAGGGCCTCGCGACTCCCATCGACGACGTGTGGGACGCGGTGAAGGGCAACTACACCGCCGGCTTCGCCGCCTCGGTCAAGGGCAACGACGGCCACGCGTACGCTGTGCCGACCGACTACTACCCCTGGGCGATCTTCTATCGCAAGGACGTGTTCGCCCAGCACAACTATTCGATCCCCACCAACTGGGACGACTTCAAGGCGCTGTGCGCCAAGATGAAGTCGGACGGGCTCATCCCCATCGCCTTCGCGGACAAGGACGGCTGGCCGGCGCAGGGCACTTTCGACATCCTCAACCTGCGCATGAACGGCTACGACTTCCACGTCAACCTGCTCACCGGCGCCAACGGGCAGAAGTGGACGGATCCGAAGGTCGCCAACGTCTTCAAGAAGTGGAGCGAGATCACGCAGTACTACTCCCCGGCGTTCAAGGGACTCACCTGGGAGCAAGGCGCGGACCAGCTGCTGCGCAAGCAGGCCGGCATGTACCTGCTCGGGCTGTTCGTCTCCGACGAGTTCAAGGCCAGCGGCAGCCAGGCCGACCTCGACCAGCTCGACTTCTTTGCCTTCCCAGACCTCGGCACCTCGTACGACGCCGAGAAAGCGCTCGACGCGCCGATCGACGTCTTCATGGTCAGCAAGAAGTCGCCGACTCTCAGCGCCAACCTCGGCCAGGCCAAGGCGTTCATGGAGTTCGTGTCCAAGGGCTCGACGCAGGTCACGTTCTGGAAGAACGCGCCCGGCGCCATCCCGACGGCAAACGACGCCGACACGAGCCAGTACCCCGCGCTGACGAAGAAGGCCGTCGACATCGTCAGCAAGGCGCAGAAGATCACGCAGTACTTCGATCGCGACTCGCGGCCCGACTTCTCAGGGCCCAACGGCATGCAGGGCTTCCTGCTGACGTTCCTCTCGAACCCAAGCGGTGACACCACGAGCCTGCAGAAGCAGATGCAGACGTTCTGGGACCAGCTCCCGCCCGAGTAAAAGCAGAAATAAGATCTAGCCGTGGCTGACACCACGACGAGCACAGCCCCCGCCCGGGCGAGCAAACCCGGGGCGGGGGCTGTCGCAATTTCAAGGCGCCGGCGGCGCTACACACTGCTCACACGGCGGGACAAGATCCTGCTCGTCCTCATGGTCGGGATCCCGCTCGCGCTCGACGTCGTCCTCATATGGGGACCGACGCTCGCGTCGGTCGTGCTCTCGTTCACCAACTGGGACGGAATCGGTGCGGTCCAGGCGAAGAACTTCATCGGCCTGAAGAACTACCAGTTCATGTTCTCCGGCTACACGCTCTTCTGGCCGGCCTTCGCCCACAACGTCATCTGGCTCTTGTGGCTCACCTTCATCGCCACCCCGCTCGGCATACTCTTCGCCGTTCTGCTCGACCGCGAGATCCGCGGCACGCGCATCTACCAGAGCGTCTTCTATCTGCCGGTGGTGCTTTCGCTCGTGGTCGTCGGTTTCATCTGGGAGCTGCAGTACACCGCGACCGACGGCTTCATCAACAACGCTTTCGGGCTGGTGAAGTCGGGCCACATCGTCGACTGGCTCGGGGATTCGCGCCTGAACCTGTACGCGATCCTGGTGGCCGCCAGCTGGCGGCACATCGGCTACATCATGATCCTTTACCTGGCGGGTCTGAAGAGCGTCGACCCGTCGCTGCGCGAAGCCGCGCGCGTCGACGGCGCGACCGAGGTGCAGACGTTCTTCAACGTGGTGTTCCCGGTAATGGCGCCCATCAACGTCGTGATCGTGGTGATCACGGCGATCGAGGCGCTTCGCGCCTTCGACATCGCGTTCATCATCAATCAGGGCAAGAACGGTCTCGAGCTGCTCTCGATCCTGATCACCAACAACAGCATCAGCGAGGCGAGCCTGGTCGGCTTCGGCTCGGCCATCGCGGTGGTGCTTCTGCTCATCTCGCTCGTGCCCATCGTCACGTTCCTCACTCGCGTCATGCGGACTTCGACATGAGCGCGGTGGCGACGGCCGCGGTTCGAGCCACGCCGGTTCGCGCGCGGAGGCGGGTCAAGCCCGCACGCGTCGCGCTGCACGCATTTCTGATCGCGATGGCGCTCCTGTGGCTGTTCCCGCTCGGGTGGGCGGTCTACACGTCGCTGCGGCCGATCGGGGACACGATCCTGCACGGCTACGTCTCGTGGCCCGCGGGCGGCCTCAGCTTCACCAACTACCAGAACGTGTGGTCGCAGGCCGACCTGCCGTACTACTACGCCAACACGCTTGTGGTCGTAGTCCCCGGCGTGATCCTGACCCTGCTGCTGGCCTCGATGGTGGCCTTCTGCTGCACGCAGTTCAGCTGGAAGTTCAACCTGACGGTGCTGATGGTCTTCACCGCCGGCAACCTGCTGCCGGCGCAGGTCATCATCATTCCGCTCTACTGGATCTATCTCCACACACCGGTGGCCATGCTGGGATCGATCGACATCGGCCACTTCTCCTTCGCGCTCTTCAGCGACAACACCCTGCTGTACGACCAGTACCTGGGCATCATCCTCATCCACGTCGTGTTCCAGACGGGGTTCGCGACCTTCGTTTTGAGCAACTACATGAAGACGATCACGAAGGAGATCACCGAGTCGGCGCTGGTGGACGGAGCCAACGTGTTTCGCATCTGGTGGAGCGTCATCCTGCCGCTGTGCCGGCCCGCCCTGGCGGCCATGGCGACGCTGCTGTTCACCTTCATGTACAACGATTTCTTCTGGGCGCTGATCCTCATCTCGACCGGCGCCAAGCGGCCGATCACGAGCGCCCTCAACAACCTGCAGGGTGAGTTCTTCGTCAACAACAACCTGATCGCGGCGGGCGCGATCCTTGCCTGCATCCCGCCGATCCTGATCTACATCCTGCTGCAGAAGCAGTTCATCTCCGGCCTGACTCTGGGATCGACAAAAGGCTGAGCGAAAAGACTTCCGGCCCGCTGCTCGGCGAGCGCCTGCCGCACATCCTTTACGGGGGCGACTACAACCCCGACCAGTGGCCCGAGCGCGTCTGGGAGGAGGACGTGCGCCTCATGCAGGAGGCGGGCGTGAACATCGTCTCGCTCGCGATCTTCTCGTGGTCGCGCATCGAGCCCTCCGAAGGCAAGTACGACTTCGCGTGGCTCGACCGGATCATGGACCTGCTGCACGCGGGCGGGATATCCGTCGACCTGGCCACCGCCACAGCGTCGCCACCGCCGTGGCTGTCGCACGCCCATCCGGAGATGCTGCCCGTGACGGCCGACGGCGTGAAGCTGTGGCACGGCGCGCGGCAGCACTACTGCCCGAGCAGCCCGATCTACCGTTCCGCAGCGAAGCGGCTCGTCGAGCACATGGCCGAGCGCTACGCGAGCCATCCGGCACTCGCCATGTGGCACGTGGGCAACGAGTTCGGTTGCCACGTGGCGCATTGCTACTGCGACGTCTCGGCGCAGGCCTTCCGCCGGTGGCTGCAGGAGCGGCACGGGTCGATCGAAGACCTCAACAGGGCGTGGGGTACCGACTTCTGGTCGCAGCGTTACTCGACCTGGGACGAGGTGCTGCCGCCGCGCCGCACGCCGACGTGGCCCAACCCGAGCCAGCAGCTCGACTTCATGCGCTTCTCGTCCGACGAGTTGCTCGCGTGCTACGAGCTCGAGCACGCTGTGCTCAAAGAGCGCTCGCCTGACATTCCGATCACCACCAACTTCATGCGGTTCTTCAAGCCGCTCGACTACTGGAAATGGGCCGAGCGCGAGGACGTCGTCAGCGACGACGTCTACCAGGATCCTTCGGACCCCGAGGCCGGCATGCGCGCGGCCATGGCGGGCGATCTGATGCGCTCCCTCGGGCGCGGCCGGCCGTGGGTGCTCATGGAACAGACGTCGAGCCGCGTGAACTGGCGCGATGTCAACGTGGCGAAAGCACCCGGCCAGATGCGGCTCTGGAGCTACCAGGCGGTCGCCCGCGGCGCCGACGGCGTGATGTTCTTCCAGTGGCGCCAGTCGCGGGCCGGCGCCGAAAAGTTCCACAGCGCGATGGTTCCGCACGGCCCGGTTTCGTCGTCCCCGGTGTGGAAGGAGGTGAAGCAGCTGGGACACGAGCTGCGCGGCCTCGACGCGGTGTGCGGCAGCCGGGTGAACGCGGACGTGGCGATCGTCCTGGACTGGGAGTCGTGGTGGGGTCTCGAGCTGCCTTCCAAGCCGTCGATCAGGATCCGGCAGGAGGCGCAGCTCGAGGACTACTACCGCCCGTTGTTCGCGGCCAACGTCATCGCGGATTTCGCGCGCCCGGACGACGATCTTTCGCGCTACCGGTTGGTCGTGGTGCCGAACCTGTACATGGTCGGCGACGAGGGCTCGGCCGCGATCACGGCCTATGTCAAGGGCGGCGGCACGCTGGTGATGGGGTTTTTCAGCGGCATCGTCGACCCGTTCGAGCACATCCACCTGGGCGGATACCCGCATCCGTTCGCGGACATGCTCGGGCTGCGCGTCGCCGACTGGCTGCCGCTGGCCGACGGCGAGCACCTCGAGGTGGTGTTCGCGGACGGCGGCAAGGGTCGCTGCGACCTGTGGAGCGAGCTCATCGAGACGTCAGGCGCGGAGGTGCTCGCGACGTTCGCGGGCTCGCGCGTCGACAGGCGACCCGCGGTCACGCGCCACAAGTTCGGCAATGGCACCGCGTACTACGTGGGCACGCGCCTGGACGAGCCCTCGATGGCGCGGCTGCTCCGCACGATCTGCGACGAGGCAGGCGTCGAGGCCGGCCTCGACGCGCCGGCCGGAGTCGAGGCCGTCCGCCGGTCGTTCGGCCACCGCTCGATCCTGTTTCTGCTCAACCACCGCCCCAGCGCCGTGGACGTTCCGCTGATCCAGGCCGGCACCAACCTGGTCGACGGCGGCCAGGTGCACGCCGGGCTCTTCAAGCTCGGGCCCTACGGCGCGGCGGTCATCCGCGAGGGCTGGTAGCCACCACCACGAGATAGTCGGAGTCGAGGGTGACGCCGCCATCGGTGGCGGTGTTCATCTCCTGGACGAGGTCGCGGCACTCTCCGACCAGGGTCGCGTAAGCATCGGCCGCGAGAATCGTGCGCATCGCCATCAGCGGCGGGTTCACATCAGCGAACCGCCGCTCCCAGTCGTCCACCGACTCGAATCGCAGCGTCAACGTCCGCGGCTCCAGCTCGAGCGACGCGGCGTGTCGAAACCGGCGGCGGACCTCCTCCGGGTCGCCCCACTCAAACGGAGATGGCATTGTCACCGCCGGCGTCGTCGAGTACGCCGCGATCACGGTCGAGAGGCGGCCGAGGAACCCGCCGATGCCGTAGTTGGCCATGGCCACGACGCCTCCAGGGCGCATGACCCGGAAGAGCTCGGACGCGACCAGCTCCGATCGCGGCGCGAACATCGCGCCAAAGATCGATGCCACGAGATCGAACGATGCATCTGGAAACGGAAGCGACTCTGCGTCGGCCTCCATCCACGTGATCGCCAGCCCTGCGGCGGCGCTCCGCTCGCGTCCGAGCTCGACCATGCGGGGCGTGTAGTCGGACGCGATCACGCACGCTCCGATTCGGGCAGCCGCGAGCGCGAAGTTACCGTTGCCGGCGCCGACGTCGAGCACGTCCATGCCTTCGCGCACGCAGCGGCGCGCGAGCCTGATCGCTTCGGGTTCGAGGAGCTCGGCGAGGCGGACATACTCGCCCTGCGCCCAGAGCCAGCGGGCGCCGAACTTGACACGGGCGATGACGTCGTCGCTCGTCCTCAATTATCTACCACATCGGGCTCAATTTAGGCAACAGTGGCAGTGTCAGGCGAAGCATGACCGCAGTCACTTCCCACGCGCGGGAGCGCGGCCTAAGCTGCCCGTGATGGCGGTCGCGCGCTGGGTTGTGATCGGGCGGGTATTCATGTGTACCTGGTTCTTGTTCGTGGTGCCGTCGGGTCTGCAGGTCTTGGAGTCCGGCCATGGGGAGGGTCAGGTCGGGGCCATCATCGCCTTCACCGGATGGGGGCTGGTGTGGGTCTGGTTCTGGGCGCGAGCGCTGGGACACGGCCAGCAAGCCCATCTGGTCGGGTTCGTTGCGATGACAGTCGTGGTGGTCATGCTGTCAGTGCTCGTGCCGCCGCCGATCGACGTCGGCGGGGTCGTCGTGTTCGCCTTCATCGTCGCCGGCGTTGCATTTCCATTGCGTACCGCCATATGGGTCGTCCTCGGGCTGGCGGTCGTGCAGGTTGCGCTCGGCTTCATCCGGCAAGAGAGCTTCAACGTGCAGCTCAGCGGCCTGCTCAACAGCGTGCTGGTCGGTGGCCTTGGCATCGGTGTGCGGTTCCTCTGGCTTGCCTACAACGAGCTGCTCGCGGCCCGCGAGGAGATCGCGCGACTCGCGGTGAGCGAGGAAAGGCTGCGCTTCGCGCGCGACATGCACGACGTCGTCGGACAGGGTCTCGCGATGATCGTGCTGAAGAGCGAGCTCGCGGCGCGGCAGCTGCCGGCGGACGCCGACGATTCGGTCCGCCAGGAGCTTTCGGAGGTCGTTGCCGTCGCGCGCAAGTCGCTCAACGACGTGCGCGAGGCCGTGACAGGATACCGGCGGCCCACGCTGCCAGGTGAGATCTCGAGCGCCCGCGCCGCACTGCGCACGGCGGGCATCACTTTCGCGGTGAGCGATCAGGCAGGCGCCGTGCCGCCGGACAAAGATGCCGTGCTTGCCTGGTGTTTGCGCGAAGCGGTGACGAACGTCGTCAAGCACAGCGGCGCGGCGCGCTGCGAGCTCCGATTGTCGCGCGAAAACGGGCAGTTCTCGATGCTCATCAGCGACGATGGCCGCGGCGCGACTGACCTCAATGGAGGCAGCGGTATCGCCGGCATGCGGGAGCGCGTCGCCATGGCGGGTGGCACGCTGGACGTCACGGGTGACGGCGGGCTCAGCGTCGCGGTGAAGGTGCCCACGGCTTGATCCGCGTCCTCATCGCGGAGGACCACGCGATGATCCGCGGCGCGCTCGCGGCCCTGCTCGCGACCGAGCCCGATATCGAGGTCGTGGCTCAGGTGGACCGCGGCGACCGCGCGGTGCAGGAGGCGATGCGCGTGAAGCCCGACGTCGCCCTGCTCGACATCGAGATGCCCGGCCAGGACGGCATCGCCGCCGCCGCCGAGCTGCGTGCGCAGCTGCCGTCGTGCCGCTCCCTGATCCTTACGGTGTTCGGCCGGCCTGGATACCTGCGCAAAGCGGTGGACGCCGGCGCCACCGGATTCCTCCTCAAGGACGCTCCGCCGGCGGAGCTGGCTGCGGCGATCCGCCGCACCGCGAAGGGGGAGAGGGTCGTCGACCCCCAGCTCGCGCTCGCGGCGCTCAGCGAAGGGTCGAGCCCGCTCACCGCGCGCGAGCGCGACGTGCTGGCGATGAGCGTGCGCGGCGCCAGCGTCGAGGAGGTCGCGCGCTCGCTGCACCTCACCAATGGCACGGTGCGCAACCATCTCTCGATCGCGATCCAGAAGCTCAACGCGCGCAACCGCGTCGAGGCCGCGCGCATCGCCGAAGAGAAAGGCTGGCTTTAGTTTCCCTCCCCCGCTTGCGGGGAGGGTCAGGGTGGGGGCCTCATGACATCGGTCACCCACCGAAGCTGACCCGCTTCAGCCCGAGGTCGTGACCCGCGCGACTGGTTCGGCGAGCTCTCCGCACCGATTCTGGTGACACCAAACACCTGAAGAGAGGAGAGCCATGAAAGAGATCGTTCGCAACATCAGCAGGAGAAAGCTGCGCAGCTTTCTCACCGTCAGCGGCATCGTCATCGGCATCGTCGCCCTGACCACGATGGGTGCGCTCGCCAACAACTTCAACGCGTTGCTCGACGGCGGCGCGAAGTACTACGCGGGCTACGTGCCGGTGGGCGACGCGACCTCCAACGGCGTCACCGCTGGCGGCATCGTGCCGCTGGCCAAGGCCGACGAGATCGCCGCCGTGGCCGGCGTGGCGCGCGTGTTCCCGACCATCACCGTCCAGGCCAAGCCTGGGGCGCTCAACGTCGTGAACATCAGCCTGCCCGACTACATCGCCAGCCAGGATCCCGCCGAGAACGGCTACTCGGCGCTGCGGCTCAGCTTCGCCTCGGGTCGCGACCTGGACCCCACCGCCGGCGGTCAGATCGTCCTCGGCTCGAACTTCGCGGCCGAGTTCGGCAAGCGGGTGGGCGACACCGTCATGCTGCCGGTCAAGCCCGCAGACGCCGGCGCCGACTTCGTCCAGCACGCCTACACGGTCGTCGGCATCCTCAACCGCACTCTGACCGCGCCCGACACCGGCGCGTTCGTAAGCCTCGCCGACGCGCAGCAGCTCTTGAAAGAGCAGCTGCCGGCCTCGCTGCAGGCAGGGTTCAACGCCGCCATGTACGCGGCCGGTTTCAACGTCTACGGCACGCCCGGCACGAACCTCGACCAGCTCGCCGACCGCATCAACGCGCAGGTCTCCGGCGTCAAGGCCCAGCGGCCGAGCAAGATCGTGGCGGCGCTGGTCGCGGGCGGCCGGCTGTTCACTGAGATCACCACGGCGGCGGCGCTGCTGGCGCTGGTGATCGGCGGCCTGGCCGTGATCAACACGATGATCATGGCCGTCAGCGAGCGCGTGCGCGAGATCGGCCTCAAGAAGGCCGTCGGCGCCACGACCGGTGCCGTGACCCGCGAGTTCCTGTTGGAGTCGAGCCTCATCGGGCTGACCGGCGGCGTCATGGGATTCGGGCTCGGGTTTGGGATCACGAGCCTCATCAATGCGACGGCGCCCGCGGCCCAGGGTCCCATCTTCCTCGTCACCCCCGGCCTCGCGGCGCTGTGCGTGGGCTTCGCTCTCGCGCTGGGCGCGGTGGCCGGCATCCTGCCCGCCCTGCGCGCCGCCCGGCTCGACCCGGTCGCCGCGCTGCGGGCGAGCTGAGCTCAACACACAGATAAAGGAGACATGCAGAGATGATCGAGATCCGCGAGTTGACCAAGCACTACCGGCAGGGCGGCACGATCGTGCGCGCGCTGGACGGCCTCAACCTCAGCATCGACGCCGGCGAGTTCGTGTCGGTCGTCGGGCGGTCGGGATCCGGTAAGACCACGATGCTCGACAGCCTCGGGCTCCTGGTGCGGCCGACATCCGGCAGCATCGCCATCGACGGGACCGAGACCACCGGCCTCAAGGACAACCAGAAGGCGCGCCTGCGCAGCGAGAAGATCGGCTTCGTCTTCCAGGAGTACAACTTGCTGCCAGTGCTGGACGCGCTCGAGAACGTGATGCTGCCGCTGCGCTACGCGTCGCGGCCGAAGGGCGACCGCGAGTGGGCGAAGTCCCTGCTGCGCGGCATCGGGCTCGAGGACCGTTTGCACCACCGCCCCGACCAGCTTTCCGGCGGCCAGCAGCAGCGTGTCGCGATCGCTCGCGCTCTGGCCAACCGGCCTTCGGTCGTGCTCGCCGATGAGCCGACGGGCGCCGTCGACTCCGAGACGAGCATGGAGCTGGCGGAGACGATGCGCCGCCTGAACCGCGAGCACGGCGTGACCTTCGTGATCGTGACCCACAATCCCGAGCTGGCCGCGGCCACCGACCGGGTCATCCGGCTGAAGGACGGCCGGGTGGTCTCGGACGAGAGCCGCCAGGTGGCGGTGGCCGTCTGACGCCCCACCCTAACCCCTCCCCCGACGCGGGGGAGGGAACTCTCCCCCAACTTCCGACTGGAGCGACCCACAGCGTTAGGTGGGTCGTTGTCTAGGAGTCAGCAAGTGACGGAATCGCCACAGGGGAGAGGGCGATGGGACAGCTAGGGCCGGACGGCCACGATCGGAGAGTTTCAGAGCTTTGCGCGCTGATCGGCCGCGAGCTCGGCATGTCCGCGGCCGAGCAGGTCGTGCTCAGCCGCTCGGGGCTTCTGCACGACGTCGGCAAGCTCGGCATCCCGCAAGCCATCCTGGACAAGCAGGGCGCTCTGACCGAAGCCGAGTGGCGCGTCATGAAGACGCATCCGGAGCTGGGCATCTCGATCCTGGGCGGCACCGGCCGCATCACTCGCGAGATGCTCGGCGTGCTCTATCACCACGAGCGCATGGACGGGTCCGGGTATCCGCATGGCCTGGCGGCGGCGGAGATCCCGATCGAGGCGCGCATCGTCGCGGTGGCCGACACGTATGACGTGCTGACGACCGACCGGCCGTACCGTCAGGCGGTCTCGCACAGCCAGGCGCTCCTGCGCGTGCTGGACGACGCCGGCCCGCGTCTCGACCCGATGGTGGTCGCGGCGCTGCACCGGATCCTCGGTGCCTACCGCGCCCACCTCGTCGCCTAGCCGGTGTTCTGAAGGCCGGCGGCCACTCCGTTGACGGTCAGCAGCAGCAGCCGCTCGGCGTCTGAGCTTCTGCGCGCGCGCAGCTCGCGCAGCGCCCTCAGCTGCAGGTGGGACAGCGCGTCGACGTACGGGTTGCGCAGCTCGATCGCCCACGAAAGAACGCGACGGTCCTCGAGCAGCCTTCTGTGTCCGGTCACGGCCAGCACCAGCTCGAGGGTGCGGTCGTACTCGTCCAGCACGCGTTGCGCCAGGTCGGCGCGTCCGCCGAGGTCGAGATACCGCCTCGCGATCTGTCGATCCGTCTTGGCGAGGCTCATCTCCGCGTTGTCGAGCATCACGTTGAAAAGCGGCCACGACGCGTATGCCCGTTTCAGGTCGGCTAGTCGGGCCGCCGCGAGCCCGCTGCCGAGGCCGTACCAGCCCGCGAGGTTGAGTCGCGTCTGCGACCAGGCGAACACCCACGGGATCGCGCGCAGGTCCTCGAGCCGCCGGCCGCCACCGCGGCGCGCCGGTCGGGAAGCGATGCGCATGCGTCCAAGCTCCTCGACCGGACTCACCATCGCGAACCACTCCTCGAAGCCGGGCGCCTCGACGAGCTCGCGATAGGCGGCCCGCGCGGCGACGTCGACGTCGTGGGCCATGGGCCGGAACCGGCGCGCGGCCGAGGCGGCCCGTCGCTGCACCGCTTGCGTCGAGGCCTCCAGTACCGCGGAGCTCACCTGCTCGATGTGGCGGCGGGCGATCTCGTGATTGCTGTAGCGCGCGAAGATGACCTCGCCCTGCTCGGTCACCTTGAAGCGCCCCGCGACGGACCCGGGCGCCTGCGCTCGCACGGCGCGGTTGGCAGGACCGCCGCCACGCCCGAGCGCACCGCCGCGGCCGTGAAAGATGGTCAGCGTGACCTTCCGCCTGGCGGCCCACCGCGCAAGCTCGGCCTGGGCCTCGTAGAGCGCTAGCGTCGCCGAGGTCGGGCCCACCTCCTTGGCGGAGTCCGAATAGCCGAGCATGACCTCGAAGCGCCGGCCGCTCGCGGCGAGACGCTTCTTCACGTGATTGAGCTCGAGGATGTCGTCCAGCACCGAGGTGATCCGCCTCAGGTCGGCCGCGGTCTCGAAAAGCGGTACCACGTCGAGCACGGGCGGTGCGCCCCCTGTGGCCACCTCGGCGAGGTCGTACACGGCGGCGACGTCGGAGGCGCCGCGCGTGAAGCTGACGATGAAGCGACGGCACGCATCGGGGCCGAACCGCCGCTGGATGGCGGCGATGGCCTGGAACGTGTCGACCACCTCGCGCGTGAGTGTCAGCTGCGAGCTGTGCTGGCGCACCTCGAGCTCGGCCAGGTGCAGCCCGAACGTCTGCGCCTGCCAGATCAGGTGCTGCACCTCGCCATAAGCGAGTCGCGCGGCACCGGCGCTTGCGAGCGACGCCTGGAGCGCGGTCAGGTCGGAGATGAGATCGGTGGCGCAGGTATAGCGCGCGCCGACGGCAAGCCGCGTTTCGCGGATCCGGTCGGCGACCTGAAGCAGGAACTGGCGGTGCAGCTCCGATGGGGACCGCTTCTCCAGGTCGGCCATTCGTCTCGGATCGGCCGCGCGTGCCCTCTCGAGCCGCCGTCGCAGATCTTTGCTCGCGGGCGTCGTCGCCGCGTCGGCGGTGAGAGCGCGGCCGATGCGCGTGGCCGCGTTCTCGATCGCGATGAGGGCGTGCTCGGCCTGGATCTCCATCGCCTCCGCGGTGACGGCCGCGGTCACCGTCGGATTGCCGTCGCGGTCACCGCCGACCCAGCTGCCAAAGCGCAGAAACGCCGGCGCGAGCGGCGGGCGGCGGCCCGCGGTCTTCGGCTCCAGGGCCGCGTCGAGCCCGCGATAGATCTCGGGCACCATGCGGAACAGGGTCTCGTCGAAGACCGACATCACGGCTCGCACCTCGTCGAGTGGCTGCAGCTGCGTGGTCCGCAGTTGGCCGGTGCGCCACAGGACGTCGACCTCTTCCAGCAGCCGGCGCATGACCTCGGCTCGCGTGTGGGTCGCCTGGCCCGCGTCCTCGAGCGACGCGAGCTGATCGCCCACGCGACGAATCGCGGTGACCACAGCACGCCGGCGCGCCTCGGTGGGGTGGGCGGTGAAGACCGGATGCACCTCGAGGTCGCGAAGGAGAGCGAGAAAGCGCCGAGAACCAAGCTGCTTCTTCAGGCGTTGCACGGTGCCGGCGAGCGAATCGGGAAGGGCGGATGACTCGCGTTCGCGCTCCCGCAACACGCGCGTGCGGTGATGCTCCTCGGCGAGGTTCGCCAGGTGGAAGTAGCAGGTGAACGCGCGCGCCACCTGCTCCGCGCGCTCGATCGACCACGAGGCGACGAGTCGCTCGGCGGCCCGTTCATCCGCTGATGAATGCCGCGCGGAGATGACGAGGCGCCGCAGCTTCTCGACGTCCGCGAGAAGAGCCTTGCCTCCCTGTTCGGCGATCACCTGGCCGAGCAGGCCACCGAGCAGGCGGACGTCCCGCCGCAGCTGCTCGGGTATCGCCTGCCGCGCGGCCGCTCGCGCGCCTGTCAGCGCGCCGCGAATTCGAGTGAGTCCAGAAGCGCCTCCAGCGAGGCCTCGATGATGTTGCTGGAGCACCCGACCGTCGCCCATCGCTTCGACCCCTTGCCCGACTCGACCAGCACGCGGGTCGTCGCGCCCGTGCCCGCGGCCCCGTCCAGGATGCGCACCTTGTAGTCAAGCAGGCGCACGCCTTTGAGCGCGGGAAAGCGCGGGATGAGCGCCTTGCGCAGGGCCGCATCGAGCGCATTCACAGGGCCGTTGCCCGACGCGGCCGTGTGGTAGACGTCGGCACCCACCTCCACCTTCACCGTCGCCTCCGCCTGGACCGCGGTGCCGTGCCTGCGCACCAGGGTGGTGAAGTCGACGACGCGCCAGGGCGGCTGGTACTCGGGGTGCAGTCGGCGGAGCAGCAGCTCGAACGAAGCATCCGCTGCCTCATACGAGTAGCCGCGATGCTCGAGCTCCTTGAGGTGCTGGACGATACGGCGCGTCTCGGGATCCTCGCGGTCGATCTCCAGCCCGAACTCCCGCGCCTTGGACAGCACGCTGCCACGCCCCGACAGCTCCGAGACCAGCACGCGCTGCTGGTTACCCACGAGCGCGGGGTCGATGTGCTGGTACGCGTCCGCGTCCTTCAGGACCGCGGCCACGTGCTGGCCGCCCTTGTGAGCGAACGCACCCTGGCCGACGAAGGGCTGCTGCGCGGGCAGCGCGAGGTTGGCGATCTCGGCCACGGTGCGTGACAGGTCGCTGAACCTGGCCACCGCGCCTGCGGGCATGGCATCCAGTCCGAGCTTCAGCACGACGTTCGCCACCACGGAGATGAGGTTGGCGTTGCCGCACCGCTCGCCGTAGCCGTTGATCGTGCCCTGCACCATGTCCGCGCCGGCGGCGATGCCCTCGATCGAGTTGGCGACCGCGAGCTCGCAGTCGTTGTGCGTGTGGATCCCGATGCCGGTGCCCTTGCCGACTTCGCGCAATCTCTCGACGACCGCCTCCACGCCCTCGCGCACTTTCGCCGGCAGGCTGCCGCCGTTGGTGTCGCACAGCACGACCCACGCCGCGCCTGCTCGGGCCGCCGTGGCGCACACCTCGAGAGCGTATTCCCGGTCCCGCGTGAAGCCGTCGAAGAAGTGCTCGGCGTCGAAGATGACCTCGTGGCCGGCCGCGACGCCGAACGCGACCGACTCGCGGATCATCGCCAGGTTCTCGTCGAGCGTCGTCTGCAGGACCTTCGCCACCTGCCAGGGGTCGCTCTTGCCGACCAGCGTCCAGGTGGGCGCGCCGCTGCGCTCCAGGGCGGCCAGGTTGGCGTCACCTTCGCACGTGCCCCCGGCGCGCCGCGTGGCGCCGAAGGCGGCCAGCCGCGACCGCTTCAACGGAGCCTCCGCGAGGGTTGCGAAGAATTCCTCGTCCTTGGGGTTCGAGCCGGGGAATCCGCCCTCGACGTAGTCCACGCCGACGCGATCGAGGGCGCGGGCGATCAGCAGCTTGTCCGCGACCGAGAAGGTGACAAACGAGCCCTGGGCGCCGTCGCGAAGCGTCGTGTCGTACACGACGACACGGCGTTTCTTCCCGTTCTTCGATGGTCGGACGGCCATAAAAAAACCTCCCAGCCTCTTGGTGGCTGGGAGGTCCCGCGACTCAGCGGCTGCGCGCTACGTCGGGGGACCTCCCCTCGTAATCTCGATGGCGATCGACTGCCGGCGGAAACCCATGTGGCGCCGAAGCTTATCGCTTTCCAGCGCCGGAGTCATGGTTCCGGGGGCCAAATCGCCGGGGCGCGCCTTGGTGACAGGCCAACATGGACTCCCGGCAAAGAAACCTGTTGACAAACTTTCCTGGCCGTACTACGTTGTCGAAATACGTTCGACAATGTCGAATTAAAGTCAGATAACAGGGGGTTCGGAAGCGATGTACTCGATGCCACAGCGGGTGCTGGCGGAAGTGTTCGGTACGGCGGCCCTGGTCCTGGTCGGTCCCGGCTCGGTGATCGCCACCCTTACCCTGGCCGGCAAGGCCGTGCCCGCGGTCACAGAAGCTGACCTGCTGGGGATCAGCTTCGCGTTCGGTTTCATCATCACGGCGCTGGTCTATGCGATCGGCAAGGTCTCGGGGTGCCACATCAACCCAGCGGTCACCTTCGCGCTCGCGGTCACCAAGAGGTTCCCATGGAAGGAGCTGCCTGCCTACTGGGCGGCGCAGTACGTCGGAGCGGTCATCGGCGCGTTTGGCATCTGGGCCGTGTTCGGCGCCAATGCCGTCACGTTCGGTATGGGGCAGACCCACTTCGCGGCGGATGCGTCCAGCAACTACTACGTCCAGGCGGCCATAGCCGAAGCGCTCGGCACCGGTCTGCTGCTGTTCG
The DNA here is from genome assembly GCA_035689345.1 of Candidatus Dormiibacterota bacterium. GTDB lineage: Bacteria > Chloroflexota > Dormibacteria > Dormibacterales > Dormibacteraceae > CF-118. The sequence goes on from DASSLR010000025.1 coordinate 20,435, forward strand.
CCATCCTCGGCATCGTCGACTCGCGCTCGCCGCAGCAGCTCGCGGGCATCGTCATCGGCGGAGCGGTGGTGGGAATCATCCTGATCTTCGGTCCGGTCACGGGTGCGTCGTTGAACCCCGCCCGCGCCTTCGGCCCCGAGCTCGTCCAGGCCATCGCCGGCGGCGCCACCTTCTGGACCCAGTACCTCCCCGTCTACTTCGTGCCCGGCCTGGTCGGTGCGGCGGGGGCGGCCGTTCTCTACGACTTCCTCGCCAACCCTCGCGTGGTCGAGAAGCCGATCCGCGAGGCCGTCACGCGCGACGAGCCGGTTCACGCTGCCGCCAGCTGACCCTAGAGAACAGATCAAGGAGAGCAGACCAAAATGGCAGTCGAAACCAACCTGATGCGCAAGTTCCTCAACGAGCCGGCGCTGGTCGTCAAGCAGTCGCTGGCCGGGCTGGCCGCGGCTCACCCGGACCTCCTGCGCTATGACGCCGCTGCGCAGATCGTCGTGCGCAAGGACGCGCCGAAAAAGGGCAAGGTGGCGCTCATCTCCGGCGGCGGCTCCGGACACGAGCCGCTCCACGGCGGCTTCGTCGGCACAGGCATGCTCGACGCGGCCTGCCCGGGCGAAGTCTTCACCTCACCTGTGCCCGCCCAGATGCTCGCCGCGACGAAGGCGGTCGACGGCGGGGCCGGCGTCGTGCACATCGTCAAGAACTACACGGGCGACGTGCTCAACTTCAAGCTGGCCGCCGAGGACGCGGCCGACGAAGGCGTCAAGGTGACGTCGGTCGTGATCGACGACGACGTCGCGGTGCAGGATTCGCTCTACACGGCGGGGCGACGGGGCGTCGGCGCCACCGTGCTCGCAGAAAAGATCGCGGGCGCGGCGGCGGAAAGCGGTGCCGGCCTGGCGCAGGTGACCGACACCGTCAAGCGTGTCAACGAACGCGCGCGGTCGTTCGGCGTGGCGCTGTCCTCTTGCGTTCCGCCTGCCTCGGGCAAGCCGATCTTCGACCTGCCGGAAGGTGAGATCGAGCTGGGCATCGGCATCCACGGCGAACCAGGGCGCAAGCGCGCCACCCTTCAGTCCGCTTCTGACGTGGTCGACGTGATGGTCGACGCGGTGATCTCCGACCTCAAGCCACGCAGCGGCTCGAACCTGCTCGTTTTCGTCAACGGCATGGGCGGCACGCCGCTCATCGAGCTCTACCTTCTATATGGAGAGGTCGACGCGAAGCTGCGCAAGGCCGGACTCAAGCCGGTGCGCAACCTGGTCGGCAGCTACATCACGTCGCTCGAGATGGCCGGCGCCTCGCTGACCGTGCTCGAGCTGGACGACGAACTCACCAGGCTGTGGGATGCTCCGGTGCACACGCCGGCCCTGCGCTGGGGGGTCTAGGACATTACCTTGATCACGGAAAGGGTCATGGACGCGGCGACGATCACCACCTGGATGACCGAGATCGAGTCGTCGGTGCGCGCCGAGAAGGATCACCTGGTCCAGCTCGACGCCGCCATCGGCGACGGCGACCATGGGACGAACATGGCCAGGGGCTTCGAAGCCGTCGTCCAGGCCCTCGCGGCGGACACCGGCTCGCCGCCGGGCAGGCTGCTGGTCGTCGCCGGCCGCACGCTGGTCTCGACAGTTGGTGGGGCGAGCGGGCCACTCTGGGGCTCGGCCCTGCGTGCCGGCGGGAGGGTGCTGGGCGACCATGCCACGTTCGACGGCGATCAGCTGGCCGACGTCCTGGCGGCGGCGCTGGCGTCCGTCAAAGATCTCGGGACCGCATCGCTCGGTGACAAGACGATGGTCGACGCCCTCGAGCCGGCGGTCGAAGCCCTGCGTGCGCGGCTGGCGGCCGGCGATCCGGTGGATGCTGCGATCGAGGCGGCCGGAACGGCCGCCGAGGCAGGGATGCGCGCCACCATTCCGCTCCAGGCGCGCAAGGGCCGCGCCTCCTACCTGGGTGAGCGATCGATCGGCCACCAGGACCCAGGTGCGACCTCGACCGCCCTGATCGTCAGGGCTCTGCAGCGGGCGGTCGCGAACCGGGGCTGATGCGCGAGCGGGTCCTGACCGGCGTCGGCGCCGCGCCCGGAATCGCCGCGGGCAAGGCCTCGGTGCTCGATCCCACCATCGACACAGGCGGGGAGCCGCTGAGGCCTGAGCAGCGAGGCGAAGAGCTGGCGCGAGCGCGGGCCGCCCTGGCCGCCGCCGCCCGCGACCTCGACGCCATCGCCGGAGATCTCCGCGCCGCCGGACGCGGGTATGAGGCCGACATCGTCGAGACCAACTCGCTGATGGCCGCTGATCCATCGCTCGATGAGGCCATCGAACAGCTGGTGATGGGCTCGGGGATGGCGGCGCCGGCCGCGATTCGGGAGGCGTGCGAGCGCAGCGCTACGCAGCTGGCGCAACTGGACGATCCGATGCTGGCGCTACGAGCCGAGGACGTGCGCAGTCTCGGCCGGCGGGCCGCTGCTCGCGCTGCCGGCCGCAGCTACCAGGTGGCCGACGGAGTTCTCATCGGCGAAAGCCTCGGTCCGGCTGATGTGGCCGAGCTGGGGAGCGGGGTGCGCGGGATCGCGCTCGCGCGCGGCGGAGTCACCGCGCATGCGGCCATCGTCGCCCGCTCGCTCGGCCTCCCGATGGTGGTCGGCCTCGGCCAGGAAGCGCTGGACGTCGCAGATGGGGAGGAGGTGGTGGTCGATGGCGATCAGGGGTTGTTCGTGCGGGTCCCGGCCGCTGAACGCGTGGCCGCGGCGCGGTCGGCGGCAGAAGCCAGGGCCCGCGCGCGACTGGCCGCCGTGGGACGTCGTGAGCTCCCCGCCATCACCAGGGACGGACGGCGCATAACGGTGCTCGCCAACGTGGCGAGCGTGGCCGAACTGAATGAGGCGCTGCAACAGGGTGCCGAAGGAGTTGGCCTGCTGCGCACCGAGCTGCTCTTCCTCGAGTCGGCGTCGTGGCCTACGCGCGATCAGCACGTGCGGTTCCTGGCGCCGATCCTGGCCGGACTCACAGGCCGCGTCGCCACTGTTCGGCTGCTCGACTACGGGGGTGACAAGACACCGCCGTTTCTGCGCGGCACTCACGAACGCGGCATCGATCTCCTGCTGCGCTCGCCGTCGGCTCTGTCCGACCAGCTCGCTGCGATCGTCACTGCGGGCAAGGGCGTTCGGTTGCGGATCCTCATACCCATGGTCACCACTCCTGCTCACGTGCGCGCGGTGCGAGCGAGCCTGCGCGAAATCACCGGCGACGATGTGGTGGTGGGGGCGATGATCGAGACTCGCGATGCTGCTTCCAACGCGACCGCGCTGGCGGCCGAGTGCGACTTCTTCAGCATCGGCACGAACGACCTCACGCAACAGGTGCTCGGCTTCGACCGTGAGCATTCGGCGTCGGCGCCTGTGTCGGACCCGCGTGTCATGCGATGCATCGATGCGGCGATGCGCGCCGCCCGCGAGGCAGGCATACCGACCGACGTCTGCGGCGAGGCTGCTTCGGACGCCGCAACGATGCCACTGATGATCGGCCTCGGCGCTGACGAGCTCAGCGTGGCCGCGGCGCGCGTGGGCGAGGTCAGGGAGCGGGTGCGCGGGCTGGACTACGCCGAGAGTGTGCGCCTGGCCGGCGCGCTACTCGGATAGGTTTCGGACGCAGGTCGCCAGCGCGTCGATCGCCGCAGCGGCGTCGTCGCCATCGCCGCTGAGACGCAGCTCTGTGCCACCGCGCGCGCCCAGAGCGAGGACTGCGAGGATGCTCTTGGCGTCAGCCTGCTTGCCGTCGGAAGCGACGGTCAACCTTGCACCGAAGCGCAGTGCTGTCTTGACGAAAGCTCCTGCCGGCCGGGCGTGAAGGGCCACGCCGTCAGGGAGCTGAACGGTCGTCTCAGAACTTGCTGGCACCGCGAGCTTCTTCTGCGGCACGCGCGACATCTTCAAGGCTCTGGCCGGCGGAGGACATGACCGCAGCCGCAACGGCTCCCTCCACGAAGGGCGCATCCACGAGCCGGACGTGGCCGTTGGGCCGGCCCTCCAGCAGGTGCCTGACGGTGAGGATGGAGCTGCCGAGGTCGGCCAGCACCACTACGCCCTGTCCATCGTCCGCCCTGGCGATGGCCTCTCGGACCGAGTCGCTGTTGGTGCCGAGACTCCCGCCTGGGCCGCCACCCGCGGCCTCGACGCGGACCTCCGCGCCCGCCACCTGGGAAGTGAGGTGGGCCAGGCCGCGCGCCAGTTCAAGGCTGTGGGACACCAGTACAATCCCGACCAATCGAACGCTCCTCCCGTGTAATGGCCGTTCCCGGCGGTTGTCGGTAGTCTACACTATCGACACGAATTCAGCAATGCCGAATCCTAAAGCTCCCTCTGAAAAGAGGCGCCGGGCGTCGATCCAGTCCATCGACAGGGCGACGGCCATTCTCAAGGCGCTGGCCTCCGGACCAAGGCGGCTCGGGGTCAGCGAGCTGGCGGAGCGGCTCGGGTTGGCCCGACCAACAGTGCACGGCTTGCTGCAGACGCTGCAAACCCACGGCTTTGTCGAGCAGGACCGGCACTCGGAGAAGTACCAGCTGGGTCCCGGGCTTCTGCAGCTCGGTTACTCCTATCTCGACCTCAACGAGCTGCGTGCCCGCTGCATCCAGTACGCGGACCGGCTCGCAATTCGCGCGTCGGCCGCGGTTCGCGTGGGAGTGATGCACGGCGCGAGCATCGTGGTCGTCCACCACGTGTTCAAGCCCGACGCAGCGTTTGGCATTCTCGAGGTGGGTCTGCAGCTGCCTCTGCACGCGAGCGCGTTGGGCAAGGCGATCCTCGCGTTCTCGCCATCGCAGCTGGTGGAGGATGTCCTCGCTGAGCCGCTGCCGACATTGACCAAGCGCACGCTGGACACGAGCGCGCTGCGCCGCGAGCTTCCACTGATCCGCGACCAGGGCTTCGCGACGGAAAAGGACGAAGCCGTGCTCGGCGAGTCGAGCGCCGCGGCGCCGATCTTCGACGATGCCGGGCACGCGGTCGGCGCCATCGGCGTGGTCGACGCCACCGAGCGGCTGTTTCCTCGCGGCCTCACGCGTGGCATAGCGGCCGCGGTCAGCGAGGCGGCGCGCGGCGTTTCCAGGGAGCTCGGCGCCCCGCGCTGGCCGTACGCTGCCGAGGCATGACGCCGGTGCCAGAAGAGAAGGTAGTCGGCCTGCTCGTCGCCTCGCTCGATCAGCCAGGCGTCCTTTACCGCCTGTCGGAGGTGATCTTCCGCCACGGCGCGAACGTCGAGTACATCGCCGGCGGCGCCAGAAAAGACGACGTGGCCGAGCTGCAGATCGAGGTCTCCGGCGCGCCTGATGAGAAGCAGCTCGTGGCCGACCTCGAGCGCATCGAGGGCGTCCGCAGCGTGCAGGTGGTGCCGACCTTCCAGCGCATCTACGGCAAGCGCGTCATCGTCATCGGCGGCGGCGCCCAGGTGGGCATGGTGGCGCAGGGCGCCGTGTCCGAAGCCGACCGCCACAACATTCGCGGCGAGCGCATCTCGGTCGACACGATCCCGCTCGTGGGTGAGGAGCAGCTTGCGGATGCCGTGCGAGCGGTCGCGAGGCTGCACCGCGCGCGCGTGCTCGTGCTCGCCGGCGCGCTCATGGGCGGCGACATATCCAACGCGGTGCGCGAAATCCGCGAGGTGGGGATCATCGTCGTCTGCACGAACATGGCCGGCTCGGTGCCCGAGGCCGCCGATCTCGTCGTCAGCGACCCGGTGGAGGCTGGAGTGATGGCGGTGATGCTGGTCGCGGATACCGCTCGGTTTTCGATCGACCACGTCCGAGGCCGGAGATTCTAAAGGGCGCGTCCAGAAGGATGAAGATCGCGATCGCGACGATTGCGCCCCAGACGATGTACCACGGCCATGGTCCCAGCACTGTCAGGAGGTTGGGTCCGGGAGGGACCGAGCGCAGGAACAGGTAGTTGCCGTTCGTCAGCAGGTTGACGAGCGCGTCGAACACCAGCAGCCCGAGGCTCAGGGCGATCACGCGCGGCACCGCCCACGCGCGAGGGTAGATCTTCAGCCCCACCACCAGGAACAGGCCCGCGGCAGGGATGGCGCCGTGCTGGATGAAGTACTGGAAGAAGAGGTACGACGGGAACTGGTCGCCGATGTCCGGGGTGATCACGCCGTTGGCCGTGCCGGCGATGCCCCAGAAGTAGGTGAGCTCGACGAGGAGCGGGGTGCGGAGCCACAGCGCGACCGCGGAGATGTAGGCCGCCACGTCGCAGAGATGAAGCGGCAGGTCGTTCTGGAGCGTGAACGCGTGATGCGCCGCCTGCCACGCGAACCAGCTCGTTTCGTTGACCACGATCAGGACCGCGAGCGCCCGCGCCACCGGCACGGTCCACGGACCTGGGCGCTTCCGCGCGGCCACGACCAGCGCCGCGATGGCGGCCGCGGTCACGCCGACGGTGATCAGGTGGACGGGAGACAGGTCCACGTCAGCGGGCGACCGGCACTTTCTCCGCGAACTCGCTCATCTCGTCGAGGCGCTCGGCCACGAGCGCGAAGCCGCGCTGCAGGCGGCGGTAGAAGGTGGGCCGGGAGAGGTGAAGCCGCTCCATGATCACCTCGTGGCTGCCGACGCGCTTGACGTAGTAGTCGAGCAGCAGGCGGCCCGCCTCGGCGTCGCGCGGCTGCGCTGACGCGGCCAGCTCACTGATCACGTCGATCAGCGCGGCGCGCAGGTCGGAGGCGGTCGATTCGCCGTGCGCGATGCCGGGCAGGCGGCCGAGCGGGCTCCGGCCCAGCGCCTCAGGC
>DASSLR010000026.1:0-40849 GCA_035689345.1 Candidatus Dormiibacterota bacterium
ATCGGCGCACAAATCGTGAAAGCACCACCTGAGGGCGTCGACGAATCCGCGTTGAGCGCGACGGTCGCGGCGCGGTGGAGAATCGACGTCGAGTCGATCAGCTACGAGGCGGTGGGCGGAGGGAGTCATCACTGGCTTGTGCGCACCGCGGAAGCCGGCTATCGATTCCTCACCGTCGACGACCTCGGCATCAAGCCCTGGCTGGGCGCGAGTTACGACGCGGCGTTCTCGGGGCTCGAGCTCGCGTATGGAACGGCGCGACTCTTGCGCGGCTCGGGGCTCGAGTTCGTCGTCGCGCCAATCCCCACCGCGGACGGCGCGATGCTGGTGCGCCTCGGCGAGCGATTCAGCGCCGCGCTGTTTCCTTACATCGCCGGACACGCGGGTACTTTCGGTGAGCCTTTCAGCCGGCGCGACCATCACGACCTTTGCACCCTGTGGGCGAGGCTGCACATGGCCACCGAGGTCGTGCGCGACCGGGCGCCTCGACGAAGCCTCGCGGTGCCGGGCCGGTCAGCCCTCGACGACGCCCTCGGCAGCGACCGCGGCGCGCCGTGGTCAGGCGGGCCTTACTCGGAGCGGGCTCGGGAGTGGCTGGCCGCAAATCGCGATGTGGTGGTTGCCGGCCTCGACCGGTACGACCGGCTCGCGCCCGACGTCGCGACCGCCGAGCACGTGATCACGCACGGCGAGCCGCACGGCGGCAACCTCATCCGCACCGAGGAAGGGCTGCGCATGATCGATTGGGACACTGTCGCCCTGGCGCCGCGCGAGCGCGACCTATGGATGCTGGGCGGCGACCTGAGCGCGTACGTCGAGATGACCGGCCGTCAGGTCGACGCGACGATCATCGAGTTCTACAGGCTGGCGTGGCTGGTGACGGACGTCGCCGCGTTCGTGAGCCAGCTGCGAGAGCCACACACCGAGAACGCCGACAGCGCCCACGCGTGGCGGGCTCTCGGCATCACCGGCGAAAGCCTCAGCTCGATGCTGTGACCGCCTGATCGCCCTCGATCCAGTAGGTCCCATCCGCCGCGTGCTCCTTCTTCCAGATCGGCACCGACTCCTTCAGCCGGTCGATCCCCCACTTGCAGGCGGCGATCGCCTCCTCGCGATGCGGCGCGGAGACCGACACCACCACCGACGCCTCGCCGATTTCGAGACGGCCTGTGCGGTGGACCATGGCCACACGAGCCTCCGGCCACTTCTCGCCGATCTCGTCGGCGATCTTGCGCATCTCCGCGGTGGCCATCTCGGCGAACGCCTCGTACTCGAGATGGGTGACGGTCCTGCCGCGTGACGAATCGCGCACGATGCCGGTGAACGTGCAGATGGCGCCGGCACGCGCGTGCGCGACGGCCTTCTCGACGCGGCGTGCGTCGAGCGGTTCGCCGGTGACCTCGAACAGAACGCCCACCGCGTTCGTGCCACCGCTGACCGGTGGGATGAACGCGACCTCGTCGCCGTCGCCGACGACCGCGTCCCAGTCCGCAAACTCCTGGTTGAGGGCCGGGCGGACGGCGTCCTGGTTGGACTCGAGCGAGGGGTGCGCGCGCCGCAGCGCCGCATAGACGTCGGCCACTGTCGACTGCGCCGGCACCTGCACCGTTTCGGAGTCCGTGCCGGCCTGCTCGCGCAGCCGCGCGAAGAGGCGGGTGTGAATTGCCACCGCGACCGTCATCGGTTTCATCTTAGGTAGCGACGAAGACGTGCACCTCCTTGCCCGCGTCGAGCGCGCGCTCCACGGTTGTGCGAGTACCCTGCGATGCGCCGTCCCAGAACGCCACCAGCACGTCGCACGCATCGACCAGCTTCTGGTTGCGGGCCGCGGACTTCGAGGCGTCGGCCATCTCGTCGAAGGACGCCGGCATCACCTGCACGCCCAGGCCACGCGCCCGCGCGGCTTTGGTCGCCGCCGCGTCCACGCCGCTGGCGCTGCCGGTGATCACCGATGCCCGCGCGGGCAGGCCGTTGACGTAATCGGTCACCCGCTCGGGCTCGGCAAAGTGCCGGCTGCCCACGATGGCGACTCGCACTGAATCAGCCCGCCGAGGAAGCCTTCTTGCCGATCGACTTGATGTTCTTCTCGAACATCTCGCGCAGCCTGTTGGCCTGGCGGTCGTAGTCGTCTGGGTTGGGCCAGCTGTCGCGCGTGTCGAGGACCTCGCGCGGCACGCCCGGCACGCGGTTCGGGATCTGCAGCCCGAAGATCGGGTCGACGTGTGTGGAGCCGCCGCGCAGGTCGCCGTTGAGGATCGCGCGCACGATCGCGCGCGTGTGCGCGATCGACATCCGCTCGCCCACGCCGTAAGGCCCGCCGACCCAGCCCGTGTTCAGCATCCAGACGTCTGCGTGGTGCCGCTTCACGCGCTCGACGAGCATGTCCGCGTAGCGCTCGGGAGGAAGGACCAGGAACGGCGCCGCGAAGCAGGTCGAGAAATTCGGCTCCGGCTCGGTCACGCCACGCTCGGTGCCGGCGACCTTGGCCGTGTAGCCGGACAGGAAGTAGAACCGGATCTGGTCCTCGTCCAGGCGCGCCACCGGCGGCAGGACGCCGAACGCGTCGGCGGAAAGAAACATCACGTTGTGCGGGTGCTGGCCGACGCCGCTCAGCACCGCGTTCGGAATGAGGTCGATCGGATACGCGGCCCGCGTGTTCTCCGTCTTCTTATCCGAGTCGTAGTCAGGCACCCGCGTGCGCGGGTCGAACACCACGTTCTCGAGGATCGTCCCGAACGACTCGGTGGCCGCGTAGATCTCCGGCTCGGATTCCTTCTTTATGCGGATGGTCTTCGCGTAGCAGCCGCCCTCGAAGTTGAACACGCCGCGATCGCTCCAGCCGTGCTCGTCATCGCCGATCAGGCGCCGCGACGGCTCCGCTGAAAGCGTCGTCTTGCCGGTGCCGCTGAGCCCGAAGAACAGGGCCACGTCGGAACCATCCGCGCTGGTGTTGGCGGAGCAGTGCATCGGGAAGACGTTCTGCGCGGGCAGCAGGTAATTGAGGGCGGTGAAGATCGACTTCTTGATCTCACCGGCGTATTCCGAGCCGCCGATGAGCACCACCTTCTTGCCGAGGTTCACCAGGATGAACGTCTCGCTGCGAGTACCGTCCGCCGACGGCTCGGCTTTGACTGACGGCAGCGCGATGACGGTGAAGTCCGGCTCGAACTCCATCAGCTCGTCAGCGGTCGGCCGGATGAAGAGGTTGCGGGCGAACAGGCTGTGCCACGCGAGCTCCGAAACAACTCTCACGCGCAACCGGAAGCGTGGATCGGCGCATGCAAAGACGTCCTGCGTGTAGACCTCGTGAGTGGATATGAAGTCCAGCATCCTCCGGTGCAGCGCTTCGAACCTGTCGGCGCCGATGGGCTGATTGCCGGGGTACCACCAGATGGCGTCCTGGCTGGTGGGCTCCTTGACGAAGAACTTGTCCTTGGGCGAACGGCCGGTGTGCTTGCCGGTTTCGGCGGTCAGCGCGCCGGTGGAGACGACCGCCGCCTCACCCCGCCTGATCGCCTCTTCGTAGAGGGCGGCAGGGCTCAGGTTCCGGCGCTGGGTCGAGACCTTGTCAGTTACAGCCATCCGCGTTTCAGCATAAGCAATCAGTTAGTCAAAACCGTACCGCGCCTGGCGCGCAAACAGGCCCGAGGCGGCGTCTACGCGATCCGGGCGCGACGGGCGCTGGCCCGCCGGCGCTGGCGGCCGCTCACGTAATCGACCAGGATGTACTCGCCCAGGCGCTCGGGCGAAACGAAGAACGCGCGGCCCTTGTTGATGCGCGTCATCTGGTTGATGAACTCGGTCAGGTACGGCCCGCGCTCGAGCATGAACGTGTTGATGACGATGCGGTCGCGGGTGCAGCGCCGGACCTCGCGCAGCGTCTGCTGGATGGTCTTGTAAGTCGGCGGATACGCGAAGTACGCGCGGCCGTTGTCCTCCAGATGGGCGGTCGGCTCGCCGTCGGTGATCATGATGATCTGCCGGTTGCCCCGGTGCTTCGCCAGCAGGGACCGCGCCAGCTGGAATCCGTGCTGCATGTTGGTGCCGTACACGTAGTCGTTGAGCGCGAGCTGCGGCAGCGTTTGCGGCTTCAGCTCGACGGCGTAGTTCGAGAACCCGACGACGTAGAGCGAGTCGCGCGGGTACTGGCTGCGGATCAGCGAATCCAGCGCGATCGCCACCTTCTTGGCGGCGAGGAAGCATCCGCGCAGGAACATCGAGCGGCTCATGTCGATCATCAGCACGGTCGACGCCTGCGTCACGTGCTCGGTGCGATGCACGACGAAGTCCTTGGCGCCGATGCGCACCGGCACCTGCGGGCCCTCGCGCACGAGCGAGTTGAACAGCGTCTCCTTCAGGTCCATCAAGAAGGGGTCGCCGTACTCGTAGTCCTTCAGCTCGTCCGACGCGTCGTTGCCGATGCCTCCGCGATACAGCTGGTGCTGGCCCATCCGTGTCTTCTTGAGCTGGTCGAAGATGTCCTTCAAAGCCGACTGGCCGATGCGACGCATGCCGCGAGGCGTCAGCTCCATGCGCCGGCCGCGGCGCTCGACGTAGCCGGCTTTTTCGAGCACGTCGGTCACGCGGCGCAGCTGGTCGAGCGCCTGTCGGGCCTCCGGGCCGAGCAGCTCCTGGGCCAGCGAGCGGTCGACGTCGTCCGGGCGGAAGCTGCCGCGCTCGAGCTGCGACTCGAGGCGGTCCATCTGCTGCAGGCGCTCCATCAGGCCCATCGCCTCGCCCATGCTCAGCGGGTCCTCGCCGAAGAACGGATAACGCTCGGTGAGCTCGGACGGCGGCATCATCGCCTGCATGAAGCCGGACAGCCGCGCGAGCTCCAGGCGCAGCGAGTCGTCCTGCAGCAGCGCGTCCATCATCTGACGCAGCTCTTCGCGCGCCTCCGGGCTCAACGACTGCAGCAGCGACTGCATCTGCGCCATCTGCCGCTGGAGGTGCTCGAGCAGCTCGTCGAGGCTGTTGATGCCCGGCGGAAACATGTCGCCGTACTTCTCCATGAAGCCGTTGAAGTCCGGCGTCCGGCCTTCCATCCGGTCTTCGAGCATCTTGTTCAGCGCGCGCACCATGTCGCGCACGCGCGAGAGGTCCTGGCCCTGCATCTGCTCGATCGACCCCTTGAGGCCCTGGAACATCTGGTCGAGCATCTGCTTCTGCAGCTTCTGCATCAGCTCGTCGAACTTCTGCCGCGCCGCGTCGTCCACGAACTCGTAGTCGCGCAGCGCCTTCACACGGCCGCCGAGGTCGTCGGGCATGCGGTCGAGCTGATCGGTGCGCTGCTTCGCGATGCGGTCCATCAGCTTGCGTGCCTCGGGTGTCGCGGCCTCCTTCTGCCGGCGCTCGATGCCCTCGCGCTCGGTGTCGATGATGTCCTGCACGTCCTGGCGCAGCTGGTCGACCGTCGAGTCGAGGTTGTAACGGCCGAGCTCGCGCTCGCGCGCCTCACGCAGCTGCTTGAGGAGCTGCTCCAGGCCCTGCATGTTGGGCGAGCCCCAGCGCAGCAAGCGCTGCAGCGCCGCGTTGAGGTCGCCGTAGTTCATCAGGTCGTCGGACAGCGAGTCCAGCAGGTCCCCGGCGTCGAGATCGTCCACGCGCTGGGTGCCGTCCCAGCGCGAGTACCGAAACTTCACGCTCCCAAGCTAGCAGGCTGCCAGCCGCCCAACTGCTTCTCGATCCACGCCGCCGCCGCCAGCGCGGCGTAGTCGCGCCAGTTGCGCGCGACGACCTGCACGCCGATCGGGAGGCCGTCAGGCGAGCTGCCGGCGCGCACGACCACCGCCGGGTTGCCGCCCAGGCTGTACGGCACCGTGAAGCTGTACTGGTCGTCGATCGGGATCTTGGCCCGGTACAGCGGCGCCGCGTCCGCGGCCACCGGTGTGACGATCAGGTCGAACGACTGCATGAACTGCAGCAGCTCGGTGCGGAACTTGTCCCAGGCGTTGATCAGCCGCTCGTGCGTCATGCGTACGCGGCCCCAGTAGCCGCGGGTGACCTCGCGCGCCTCGACCAGGCCCTGCGGCCTGGCTTCGGTCACCCGGCAGCCCGCCTCGGACAGCGCGTGCACCGCCGCCTGCAGCGCGGTCACGGTGGCCTTGCTCGGGCTGACCATCCCGTCGTCGGCGTACCAGGCGACCTTGAGCCCTTGCAGCTTGGGGCGCCTGCGCCGCGGCGGCATGGGGATGACCGCGGAGTCGACCCCGTCGGGGCCGACCAGCAGGGGCAGGACCAGGGCGAGGTCGTTGACGTACCGGGCCATCGGCCCGACCTGGCTGCGCGGGTCGAGCAGCCCGCCGACCAGGCCGTACGCACCTGTGCTGGGCACCCAGCCCGTCGTGGGCTTGAGGGCGGCGATGCCGCAGTAGTGGGCGGGCAGGCGGATGCTGCCGCCCGAGTCGCTGCCGATGCCGATGGGCGAGCCGGCGGCCGCGATGATGGCGGCCTCGCCGCTGCTGCTCGCGCCGGGCGAACGCGTCAGGTCGTACGGGTTGCGGGTGCCGCCGTGCAGTGGGTTCCAGCTCTCGCCGCCAGTCCCGCCCGGCGGGCAGTTCGACTTGCCCAGCAGGATCGCGCCCGCCGAGCGCATGCGCGCGATCACGGTCGCGTCCTTGTCCGGGACGTTGTCCTTCAGCTTGCGCAGACCGGCCGTCGTGGCGACGCCCGCGGTGTCGAAGATGTCCTTGGCGGTGAACGGCACCCCGTGCAGGGGCGGCGGCTCGAAGTCGCGCTTCGCCAGGTGGCGGTCGGCGGCCTTGGCCTGCCGGACCGCGCTCTCGTTGGTCACCCAGACCATCGCGTTGAGGCGCGGGTTGACGGCCCCGATGTGCTCCAGGTGGGCGCGGACGACCTCCTCCGACGAAAGGCGGCCGTCCCGGATGGCGCGCGCCAGCCAGCTGGCCGGAGCGCCGACCGGATCTCTCACGGCGCTAGATCATGACTGTTGAATTCGCCGTTTGTATGCAAACGCGCGTTATTCGGGCCGAATTTGCTGCGTTTGTGTGCAAACGCTCGGCTGGCCTAGATCGTGTCTCCCGGCTTGACCTCGAGGACCTTCACGCTCTGACCGACCAGCTCCTGCAGCTGGCTCGGGCGGCCATGCAGGATCGGGAACGTGGCGAAGTGCATCGGCACCACGGTCTTGACGCCGAGCAGCGACACCGCTTTGGCGGCGCGCTCGGGACCCATCGTGTAGAAGTCGCCGATCGGCAGGAACGCCGCGTCGAGCTTGTGCAGCTCCCCGATCAGCTTCATGTCCCCGAAGACGTCGGTGTCACTGGCGAAATAGATCGTGTAACCGTTCTCGAACTCGATCACGAACCCGCAAGCCTCGCCGCCGTAGACGGTGTGATCGCCATCGGTGATGCCGCATGAATGCTCCGCGTGCACGAGCGTCACCTTGATGCCGTCGACATCCAGCGTGCCGCCTTTGTTGCCGGCGATGATCGTGTCCTGCGCGACTCCTTTCGAGCCGAGCCAGTTGCCGGTTTCCGCGATGCAGATGATCTTCGGTTTCGTCGCCTTGGCGATCTCGACCGCGTCGGCGATGTGGTCGAAGTGACCGTGGCTGATAAGCATCAGGTCGCAGCGGTCGACTTTCTTCAGGTTGGCCGGCGCGGCCGGGTTGCCCATGACCCACGGATCGATGAGCAGCTCTTTGCCTTTCGCGCTGCGCGCTTTGTACGTGCCGTGCCCGACCCACGTGAAGCTGACCTGAGAATTCAGCGCCATCCCCCGACTCCTATCTGAAAAGGAAGATCCATCACCCTCACCCTACCTCTCCCTCAAGGGAGAGGAGGAGACGACCGGAAAAGCCGATTTTCCCACACGCCCAAAACGAAGATCGCGATCGCTCCCAGCGTCCAGAGGTTGGGAAACAGCAGGTCGCAGGGCGCCCTGTAGAAGGCCAGCAGAAACACTCCCAGTAGCACCAGCGTGGTCGTGCGGCGCTGCTCGATCGCGCGCACCGCGACGAGCAGCAGCAGCGGGAGGACGGGAAGCCACTGATAGGGCCACACCTCGTTGGGGATCAGAGCGCCGAGGGCGAATCCCAACGCCATGCCGTACGGCGCGTTCCAGCCGCTGCGCCACGCCCCCCATACCGCGCCGCCCGCGAACGCCACCGCGCTCGCGTACGACAGCCCCGCCGCGAGCGCCGGCAGGCGAAGCGGCAGCGACACGCTGACGACGCCACCGCCCGACGCCGGCAGGAGGTACGGCTCGCCGCCGACGACGCGGTCGAACAGGGTGCGCACCGAGTCGTAGCCGCAGTCGGCGTTGTGCGAGCCGAGCGACGCGAGCAGGACGTGCTCGTAATAGAAGACGGCCCCGCCGAAGCCGAGCGGAATGAAGGTGAGGGCCGTGAACACGACGAGCGCCGCACCGAGAGCCAGGGCGTAGGCGATGCGGTGGGCAGGCCGCGGGCCGATGATCATCGCGGCGGGGTAGTACTTCAAAGCGGAGACGAGCCCGCCGAGCACGCCGGCCACCCACGGGCGTCGAGCCTCGAACCAGATCGAGGCCATGGCGCCGAGCAGCGCCACGCCGCCGCGCTGGCCCGCGCTGACGTCGGCGAAGACCGGCGGGAAGTACATCGCGATCACCCAGAAAACGGGCGCGGCGACGGCATGCTTGGTGCCGGCTACACGAAACAGGACGAAGAGACCGGCCACCAACGCGAGCGCATCGAGCACGGTCCACGCCTGGACGCCGAAGTCCTTCGGCAGCAGCGCGACAGGGATCGCCAGCACGGCGACCGGCGGCGGGCTGACGAACGCGTAGATCGTCCCGGGCGGCGCGATGACGTGACTGGCGGCGAGGTACTGGGCGGCCGCGTCGTACATGTGCGAGGGGTTGGTGAGGTACGCGCGGGCCCCTTCCCACATCCCCTCGGCGTCGGGACGCTGGTGGTTGACGATGGAGAGAATTACGACCCGTAGCCCGAAGAGCGCCGCCAGCACCCAGTAGAAAGCGGGCCGCGTGAATACGTCGCGGGCCGCACGGACCACCCGCGTACTGTATGCGGGATGGCCGCCCGCAAGCCAAAGTCGCTGACCCCGGTGAGGCGTACGCTGCCGGACCTTCAGGGTGTCGAAGCGCCCGAGCGCGAGACGGCGAGCGTCTCGGAACAGAAGGTCAACCAGTACCGCAAGCGCCGCTACCAGGCGCTGCACGCCGAGACCGAGGCCGCCAACAAGCGCCGCTCCGCGGGCAAGGCCACCGCGCGTGAGCGCATCGAGATGCTGCTGGACGAAGGTTCGTTCGTCGAGCTCGACGTGTTCGCCACGCACCGCGCGCATGGCTTCGGCATGGAGGATCGGCGCATCGCCGGTGACGGCGTCGTGACGGGATTCGGCGACATCGATGGACGCGCGGTCGCTGTGTACGCCTACGACGCAACCGTTTTCGGCGGCTCGCTGGGCGAGGTCACCGCCGAAAAGATCGTCAAGGTGCAGGAGCTCGCGCTCCGCAATCGCGTGCCGGTCATCGGTATCAACGACTCGGGCGGCGCACGCATCCAGGAAGGCGTGGTCGCGCTCGCGGGTTACGCCGACATCTTCTACCGCAACGTCCGCTCTTCCGGCGTCATCCCGCAGATCAGCGTCATCGCGGGGCCTTGCACCGGCGGCGCCGTGTACTCGCCGGCCATCACCGACTTCATCTTCATCGTCGCCGGCCAGGGCTACATGTTCATCACCGGGCCCGAGGTGATACGCGTCGTCACAGGCGAGGCCGTTTCCTTTGACGAGCTCGGAGGCGGTGACGTGCACAACGCCACGTCAGGCGTGGCGCACTTCCTGCCGCGCACCGAGGACGAATGTGCCGCCGGCGTACGGCGCCTGCTCTCGTACCTGCCGTCGAGCAACAACGAGCGCCCGCCGTTCGTGCCCACCACCGACGATCCGGAGCGCGCGGACCCAGAGCTGCAGACGATCGTGCCCGAGGCGCCCAACAAGCCGTACGACATGCGCGAGCTCGTGGCCCGCGTGCTCGACGACCGCGAGTTCTTCGAGGTCCAGCCGTTCTTCGCCAGGAACATCGTGGTCGGGCTGGGCCGCCTGGGCGGCCACGTCGTCGGCATCGTGGGCAACCAGCCGAAGCACCTCGCCGGCGCCATCGACATCAACGCGTCAGTCAAAGCCGCGCGCTTCATCCGCTTCTGCGACGCGTTCGGCATCCCGATCATCTCCTTCGTCGACGTGCCGGGGTACCTGCCCGGCCGCGACCAGGAGCACGGCGGCATCATCCGCCACGGGGCCAAGCTGCTCTACGCGTACGCCGAGGCGACCGTGCCCAAGCTGACCGTGATCACGCGCAAGGACTACGGCGGCGCTTACTGCGTCATGTCGCCCAAGCAGATGGGCGCCGACTTGAACCTCGCCTGGCCGACCGCGGAGATCGCGGTCATGGGCCCGGACGCGGCGGTCAACATCATCTACAAGCGCGACCTGGCCGTCGCCGCCGACCCGGCGGCCCGCCGCCAGCAACTGGTGAACGAGTACACGACCCGGTTCGCCAACCCTTACGTGGCCGCCGAGCGCGGCTACATCGACGACGTCATCGAACCGCGGGAGACGCGTCGGGCGCTGGTGCGCGGGCTCGAGCTGTGCCTGCGCAAGACGGTCGAGCGGCCGCCGCGCAAACACGGAAACATTCCTCTCTAGGACTAAGCTTGTCGCGCTTCGGTGAGCGCGACCACCGCCGGCCTCAACGAATGGACCAGGAAGAAGTCCTGGCGACGCACCCGCGCCGTGCTCCAGAACACGCTGCTCTTCCCCGGCCTGAACAGCTTCGCGAAGCTCTCCATCACCCACCGCGAGCGGTTCATGCAGCTGCCGGGCGGCGCGATCTTTATCGCCAACCACTGCAGCGCCCTGGACGGCGCGGTCATGGTCGAGGCGCTCCCTCCGCGCTTCCGCAACCGGTCGCTGGTCGTGGCCGCCGCTGATTCGATTTTCAAGCGCAAGTGGGAGGCGGCGGTGGCGCAGGTCTCGGTCAACGCCTTCCCGATCCCGCGCGGGGGCGGCGCCCGCCCCTACCTGGACACTCTCAAAGGGCTGCTCCGCCAGCGCTGGTCGGTGATCATCTTCCCGGAGGGCAGGCTTTCGGTCACAGGCAACATCGGCAGCTTCCGCAAGGGCGCCGCCGTGCTCGCCATCGACGCGGGGGCGCCGATGGTGCCGGCCTACATCGACGGCATGTACGAGGTGCTGCCCCGGTTTCGGCGGCGGCCTAAGGCCGGCAAGGTGAGCATCGTCTTCGGGGATCCGCTGATTCCCCAGGCGGGTGAGGATTACGACGCCCTAACCGCCCGCGCCGAGGCGGCCGTGCGCGGGCTCGGCGGCGAGAAGGGAATACCAGTCGACGTGTCCGTGCCCGCCGGCTCCGGCTCCGCCGAAGGGCCGAACTACTGGTACTGAGCTAGCGCATAACACGCGTTTGCACGCAAACGCACAGAATTCAGGGCTCCGAATAACGCGTTTGTATACAAACGCACGGAATGTGGGCGCTCGCGATGCCTAGACCGGCTGCACCTTCCGCGCGGGCGCCCCGTCGTGGCGCGAGCGGCTGAGGTGGTCCGCCTTGCTGCAGAAATCATCGACCGTCGCGATCAGCTCGGCGTGCGACCACGTGAGCGGCGACACAGAGAGCGGCGCACCGGTGTGTGGGTCGAGCTGCTCTGAAAGCAGACCGCCGGGCAGTTGGTGCGCGACGACCCAGTTGATGATGTCGCGCGCCGGCTTGAGGTCGGCGAGGGTCTTGGCCATCGCGATGTGCCACTGCGCCATCCACAGCGTGCAGATGAACCAGGGGTTGCCAGGCACCCGGCTGGTGTCGTTCTCGACCCGGAAGTAGTAGTCGTCCTTGTAGCGGGCGACGCCACCCGCGTCGCCGCGATTCGAAAGCTGCTCGCGGATGGCCTCCATCGTGTCCGCGATGCGCGACTCGTCCGGCGCGTACATGCCGAAGCGCCACAGGCCGCAGATGGCGCTGTCAATGACCATGTCGACGGTGAGCGTGCCGTCCTCCTCTACGGCCAGGCGGCGCGCGAAACGGCCCAGCTCGGGGCTGTAGAGATGAGCGTCGGAAGCCTCGCGCAGCCGCTCGGCGGCCTCGCGGTACCGGTCCTCCGCGGGCCCGTCGCCGAAAAGCTGGGCGAAGTTGCGGGCCGCGTCGAGGCCGGCCCACACCGAGCCGACCGTGAAGGCGTGCACGCCCCACCGCTCTTCCCACAGGTCCCAGGACGGCTTGATGAGCCCGTTGCGATCGTCGAAGTAGCCGACCATCCAGTCCGCGGCGGGCACGACCAGGGTCGAGTACAGGTTGAGGATGAAGTCCAGGTTGCGGTGAATCCTGTAGTGCTGCCACAGCGCCCAGAGCACGAGGCCTGTCTCGTCCTCCTGGATAGGAAGCGTGCGCAGCCCGTGGCTGTCGACCCACGGAAGCCACGAGCTGCCGGGCAAGCCGTACGGCGTGTACTTGTGGAGGAAGAATCCCTCCTCGACGATCGACTCCTGGCAGAAGTTGAAGAAGAGGCGCGTGACGTCCTCGTGGCCCGAGCGGTCCAGCGCGTTGGCGACGATCGCGCCGTCGCGCGGCCACGCGTAGGCGTAAGTGTCGCGCGCGAACTTCGTGATGTCGAAGTCCGTGGCGGCGATGATCGCGCCGTGGTTGTCGACGTGGCTGCGCGCCGTGAGGATGCTGCGCCGGTACAGGTGCGTGACCTCTGGTCCGAGCTCTTCGTCGATGTGCCGGTGGTCCTTCTCCGACCAGACGCGCCAGTAGGTGACGGTGCGGCCGTGATAGGTCTCCGCCCCCTTGCCGACCAGCAGGTCCTGCCCATACGTCGTGACATCACTCAGCCGGTTGCCCATGCAGACCCAGTGCGTCAGGGCGCGCGGCTCGCCCGCCACCGCGGGGCCGATCTCGAAGCCGACCGTGCAATCGACCGACCCCTGCTCGATCGGGTTGCGGCCGAGCACGCCGTCCTCGGCGTCGACCCACGTGCCGGCGTTGCCGCCACCCTTCTTGCCGTTGGCCCACGTGTCGATGCCGAACTGCGTCCCGTGAATGCCGCCGATCAGGAAGTAGCGGTTGGCTTTGTACGCGAGCACGCCGCGGTGCCGAGGCTCGTAACAGACCGTGTTGCCGATGTCGGACCCTTCGATGAACCAGTCGTAGTGAAAGAAGACCCGACCCACATCGAAGCCTGAAGGGCTCACCACCTCGACCTTGCGCACGAACCAGTTGCGCGCCATGTCGACGAAGTCCTCGAACTTCACGGTGATGCCCAGCCGGGAGTGCTTGAGCGTGACGTTGGACACCAGCGAGTCGACCGCGTAGTGGAGGTCGCGCTCCCAGCCGCCGTCGTCGAGCCACGCGAACCTGCCGTCGATGAAGAAGCCCGTGCGGCATGGATTGCCCATGGTCTGGTTGGCATCACCGACGCGGGGGAAGTAGAGGTCGCGAACCGTGTAGTTGCCGTCGAAGCCCACGAGCACGTTGCCGTTGCCGATCACGATGCTCCTGGGCATTTTGTCCGGGCTGAATCGTAGTTAGTTGACCTGGAGTTCGCTCGCCGTTAACAGGCGGGATTGGCGAACCTCGAACCCCCGCCTACAATCGCCTCGAACCGTCTCAGCATCATCGGAGCCAACGTCTTGAACAACGATCAGGAATCGTTCCGCCCGCCTGTCCGCGTCATCGCCACCCGCCGGCGCCGGCGCACCGTGACCGCCCGGCTGCGGGCAGGGGTGCTCGAGCTGCTCGTGCCGTCGTGGATGTCCGGCGCGGATCGCGAGCGGTGGGCCGAAGCGATGCGTCTGCGCCTGGAGAAGCGCGTGCGGCGCTCGCTGCCGTCGGACGAGCGCCTGGAACGGCGCGCCCAGGCCCTCAACCGCCGCCACTTCGGCGGCCGTCTCAGCTGGAGCTCGATCGCGTTCGCGGACATGACCAGCCGCTGGGGCAGCTGCTCCTTCACCGACGGCGCCATTCGGGTCGCGACCCGAGCCGCGCGGCTGCCGGAGTGGGTGCTCGACTACCTGGTGGTGCACGAGCTGGCGCACCTGGAGCACAGCGATCACGGCCCGGCGTTTCACGAGCTCGAGAACCGCTACCCGCTCACCGAGCGGGCGAAGGGCTACCTGATGGCGCTCGACCAGAACCCCGGCGCCGCGGCCGTTATGGGGTAAGGACGATCTTGGTCGCTTCGCGCGCGTCGAAGATGCGGTACGCCTCTTCGGCCTGGTCGAGCTTCATCCGGTGGCTGATGATCGACTCGGGCTTCAGGCGCCCCGCCGCGACGAGGTCGAGGAGCGGCCGCATGTACGCCTGCACGTTGCACCAGCCCGCGCGGAACGTGAGCGCGCGCTGCCACACGTCGACGTAGGGAAAATCGCCGACCGAATGGTTCGGGATACCGACCATCGAGATCGTCCCGCCGCCCTTCACGCACTGCATCGCGGTCTCAACCGCTTGCAGGACGCCGACCGCCTCGATGCTTCTGTCGACGCCGAAGCCTCCGGTCGCGGTCTTGATCGCTTCGACCGGGTGTGACTCCTTCGCGTTGATCGGGATCGCGCCCATGCCCTGCGCGAATTCGAGCCGGCTGTCGACCATGTCGACGACGAACACCCGCGACGGCCCGAACAGCTGGGCGCACATGACCGCCATGAGCCCGACCGGCCCGGCGCCGACGACGGCCACGGTGTCGCCGGGCTTGATCTCGGCGCGCTCGGCCGCGAAGAAACCGGTGGCCAGGATGTCGCCGACGAAGATCGCCTGCTCGTCGCTCATGCCCTGAGGGATCATCTCCAGCGTGTGGTCGGCCAGCGGCACGGTCACGTACTCCGACTGGGCGCCACCGAGCGCGCCGAAGTACTCGCCATAACCGAAGGCTCCGCGCTCGACGCACTGGTTGAACCACCCGCGTACGCAGTAGTGACAGTGGCCGCACGCGACGAAGAACGACGAGACGACGCGGTCGCCCTTCTTGAATCGCCGCACTTCAGGACCGGCCGCCTCGACGACACCGACGAACTCGTGGCCCATGCCCCAGCCTTCGCAGCCGGGGATGTGCCCCGCGTAGATGTGCAGGTCGGAGCCGCATACGCCCGCCAGCGTCACCTTCACCAGCGCATCGGTCGGCTTGCTGATTGCCGCCTTGGGAACGTCAGTGACCTCGACCTTCTTCTCGCCGCGGTAGACGGCCGACTTCATGGCCCGGATTCTAGTGCGCGCCTAAGCTAGCGACGTGCGGCTCAAGGGGGCGGTCGTCGTCATCACCGGCGCGTCCAGCGGCATCGGCGAGGCTGCCGCCCTGGCATTCGCGCGCAAACGCTCCAACCTCGTGCTCGGCGCGCGCCGCGTCGATGCCCTCAACGCCGTGGCGCAGAAGTGCCGCGAGAAGGGGGCGCCGGAGGTGACGGTGCGCCGGGTCGACATCAGCCAGCGCGTGGAGGCGCGCGCATTCGTCGCCGCCGCCCTGCGCGACCACGAACGCATCGACGTCCTGGTCAACAATGCGGGGCTCGGGTGGATGGGGCGCATGCAGGAGATGCCCGAGGACAAGATCGACGAGCTCATCGCGGTCAACGTGAAAGGCCTCGTCACCACCACGCAGGCGGCCCTGCCCTCGATGGTGGAACGCCGGCGCGGGATCGTTATCAACGTCGCCTCGGTGCTGGGCTTTCGCGCCGCTCCGTACTCCGCGGTCTACTCGGCCACTAAGCACGCGGTCGTGGGCTTCTCCCACGCGCTGCGCGGCGAGCTGTCGGGAACCGGAGTCAAGGTCTGCGTCGTCTATCCCGCGAGCACTGAGACGGAGTTCTTCGCCGAGACCGAGGCGCCCATCGGTCCGCAGTACCCGCCGTGGTGGGTGGCCAACGCCATCGTGCGCACCGCGCGGTTCCCGCGCCGCGACGTCATGGTTCTTCCCTACCGGCTCGGACACCTGGCGGAGCCTGTGCTCGGCGGGCTGCTCGACCACGCGCTCGGTGAGGCGCGGAGGATGAAGTCTCCTCACCTGTCAGGCGCCGCAGCACCGCCCGTGGAATCCGGATAGGGAGGCGTCTCCGGCCCCCACCAAACAGCCCGCTGCCGGCACTCGCGGGTAGACGGGGCTCCAGTCCGCTTCATCGGCCTAGAGTTCGGCCAGAGTGGCGTCGGGTTCTCTATTCGCCCGCTGTCGGCCGCCGTTGTCGGCAGCCTGCGTGGCTCTTTTCGCGTTGGCCTCCTGTGGCGAGGCCGCGTTCACGATGTCGGCGACGGCTAACGGCCAGACGACCTATGTCGTCGTCTCTGGAAATCCAGACGACGTCGCCCAGATGAAGGCATATTGCGAGCAGAACCATTGCGTCGCCGGCCAGATTGAGGACGGTGATCATCATTCCGGGAACCTGATCTGCGAACACGACTCGGCGAAGAACGGGCATCACCTGCATTTCGCGCTGTACGGAGGCTCCCTTTCACCGGCGCAATGCGAGCAGATCTTCGCGAGCTTCCCTTAATCACTTCTGCCAGGCCGCCAGCAGCTCCTCCAGACGCCTCGCGTTCTTGACCGAGTAGTTGGAGTAGTTGTTGTTCATGATCGCGTGGACCTCCTTGGCGGAGCGCTCCATCTCCTTGATCCGCGGCACCCACTCCGCGAGGTCGGCGTCCGGGTAGTCGTAGCGAAAGCGCACGTTCGGCGGAGCGTTGCGCATGTCCCACGTTTCGTGGTTGCGACCGTGGAACCGCACGACCGCGAGCTTGCCCGACGTGACCTCGTGCAGCGGCGGCATGCTCGAGTCGTGGCCCTGCGGAGTGTCGACGGCCACATAAGGAATGTCGCGTGAGCGCAGAAAGGCAAGCGTGCCGTCGAGGTGCCGCGCGTCGAGCCACTCGATCTTCCGAAACTCGACGGCGATCTGAAATCCGTACATCCGCTCCTGCACCTGCTCGACGTACGACAGCGCGCGCGACGCCGGCAGGAACCACCGCGGAAACTGGAAGAACACGGCGCCCAGGCGACCGGCCGCGCGCAGCGGCTCGAGCGCGGCGCGAAACCGCTCCCATGTCTCGTCCACTATCTCGGCCGGGACCTGTTCGAGGTAAAGGGTGGCCTTGGTGCGCAAGTTTTCAGGCAGCTCAGCGCGCAGGTCGGGAGGCATGTTCATCGGCCGCGTCGGGTGGTTGGTGAAGAGGGAGAAGGACTTGACGTCGAACAGGAAGCCCGGCGGGGTCCGCGCCGCCCAGCGCTCGGTGACCTCGGGCTTGGGGATGCCGTAGTACGTCGTGTCCGCCTCCGCCAGTGAGAACTGGCCGGCGTAGAAGGCCAGCCGGTCCTCCGAGCTCTTGACGGCCATCGGGTAGAAGAGCCGGGAGTCGATCAGCGACCGGTCGATCCAGCCCGCAATTCCGCACCGGACGGTCATAGGCGGACTATGATCCGCCGCGATCGTGGTCCGCTTCCTCCGCTACTGGTACACGTACCGCACGCTCGTGGCGGTGCTGATCGGGCTGCTGATCAGCGGTTCGATGTACTGGCTGTACACGCAGCAGGTCGCCTGCGACAACCAGGACCCCAGCTGCTCGGTCCGCCTGTCCCTGCACCCGGAGGACCGCCTGTTCTTCGAGTCGACCGATCCCAACATCGTGCTGATCGGCATCGACGATTCCAGCCTCCGCGAGCTGGGCAAGTTTCCACTCGACCGAAGCGATTACGCGACTGCCCTGGCGACGCTGAACAGGGACCAGGCGGGTGTGGTCGCGTTCGACATCGGCTTCTCGGACACCGGCAGGTCGCAGGAGGGCGACACGGCGTTCAGCAAGGCCATCGTCGCCACCAAGATCCCTGTGGTCCTGGCCTATGGCTCCAGCGGCGAACCCGGCGCGGGCACAGGCCAGATCCTCATGAACGCGACCACGGACGAGATCCCCCGGCACATGTTCCGCTGCATGGACACGGATGGCGCAGACATCGCGCCCTGCACCACACCCAACCCGAACGTCATCCTCGCCTCCACCGATGTGAGGCCCGACGCGGATGGGGTGGTGCGCAAGATGCCGATGTTCGTAAGCCCTACGTGCTACCAGCAAGGCAGCTGCCTGACTCAGAACATCGACACGCTTGGATTCGCGGCCTATCGAGCGTTTTCGCTGCAGGGCACGCAAGGACCTGACCTGAGCTACTCGAGCGACGGAGCAACGTTCGGCACGACGTGGACCAAGCCCCTGCCCGTCGACCAGTACGGCCAGGCGATCATCAGCTGGTCAGGCGGCCCCGGCGCGTACAAGCTCCGCCACCAGTACTACTCGTTCGCGGAGCTCGTCGGCGGACGCGTGCCGGCCGACGCACTCAACGGCAAGATCGTGATGATCGGCAGCTACTACCTGACCGGCGTCCAGGACGAGCACCTGACTCCAACGACGGTCGGTACAGCGCAGGCGCAGAAGGTGTCGGGCGGCATGTCAGGCCTGGAGATCCAGGCCAACGTCGTGCAGATGCTGCTCCGTGCCCCTGGATCTTTCCTGGCACCCGAGCCGCCGCTGCTCGTGCTGCTGATCATCTTCGCGCTCGGCGTGGTGATGGCCCTGGTGGCGGCGCGGCTGTCAGTCGCGTGGGGCTTGATCGCGACCGTCGGCGCGGTGGCGGTTTTCACTTTCGGCATGGCCGGCATCGCGTACTTCCTCAATATGGTCCCGGACCTCTTCCACCCGTGGATGGCGCTTGCGCTCACGTACACAGGCGTGACCGCGTACCGCGTGCTGTACGAGGACCGCGAACGGCGCAAGGTGACGACCCTGTTCGGGCAGTACTTGAAGCCTGAGATCGTCGCGGAGCTCGCGAAGAGGCGAGGCGGCGCCGACGAGATCATGCGCGGCGGCGACCGCCGCGACATCACGTTGCTCTTCATCGACATTCGCGGCTTCACGTCGATGTCCGAGTCGATGGACGCCGCCGACGTGACGACCCTGATCCAGATGTACCTGGATCACATGAGCGACATCATCTTCACCTGGGACGGGACGATCGACAAGTACGTCGGCGACGAGATCATGGCCCTGTGGAACGCGCCGAGGGACCAACCCGACCACGCCCTGCTGGCGGTGCGCTGCGCGTACGACATGATCAACCGCGCACCCGAGCTGCAGCAGCAGCTCATGGCCAAGGGTCTGCCGCCGATCCGCTGGGGCATCGGGGTGAACACAGGCCCCGCGGTCGTCGGCAACATGGGCTCGCACAGCCGTCTCCAGTACACAGCGCTCGGTGACACGGTCAACACCGCCGCGCGCTTCTGCGCCAACGCGCCGGCGTACCACCTGCTCATCGGCCAGCAGACATACGACATGTGCAGGGACTACATCGCCGTCGACCTCGTGCCCGGCGTGCAGCTCAAGGGCAAGTCAGCCGAGACGTTCCGGATCTACCAGGTGACCGCGATCCGCGAATCGACCAGCGCGCCGTGGGTGCAGTTCCCGACCGAGATGGCCTCGGAGACCCACCGCCAGTTCACGCAGCAGTTCACGCAGAAGACGATCCTCGCCGCGGGCATGCTCGCCTCGCGCGACATCCTCGTCGGCACCGAGGCCGAGCAGGCGCTGGCGGGCCAGGGCGCGCCGACCGACGGCCAGGACGGCGGCGGCTAGTAGCTAGCGGGAGACCGCGAACAGGATCGCGGCGGCCAGGAACGGGCCGAACGTCAGCACTAGGATGCTCATGCAGCCGCCACCCGACGCCTTCTTGACCACCGGCTTGACCGGTGGCGTGGGGTTGTAGACCGCCTGGATCGGCGGCGGCGCCGCGTACTGCGCGGGTGGCGCCGCGGTGATGGTGCCAGGAGGCAACGTCGAGGTCGGGCGCGGGATCATCTTCGAGAGGTCGGCGCCGGGATCGAGGCTGCGCTGCCAGCCCGGACAGAGGCGGTCGGCCACGCCGGAGATGGCCTCGTCGAACTCCTGGCCGTTCTGGTAGCGCTCCTCCGGGCGCTTCGAAAGCGACTTGAGGATGACCTCTTCGAGGTGCGGATCGAGGCCAGGCTTGTGCACTGACGGGGGCTTGGGCGGAGCCTGGACGTGCTTGGCCATCAGCGTGAAGGGGCCGTCGGCCTCGGAGGCCGTGAACGGGGGCTGCCCGACGATGAGCTCGTAGAACATGATCCCGGCGGAGTACAGGTCGCTGCGGCCGTCGACCTTGCTCGAGGCGACCTGTTCGGGCGACATGTACTGAGGCGTGCCGACGGTGGTGCCTGTCTTCGTCGCAGTCGAGCCCGGCGCCACAGAGTCGTCCGTCAGGCGGGCGATGCCGAAGTCGGCCACCTTGACGTCGCCCTCCTCGGAGATGAGGACGTTCTCCGGCTTCATGTCGCGATGCACGATCGCATGTCGGTGCGCGTAATCGAGCGCCTGGAGCACGCCGTGCATCACCGCGAAGATCTGCGGCATCGGAATGGCACCGCGGTTCAGCCAGTCACGCAGCGATTTGCCGCGCACGAACTCGAGGACGATGTAGTTGGCGCCCTCGATCTGCTCCATGTCGTAGACCTGGACGAGGTTCGGATGGCTCGTGCGAGCCATGACCTGAGCTTCCTGCAGGAAGCGCTTGAGGGCGATAGGGTCGGCGGCGGCGGACGGCACGAGCTCTTTGATCGCCACCTCTCGGCCCAGGCCGGTCTGCTCGGCGAGGTAGACGGCCCCCATGCCGCCGCGTCCCAGCTCGCGCTTGACGAGGTACTTGCCGATCTGGCGCACCCCGCCCGCGGGCGGCGTGCTGGCGAGATGCGGCAGGGTGGGCAGCTTCATGGTGGCCGCGTCGGGGCTGGGAAAGCTGCTCTCCGGCATCGGGCTGGGAGCGGGATGGGCCGGAGCCGCCGGTTGCTCGCCGGGCGTTGGAGGCACGTTCGGATTACCGTCGCGGTCGTCGTCGCCCCCGAATTGGCCCCCTTCCGTCATCTCGCCCGGAGCCTATCAGAGCAACTTGTTACGGGTATGGTGTTTTGGCGGCATTAAACCGATAATCGGCGCGCAAATCGCCAGCCGCTCAAGAGGAGGAAATCAATGTCGCAGATCCCGCCCCCGCCGCCAGGCCAGCCGGCGCCCATGGGCGCAGCGCCTGGGGCCGCGGGGAGCAACAAGAACCTGTACACCATCCTTGCCTGGGCACTCTTTCCGCCCATCGGGAGCCTCATATTTCTGTTCGTAGGCAAGGACGACCCCGACGTCAAGAACAACGCGGCCCAGGCGACCTTAATCCACGGCGCCGCGCTCGTCGTCTACATCATCCTGTGGGTCCTGGCCACCGTCACGGCCGGAATCCTCTTCTTCCTGCCTCTCTTGTGGTGGGTGGTCTGGTTCATCATCTGGGTCGTCGGCCTCGTCCTCGCGCTGCAGGCAGGTGGACGGCGCGTGAGCTTCCCCGTGCTCGGCCCGATGGTCGCGCAGTACGTCCCGGCCGTGGAGGGCTGGGCCAAGTAACACCGCTCGTTTAAAGGCTTCACTCGAAAGGCCCCGCACACCGCGGGGCCTTTTCTTTTATTGGGCTTTCAGCTGGGCGATCGCCTGCGTGATCCCGTCGCGCAGCTCGTCGCGCTCGGTGCGCAGAAGGTTGACCTCTGCCCTCGTCTCGTCGAGCTGAGTGCGCAGCCGGGTCAGCTCGGCCTGCAGCTGCGGCAGACGCGGATCCTGGTCGCCTGCGTTTCCCTGAGCTTCGGCCAGCTCCAGGCGCGCTCGCTCGAGGGCCACTTTCAGCTGGCGGCGTTCGGCCAGCAGCTCCTGGACGAGCGATTCGGACGGCTTACCCGGCTCTTTCGACATATCGGCACAAGCCGGGTTGAAACTCGCGCAGCCTCAGATGCTCCATCTCGCCGCGCAGAAAGCGCGCCTTCAGCTCGAGGCTCTTGATGCCCTTGGAGGATTCATAGGGAAAGCGATAGAGCCTGCCCGAGTCGACGAGCATGCAGAGGGCGAGCTGCTCGCCATCCTTCTCGATGACTTTCTTGTAGCAGGGTACCGTGCGGCGGGCGATGTCGATCTTCTTGAATCCCCCGACCCGGCCCGCGAGCACGTCGATAGGTCCACGCATCTGATCGCCATGAATGCTAAGTCAGCAGGGACAGCTGTTTGGGTGGCGGAGGCGGCTGCAGCCGGATGTGGCGGCGATCTCGCACCTGGTGCACGTCGCGCAGCCGCGCCACCTCGCGCATCGGCTGGTCGGTGAGCTGCGCGGGCAGGTAGGGGCTCGCGCGGTAATCGCGCTCGTAACGCGGGACGAGCTCCGGCCAGTGGCGCGCGAGCACGGTCATGAAGTGCTCGCGTGTACCGGGACGCAGGTGCAGCACGCCTCCCCAAAGGCCGGTGGCGCCGGCGGCGCGAGCGGCCTTGACGACCTCCTCGATCTGTTCTGGCCGGTCCGAGATGCCCGGCAAGATCGGCGCCATGCCGACGCTTGCCTTGATACCGGCCGCGACCAGCTTCTCGATGGCGCGGAGCCGCTGCTGCGGCGGTGCCGTGCCGGGCTCGGTCTTGCGCCACACGTCCATGTCGAGCGTGGGGATGCTGAAGGTGACGTTCAGGTCGGCGCGCTTCGCGAGTTCGGCCAGGACATCGATGTCGCGGACGATCATCGGCCCGCGCGTGATCAGGCCGGCAGGGTTGGAGTGGTCGCGCAGGGCTTCGAGGCACTTCCGCGTGAGCCTGAAGCGACCCTCGGCCGGCTGGTACGGATCTGTGGCAGCGCCGATGACGACGGTCTCTTTCCGCCACGACTTCCGCTGCAGCTCGCAGCGCAGGACGCTGGCCACGTTGGTCTTCACGCGGATGGTGCGGCCGTAGCGGTCGTCCGGCGGGCGGTCGGCGCGCAGCTCGTACGCGCGGACGTAGCAGAAAGCGCAGCGGTGCTCGCAGCCGACGTACGGGTTGAGCGACCAGTTGAAACCCATGCCTTTGACCGGGTTCAAGGCGGATTTGCACTGGATCTCCTCGTAGGTGATCTCCGCTCGGCGTGGCTCGAGTGCCGCTTCCATCTGGACAGTCTAGAACAAATGTTCGCTTTCTTAACAGGCTGGGTTGTGCCTGAATTTTTCGCGTGATGTGATGTCCTGAGGTCAGGCCGGCGGGGGAGGGACCGCCCGGGAGAGGGAGGGCCCCGCCAGGGTCTGCTTATTTGCGGCGGCGGGCTCCCGGCCGGGTGCACGACGACGGGCAGAAGTCGTTCATCACGCACTCCTCGCAGCGCGGCCGCCGGGCCACGCACACGCGCCGGCCGTGCAGGATCAGGCGTAGCGAAAGCGCCGTCCACTCGCTGGCCGGGACCATGCGCGTCACCTGGGCCTCGATCTTCTCGGGCACGCGAGTCCGGACCAGGCCGAGCAGGTTCGTGAGCCTCCTGACGTGCGTGTCCACCGCGAATCCGGGCACGCCGAACCCGGCACCCAGGATCACGTTCGCCGTCTTGCGACCGATGCCCGGGACCTCGACGAGTTCGTCCATCGAGGCCGGGACCTCGCCGCCGAACCGCTCCGCGAGCACGCGACTCGCGGCGATCACCCGCCGCGACTTCGTCCGGAAGAAGCCCGTCGGCTTGAGCAGCTTCTCGAGCTCCGCCGGATCGGCGCCCGCGAGGTCGGTCGCCGTCGGATAGCGAGCGAAGAGTTCCGGCGTCACCTGGTTAACCGAGCGATCGGTGGTCTGAGCGGACAGGATCGTCGCGATCAGCAGCTGAAACGCGTTCTCGTGCACGAGCTCCGTCGCCGCCGGATAGAGATCGCGCAAGCGCTCGACCACCAGGAGCGCGCGCTTGCGCGCGCCGGGGGGCGGCGCCGGCCGCAGCAGCGGGTTCGGACGCCGCTTCTTGCGCGGCTTTGGGCTCTTGGTGGCGGTCGCCTTAGGAGGCAAGCAGCTTGCGCGCGGCGGCGGCTATCTGCCCGCCTTCGGCGCGACCCGCCAGGCGCGCGCTGGCCTCTTTCATCACGGCGCCGAACGCCTTCGGTCCATCGGGCTTCAGCTCGGCGATGACCGCGCGCACCTCTGCTTCCACCTGCGCGTCGCTCAAGCCCGCGGGAAGGTAGGCGCGCAGGATCGACATCTCCTGCTCCTCGCGACGCGCCGACTCGTCGCGACCCGCCTTGCGGTAGATGTCGATGGCCTCCTGGCGGCGCTTCACCTCTTTACGCGCCACCCGAACCACCAGGTCGTCGTCGGGCGCACGTGAGGCCCCGGGCTCCTTGCTCGCCCGCACGACCTCGCTCTTCAGCAGCGACAGGGTGCTGAGCGCGCTGTCGTCTCGCCTGCGTCGGGCGTCGACCATTTCCGATTCGAGACGCTCGTACAGGGACACTTAGGCGATTGTCGCAAATGGACTGATCACGGATAATCGGCGCCTATGTCCCCGTACCTGCTGGCTGGGCCGGCAGTAGCCCTTATCGGCATCGTGGCCGTCATGTTCGTGATGCGTCACAAATCGACCGAGAAGCGATCGATGTACTCGTCGCGCCGATCGCAGATCCAGCGCAAGGTCGCCGCCGCGAGGTCCCGCACGCTCGCGCCCCACGGCAGGTCGAGCAAGACGCAGACCCAGGCCGACATCGCCGCCCAGATGGCGCCGGCCACCCCGGCCTACGAGGCGCCGGTCGCACCCAGGCAGGCCTGGGAGGTCGGCCCGGCGACGTCGGCGCCCGCCTACGCGCCACCGCCGGCCGCGCCGCCCGCTTATGAGCCGCCCCCGGCCGAGCCGCCGACGCCTTTCACCCCCTCGCCCACGTTCGCGCCCGCCCCGGCCGCTCCGGCGCCGAGCACACCTCCCCTCGAGGAGCCGTCCTGGACGCCCGCTCCGGCGGAACCCGCCTGGACGCCGGGCGCGACCCCTGTGCCCGCGCCGGTCGAACCGGTGGCCGCGCCCGAGCCCGTGTCGACCCCGGCCGGCGCCGGCGCTTCCTGGTCGATCGTCGGCCAGGACGAGGTGCCCGCGACGGAAGAGCGCGCACCGAAGGCCAAGGACAAGAAGAAGGACAAGCAGGCCGCCGCCACCGCCACGGGTGGAGCGTGGTCGCTCGCGTCGGGCGACTCGCCCAGCGAGGAAGGCGGCGACGAGGTCGCGGTCAAAGCGCCGAACCCCGCGATGGCGATCGCTCAGTACGCGGTGCTCGTCGTCGGCCTCGTCATGGTGCTCATCGGCGTCCTCGTCATGGTGGCGAACTCCAAGGTCACGTAGCGCCGCCAGTCCAGCGCACGATTTCGCGCGCCAGGCGGGCGCCTCCGTCGTCCTTCATCACCGTGTCGCAGACCAGCACGCGGTAACCGAGCGCCTCGACCTGGCCTGCCAGCCGCGAGTCGCTCGCGTCGAGGACGAAGCCTGAGCACCGATCCCTGTAGAGCCGCGCCACCTCGACCGGCGACGGATCGAGGTCGAGTGCGCGCATCATCTCCACGGTCGGGCCCTTGAGGGCGCGGCCGCCGACGATGGGCGTGACGGCGATCGTGACCTCGCGGCGCACGTGGTCGCGGAGCACACCGAGCACGGGGTCGATCGAGATCAATGGATTCGACGGCCCGATGACCACGACGTCGGCGTGCTGCAGAGCCTCGGCCGCCGCGGGCGAGATGCGCGCGGTCTGCAGGCCGTCGAAATCGATGGCGTGCAGCGCCGGCTGCAGCCGGTCGCGCACGAAGTACTCCTGCAGCGACAGCGTGCCCCGATCGGTGATGCATCGCGTGCGCACGGGATCGTCCGACATCGGCACGACGCGCGACTTCACTTTGAACCTCCGGCAAAGCTCGAGGGTCGCCTCGGTCAACGTGGCGCCGCGGCGCAGCATCTCCGCCCGCAGCACGTGTGTGGCCAGGTCTCTATCCCCGATGCGGAACCACGTCTCCTCGCCCATCGCGGCCAGGGCGTCGAGCGCGTGAAACGTCTCGTCCTTCTGGCCGTAGCCCACCGCCTCGTCGAACACGCCGGCCAGCCGGTAGATCACGGCGTCGACGTCGGGGCAGACGAGCAGGCCCCAGAACTCCTCGTCGTCGCCGGTGTTGGCGATGACCGTGAGGTCGCCGGCGGGCAGCAGTGCATCCAGTCCCGCGGCGAGCCTGGCCCCGCCGGTGCCGCCGGCGAGGACTACGACCTTCAGCGGAAAAGGTCCTCGCCGGCCGGACGCACCACGTCGCGACCCGCGCCCTGCTCGCCCACGCCGTCGAAGCCGCGCACCACGACCACCGGCGTGCGATTGGTCTTGCCCATCACGAGCCCCGCCGCCGCGGCAAGATCGTCGGCGACCGCCAGCACCGTGGCGTGCAGGGCCTTGCCGGCATCGTCGTTGGTGCCCCGCAGGTCGCGAACCGCCGGCACGCCCGCCAGACCGATCGCCACGTTGACGATCCCGAGCCGCCACGGCCGGCCGAACGTGTCGGAGATCACGACGCCCACGTCGACGCCGGCCAGGACGCGCAGCCGCTCACGCAATCGCACCGCGCTAGCGTCGGGATCTTCCGGCAGAAGCGTCACCACGTCGTCGCCCGGCACATTGGAGTGGTCGACCCCGCTGTTGGCCGACACGAATCCATGCCGCGTCTCGGTGATGAGGACGCGCTCGGAGCGCACGACGCGCGCGCTCTCGTCGAGCACGATCTGGACGAAGCGAGGGTCGGGCGCAGCGATCAGCAACGGCGCCAGCCTTTCCGCCTCGGGGCTTGCGTGCACGTCGGACAGCCGCCGGAACCGGTTCTCCGCCTTGGACACCACTTTCTGCGCCACCACGACCACGTCGCCGTCGACCAGCGAGGCGTGGGCCGATATCAATCGCGCCAGGTCGTCGCCCGGATGGACCTCGGGCAGGCCCTCGACCGCGAGGACCTCCACGCGCCTCACACGGCGCGCCGCAAGCGTTCCAGATCGTCGGGCTCGTCGAGGTCGAGCGCCATCTCGGTCGAATGGTGAATGAGAAAGCTCACGTTCTTCGCCTCGGCGTCGTGACGGAACAGAGCGAGCGAATCACCGCCGAAATGCAGGTTGATCGCAAAAGGCGGACGCAGGTACAGCGCGTTCGTCCCGCCCCGGCCCACCGCGGGCACCGCGATGGCGACGGGGTTCGACTCGGCGGCGCCCGCCGCGAGCAACCGTCGCACGGATCGTTTGGTCACGAAAGGCAGATCGCTCGACAGCACGAGCACTGCATCGGCGCCGCGTGCCACGGCGTGGCTGATGCCGCGCATGGCGGCCGTGTTCTGACCTTCCTGCCGGGGCTCGATCAGGAAATCGGCGCCGAGCCGCGCCGCCAGCTCACCCACCTCCTCGCTGCCCGCGACGACGATCCGGTGCGAGCCGGCGGCGGCCGCTCGAATGGCGCGCTGTGCGTTGCGGCGAGCCAGGCGCCGGCGCTCATCGGGGCCGAGCGCTGGCCCGAG
Organism: Candidatus Dormiibacterota bacterium; assembly: GCA_035689345.1. GTDB lineage: Bacteria > Chloroflexota > Dormibacteria > Dormibacterales > Dormibacteraceae > CF-118. Next base: position 27,379 of record DASSLR010000026.1, read on the forward strand.
GCGCTGCTTGGCGGAGTTGAAGTCCTTGACGAGAACGATGATCCAGTCCTGCATCAGTCGAACTCTTTGCGCAGGCGCGGAAAGATCTGCTTCGAATAGAGCTCGATGAAACGCGACTGGTCCTCGCCCGGGTGGTGGAACACCAGGTGCCGGAACCCGAGCTCGAGATAAGGGCGCAGCTGCCCGATGTGCTCCTCAGGATCGTCGGAGACCAGCCAGCGGCGGTGCGCCGTGTCCTCGGCCGTCTTGGCGAGGCGTTCCATCTCGCGCGGATCGTTGACGTTCGCCTTCAGCTCGCCCGGCAGCGCCAGCGCGGCCCAGATCTTCGTGTCCTCCATTGCGCGCTTGCGGTCGGTGTCGTACGACACCTTCATCTCGATCATGCGGTCGAGATGGCTCGCGTCGCGGCCGGACTCCTTCGCGCCGTCCGCGAACGCGGGCAGCAGCTGCTCGCTGTACAGCTCCATGCCCTTGCCCGAAGTGCAGATGAGGCCGTCGCCCGCACGGCCCGCGTACTTGGCGACCTGCGGGCCGCCGGCGCCGATGTAGATCGGCACGGGCTTGTCGGGCCGGTCGTAGATGGTCGCGTTGACCGTCTTGTAGTACTCGCCTTCGAAGTTGACGGACTGCTCCGACCACAACAGGCGCATCAGCTTCACCGCCTCGCGCATCCGGGCGAATCGCTCCTTGTTGTCGGGCCATGGGATGCCGAGGGCGCCCTCGTTCAGGTGCTCGCCGGTGCCGAGGCCGCAGATGAAGCGGCCCGGGTGCAGCGAGCCGAGCGTGCCGAAGGCCTGGGCCACGATCGCGGGGTGGTAGCGAAACGAAGGCGTCGTGACGCTGGTGCCGAGGAGGACGCGATTCGTGCGCTCGCCGGCGGCGGCCAGCCACGAGAAAGCGAACGGAGCGTGGCCGTCCGAGTGGCGCCAGGGTTGAAAGTGGTCGGAGACGAAGACGCTGTCGAAGCCCGCCTGTTCGGCCTCGATGGCGAAGTTCAGCAGCTCGCGCGGGCCGAACTGCTCCGCGGAAGCCTTGTACCCCAGCCGCAGCATGCTTCTAGATGAACTCAGCGGCGGTAGTAACGCTTCCAGCTGAAGCCGATCCCACCGGCGATCGCGGCCGCCGCCACGACCCCCAGCGCGACCAGGCTCTTGCCGTCCGCGTTGCTCAGCAACAGCACCAACGCCCCCACGGCCAGAAGCATCATCGCCAGGAGCACGATCGCTCGGTGAATCTGCATCCCGTAGCAAGCTTAGCTCCGGTCGTGGAAGCGCCCAGAGTCGTCCGCCTGGCTTCGGTGCCGTCGACGCAGTTGGTGGCACGGGAGCTGCCGGTCGGCTCAGTCGTCGTGGCGGACCATCAGACCGCGGGCCGCGGCCGGCTCGACCGGCGCTGGGACGCACCCCCGGGCAGCGCACTGCTGGCCTCGTTCGTGCTTGCACCGAAGCCGTTGCTGAGCCTCGCGGTCGGGGTCGCCGCCGCCGAGGCATGCGGACCGGACGTGAGGTTGAAATGGCCCAACGACCTCATGCTGCGCAACCGCAAGCTCGGCGGGATCCTGGTCGAGGTGGCCGGCGCGAAGGCGATCGCCGGCGTCGGCATCAACCTCACCTGGGCTCCGTCCGGTGCGGCTCGTCTCGATCCGGGCCGCGAGGAGCTGTTCGAGACCCTGCGCGCGCGAGTGGCGGATTGGGCCTCAGCGCCCGGTGAACGAATCCTCGAGCGCTGGCGTCAGCTGTCGACCACGCTCGGGCGCAGGGTCCGGGTCGAGCTGCCCGACCGCGTCTTCGAGGGCGTCGCCCAGGACATCGCTCGCGACGGGTCGCTGATCGTCGACGGCGTGAGCGTGAGCGCGGGCGACGTCATCCACCTGAGGCGACCAGCGCAAGGCGCGCGATCTCAGGCAGAACCTCGCCCGACCGCCCGTGGATCACGACCTCGGCCAGCTCGTCGTAAGGCGTCGGTTCGGCGTTGACGATCACGAGCGGAACGCCCGCCTGTGCCGCGGCGAGCGGAATTTCCGCCGCGGGGAACACGACCAGCGACGAGCCGACCACCAGCATCAGGTCGGCGGCGCGGGCGAGCTCGAACGCCTGAGTCATGGCGTCGGCCGGCATCGCCTCGCCGAAGAACACAACGGTCGGCTTCATGAACCCGCCGCCGCAGACGGCGCACCGGGGCGGCATCTCGCGCCCGAGGCGCGCCTGCACGTCCCCGCGCGACTCGACCACTCCGCAATCGAGGCACTGCACGGTGCGTCCGGTGCCGTGCAGCTGGATCACGCGCTTGCTGCCGGCGTCCTGGTGCAGGCCGTCGGTGTTCTGGGTGACGACGGCGCTGACGTGACCCGCCGCCTCGAGGTCCGCGAGCGCCGTATGACCCGGGTTCGGTCGGGCGGCGAGCACGGCCGGCCCGCGCTCGCGGGCCACCAGCCAGTACTGCTCGGGGTCCTCCAGAAACCGATCCAGGGTCGCGACCTTGACCGGGTCGTACTGACGCCAGAGCCCGCCCTCGCCGCGAAACGTCGGGATGCCGCTCTCGGCGGAGATGCCCGCGCCGGTCAGCGCGATGCCGTTGCGCGCGCGGGCCACTAGCTCGGCGGCGCGGGCGACGCTCACTCCTCGATGTCTCCCGGCGTCGAGGCCGCGAAGACCAGCTGGGCTCCGTAGCTGCGCCTGATGGATGTGTAGGTGTCGTTGGCCAGCTCCGTCGGAAACGGAACCCACGGCGAGGACGGCTCCTCGCGAATCGAGACCACCTGGTAGACGCGGAACTTGTCCGCGGACTTGCCCTTGAGCTGCAGGCCGGGCACCTGCTCGACCGCGATGTAGTCCCTGCACTCCTGGTACGTGCTCTCGCCGATGAGAACCGTGAACGCGGGCGCCACGCTGCAGAAACGCGCAGCCGTGTTGACCGTGTCACCGAGCGCGGTGTACTGCAGCCGGTCGCGACTGCCCATGTTGCCAACGACCGCCGGCCCGGTGTTGATGCCGATGCCCCAGCTGATCGGCGGCAGGCCCTTGGCGGCCAGGTGGCTCTGCACGACCGAAGCCTGGTTGATCAGGTCGTACGCGCAGCGCACGGCCCACAGGGCGTGGTGGGGCTGGTGCGTCGGCGCATTCCAGATGGCCACGATCTCGTCGCCCACGTACTTGTCGATCGTCCCGTCCCACTTGAGGATGAGCGCGCTCATCTCGTTGAGGTATTCCTGGATGACCGCGAGCACGTCCTCCGCCCTCATCTGCTCTGACATCGCCGTGAAGCCGCGGATGTCGACGAACACGAGCGTGAGCTCGCGGCGCTCGCCCCTCGAAGTGACGTCCTTGATGGAGCGCGAATCGGCAAGCTGGCGCGAGATGCGCGGGTCGACGTACTGGCCGAAGATGCGCTCGACCTTGCGCCGCTCGCGCTCCACCAGGACGTAGCGCGCGCCCAGCGAGAACGACGCGGCGAGAACCATCGCGATCGGCGCGTAAAGCGGGTCGATCAGCAGATTTTGCTGGGAGAAGACCAGGGCCGCGATGAAGTAGAGGCCGAGAAGGCTGACGGTGGCGATGATGGCCGCGCGGAATCCGAGCGCGTACACCGCAAGCCCGACGACAATCGCCAGGAGCAACGCCACCCCGAAGATCCAGTTCGCCGGCTCGACCTGCACGTAGCGGTCCTGCAGGACCGTGGCCATCGCGTCGCCCATCATTCGATAGCCGTAGTTCTGGTTGTCGAGCATGCAGTTCTTCCGTGTGCTCGGGCAGAAGCTCGCGTCATGTTTGAACGAGACGGGCTGTGAATACACGTCGCCGGCATCGATGAGCTTGGTGCCGATGACGACGATGTGGTTGGTGATGAACTCGGGATGCGGGCAAGCCGCGTTGAACGCGTCGATGTAGGAGCAGGTCGGGCTGCCGCCCAGGGTGTAGTTGATGAGCATCTGATTGTTGGTCAATGGGATCCGATGCTTCCCGAACTGGGCGGCGCCGTCGTTGAAGCTGATCGGATCCTGATTCTTCTCTGCGATGCGGAGCGCCTGCACGAATGCGGTCTCGCCGGATTCGTTCTGCGAACACGAAGAGTTGACCTTCAGCGACATGCCTCTGATGGCGTTCGCCGGGTCTGGAGGACCAAAGCCGAGGTCGCCGATCGGCTCACCAACCTCCAGGGCGTCAATCGGCCCGTCGCTCGAGGTGCAGACCAGGACGACATTGCCTGCGGCCTTGATTGCCTGCGCAAGCGCATTGTCCGTGCGCGCGTTCTCGAGGTCCTGTTGCGTGATGACGTGCGGTGGCGGCGGTAGGAGCTCGGGGTCGATGGTGCTGTGGTTGAGGAGGAGGTCGACCAGGATCACCTTCGGGTGAAGGCTCGCGAGGTAGTTGATGACCTGCGCGTGGTAGCCGTTGCTCCAGGGATAAGCACCAAGCTGTGTTTTCGACCTGGCATCGACGGCGACGAGCGTGATGCCGTTGTCAGGCGGAGGAGCAGGAAAAAGACGGTCCTGTGCGGCGAAGAATGGACCGTCGAGGATCCCTGTTTGTAGTACTCCAATGGCCAGTAATCCTGCGGCGAGACCGGCGAGCGCTGAGCGCCACGCCGAGCGCCAGTCGCCGACCCGCTCGCGGACCATGCGCCGGTATCCTAGCGACGCATGAGCGTCCTGGAGAGCCGAAGGGCGCTCGCCCTCTACGCGGCCGCCGGCGCCGCGTTTGCCGCCATCGCCGCGCGTGGCCTGCTCGTCCCGCTGTACGCGCACGACCTCGGCGCGTCGAGGTTCGAGGTCGGCGCGCTTTTCTCGGTCTCGACGTTCGCGGCCGCGGTGCTGTCGCTGCCGTCCGGCCTGCTCATCGATCGCATCGGCGCCCGCACGTTGCTGTGGCTGTCGGTGATCCTCTCGGCCGGCTCGCAGCTGGCCACCGCCACCACCACGACCATCTTTCCTCTGTTCGTCTGGCAGGTGGTCGGCGGCCTCGGCGCAGGCGCGCAGCAGGCGGCGCTGTTCAGCTCGGTGACTGAAACAGTGGACGCCAGGCGCCTCGGCCGCTCGCTGGGCTGGCTCACCTTCTCGATGCAGGCCGGCTTCTTCCTCGGCCCCACCGTCGCCGGCCTGCTGGTGGCGGTGATCCCGAACGTACGCGTGGTGATCGCGCTGACGACGGCCCTCGTGCTGTTCGCGGTTCCGGGCGCGATCGCCGCGCCGGCCACGCGCCAGTCGCAAGGCCGCTTCGACCTGATCACCCCGGTGCGCGCCCTCTTCGCCCAGCGGGCATTCGTGCCCGTCGTGATCGGCCTCGTCTCCGCGACCCTCGTGTGGGGCACCGTGGGCGCGTTCCTTCCGATCTTCGGGCGGGAGGCGCTCGCGCTGCCGAGCTCGCAGGTCGGATTCCTGATTGCGGTGCAGGCCGTCGCCAACGGTCTCGCTCGCATTCCCGGCGGCCGGATCGTCGACTGGGCGCCGCACCGCTGGCCGATCGTCTTCACCGGGACTGTCGTCTGGTCGGTGGCGACGATCGTGCTCGGCCACCTTCAGGGTTTCGTCGCGCCCGCCCTGGTGATGGTCGTGGCCACCCCGTTCATGGCCACCGCGTTCGTCGCCATCGGCGTCGTTTTCGGCAACCTGTCGGCCGCGTCAACGCGCGGCGTGACGATGGGCTTCTACGGGACGGTGCTGTTCTTGGCGCTCGCCGGCGGCCCGCTCCTGTTCGGACCCATCATCCAGAACGCCGGCTACGCCGCGGGGTTCACCGCGTGCGCCGCGGTCTCGATCGCCCTCGCGCTCGTGATGGCGGCGATGCACGCCGAGCCGTTGCGCCGGCGGGCCGAGGTTCCCCTTCCTCCCGCGACGCCAGGGACCTGACGTAGTCGCCGACGATCTGCTGGTGGCTCGGGAAGGCGAGCTCGGGCAGGCTGGTCGCGGGAAACACCTGCAGCTCGAGCATCTCGGCGCCCGGCGCCAGGTGCGTGCCCTCGACCACGCGCGCGCGGTAACCGATGGCGATCATGCTCGGCGCCCCGCGCTTGGCGATGTGGTAGACGCCGACCAGACCCGCCACGACGACCGACGCCCCGATCTCTTCGAGGCACTCGCGGGCCGCGGCGTCCATGGGCCCCTCGTCGTCGTTGACGAAGCCGCCGGGCAGGCACCAGTGGCCCAGCGCCGGCTCGATGGCGCGGCGCCCGAGGACGATGCCTCCGTCCACCTCGACGACGACCGCGGTCGCGACCTTCGGATCGCGCCAGAGCACGAAATCGTCGTTGGGGCATGCCTCGAGCACTCGACCATCGATCTCGCGCTCCACCAGCTGCGCGCCGCAGTGAATGCAGTAGTGGGCCATCCGACCTCTAGCCTAAACAGCCGAGTGCCGGCACTCAAAGCGCCATGGCACGAATCTAGTGTGCGAGTGCCGGCACTCGCACCAAGCTACTCGCGGCGGGCGCCGACTCCGCGCATGTCCGCGATGCGCACGGTGTTGCGTCCGGCCTGCTTGGCCGCGTACAGGGCCTGGTCGGCCTTCTCGATGAGCGAGGTGAACAGCGCCTCGTCGTCGGTGGTCGCGACGCCGATGCTGACCGTGAGCTTGAGGCCGCCTGGAAACGTCGCGGTCTCCACCTTCTCGCGGATGCGTTCCGCCAGGGTCATCGCGCCCGTCTCACCGGTCTCGTTGAGGATGAGCCCGAACTCCTCTCCGCCGTAACGCGCGGCCACGTCAGACTCGCGCTTGGCCGCGTTGAGGATGTGAGCGAGCTCGGAGAGAACCGCGTCGCCGTGCAGGTGTCCGTACGTGTCGTTGATCTGCTTGAAGTGGTCGATGTCGAGCATCAGGAACGCGAGGCCTTTGTGGTGGCGCCGCGCGCGCTGCATCTCCTGCAGAAACCGCTGCGCCATGTAGCGCCGGTTGGGAAGCTTTGTGAGCTCGTCGGTGAGCGCGTTCTCCTCCTGCGCGTGGAACAGCTGCGCGTGACTGATCGCCATCGCCGCCTGCGCGGCGACACCCTGCAGCAGCTCGATCTGGTCCTCACGGAGCTCGCGGGGCTTCGGCAGGTACAGCTCCATGGCGCCGATGAGCTGGCTCGCGCGCTGCACCGGCACCACCAGCACGTGCTGTGGGTGGCCGCCGCCCTCGAGCCCGGGCGCGTGCTCCGCATCGAGCGGTACGACGAGCGGGTGCTGGCTGGCGATAACCGACCGCAGGGGCTCCTCGTCCAGCTTTCGACCCGCGCCGCGGGCGTTGTGGGCGAGGTTGTAGTCGGCCTGGCGGCGCATCTCGGCCTTGCCGGGCGTGACCAGGTACATGGCGCCGGCGACCGCGCCCATGAGGCGCCCCGAGTTCGTCAGCGCCAGGTTCAGGACCTCGCTCAGCGCGAGGGACGAGTTGACCGCCCGCGCCACCGCCAGCAGCATGTCGGCCCGCTCCTTGGAGCCGCTCTGGTCGGAAAGGGCCTGGTCCAGCTCGTGGACGTGGCCGCGGAGCCGCAGGAAGAGGACCAGAACGACCAGGAAGGCGACCCCGAGCACGCCCGAAACGCCGAACAGAACCGAGCTAAGGTCCACCCTCCCTCCTTCCGGTAAAACTGAGATAGGTTAACGCCCGGACCCTGAGACCTGGTCCCAAGAAGCCTCCCGGGTATACTCGGTCGAACTGGAGCTCACCTCTTTCGACGACCTCGTGCTGGGCGGTGAATGGACGACCCGCCGCCGCACCATCTCCGATTCCGAGATAGCGCTTTTCTCCGCGGTAGCCGGCGATTTCTCACCTCTTTCGGTGGACGCGTCAGCCGGGGGGCCACGGCACGCCCCGCCCGCCCTGGTGGTGGCCATCGCGGTCGGGCTGGCATCGATGGACATGCCCATCCCGCACGTCGATTCCTGGGAATGGGCCAACTGGAAGTTCCCCCGGCAGGTCAAGGCCGGCGACACCGTGTACGCGCGCTGGACGCTCACGCAGAAGCGGGCGCCCGTGCGCGGCGCGAGGACCGCGATCGTCGTTTGGCGTGTCGACGTCCACACCGCCGACGGGGCCATGTGCGCCGAAGGCGAGGTGGGGGCCAGCGTGTTCCGGACGACGGCGGCGCCGGCGCCGGTAGCTCAGGACACCGGTGCGGCCACAGCGGCGGCTCCGCCCGCGTCGCGCCGGCGGAGGCGCAAGCGCGGCTCGACGGCCGGCGAGGCAGCTCCCGCGGCACCTCCTCCGCCCCCACCTCCCGCCCAGCCGCACCCGGCGCCCCAGGAGCGAGCGGGCGGCGGACGGCGAAGGCGCCGGCGCCGGACCTCGGGAGGAGGCGGAGGCGGCAACGGCAACCACGTGGCCGCCGCATCGCCCGCGGCGGCGGCTCCGCCCCCTGCTCCCGAGCCCGCGGTGACCGCTTCGCCGGCCGCGCGCGCCAACGCCAACCCGCTTTCGCGGGTGATGAAAAGACTCCGAGGAGCCTCCTCCGGCTAGGCGGGGGCCTCCATCGCCTCGATGTGCTCGATGACGCGGCGAGTGAGCTGAGTCGGAGTCGAGGCCCCGCTCGTGACGCCGACCTTCCTGGCGCCGCGGAACCACTCGAGGTTCAGGTCTTCCATCCGGTCGACGAGGTACGCCGGCTTGCCGCCGAGCTTCTTCACGACCTCGACCAGCCGCAGGGAGTTGGACGATCGCGGGCTGCCGACCACGATGACCAGGTCGACGAGCTTCGCGGCTTCGACCGCGGCCTCCTGGCGCTCCTGGGTGGCGCGGCAGATCTCGTTGTGCACCTCGGCGTTGGGGTAACGCGCCTTCACGCGGCCGATCAGGTCCTCGGTGTCCCAGACGGACAGCGTCGTCTGGCACGTTACCGCCACGCGGTCACCGTGCAGGTCGAGGGCGTCGATGTCGGCGGGGTCCTGCACCAGGTGCACCTTCCCGGGGGCCTCACCCACCACGCCTTCCGGCTCGGGATGACCTTTGCGCCCGATGTACACGACCTCGTAGCCGTTGCGAGCGAGGTCCGCGACGAGCTCGTGCGTGCGCACCACGTCGGAGCACGTGGCGTCGACCGGCCGCAGGCCGAGCTCGACCGCGCGCTGCTTCACCTGTGGTGACACGCCATGCGCCGTGAAGATCACGGTCCCGTCCTTTATCTGCTCGAGGCCGCGCAGGCGATCCGGCTGGTCGACGAGCGCGATGCCCTGCTCCTGCAGGTCGTCCGTGGCGTGGGTGTTGTGCACGAGCATGCCCAGCATGTGCACCGGGCCCTCGGTCTCCTCGCGCACGCGCTTGGCGATGCGGAACGCGTCCACCACGCCGTGGCAGTACCCGCGGGGCGTGATCTTGACGACTTCCATGGCGTATTCGAGTTTACGTGGAGGTCGTTTGTATACAAACGCGCGTATTCCGAGCCGAATTCAGGGCGTTTGTATGCAAACGCGGGGAATTCAGGCGATTCCCGCGAACAGGTCGTCCTCCGGCAGCGCCATTCCGGGCTTGCCCCGCGCCAGCTGGAAGTACTCCGTGCCGAACGCGAGCCTGTAGATCTGGTCCTGCATCGTGTTGAACCAGGAGTTCGGATCGTTCTGGCTCACGTGCGCCAGGAACGCCTCGCGTTTGCGGTCGACGAATTCGCTGACGTCGACACGCGTCGTGACCAGCTCGTCGGGCGTGCCGGTGATCTGGATGGTCGACTGCTCCTGCATCCGTCGGGCCTCTTCCGGCATCTGCTCGAAAAAGCCCTGCATCAGCGACAGCGGGACCGCCGTGTAGTAGAGCTTCCTCGGCGTCCAGCTGTCAGACGAGCGCAGCATCTGATCGAGGGCGGCATTCGTGACCACGTGGCACTTGATGTGATCGGGGTGGCGGTACGAGCCGGTCTCCTCGTACGTCACGATCACATCGGGCTTCTCTTCGCGCAAGATCGCGATCAGCCTGGCCGCCGCCTCCTCGACAGGCGCCATGTGGAACGAGCTCGGGTTCTCGTTGTCATCGGTGCCGGCCATGCCCGAGTCGCGGTAGCCGAGAAACTCGCCGCGGTTGACGCCGAGCAGGCGGGCCGCGTTCTCGAGCTCCTTCTCGCGGATCTCGCCCAGTCGCGGGCGCGACGCCGCCTCGTCCATGTTGTAGATCTCGCCTACCTCGCCGCGAGTCGCCGTGACGAGCACCACGCGATGGCCGTCGGCGCGCGCCTTCATCATCACGCCGCCGGTCGCGATGGCCTCGTCGTCGGGATGCGCGTGCACGAGCAGGAGCGTCGCCATCTACTTCAACAATAGGTTCGCCAGCTGGGCGATTCCACCGTGGCCCGGAGGCGCGATGGTCCGGTGCTGGGCCGCCTGGATCACTTCGTCGTAAGCCCCCTCCACGGCGACGCCGAGGCCGGCCCACGCGATCATCGACGCGTCGTTGCGGCCGTCGCCGACGGCGGCGATCTCCTCGCGCGGAACGCCGAGTCGCTCGGACAGGAACTTCACGGCCTCCGACTTGTCGCTGTTGTAGTTCGTGAACTCCAGGTAGTCCGGCGTCGACGTGGCCGCGTTGAGCCTGCCCTTCCAGCGTGCGCGCGCCACGGGCAGCAGCTTCTCGATCACGGCCGGCGCGGCGACGATGACGAGCTTCGGTGTCGTGGGTCCCATGGCGGTATCGAGGTCCGGCACCAGGTTGATCGGCATACCCGCGTGCTCGGAATAGCGGTGCGCCTCGGGCCGGTCGCGCTCGACGATGAGAGTGTCGTCGCGGTACGCCTGCACGTGCACATCGCGCTCGCGGGCGAAGTCGATGACCTCCATCGCGACGTCGTGCGGGATGCCGTGGTCGAGCATCACCTCGCCGTCGGGCTTCCGCACCTCGGCCCCCTGGTAGCAGATGATCGGCCCGTCGAGGCCGAGCCGCTGCGCCCAGGGCAGCGCGCCGGGGAAGGGCCGGCCGGTCGTGGCGATGACCAGGACGCCGGCCTGCTTGATGCGCTCCAGCGCGGCCAGGTCGCGCGGGTCGAGCTGCAGGCGCGCGTCGAGGATCGTGCCGTCGAGGTCGAGGGCCAGCAGGCGATAGCGCGTCGAGACGGCTATGAGCGGGCCTCGGGGTTGAGGACGTTCGGCGGCTTGCCGCCGCGCACCGCAGTGGCCATGTTGCGCGCGGCCATGGCCGACATCTCAGACCGCGTGCGCGTGGTCGCGCTGGCGATGTGCGGCGCGAGGACCACGTTGTGCGACGCGATCAAGCCCGGATGCACGGCCGGCTCGCGCTCGAACACATCGAGCCCTGCACCGGCGATGCGGTGGTTCTTCAACGCCTCCACCAGCGCCGCTTCGTCCACGACCGGCCCGCGCGACGTGTTGATGAGGATCGCTGTCGGTTTCATCTGGTTGAGCTGCGGCGTGCTGATCAGGTGATGCGTCTCGGGCGTGAGCGGCACGTGGAGCGAGATGAAGTCCGACTCCGCCAGCAGCCGCGGAAGGTCGACGCGCGTGGCGCCGAGCTGCCGTTCCGCCTCCGGCTGAAGGGCCATCTGGTCGGAGTACAGGACGCGCATGTTGAAGCCGTGTGCGCGGCGCGCCACCCCGCGGCCGATGCGCCCGATGCCGATGATGCCGAGCGTCGCGTCGTGCACGTCGGCGCCGAGCATCATGTCGATCTCCCAGCCTTTGAAGTTGCCCTGGCGCACGAACGTGTCGCCCTGGACGACACGCCGCGCGGTGGCCATGAGGAGGGCGAACGCGAAGTCCGCCGTCGCCTCGTCGAGGACGCCCGGGGTGTTCGTCACCCACACGTGGTTGGCGGTGGCGGCGGGGACGTCGATGTTGTCGAAGCCGACCGCCACGTTGCTGACGCAGCGAAGTCCCGGCGTGGAGAGGACGGTCGGGCCGATCGGGTCCTTGAGCTGGCTCACGATGCCGACGCAGCCCTCGGCCGCCTGGCGGATGTTGGCCTCGTCGAGCGGTCGCGTGCTCGGGTAGGCGACGACCTCGGCGACCTCCGCCAGGATGGCGGGACCGGGATCCAGGAAGTGGTGCATCAGCAGGACGCGAGGCCTGCCCGGCGTGGGCGGCGTGCTCACGGGTGCAGTCCCAGATCCTGCGCGATCGGCTTGAGCGCATCGCGGACGTTCTCCACGTGCTCGTCGAAGGGTATACCCAGCGCCTCGGCGCCGGAGACCAGCTCCTCGCGGTGTACCCCGCGCGCAAAGGCCTTGTCCTTCATCTTCTTGCGCACGGTGCTGGGCTCGACGGAACCAAGAGACTTGTCCGGCTTGACCAGCGCGCACGCGATGATGAACCCGCACATCTCGTCGACCGCGTTCAGGGCTTTGCGGATGTTGGTGTCGCGAGGCACGCTCAGGTAGTCGGCGTGGGACGCGATGTCCTCCAGGACGTCCTCGGGCCAGCCTTTCTCGCGCAGCATCTGGATGCCCCGCATCGGGTGGACGTCGAGCGTCGGGCCGGTCTCGTAGTCCCAGTCGTGGATGAGCCCGAGCACGCCCCAACGCTCCTCGTCCTCGCCGAACTTGCGCGCGTAAAAGCGCATGGCCGCCTCGACGCTGCGCATGTGCCGGCGCAGCTGCTCGGACTGCGTCATCGAGGTCACCAGCTCCCAGGCCTCGTCGCGCGTCGGCACATGCGTCGCCACGGTCAGGTCTCCTTCAATGCTTCGAGCAAGCGGTCGTGCTGATCGCGCGTGCCGATGGTGATGCGAAGCCAGCCCGCGATCGGATCGAGATCGTACCTGCGGACGAGAATCCGGCGCTCGCGCAGCGCGTCGGCCACTGCCGGCCCGTGCTGCCCGGGCGGCGGCTTGACGAACAGGAAGTTCGTTTGCGATGGCGCGACCTCGAAGCCCATCGCGCGCAGCGAGTGGCCCAGCCAGGCCCGCTCAGATACGACGTGGTCGACGATCTGGCGATGGTGCGCATCATCCTCGACCGCCGCCACCGCTGCGACGATGGCCAGACGGTCGAGGTTGTACGAATCCTTGACGGCTTCCAGGGCCGATATCAGGCCGGGATCGCCGATGGCGTAGCCGATGCGCATGCCCGCCAGCGCGTAGGACTTCGACATCGTGCGCAGGACGAGCATGTTCTTGTATCGCGGGATGAACCCCGCGACGTTCATGGGCGCGAAATCGACATACGCCTCGTCGATGGCCACCACTCCGGGCGACTGCTCGATCGCACGCTCCACCTGCGCCGGATCGATCCACGTGCCGGTCGGCGAGTTCGGGTTGACGATGAACTTGAGCGGCGCCGGGTCGGGCCCGAGGCTTGGCGGCAGCTCGTCGAACAGCTCCGTGGGATGAGGCGACGGAATCGCCTCGTGGATGCGGCACAGGGGCTCGAGCAGCGGATACGTTGGCGTTGGGAAGGCGACTCGCTCGCCCGCGTCCGCGAAGGCGCGAAAGCAGAGCTCGATCAACTCGTCGCCACCGTTGCCGACCGTGACCTGGTTCGGAGCGAGGCCGAACCGGCGGGCGATCGCCTCTCGTGCCGGCGCCGCGGTCGGGCTGGGGTAGAGCCGGAGCGCGTCGTTGGCCGCGTC
>DASSLR010000027.1:0-36308 GCA_035689345.1 Candidatus Dormiibacterota bacterium
GCCGAGCCGTCCCCGTCGCGAGCGGAGCGGATCAGGTCCTCCTCAGATCTCTGCTGAAACATCTGCTGTGTATACGCCGCCAGGAGCAGGTACGCCTCGCGGCCCGCTACGCTCTTCCGTGATGAAGCTGCTCGAGTACCAGGCCAAAGAGGTACTCGCCTCGCTGGGCATCTCCATCCCGCCTGGGCGGGTGGCGCGCACCCCCGACGAAGCAGCAGACGCGTGCGCGTCCCTTGGGCCGGTGGCCGTCAAGGCCCAGGTGCCCGTGGGCGGGCGGGGCAAGGCCGGCGGCATCAAGCTCGCGCAGACGCCGGACGAGGCGCGCGCGGCCGCCCAGCAGATCATCGGCATGGACATCAAGGGCTTCAAGGTGCCGCTGGTCTACTGCGAGGCCGCACTCGACATCGCCCGCGAGATCTACCTGGGCTTCACGGTCGACCGCGACGCACGAGCCAACATCCTGATGCTGTCGGCCAAGGGCGGCATGGACATCGAGCAGGTGGCCTCCGAATCACCGGAGGCGATCGCGCGTCTGTATCCGAATCCGTGGCGCGGGCCGCTGGACTTCGAACTCAACGCCCTGGTCTTCGACGCCGGCCTCGGCGAACTGTCCCGGCCGCTCGTCGCCATGATCAAGAAGCTGTATCGGGCGATCCCCGATCTGGATGCGCTCACGGCCGAGATCAACCCGCTCGTCGTCACGCGCGCGAACGAGATCGTCGCGGGCGACGCCAAGCTCGAGATCGACGACAACGCGATGTACCGGCATCGCGATCTGGAAGAGCGCTACGGATCCGTGGTCGAAGGTGATCCCCTCGAGGTCGAAGCCAAGAAGCGAGGCCTCACCTACGTTTCCCTCGACGGCGACATAGGCATCATCGGCAACGGCGCCGGCCTGTGCATGAGCACCCTCGACCTCGTGCAGCGGGCCGGCGGTCACGCGGCCAACTTCTGCGACATCGGCGGCGGCGCCAAGGCCGAGGTGGTCGAAAACGCGCTCGCCGTCATCCTCATGAACCCGCGCGTGAAAGGCGTGCTGATGAACGTGTTCGGTGGCATCACGCGTGGCGACGAGGTGGCGAAAGGCCTCGTCACCGCCCGCGACAACCTGCACATGAAGCTGCCGCTTGTGGTGCGCATGAGCGGCACTCGCGAGGAGGAGGGGCGGGCGATCCTCAAGCAGAACGGCATCGAGCCCGGCGCCAGCGCGTGGGAGGCGGCGCAGAAGATCGTCGAGCTGACGAGAGCCGGAGCGAGGGCATGAGCATCCTGCTCGACGGCTCGACGCGCGTCATCGTGCAGGGCATCACCGGCCGCGAGGGCTCGTTCCACGCGGAGCAGATGAAGGAGATGGGCACGAACCTGGTCGGTGGGACCAGCCCGGGCAAGGGCGGCACGTCGCACATCGGCGTGCCGGTCTTCAACACGGTGGCCGAGGCGGTCGCAGCCACCGGCGCCACCGCCTCCGGCATCTTCGTGCCCCCGCCGTTCGCGCCCGACGCGATCATGGAAGCCGCCGCCGCCGGCATCACCCTCATCGCCTGCATCACCGAAGGGATCCCGATCCAGGACATGATCCGCGTGAAGGACTTCCTGCGCGGCTACCCCGCGGCCCGCCTCCTCGGCGCCAACTGCCCAGGCCTCATCACGCCGGGTGCGGCCAAGATCGGCATCATCCCGCAGCGCATCACTCGCCCTGGTTCCGTCGGCCTCGTCTCGCGCAGCGGCACGCTGACCTACGAGGTCGGGTCGGCGCTCAGCGCGGCGGGCATGGGTCAGTCGACAATCGTCGGCATCGGCGGTGACCCCGTGCTGGGCCTCACCTTCGCCGACGTGATCGCTCTGTTCGAGGCCGACCCGGCGACGGATCGCCTCGTGGTCATCGGTGAGATCGGCGGCTCTGACGAGGAGCACGCCGCCGAGCTGCTTGGCCGTGGCAGCCGGCTGAAGACCGTCGCGTTCATCTCCGGCCGCACGGCGCCGGAGGGCAAGCGCATGGGCCACGCGGGCGCGATCATCTCGGGCAACCGCGGCACCGCCAAGAGCAAGGAAGAGGCGTTCCGGCGCGCCGGCGTGGCGGTCGCGGAGACCACCGACCAGATCGTGGGGTTGCTTTCCTGATGGCGTCGGCCGGTCGCGTCATGCCGATCGGGATCACCCGGGCGATGCCGAGCGATCGATCGCGTGACATCGGTCTGCTCTTCGCGCTGCTGGCCTGGCTCGCCTACACGCGATTCTTCTTCGTCCTCCGCGCGGGCCACCTCGTCCTGCCGCCGTGCCCTTTCTTCTACCTGACCGGACATCCATGCCCTTTCTGCGGCGGCACGCGGTCGTTCGCCTACATGTGGGAGGGCGACATCTCGGACGCCGTGCGCCTGTACCCGCTCGGACCTGCGTTCTTCCTGGGCTCGCTGCTGGGCGTGGGCGGGCTGGCCTCGGGCCTGGTGACGGGGCGGACGTGGTCGGTGCGCCTGACGTCCCAGCAATGGCGTGTGCTCGGAATCGGAGTGGTGAGCGCGATCCTCTTCAGCTGGACTCTGAAGGTCTTCGTCCTGGGGAACTGATCATCCGCTCGACGACCGGATAGCTCTTCTCGGTCACCCGCGGCGGGTTGGACACGGGATCGATCAGGTCGTGTGGCAGCCCATCCTCGGCCGGAAACTCGAACGTGTCGATGGCGGTGCCGTGCTTGCGCCAGATGTCGATCAGCCGGTAGGTGAACCGGTTGTCGAGCCGCGGCTCGGCGGCGTTGGTGACCACAGTGATGGCGGGCGAGCGCGGCGCCGACCTGCGCGCCTCGCCAATGAGGCGTCGCCCCACCTCGAACAGCGCGGCGTAGGCGCGGGTCGACAGCCGCGGATAGCCGTGCGCCGGACCGACGGCGTCTTTGAGACTCGAGTTCCACCAGATGTAGAAGTTCGGCAGGACGTAGGTGAGCTGCGAGAACGCGGTCAGCACCGGACCGGGGATGGGCTTGAGTCCGAACATCGGCGCGATCATCACCGTCCGGACGATGCCGACGCGCGTTTGCGCCATGTAGCCGGCGAGGGCCGCGCCTAGCGAGAGCCCGGCCACGGTGACCTGGTCGCCCAGGCCGAAGCCCGCGTCGACCGCTCGGTTGGCGACGGCGACCAGGTGGTCGGCGCGCAGCTCGGCGATGGAGGTGTTGAGCCTGTCCTTGTAGCCGTGGCGCGGGTAGCGCGGGATGAGCACGTTCCATCCCTGCGCGAAGAACTCGCGCCCGAGGTCGTCGAACTGCCGCGGGCAGTTGGTGAAACCGTGCAGCAGGACCAGGGCTCGCTCGGTCGGTCGCTCATGGGTGTAGAGGCGGGTGTAGCAGGCAGGGTTGACATTGGGGCCGTCGAGATCCTGCAGGCCCTTCACGATCTCGATCGCGTCCGCGTACGACATCACATCCGCGTGCAAGGATTGCATGCAATGGACTTTGCCCTCAGCCAGGAGCAGGCGGCCGTTCGCGACCTGTGCCGGGACTTCGCTCGCGAGGTGGTGGCCCCCGCCGCCGAAGAGCTGGATCGGGAGCACAGGTTCGGCTACGACATCGTGCGCCAGATGGGCGAGCTCGGCCTGTTCGGCCTCCCGTTCAGCGAGCAGTACGGAGGCGCCGGCGCCGACTTTCTCTCGCTGTGCCTGGCCATCGAGGAGATCTCACGCGCGGACGCCGGGGTGGGGATCACGCTCGAGGCCGCGGTGTGTCTCGGCGCCGCTCCCATCCACGACTTCGGCACCGAGGAGCAGAAGCAGACCTGGCTGCCCGACCTTTTGTCGGGCCGCAAGCTGTGGGCCTTCGGGCTGACCGAGCCTCAAGCCGGCTCCGACGCGGGCGCTACGAGCACGCGCGCCGACCTGCGCGACGGCAGCTGGGTCATCAACGGCGCCAAGCAGTTCATCACCAACTGCGGCACCGACATCTCGGCGGGCGTCACCATCACGGCTGTTACCGGCAGACCAGGCGCTCAGGGCGACACCGAGATCAGCGCGATCCTCGTCGCCAGCGGCACCGCCGGCTATCACGTGCTGCCGGGCTATCGCAAGCTCGGGTGGCATTCGTCGGACACGCATCCGCTCACGTTCGAGGACTGTCGGGTGCCCGAAGGCAACCTGCTCGGGGCGCGGGGTGGGGGCTACCGCCAGTTCCTGCACACGCTCATGGGCGGCCGCATCGCGATCGCGGCTCTTTCGGTGGGGGTCGCCCAGGCCTGTCTCGACGCATCGCTCGCGTATGCCAAAGATCGCCACGCCTTCGGCGCACCCATCTCCAAGCAGCAGGCGATCCAGTTCAAGCTCGCCGACATGGCGATGGAGACCGAGCTGGCGCGCACCATGGTCTACAGGGCCGCCACCGCCTACCACCACGGCAACGGCGAGGCCGGCGACGAGGTCCGCATGCTGGCGGCGATGGCCAAGCTCTACGCGTCCGAGACCTCCAAGCGAGCCGCCGACCAGGCCGTGCAGATCCACGGCGGCTACGGCTTCATGGAGGACTACCCGGTCGCGCGCTACTGGCGCGACGTCAAGGTCAACGAGATCGGCGAGGGCACCTCCGAGGTGCAGAGGATGCTGATCGCTCGGCTCCTGGGCCTCTAAAGCAGAAGCAATCCGACCGCCTTGGTCGCGAACACGACCAGGCCGACACCGACGGCGGCGATCGCGACCAGGGCGGTCGACACCACGCCGATGCCCACCAGGCCGACGCTGACGATCCCGATGCCGACAAGCCCGACGGCGGCCGGCCCGATGGCGACGAGTCCCACTGAGGCAAGGCCGACCGCCACGCGCCCGATGGCGACGATGCCCACCGCGCGGCCGCGCATCGATATCGCGATGACCGGAACCCCGAAGAGCGTCTGCTCCGAGCGGTAGTCCATGGCGATCAGGCTAGGAGTCTCGGCGCGCCACGGCCAGTAACGCGGGTCAGTGGGGCCAGGTGACTTCTGTCATCGCGTAAACGCGTCCAGTGCCGGCACTCGTGCCCGAATCCACGGTCTCACCGGTGCGAGTGCCGGCACTCGCACTTGGGTCAGCTAGCGGTAGACCCCGTTGTGGCCGATGCTGTGCAGGCCGACGTTCGGGAAGTACGTGAGCCCGTGGTCCTCGGAGCCGACGCGAATGCGGGCGATGACCTGGCCGCTCGTGGTGTCGAACACGTAGACCGTGGCGTTGTAGCGCCCTGACGCCCACAGCTGCGTTCCGTCGGGGTTGAGCTGCAGCATGTCGGGGCTGCCGCCGCCGGGAATCCGCCACTTCGACACCACGCGGCGCGTCGCGAACTCGATGACCGAGATCGACCCCTCGAGCCGGTTGGAGACGTAGAGGAATTTCGCGTCGCGCGACACTTGAAGCCCGTGTGCGCCGTGACCCGTGGGGATGAACTGGACGACGCGCATCGCATTCGGATCGATGACCGACACGCCGTCGGTGCCCTGGTTCGTCACGTAGAAGTACTTGCCGTCGGGCGACACCTTCACGTCGATGGGAAGGCCGCCGACATTTACAAATCCCGCCAGTTTCATGTTCACGGTGTCGACCTTGGCCACGACTCCCGAGTACTCGGTCGAGATCATCAGGTAGCTGCCGTCCGCGGAAAAGTCGAGGTGGTCGGCGCCGGGCCACGGGATCGGCACCGAGCGCAGCAATTTCCACGTGTGAGGATCGCGGAACTCGATGCGCATCAGCCGCTCCACCACGTCGATGGCCTTGCTGCCGTCAGGCGTGAAGTAGAGGTTGTAGGGGAAGGGGATGTTGATCGTCCGCACCGGCCGGCCGGAGTGGATGTCGAGGACGGTCAGGCTGCTCGAGCCCTCGTTCTCCACGTAGAGCTCGCTCAGGTCCCACGACGGCGTGATGTGGTGAGGGATCTGGCCGACTGTGTAGTGGTCGATGACCTTGAAGGTCGTCGGGTCGATGACGTCGACCGTGCCCGCCATGCTGTTGGGCACGTACACGCGGGGCGGCAGCTTGCACAGCGGGCACGGCACGACCCCTGACATGTCGTTCGCGTAGACGTTGGGCGCTACGTCGGGCAGGGATCCCGAGGCAACGTCGGGTGGAATGAGCGGGTTTCCCGCCTCGCTGGTCGTGGAGGGGTGCGGCTGCTCCTGGGTGGGCGGAGGCGAGTTCCAGACCACGGCCGCGACCACCGCCGCCGGGCTGACGATCGCCAGCGCGAACACGGCGGCGACGAAGATCCGGACTGGGCGGGATCTGGCTAGGCGGACGATGGCTATTACTCGTCCGGTAGGTCTTCGAGCTTGGGCGCGAGCTCACAAACCCAACGGCCGTCGTCCAGTCTCCGGATGAATCGGCTGTATCCCTGGTTGCGGGCCACGTTCAAAAATTGCTCCTGAGTAATCAACGTGCGAAGGCGGGCAAGGTCCGCATATGTGTTGTCGCGCATGATCCCGCCTACGACCCCGGCGAGTTCGCGCCACTGGCCTTCCGAGAGTGGCTCGCCGTACCCGGCGATGGTCACCAGCAGGGCCGCCGTGGCTCCTGTGATGGTCTCCGGAAGCAGCTTCTCCGACTTCGCGCGGGCGATGATCTCGCGGCCGGTGCTGATGATGTCGGCGATGCGGTCGCGGCGGACACCGATGATGTCCCTGCCACTGCCCACAGTGGTGCCTTCGAGGTAGCGCGGCCCAGCTTCCATCGCGACCCCCTATTGTAGGTCCGGGCTTTTGGACCTCGAACTGGCGCCCCATCACGAGGCCTTCCGCGCGTCCATGCGCGAGTTCGCGCAGGGCGTGGTCGAGCCGCACGCCACCGAGGTCGACAGGGACCATCGATTCCCGGAAGAGGCGGTCGCCGCCGCCGCGCAGGCCGGGCTCTTGGGCGTCCTCATCCCGCGGGAGTACGGCGGCGCCGGGCTGGACGCCATAGCCTTCACGCTCTGCATAGAGGAGCTGGCGATGGCGTGCGCGTCGACGGCCGTGATCATCGACGTGCACACCAGCGTTGGCAGCGAGCCCATCCTGCTGTTCGGCACCGAGGAGCAGAAGCGCGCCTGGCTGCCAAGGCTCGCGTCGGGCGAGCTGCTCGGCGCGTTCGCGCTCACCGAGCCGGCGTCGGGGTCGGACGCCGCGGCCCTCAAGACGTCCGCCCGGCGCGTCGGCGCCGACTACGTGCTCAACGGCACCAAGGTGTTCATCACCAACATCGGCCGCGCGGGGGTGTACATCGTCTTCGCGCGGACCGGGCCCGACGATCGGGCCGCGGGCGTCAGCGCGTTCATCGTGCCGGCGGACCTGGACGGCGTGCGCGCCGGCCAGGTGTTCCAGAAGATGGGCCTGAACGGCTCACCGACGGGCGAGCTGGTCCTCGAGGACGTCGTCGTGCCCTCGGCCAACCGGCTCGCGCCGGAAGGCAAGGGTTTCGGCGTCGCCATGCGAGCGCTCGACTCCGGCCGGATCGGCATCTCGGGCCAGGCGCTCGGCATCGCGCAGGCGGCGGTCGATCAATCGCGCGAGCTGCTTGCCTCGCGAGCGCGTGAGCAGGGCGACGATTTCGTGCTCGCCGAGATGGCGACGCGGGTCGAGTCGGCGCGCCTGCTCGCCTATCGCGCGGCCTGGCTGTGCGCCGAGAAAAGGCCGTTCACGCGCGTGGCGTCGATGGCCAAGCTGCACTGCACCGACACCGCGATGGACGTCGCGCTCAACGCGCTGCAGCTGGCCGGCGAGGAAGGCGCGATCAGCGGCAGCCCGTTCGAGCGTCACATGCGCGACGCGAAAGCGCTGCAGATCTACGAGGGCTCGAACCAGGTGCAACGCGTCGTCATCTCGCGTGAACTCGTCAACACTCGATAATTCGAAGGAGTGGACTTCGAGTTCTCGGAAGACCAGGTCGCGATTCGGGACACGATCCGCGAGCTCGTGCAGGACCGCGTCGCTCCGCGCGCGGCCGAGATCGACGAGAAGGGCGAATACCCCAAGGACATCGAGAGGCTGTTCGCGGAGAACGGCATCCTCGGCATTCCGTTTCCCGAGCAGTACGGCGGCATCAGCGGTTCGAGCGTGTCCATCTGCATGGGCATCGAGGAGATCGCCAAGGCATGCGCGAGCTCATCGCTGATCCTCGCGGTCCAGGCGCTCGGCGCCTACCCCATCCTCGTCGCCGGCACGGAGGAGCAGAAGAAGCGTCTGTGCCCGCCGCTCGCGTCGGGGGAAAAGGTCGCGGCGTACGCGCTGTCGGAGTCGGGCAGCGGTTCCGACGCCGCGGCCATGAAGACGCGCGCGAAGCGCTACGGCGACGAGTACGTGCTCAACGGGTCGAAGCAGTTCATCACGCACGGCAGCATCGCGGGCACGCTGGTCGTCTTCGCGCAGACGGATCCCGACTCCGACCATCGCGGCATCTCTGCCTTCGTGCTCGAGCGGGAGACGAGTCCGTGGCAGGCGCCCAAGCTCGAGCACAAGCTCGGGATCCGGGGCTCACCGACCGCGCAGCTCGTCTTCGAGGACGTGAAAGTGCCCGCGGCCAACCGGCTCGGCGAGGAGGGCGCCGGCTTCAAGATCGCGCTGGCCGTGCTCGACCGGTCACGGCCGGGCATCGGCGCGCAGGCGCTGGGCATCGCCGAGGGCGCCTTCGACTACGCGCTGAACTACGCCAAAGAACGCCAGCAGTTCGGCCAGCCCATCGCGAGCTTCCAGGGGATGCAATTCATGTTCGCCGACATGGCGACCCAGATCGAGGCCGCGCGCACTCTGGTCTACAGGGCCGCGACCAAGGTCGACGCCAAGGCGCCCGACCTCACCAAAGTCGCGGCCATGGCCAAGCTGTTCGCATCCGACATGGCCATGAAGGTCACGACCGACTGCGTCCAGGTGCTGGGTGGCTACGGTTACATCTCGGACTACCCGGTCGAGCGAATGATGCGAGATGCGAAGATCACCCAGATCTATGAGGGCACGAATCAGATCCAGAAAGTCGTGATCGCGCGGGCGCTCCTGAGATGAGCCTGCCCGCCCCTGAGCATGTTCCGTCCCCGCCGCCCGCGGTCGCTCCTTACTATCCGCCGCCCACGTATCCGCCGCAGCTGTCCGCCCCAGCCGGCACCGACGCCAAAGCCGTCGCCTCGCTGGCCTTCGCGATCCTGGGCCTGATCTTCGCCCTGCCCCTCGGGCTGCCGGGGATGATCGCGGGGCCGATCGCCTACTTTCTCGGCAAAGGGGCACGGACCCGCATCGCCGAGTCGGGCGGCACGCTCGGTGGCGCGAGCGCCGCTAACGCCGGCCGGATCATCGGCGTGATCGCGACCGCTGTAGGCGCGGTGGTCACGTTTCTCTGGTTCATCGTCATCCTCAACGCGCTGAACGACGTGACCTTCGAGTAGCTGCGCGACCGCAACATGGATCGCGTCGCGGATGCGTTCGTCTGGCCGTTCCGCGACCCTGACTGGCCTCGCAAGCTCCTGATCATCGCCCTGACGCTGCTCATTCCGATCGTCGGCGCCATCAACGGCCTCGGCTGGATGCTGGCCACGCTCGACCGCCTGCGCGCCGGTGAGGAGGTGATGGCCCCGGCCACGCTCGGCTATCTCGGGCGAGGGTTCAGGCTGTTCGTCGTCCAGCTCGCGTGGGGCCTCGCTGTGGCGGCGCTGGCGCTGGTGATCTACCTGCCCGCGCTGCTCCTGGCGGTGCAGCAGGGGAAAGGGGAGGCCAACGGCGGGCTGATCCTGCTCGCGCTGTTCCTCAACGTGCTCGCGTTTGGCGTGGCCACCATCGGGGCGCTGGCGGCCACTTTCGCGAGCCCGGCGTACGTGCTGGCGACGGACCGCGGGGGCATCTCCGCCGGCCTGCGGGTCCGCGAAATATGGCGCCGGTCGCGGGCCAACGTGACCAACACTTTGATCGCGGGCCTTATGCTGATCGCCGCGAGCTTCGTGAGCTCGCTCGGTTCGATCGTTTGTCTTGTCGGGATCTTTTTCACGGCTGCATACGCGCTCGCGATGCAGGCGTGGATCTTCCGGAGCTTTGAGTCGGGAGCCTGAAGGAGGACGGAAATGTCGGATCTGCCACCCCCGCCCCCGCCGCCGCCCGCAGGAGGGTCGACGCCCCCACCGCCGCCTCCGCCTGGTGGTGGCCAGCCGCCTCCTCCGCCCCCGCCCTCGGGTGGCGGCGGATACATGCCGCCTCCACCGCCTCCGCCTCCGGGTGGCGGCGGATATCAGCCTCCTCCACCGCCCCCGCCTCCGGGTGGCGGCGGATATCAACCGCCCCCACCGCCTCCGGGAGGCGGCTACATGCCGCCACCTCCACCGCCGGGCGGCGGTTACGTGCCGGGCGGGATGCAGTACGCGAGCCAGCGCACGGACGGGCTGGCCATCGCGTCGCTGGTCACCGGCATCCTGTCGCTGGTGTGCTGTGTGCTGGGCGTGGTGCTCGGCCCGGCGGCGGCGATCATGGGATTCGTCGCGCGCGGGAGGATCACCGCGAGCAGCGGCACGCTCGGCGGAGGCGGGTTCGCGATCGGCGGCCTCGTCCTCGGCGTGATCGGCTTCATCGCCGGCGTCATCTGGATCCTGATCTTCGCGTTCGCGAACACAGCCAGCACGACGACGTAACCAACCGCCCCGGCCAAGCGTTGTCTGAAGCCTGGTGCTACAGGATAGAATCCGTGCGCGCGTGCGCACGTCCAGGGCCAGGCCTAGTCGGGCCAGGCGATCCCGCTACTCCGTCTCCCACCGCCTGACCAGGTCGGTTCCGGCGATGATCGGTGCCGTCCTGCTGGTGGTCATCGTCGTGGGCGCGACCCTCACGTACAAGCGACTCGACGACTTTCTCTCCACCACGACCGGCAAGCACATCACCCTCGGCACGGTGGTCGAGGCGGTCCAGCCCGACCCCGGATCGATCGCCTACAAGCTGAACCACGGACAGCAGGTCAACATCCTGCTGCTCGGCATGGGCGGCTACGAAAACGACGCGCCGTTCCTCACCGACTCGATCATGGCGGTGACGATCGACCCCAGCTCACATCGCGTCATGCTCGCGTCGATCCCTCGTGACCTCGTCGTGCGCATGAACCTGCAGTCCAATCCAAGCAGCATCTGGACCAACAAGATCAATGCGGCCTACGAGGTGCCGTACACCAACATCATCTGTTGCGTCGCCTCGCAGTACACAGGCCGCGACGGCGGCGGTCACGCCGCCGAGCACGAGGTGGGGAAGGTGACCGGCCTCACGTTCGATCGTTACATCGCCGTCGACTTCAAAGCGTTTCGCGACATGGTCAACGCGCTCGGCGGCGTCGACGTCTGCCTCACCAGCAACCTCGACGACTACACCTACCCCAACTATGGCCACGGCTACGTCGCCATCCACTTCAAGGCCGGGTGCCAGCACCTGAACGGCGAGCAGGCGCTCGAGGTCGCGCGGTCCCGTCACGCGATCGAGCCGCAGCAGGCTTCCGACTTCGGCCGTTCGCGGCGCCAGCAGGACATCATGGAGGCGATCAAGAAGAAGGCCACGAGCGTGAACGGGTGGGCCAAGGCGCCCGCGCTGCTGGACGCGCTGCAGAAGAACATTCACACCGACATGTCGCCAACGGACATGAAGGCGATCTACGACTGGGGCAAGAACCTCCCGGACAGCTCGATCATCCGGCTCGCCCTCACCGCTCCGTCGGGCGCGGCGCCGGGCAACTTCCTGTACAGCGGCAACTGCGGCATGGGCCCGTACGCGTCGCAGCTGTGTGCCGAGGACCCGAGCTACCGGATGATCCACCAGTACATCGCCTCGGCCTTCGTCGACCCGTCGTTGCTCGCCGAGCGCGCGCCGGTGCAATTCGCCAACGGCTCGTACACCTACGGCGACCTTGCCGACCGGGTGACCACGATGCTCGACCCCCTGGGCCTGCAGCTGGGCAACCCGATCCTGCACAGCAACTCGGCGAAGACGCTGATCCTCGACTACTCGGGCGGCCAGTTCCCCAAGACCACGGCGTGGCTGGCCAACTACTTCGGCGGCCAGGTCATCGCGGCGACCCCGGCCAGCCCGCAGCCGGCGCGAGGCCAGCAGACCTTCGGCATCGTCGTCGTGCTCGGCCACGACTTCGGCACGCGCTGGTTCACATAACCGCGCAAGGGGGGCAAGCCCCCCTTGCGAGAACCCCCCGCGCCTCGCGACGTGTTGATGCCACACGCGACGCGGAGTCATGGCTCGGCGAAGCCGAGCCCACCCTGCCACGCTGGCCAATCCTGCCGCGCTAAGTACTCTTATTTCGTCAGCACGACATCTGAGCTAGCGGATCGTTTTCGGGCGGGCGACGTGCGCGCCCTGGCGCGCGCCATCACGATGGTCGAGCGCCGCGACCCCGAGGTGCGGGAGCTGCAGCAGGCCCTTCGCGACCGCGTGGCGGCGCCCTACGTAGTGGGCTTCACGGGCGCGCCGGGGACCGGCAAGTCCAGCCTGGTCGACGCGCTGGTGGCGCTCTTGCGGAAGCGCGACAGGTCGGTGGCCGTCATCGCGACCGATCCGAACTCGCCGTTCACCGGCGGGGCGATCCTCGGCGATCGCATCCGCATGCAGCGCCACGCGCTCGACCCGAGGGTGTTCATCCGGAGCATGGGCGCGCGCGGCCACCTCGGCGGGCTGTCGCTGGCGGCGCGCGAGGCGATCCGGCTGCTGGCGGCGTTCGGGTTCGATCCGGTCATCCTCGAAACGGTCGGCGTCGGCCAGTCCGAGCTCGAGGTGGCCGCCGTCGCGGACACGGTCGTCGTCGTGCTGACGCCGAACCTGGGCGACGGCGTGCAGATGATCAAGGCCGGGATCCTCGAGATCGCGGACGTCTTCGTGGTCAACAAATCCGATCTCGAGGGTCACCAGCGGGTCGCGACCGAGCTGCGCGGAATGCTCTCGCTGGCCCCCAGGGGCGGCGACAGGTCCTGGAAGCCGCCGATCATCGCCACCTCGGCCACGAGGAGCGAGGGCATCGAGGAGCTGTGGGCGGCGATCGAGTCCCACCGCAAGCATCGGGAAGCGGCGGGCGAGGCGCGGGAGCAGGCCGAGCAGCGGCTGAAGGACGAGACCGCCGAGGTCGTGGCCGAGATCGCGCGCCGGAGGGCCCGCGAAGCGCTCGAAGGGGACGGCGTCCTGACCGAACGGCTGCTCGAGGACGGGACGCCTTACGGAGTCGCGGAGGAGATCCTCAAAGCCCTCACCCAGCCCTCTCCCGCGGAGCGGGAGAGGGATTGCTAGGACAACTCGGATAATGGGATTCGACCGTCATGAAACGTAAGGACAACATCGAGACCTCCACGATCTCGGGGGTTCCCGTCAAGCCGCTGTACACCTCCGACGACCTGCCTGTGCGCGCGGAGGAGATGCCGGGGAAGTACCCCTACACCCGAGGCATTCACCCCACGGGTTACCGCGGCCGGCTCTGGACGATGCGCCAGTTCTCGGGCTTCGCCACGGCCGAAGAGACCAACAGGCGCTACAAGTACCTGCTCGCCAATGGCCAGACCGGCCTTTCCGTGGCGTTCGACATGCCGACCTTGATGGGCCAGGATTCCGACGCTCCGACGAGCCGCGGCGAGATCGGCCACTGCGGCGTCGCCATCGATTCGCTTGCCGACATGGAGACGCTGCTGGACGGCATCCCGCTGGGCGAGATCACGACCTCGATGACCATCAACTCGCCCGCCGCGATCCTCCTCTGCATGTACCTCGCGGTCGCCGAGAAGCAGGGAGTGCCGTTCAACAAACTGGGCGGCACGCTGCAGAACGACATCCTCAAGGAGTTCATCGCCCAGAAAGAGTTCATCTTTCCGCCTGAGCCGTCGATGCGGCTGGTGGTCGACTCCATCGAGTACTGCGCGGCCCAGGTCCCGAAGTGGAACACCATCTCGATCTCCGGCTATCACATCCGCGAGGCCGGCTCGACGGCGGCGCAGGAGCTTGCGTTCACGCTGGCCGACGGCATGGCGTACGTCGACGCTTGCGTCGAGCGCGGCATGAAGATCGACGATTTCGCGTCGCGCCTCTCCTTCTTCTTCGACGCGCACATCGACTTCTTCGAGGAGATCGCGAAGTTCCGCGCGGCGCGCCGCATCTGGGCGCGCTGGATGCGCGAGAAGTACGGCGCGCAGGACGAGCGGTCCTGGAAGCTGCGCTTTCACACGCAGACCGCCGGCGTTTCTCTCACCGCGCAGCAGCCGGAGCTCAACATCGCGCGCACGGCGCTGGAGGCGATGTCGGCGGTGCTCGGCGGCACGCAGTCGCTGCACACGAACGCCATGGACGAGGTGCTGGCGCTGCCCACAGACGAATCGGCGCGCGTGGCGCTGCGCACCCAACAGCTCATCGCCTACGAGACGGGTGTGGTGAACACCATCGACCCGCTCGGCGGCAGCTACTTCGTCGAAGCGCTGACCGACGAGATGGAGCGCGAGGCGGAGGCGTACTTCAAGCGCATCGAAGAGCTGGGAGGCGTCATCCCCGCGATCGAGGCGGGCTTCTTCCAGAAGGAGATCGCCGATGCCGCGTTCCGCTACCAGCAGGAGCTGGAGCAGAAGCGGCGCATCATGGTGGGCGTCAACGAGTTCATGGTCGAAGAGGAGGCGCCGATCGAGATCCTCCGTATCGACCCGAAGCTCGAGGCGGAGCAGGTCGAGCGCGTGCGCGAGGTGCGCGCGGCGCGCGACCAGGCTCGCTGCACCACGGCGTTGAACCGGCTGCGCAAAGCCGCGGCGGGCACCGAGAACCTGATGCCGTTCATCCTCGAAGCGGTGAAGTCGTACGCGACCGAGGGCGAGATCATGGGCACGCTCATCGACGTGTTCGGCATCTACACGGAGCGCGCGGTGATCTAGCGATGGCGAAGGCCGCTACCAAGCCGATCCGCATCGTCATGGGGAAGGTCGGGCTCGATGGCCACGACCGCGGCGTCAAGGTGGTCGCGCGGGCGCTGCGTGACGCGGGCTACGAGGTCATCTACACGGGCCTGCGGCAGACGCCGGAGATGATCGTCGACGCGGCGCTGCAGGAGGACGCGCAGGTCATCGGCCTCTCCCTGCACTCGGGCGCCCACATGACGCTCTTTCCCGCCGTGGTGAACGAGCTGAAGAAGAGGAATGCGACCGACATCGTCGTGTTCGGCGGCGGGATCATCCCGGAAGACGACATCGCGGAGCTGAAGAAGCAGGGTGTGGCGGAGCTGTTCACTCCGGGCACCCCACTGCAGGACATCGTGGAGTGGCTCAAGAAGCGCTTCCCTGAGGGGGACGGCGCCTAGCTCGGTCTGCCGTTTGTATACAAACGGCGTGAATTTCTGCCGAATTTCGCGCGTTTGTGTACAAACTCGCAGCGGCGGGCGGGCTTCTTCATTTCCGGCGATCAGCCCTGGATGACGAGGGTGTTCGCGATCTTGTCGTGCCAGCCCTGCTTCTTCGGGTCGAATGCAGCCCAGATCAAGCCGATGTAGCACGGCAGCACGCTGACGATGTAACCGAGGTAGCGGATGGCCGCCCGTCCGAAGCCGATGGGCTGGCCCGACTCGGCGTCCACCACCGCCAGGCGGAAGAAGCGCTGGCCACGCGTCGAGCCCATGCCCCAGCCGTAGATGAAGTAACCGATCGAGATGGTGAACGAGACGAGGTAGTCGAGCCAGGTCAGCGGGCCACCGGGCGAGAGGTCGAGCGCCGCGCCGGTGACGCGGGCGAGGATGCCGATGACGATGGCGAGCACGATGCTGGCGACGATCGTGGCCACGAAGACGATGACCCCGTCGACGATCACGGCCACGAACCGGATCCAGAAGCCGGCGTAAGGAATCTCCGGGTTGTAGCCGAAGCCGCCGAGCGTGGGCGGCGGCGCCATCTGCGGCGGCGGAGCGATCGAGCTGGGAGGCGGTGCGTAACCGCCGGGGGGAGGCGGAGGTGGGGGAAGGTCGCCCGGAGGCGGCGGAGGAATTCCCAACGGGACTAGGGCGTCTGCAGCACCACTGAGCTGGCGACCTTGTCGTGCCAGCCCTGCTTGCGGGCGTCGAAGGCGACCCAGATCCAGCCGATGTAGCAAGCCCAGCTGTTGACGAGCGTCATCAGCCAGCGCACGATCGCCCGCCCGATGCCGATCGGCGCGCCGGTCGTGGCGTCGACGACCCGCAGGTGGAACAGGCGCATGGCGATGGTCTGGCCACTGGTGCCCCAGAAGTAGATCTGGTAACCCGCGATGCCGAGCAGCGCGACGATGTAGAAGAGGACGAACGCACCGCCGAGGACGCCGGCGGCCGCGTTCTGGGCGTTCTGGTCGGAGGTGTTGGAGCCGATCACTCCACCGATGGCGACGAGCACGAACAGGACGATGGTCAGCGGGATGCCCACGATGAGGCCGTCGACGAATCGGGCGACGAACCGGATCCAGAATCCGGCGTACGTCGTCTGCACCTGAGGCGGGATGACGTACTGCTGCATCGGCGCCTGCTGATAGGGGTATCCGGGCGGGGCAGGAGGAGGGTTCTGCATGGGTTGCGATATCATATGCACCGCCTCTCCAACCTGAGGCGCCCTCATGGGCGGCCAGGCCGCGCCAGGACAAAGACTTACTGAATGCAACTGAAAGCATCGACTCGAGAACTGATCGGCAAACGCTCGCGGCGGCTTCACCGCGAGGGCAAGCTGGCCGCCGTCGTTTACGGCCACGAATCCGCCGCGACGCCGCTCGTGCTCGACCGCCTCGAGTTCCAGAAGGTGTTTGTCAAGTCGGGACGAACGCACCTCGTCGACCTGGTGGTGGACGGCAGCCGGACCGAGAAGGTGCTGGTGAGAGAGATCCAGACCCACCCCCGCCGGCTCGGGCCGATCCATGTCGACTTCTACCAGGTCAACCTGCAGCAGAAGATCCGGGTAGAGGTGCCGGTCCATCTCACTGGCGAGTCGGCCGCGGTCAAGCGCGGCGACGCCGACGTGCTGCAGCCCATCCACGCGCTCGAGGTCGAGTGCCTGCCCACCGAGATACCGGAGGCGTTCGAGGTCGACCTCACGCCCCTGGCGGAGATCGACGACGGCCTCCGCGTCTCCGAGATTTCCGTGCCGAAGGGCATCACGATCCTTGCCGACCCGGATGAGCTGGTGGTGAAGATCGTGCACAAGCGCGAGCTCAAGATTGAGGAGGAGGTGCCCGCGGCCGAGGCTGCGGTGCCCGCCGAGGGCGAGGCCGCCGAGGGCGAGGCCGCTCCGGCCGAAGAGGAGCAAGCCGAGACCGAGGGATGAGACCGGCAGCCGCAACCGGCGCGCTGTCGGCATCGGACGTCCACAACCTCGAATTCGTAGCCGTCGGGCTTCTCGTCTTCTTCGGTTTTCTCGTCGCCTCGCGCTTCATCGCGCAGTGGATTGGCAACCGGCTACGCGAGCGGCACGTCCACGGCTACATGGTCGTCCTCGGCCGACGCGCGGTTTACGTGATCGTGATCGGCGTCGGTATCACGGCGGCGTTCAGCTTCGCGTTCCAGACGGCCAACGTGACCCTTGTCGGCATCCTGCTGGCCACCGTGGTTGCGGCGCTCGGTGTGCAGGACCTGCTCCAGGACTACGTCTCGGGCTATTACATCCTGGTCGAGCGCCACATCCGCGTCGGCGATCGGATCGAGCTGGACGGGCAGGGGGGCGAGGTGGTCGAGGTGAAGCTGCGGGTCACCCTGGTACGAACCGAAAGCGGTGACCTGCTCGTGGTGCCGAACTCGCAGCTCTTCACGAATCCGGTGCTCGTGCGTGCGAAGGGCTCACCTGAGGCGCACGCGGCGGAGGAAGCCGCTAAGCCGTCAAAGCCCCAAGGATGACGCGGTAGAAGGCGTCGCGGTCGACACCGGCGAGCTCCGTCTCTTCGGCCAGAAGCTCCTTGATCGCCTCGGTGGCGAAGCCGACGTGGACGCCGCCCGCGACCTGGGTCGCCAGCGAACGAAGGTGATAGGTGTGGTCAGGCCTGTCCGATTCGCGCTCGAGCTTCGCGTCGACCTTGTCCAGCGCCAGGAATTTGCGCCACCTCTCGACTTCGGCGGCGCCGGTGTCCGGCGCGTCGGACAGGTGAAAGCAGTTGATGCCGCCGAAGATCCCGAATCGTTCGCGCAGCGAGCCGGGACGTGACTGCGTGATACGCGTCTCGCCAAGGTCGTAGCGCATCTCCTCGAGCGCCTCGGCGGTCGCGGTGATGCGGCCGACCAGCAGCGGCAGCGCGGTCATGAAGTCGACGAGCCAGGGGAAGAACGGGCGGCCCTGCAGGAAGTCGTAGTGGCCCTCGATGAGGTCCTTGGGCGGTCGGTACCAGGTGAGCGCCACGAGCTTCCACCTGTACTCGGTGCTCAGCCAGCGCCAGAGGTTGGCGCGCACGGCGAGGCGGTAGGAAGCGTCGGGTTTGAAGATGACGAGGGCGTCGGCCACGCCCGAATCGTACTAATGACCTTGTTTGTCCCGCGGGTTCGCTTTGTACACCTTGCGCTGCTTGAGCTTCTCCGGCATGTGCACCTGGCTCGTCGCGACACCGCCTTCGAAGTCGTGCGCGTACTGGTAGCCGCGGCCGTAGCCCATCGACCGCATGAGGCCGGTCACCGCGTTGCGCAGGTGCATCGGCACGGGCTCGTTGCCGGTTTCCTGGATGAGCTCGCGCGCCGCGCCGTACGACGTGAGCGCGGAGTTGGACTTCGGCGCCAGCGCGAGATAGAGCGCGGCCTCGGTCAGGGGCAGCACGGCCTCCGGCATGCCGACGAAGTGGGCGGCCTGCTGGGCGGCGATCGCGACCTGCAGCGCCTGCGGGTCGGCGAGGCCTATGTCCTCGGCGGCCGAGATGACCAGGCGCCTCGCGACGAACAGCGGATCCTCACCGGCTTCGAGCATGCGAGCTAGCCAGTACACCGCCGCGTCGGGGTCGCTGCCGCGAACGCTTTTGATCAGCGCGGAGACGATGTCGTAGTGCTGGTCGCCGGCGCGGTCATACAGCAGGTGCCGTTCCTGCAGGGCGCGCTCGACGTCTTCCAGCGTGATCTCTTCAGCGCCCGCGAGAGCGGCCGCGGCTTCGAGGCCGTTGAGGGCGACACGCGCGTCGCCGCGCGCCGTCTCGAGCAGCGCGTCGAGCGCGTCGCCGGCGATGGCTGCGTTCAGCTCCCTGAGCCCGCGCTCCACGACCTGCTTCAGCTCGTCGCGGTCGAGGGCTTCGAGCCTGAACACGCGGCTGCGCGAAAGGAGCGGCGCGATGACCTCGAACGACGGGTTCTCGGTGGTCGCACCGATGAGCGTGACTGTGCCGTTCTCGACGTGCGGCAGGATCGCGTCCTGCTGCGCCTTGTTGAAGCGGTGGATCTCGTCGATGAACAGGACCGTGCGCAGCCCCGCGCGCTGATGCGAGGCCGCCTCTGCCACGGCCTTGCGCAAATCGGCGACGCCGGCGGTGACCGCGCTCATGGTGACCATCCGTGCCTTCGTCTCGGTGGCGACCAGGCCCGCGAGCGTCGTCTTGCCACTGCCAGGCGGGCCCCAGAGCACGATGCTCGGCAGGTGGCCCGACTGGGTGAGCTTGCGGAGCACGTCCACCACCCGGCGTTGGCCGACGAGGTCTTCGAACTTCCTCGGGCGCATGCGCGTGGCCAGGGGCGGCGCCGGCCGCACGCCCTGCTCGAGGGGGAAGAGCTCTCCCTGATCGGTCATCCCAGATCGAATTCTGACCCCGACCGCTACAATCCCGCCGACACATGAAGACCTGCTGGTACTGCGGCTCGGAGATCGACGACAAGGAGCAGTACTGCCACGTCTGCGGGCACAGCCAGTCGGACACGTCGTCCAGCCCGCTCTTCGGCGTCGTCGACCCGGTGACCGGGATCTGGAACCGGAAGTTCACCGAAGCCCTCATCGGCCAGGAGGCCAACCGGGCCGTCCGCTACCACCGGCCGCTGTCCGTGCTGGTGGTCGAGTTGGACCACGCCGAGCACATCCACAACGAGGTGGGGCAGACCCAGGTCAACGCGCTGCTGGCCGAGCTGACCGAGACCCTCGGCCGCGCCATCCGCGACACCGACACGCTCGGGTACCTGGACGCCGACCGCTCTCCTCACTTCGTGATCGTTCTTCCTGAGACCGACGAGCGCGGCGCCACGCTTGCGGCGGACAAGATCCGCAGGTCGGTGGCCGCGCACGACTTCTCCACCGGCGGGCGGTGGCAGCGCATCACCGTGAGCTGCGGCGCGGCGACCATCGAGGCCGCGCCCTTCAGCTACGACGAGGAAGGCGTGCTGAACCGCCGGGAGTACAGCGGCAACCTGCTTCGGGAGGCCTACTACGCGCTCGAGCACGGACGGTCGGCGGGCACCAACCGCACGTCCGTCGGCGCGTTTCGCAACTAGCCGTACGATCCTCTGACGTGCGGACGACCATCTACGTCATTCGGCACGCCGACGTGGAGAATCCGCGCCGCGTCCTGTATGGGCACCTTCCCGGCTTTCACCTCAGCGCGCTGGGCCGCGCCCAGGCCGAAGCCCTGGGCGACAGGCTGAGCGACGCGGGCATCCGGCGCATCGTTCACAGCCCGCTCGACCGCGCCGCCGAGACCGCACGAATCATCAACTCGCGCCTGTCGGAGCCAGCGGTGATGGAGGTCGACCCCGCGCTCCGCGAGGCCGATTTCAGCCGCTACCTGCAGGGCGTGCCCTACTGGCAGATCCCGGTACGGCGGCCCCTCTGGATCGTGCACAAAACGCGCCGCGGCATCGTCGCGGGGGACGAGTCGTACGACGCGCTCGGCGGGCGCGTGCTCGACGTGGTCAAGCGGATGGCGGTCGAGCGTCCAGGTGAGACGGCGGCGGTCGTGAGCCACGCCGATCCGATCCAGGCCGCGTGGATGCTGCTCGACGGCCGCCCGCAGAACGAGCACGAGATGTACAAGAAGGCGGTCGACCGCGCCGGCACGTTGAAGATCGAGCTCGAGGACGGCCAACCGGTCAGCTGGGAGTACGTGAAGCCGCCCGAGGTCGCGCGACCCGCGGGCGCCGCCGCATGAGCGGCTTCCCGAAGGGATTCGTCTGGGGAACGACAAGCGCAGCCCATCAGGTCGAGGGCGACAACAAGAACTGCGACTGGTGGGAGTTCGAGCAGCAGCCGGGCCGCATCGCGAACGGCGACAGCTCGCTCGTCGCCTGCGACAACTACCACCGCTATCGCGAGGACTTCAAGCTCCTGCGCGAGATGAATCAGACCGGCCACCGGCTGTCGATCGAGTGGTCGCGCATCGAGCCCTCGCAGGGCGAGTTCGATTCGCGCCAGATCCGCCACTACCGCGATCTGCTCGGCGAGCTGCGCGAGCAGGGCATCGAGCCGATGGTCACGCTGCACCACTTCACCAGCCCGCTGTGGTTCACGCGCAAGGGAGGCTGGGCGGTGCGAGATTCGGCGCGCGCGTTTGTCACGTTCGTGACTCGCGCGGTGGACGAGCTTGGGGACCTCGTCAACCTGTGGTGCACGATCAACGAGCCCAACATCTACGCCACCAACGGCTGGTTGACGGGCGAGTTTCCGCCCGGCCGGCAGGGCGACTTCCGCGGTTTCTACAGCGTCGTCTCCAACATGCGACGCGCGCACGAGATGGCCTACGTGGCCATCAAGAAACGGCGGCCTGACTCTCAGGTCGGCCTTTCCCACCACAAGTTCCTTTTTCTCCCCGCGAGCGACAAGCGCCGCGACCTGTGGGCGGCGGGCGCGGCCCAGGCCACGGTCGATCGCTGGCCCATCGGCCCGGGGCGAATGCAGCGGGTGGTCGAAGCCACCAGCGATTTCGTCGGCATCGCGCACTACTGGGCGCAGAACGTCGCGTTCGATCCGCGCCGGCCGCGAGACCAGTTCCTACGGCGCACCAACCTGCCCGGCGCTCAGCTGACGGATATGGGCTGGACGTCAGATCCCGTGCACATGCGGCGCGTGCTCAACGAGCTGAAGTCGCTGGGCAAGCCGGTCTTCATCACCGAGAACGGCCTGGGCACGAACGACGACGAGCGGCGCAAGCGTTACGTGGTCGACGTGCTCACCAACGTCCAGGCCGCGATCGAGGACGGCGTCGACGTCCGCGGCTACTTCCACTGGACGAACATGGACAACTTCGAGTGGGCGCGGGGGTACAGCGTGAAGTTCGGGCTGATCGCGTGTGACCGTGTCACGCTCGAGAGAACCGTCAAGCCGAGCGGCCTCCTCTACGGGCGCATCGCGGCGGCCAACGCGCTTCCCGATCAGCCTTCGCCCGCCGTCCAGAACTAGACTCACGTGGGTTGAACGTCAAGAGGTCGGTCTTCTTCGGCGCGGCCGTCGTGGCCGGCGCAGTCCTGTTGCTATCGCTCGCGTGGGGCCTGCAGCACGCCGCGATGTCGAGCCCGCAGCTGCTCGGCCAGCCGGCCCCGCGCCTCGCGATCCAGACCCTCGACGGGACTGACGTGAACGTGTCAGATCTGCGCGGCCGGCCTGTCGTCTTGAATTTCTGGGCTTCCTGGTGCGGCCCGTGCGTCCAGGAGCAGCCCGTGCTGACATCGGCCTACGACCAGCACCGGCAGGTCGAGTTCGTCGGCGCGGCGATGCAGGACACGCGGAGCGGCGTCGACGCTTTCGCCAAAGCGCATCCGTACCCGTACCCCGCGGGCCTCATCGTCGACGGCTCGTACCAGTCATACGGAGTCATCGCGCCGCCCGTGACGGTGTTCATCGATGCCCAGGGTCTCGTGACGGCGTCGTTCACCGGACCGCTCGACGGCCCCACCCTCGATCACTACCTCGGGTTGATCGCGTGAGCACGACCGTCAAATGGGGCGCGGCGATGGTGGTGGTGGCGGCGTGCGTCGGCTACCTCATCTATTCGGCGTCAGGCGGGTCGTCCGAGTACTACCTGACGGTGTCGGAGCTGCGCGCGCAGCAGCAGTCGCAGTCGCATTCCGACGTGAGGGTCGCCGGCGTGGTGCAGAACGACGTCGTGCGCAGCGACGGTGGCGCCCACGTGCGCTTCACGGAGAAGGATTCGACGGCATCGGTCGTGGTCGATTACACCGGACCGCTGCCCGACATCTTCCAGCCGGGCATCACCGTCGTCGCCGAGGGCCGGCTCGGCGCGGACGGCGTCTTCCACGCCCGCAACATCCTGGCCAAGTGCCCGTCGCGCTTCGCGACCAGTCCGTACACCCAGTGATGCTCGCGTGATCCTTGCCGACGTCGGCACCGGCGCGCTGCTCGCAGGCCTCGTTCTGGCCGCGTTCGCGACGCTGCTTTCGTTCTGGGCGGGCCGCCAGGAAAACGCCGTCATGGTCCAGGTCGGCCGGCGCGCGTACTACGCGGCCGCGGCGATGGTGCTGGTGGCAGGCGTGGCGCTCGAGGTCGCGCTGCTCACGCACGACTTCACCCTCGCGTACGTCGTCGAGCACACCGACCTGTCCACGTCAACGCCGCTCGTGGCGGCCGCCTTCTACGGCGGGCAGGAAGGATCCCTCCTGTACTGGACGCTCGTGCTTGGGCTGCTGGGCAGCGCGTCGCTGCTCGCCAGCGCCACGCTCGGCGTGCGGCTCGCGGCTTACGCCGCCGGAGTCATGGCGGCGATCGTCACCTTCTTCCTGGTCGTGCTGGTCATGGTGGCGAGCCCCTTCGACGTGCTGCCGGTAACGCCCGCCGACGGCCTGGGCCTCAACCCGATCCTGCGCGACAGCGGCATGCTCATCCACCCGCCGGTGGTGCTCGCCGGGTTCGCGTCGTTCGCGGTTCCTTTCAGCTTCGCCGCGGCCGCGCTGCTCGCCAATCGCACCGACGCCGCGTGGATCGCGCACACGCGCCGGTTCGCCCTCCTGGCGTGGAGCTTCCAGACCACGGGTCTCGTCCTGGGTATGTGGTGGGCGTACCACGTCCTCGGCTGGGGCGGCTACTGGGGGTGGGACCCGGTGGAGAACGTGGCCCTCATGCCGTGGCTCGCGACCACCGCCTACCTGCACTCGGCGCAGGTCCAGGAGCGCCGGGGCCGTCTGCGCGCGTGGAACTTCGGGCTCGTCATCCTCGCGTTCCTGCTGGTCGTGTTCGGCACGTTCATCGTGCGCAGCGGGGTCGTGCCCTCGGTGCACACGTTCGCGGTGAGCGCGATCGGGCCTTGGTTCTTCGTGTTCCTGGCGATCTGTCTCGTTTTCTCGGTCGCCCTGCTCGCCTGGCGGGCCGGCGCGCTGCGCAGCCCGGGCGAACCCGCGGCCGCGGTCTCGCGCGAGGGCGCGTTCGCGCTCCAGAACCTGCTGCTGATCGGCGTGGTCGCCGTCGTGTTCTGGGGCACGGTGCTGCCGCTCGTCTCGGGGATGGTGGGACGCGAGCAGGTCGTCGACGCGAGGTACTACGAGCGAGCCGCCGGTCCGTTGCTCGCTGCTCTTCTCGCGCTGATGGCGGCCGGTCCATTGCTGCCCTGGCGCCGGGCGGGTGCCCCGTGGCTACGGGCGGTGGCGTGGCCCGCAGGCGGCGCCGTGGTGACCCTGCTCGTGCTAGTGGCCCTGGGCGTGACCTCGCTGCCGGCGCTGATCGCGCTGCCACTGGCTGTCGGCGCGGCGATCACCAGCCTCCTCGAATACTGGCGAGGCGTTCGGCGGGCGGGGTTACGCCTCCTGGTGCGCAAGCGCCGCCGCTACGGCGCGTTCCTCGCGCACATCGGCCTGGTGGTCGTGGCCCTGGGCGTCGGTGCATCACATTTCTGGCAGCAGGAGACCGACGTGACGCTGCAGCCTGGGCAGCAGGTGCAGGTGCTCGGTTCATCCCTGACGTACACCGGCGCCGAGCAGCGACAGCTCGAAGACCACAGCGAGCTCGTGGCGACGATGCGCTTCGGCGACACCGCGATCGAGCCGGCGCGCGCGACATACGCGGGCCTCGGCGGGCAGTCGCTCACGCACGTCGCGATCACGACGACGCCGGTGGCCGACCTGTACGTCATCCTGGTCGGCTCGAGCCCGGACGGGTCGGCCTCGTTCAGGATCCTGGTCAACCCGCTCGTCAGCTGGATCTGGGCGGGCGGAGCCCTGCTGCTGCTGGGCGTCGCCCTGGGCAACCTCGGCGCGCGGGCGCCTGAGCCGGTGGCGGTGT
Source organism: Candidatus Dormiibacterota bacterium (assembly GCA_035689345.1). Taxonomy (GTDB): domain Bacteria; phylum Chloroflexota; class Dormibacteria; order Dormibacterales; family Dormibacteraceae; genus CF-118. Next base: position 25,070 of record DASSLR010000027.1, read on the forward strand.
TGAGGCGGCGCGAGGTGGCGCACTCGTGGCCCTGATCGTCGCCACGCTTCTGCTGTTCCTCGCCGGCCCGTTCGTCCTGTGGCCGCTGATCCGCACGCCTGAGCCCGAAGAATGAGCGCGATCCTGGCGGCCGGCATCACTCACTGGTTCGGCTCTGAGCCGGCGCTCGAAGGCGTCGACCTCGTGGTCGAGCGCGGCGACCACGTGGCGGTGCTCGGCGACAACGGAGCCGGCAAGACGACCCTGTTGCGCATCCTCGCGACCGCGCTCGAGCCGAGCGCAGGCGCGGTCGAGATCCTGGGCCTCGACGCGCATCGCGAGAAGGCTCGGCTTCGCGCGCGTATCGGTTACGTGTCGCACGCGCCCGCTGTGTATCCGGCACTCACGGCGGCCGAGAACCTTGCGTTCTTCTGCGACCTGCGCGGCGTCGAGCGCGCGCGGGTGCCGCAGGCCATCGAGCTCATGGGCCTCGGCCAGGTCGCGCGCCGGCGGGCGGGCGAGCTTTCGCGCGGCATGCAACAGCGGCTCGCCCTTGCTCGCGCGACCATCCACGATCCGCTGCTGCTCATCCTCGACGAGCCGGACGCGAGCCTCGACGCCGACGCGCCCGAGCTGCTGGCGCGCGCCATGCAGAAGCGCACGGTCGTGTTCGCCACGCACGACCAGTCTCTCGCCGCGCGGCTCGGCCACCGCACCGTGACGCTGCGCAAGGGACACGTGATGGGCGCCGCCTCGCGCCTGCACGTGCTGCGCTGAAATGCGGGCCCTGACCGTCGCCTTCGCCGTCGCCCGCAAAGACCTCGTGTCCGAGTGGCGGAGCCGCGAGCTGGTGCCGGCGCTGGCCCAGTTCGTGGTCCTGGCCCTGGTGATCGCCAATTTCGGATTTCAGATCGACAGTCAGAGCGCGACCGCGATCGCGCCGGGCGTGCTGTGGCTGGCCCTGGTTTTCGCGGGACTCGTCGCATTCGGGCGCGCCTTCGCCGCCGAGCGGGAGCAGGCGAGCCTGGAGCAGATGATGCTCACCTCCGCGCCAGCGGCGGCCATCTTCGCGGGCAAGGCGCTGGCGGCGACGCTGCTGCTTGCGCTGTGCGAGGTGGTGCTGCTGCCGGCGCTGGCCCTGTTCTTCGGGATGCCGCTGTCACTCGGCCTCGTCGCGGTGGTGCTCGCTGCGACCGTCGGGATGGCGACGCTCGGGTGCATGTTCGCGGCGATGGTGTCGCAGCTGCGGTCGCGAGAGGTGATGCTGCCGCTGCTCACGCTGCCGCTGTGGATCCCGTTGATCGTCATGGGCGGTCAGGCGGTGCAGTCCGTGATGGGCGGCGGCGGTGACTTCGGTCTGGCCCTGCGCCTGTTGATCGACCTGGACATAATCTTTCTAGTGCTCACCTCTCTAGCCGCGCGTTTCGTGCTGGACTCATGACGCGATACCTGGTGGCCGCGGCGGCGGCAGTGGCCCTGATGCTGGCCGCGGCGGGGATGATCTTTTTCTTCGCGCCGACGGACGCGCTGCAGGGTCCGGTGCAGCGCATCTTCTACCTGCACGTCAGCTCCGCCATCGCGGCCTTCGCGAGCTTCCTGGTGGTGGCGGTGGGCGGCGCGCTCTACCTGCTGCGCGAGAGCATGGTCGCCGACCGGCTAGCCCGCGCCGCCGCGCTGGTGGGCGTGGTCTTCACGACCGTGACGCTGGTCATGGGGATGATGTGGGCCAAGCCCGTCTGGGGCGCGTTCTGGACGTGGGATGCGCGTCTCACGTCGACGCTGGTCCTGTGGATCATCTACGCCGGTTACCTGCTGGTGCGGCGCCTCGCCACGCCGGGCCGCCAGGCGGCGCGGTTCGCCGCGGTGGTCGGCATCTTCGGCTTCATCGACGTGCCGATCGTCTACTTCAGCGTCACGTGGTGGCGCACGCAACATCCCGGCCCGGTGATCGCGACCGACGCGCTGCCGCCGGAGATGCTGCTCACGTTCCTGTTCACGATGGCGTGCACGCTGGCGCTGGCCGCGGTGATGATCGCGATCCGCTATCGCATCGAGACGGTGCAGGACGCGCAGCCTCTGGGCCAGCTCGTGCTGCAAGCCGCGGGGCGGCCGACCTCATGACCTACCTGGTCATCGCCTACGCCTTCGCCACCGTGGTGCTTGGCGGTTATCTCGTCTGGTCGCTCATCCGGCTGCGTGACCTGAGCCGCTGAGCGCCTCGCGGAGGCGCGGCGTCAGCCCGTAGACGATCCGCTCGGTCAGCCCCCACACGACGCTTTCCTCGTGCGCCAGGTAGCGGAATCGCCAGGGCGAGCCTGAGGTCAGCCACGCGCTGTCGTCGAGGAGTCGCTCGAGCGGGATCTCGAGCACGCCCTCGAGCTCCCTCGTGTCGTGCGTGAAGGTGGGGATGGGCGCCGGGAGGTAGGCGAGGAACGGCACCACCGAGAAGTTGGTGACGGCCGCGTAGATCGGCTCGCCGGCCCCGAGCGGGACCAGCCTCCCGACCGGTACCCCGATCTCCTCCTCGACCTCCCGCTGCGCCGCGTCCCACGCGGCCTCGCCTGCACGCACGCCACCGCCCGGCAAGGCCACCTGCCCCGGATGGTCCGGCAGGTCGGCGCGCCGGCGCACGAAGGGAACCTTCCAGGCGCCGTCCCGTTCGAACAGGACGAAGGCGACGGCGGCCGGCCGGGCGCCTCGCCTGAACTCACCCCAGGCGTTGACCGGGCGGAACAATTGTTCGATACTGGCCAGAAAGTCACTCATAGACCGCGCTCGGGAGCCGGTAAGCTAGGAAACGTAGCTGGAGAAACTCGCACATGATTGATCACACAAGCACCCGCATCGAGCAGCAGGAATCGGCTCTCCGCCGCCAGAACCGGCGCCGGTACGCCTTCCAGCGCATGCTGGAGGCCACGGACCGGGTTCTGTGGCAGCTCGAGGAGATGAACCGCGACGGCGTCAAGAACGTGCCGGCGGTGCTGCGCGCGCAGCTGACCGAGGCGGTCGAGATCATGCCCCGGAACATCCGCGAGCCGCTGCGCGCGGACGGGCCGGTCCAGGACATGCTCGACAGCCTGTTCGAGGTCCAGGAGCGGCTCTTCAAGTGGCGCTACCCCGACTGGGACGACACGGAGCCTGACGAGCTGGAGTTCGCCGACTAGAGGCCGAGCCTCAAGCCCCACTGACGGCGGTCAGGAACAGGTCGGTCGCGAAGGCGGTCAGGAAGCCGAGCAGCAGCCCCCACGCGAAGGTCGGTGGCGAGCTGAGGCGACGGCCGAGGTGGAACAGCTCGTTGAGCACGTACAGCAGTGCGCCGGCCGCGATGGCGAGGAAGGCTACGTACAGGTACTCGGAGCTCGCCAGATAGCCGATCCAGGTGCCGACGAAGGTTGGCCCACCGCCGATCAGACCCGCGAGCGCGAGAAACCCCCATGACACCGGCTTCGGGTCCGCTGTCATCGGCGCCGCGATGCCGAAGCCCTCGGTGATGTTGTGCAGTGCGAAGCCCACGACGAGGACCCCCGCGAAAGCGATCGCGCCGGCGTGCGCCGATTGGCCGATGGCAAGCCCTTCGGACAGGTTGTGCAGGCCGAGCCCGGTCGCGATGGCCATGGCGATGTTCCGCGGCGCGGGGGCGTGATCAGCATGTCGCAGCCGTCCGAAGAGCGCGCGGTTGAAATACACGAGGATCAGCAGCCCGGCGCCGATGCCCACTGCGAAGATGGCGGCCATGAACACGAACTGGGCGGGGCCGGTGCCGTCGAGCTCTGAATGCCGCATGGTGTTGGCGAGTGCCTGCTCGATCGGGGAGGCGGCGTGCGTCAGGATGTCCCAAAGGAGAAACACGAGGATGCCGGTGGCGAAGGCGTTCAGGAAGCCCTGGACCGGCGTCGGCAGGCCGCGCAGCCGCGCCACCGGCAGGCCGAGGAAGATGGTGCCCCCGGCGATCGCGCCCAGAGCCACCGCGCTGAGCTGGCTCATGATTGATTAGTACGTGCAAAAGACACGATTAGACAAGTCTAACGGCGGCCTGAAAGGGCCCTCGGAGGTCATCTCCCACTACCTCGAGGCGATCTACTACATCTGGTCGGAGGGAGAGCCCCTGCGCAGTGCGCGGCTGGCCGACTGGCTCGGCGTCTCCCGGCCCACGGTGACCATCGCCCTGCGTCGCATGGCGCGGGACGGGATGGTGCGGCTCACGCGCAGCAAGGAGATCGAGCTGACGGCGGCCGGCATGAAGGCGGCCGAGGCGATCGTCCGCCGGCACAGGATCATGGAGCGCTGGCTGACCGACGCCCTCGGGCTCGACTGGGTCACAGCGGACGAGGAGGCCGCGCGCCTGGAGCACGCCGTGTCCGAGGTGGTGGAGCGGCGCCTCTACGAGGCGTTGGGCCGGCCGCGGACGTGCCCGCACGGCAACCCGATTCCCGGCCACTCGAGGGCGGCGGCGGGCGAGGTGCGCCTGGCGACGCTCGGCACCGGCGACGGCGCAGCGGTCACCCGCGTCTCAGAGGTAGCCGAGCGTGAAGCTCCGCGCCTGCTCGCCTACCTGTTCGACCGCGGGTTAGTGCCCGGCCGGAAGCTCAAGGTCGTGGAGGTGGACGACGTCGGGCGAACCCTGCGCGTGCGCGCCGCCGGGCGCGCGCAGGGCGCTGTTTGGCCCGACGGCGAGGTGACGCTGAGCCACGAGACCGCCGGCAAATTGTGGGTGGTCCCGACCTAGGCCCCGCCGGGTTTCAGGCCGGCTGCGGCTGGGCGCAGAAGGCGCAGCGCTTGGCCCCGATCGGGATCTCGCTCAGGCACTCGGTGCACTTCTTGGTGGTCGGGTCGGCTGGCGGCTCCTTGCGCGAGCGGGCCACCAGTGCGTTGATCGGCAGGATCACGAAGTAGTAGATGACCGCGGCGATGAGGACGAACGCGATCAGGGCGTTGAAGAAGTCGCCGTACAGGAACTTGCTGTTGTTGACGGTGAAGTAGAGGGTGGAGAAATTCGGCTGACCGCCGATGGCGGCGATCAGGGGCGTCACCAGGTCTTTGACGAACGCCACGACGACGGTTCCGAATGCGGCTCCGATGACAACCGCGACCGCGAGGTCGACCACGTTGCCTCGGAGCAGGAAAGTGCGAAAGCCCTTGAACATTGCGATCTGCTCGCCTCCTCTTAATCCGACACCGACAGCACGACCTTGCCGAACTGCTCCGCGGCGTCGACGCGAGCCAGCGCCGCCTGCACATCTGACAACGGATAGACGCTGTCCACCACCGGCCTCATGCCGCGGTCGATCGCCTTCAGCACCGCCTCGAACTCGCTCGCGTTGCCCATCGTCGAGCCGATGAGCGAAGCGTGGCGGAAGAAGAGCCGCGGCATGCTGACCTCGGCCTTCACTCCCGAGGTGGAGCCGCATGTGACGATGCGGCCTCCGTAGGCAAGCGAGCGCAGCGATTCGCCCATCGTGGCCGGGCCTACGTGCTCGAACACGACGTCGACGCCGTCGCCGGTCGCCTCCCGGACGCCGGCGCTGAAACCCGACGAGTCGAACACGGCGTCCGCCCCGAGCTCCAGCGCGCGCTTCCGCTTGGCCTCGGAGCGGCTGGTGGCGAGCACGCGCGCGCCGATGTGCCGCGCGATCGCGATGGCCGCGACCGCGACGCCGGCGCCCGCGCCGATCACGAGCACGGTCTCGTCTGGCTGCAGCCGGGCGCGCGTCGTCAGCATCCGCCACGCGGTCAGGAAGGTGAGCGGAAACGCCGCGGCCTCCGGCCACGTGAGCGCTTTGGGCTTGGGGAAGACACCGCGCGCGTCGACGTGAAAGACCTCGCACGCCGTGCCGTCCGTGTGCTCTCCGATCACTCCGAAACGCTCGCAGTAGACGTTGTCGCCCGCGCGGCACCTGTCGCATTCCCAGCAGCACAGGGTGGGGAAGATGACGACCTCGTCGCCAGGTTTCCAGCGCGGGTCGCCCGAAGCTTTGACCACGCCCGCGCCGTCCGCGGCGATGACCCGAGGCGGCGGCACCCGCTGCGCGCCGTGGGCCAGCCAGAGGTCGAGGTGGTTGATGGACGCGGCCCTGATGGCGACGGCCACGTGGCCGGGTTTCGGCTCGGTGACCGGCCTCTCCCGCACCCTCACACCGCTGGGACCGGACGGCTCCTCGTAGACCGCGGCCCGGCCCTCGCTGCGCACCTCGATCGGTGAAGGCGAAGCAGAGGCCATTTGCGAAACTTAACCGGAAGCGCGGCCGTTCAAAGGATGCCGGTCATAGACTGGCCCTTCGCTGTGCGGGTAATCCGAATCTCAATCGTTCTGTTTGCCCTTGGACTCCAGCTCTTCGCAGCGGCGCCCGCACAGGCCGGCCAGGCCCTCCCGCCCGGCCAGAAGCCCGGCCACTACACCCGCTGGTTCTATCCGAGCCAGATGCCGTACGGGGCCCTCGAGAACGGCGCCGCCAACCTGCACGAAACACCCAGCTCGGGCGCGTTCCTGACCCTGCCTTTCATGGGACCGCACTACGTGACGTCGCTCTTCGACCACTGCTATCCCGACTACGCGGCCAACGGCCGCCTGTGCCGCTGGGACGGCGAGGTCGTGTCCAAGTCGGTCGGCGGCCCCGACCCCGGCTTCACCGAGGGCTACGCCCAGACACCGGGGCAGCACGACTACCTTTACTACGACGGCCATGACGGCTACGACTACGGGCTGTTCTACGAGCCGGTCGCGGCGGCGGCCCCCGGGCGCGTCAAGCTCGCCGGCTGGGCCGTGCCGTCGTGCCATTCGTGCCTGAGCGGGCTGACGGTCGAGATCAGCCACGGCAACGGCCTGATCACGTACTACGGCCACCTGTCGCAGCTGAGCGTCAGCGCCGGCCAGTGGGTGCAGCGCGGTCAGGTCATCGGCCGCTCGGGCATGACCGGGACGGCGACCGGGCCGCACCTGCACTTCGGCGTCTACTACGAGGACGGACGCGGACCGGTCGATCCCTACGGATGGGCCGGAGGCGGCGCCGACCCCTGGTCGAAGGACCTCGGCGATCTGTGGCTTGGCGGCTCGCCCCGCTACGCCAGCGTGCCGCTGCCTCAGGTGGGCGTGGCCGTGAGCCGCGATCCCCACGATCCAACCGTGATCGCGGTTTCGTGGCACAGCCCGGGCGCCGGCACCGTCTACCAGGTGCAGGCCGTCAGCCAGGACGGTGTCATGAGCGATTGGTTCACGACGAGCATCGCGGGCACCGCGTCGTTCGCCGGGGAGCCGGGGCAGACGTACTGGTTCTGGGTGACGGCCACGACCAATCTCGGCTGGTCCGACGCCAACTCGTCACCTTCCATCACGCTTCCGGGGTTCGAGCCGAAACAAGCCCAGTAAGTCTCCGTCGATAGACTTATTCGTCTTGATCGCCGAAGCCTTGAAGGGCAAGACCATCCTGGTCACCGGCACCACCGGCTTCCTTGGCAAGTCGATCGTCGAGAAGACCCTTCGCGCGGTCCCGGAAGTCGGCCGCATCAATCTCGCCATCCGTTCCAGCGCGCGGCGGCCGGCCGCGGAACGGCTCGAGCGCGAGGTGCTTTCCAGCCCGGCTTTCAAGCGCTTGAAGGACGAGCTCGGGGAAGAGGCGTTCGCGAGGCTCGCGGCGGAGAAGCTCTCGGTGCTCGAGATCGACCTCGGCCGCGACGGCCTCGGCCTGAGCGACGAGGGCCGCGCGGAGCTCGGCCGCTGCGACATCGTCATCGCCTCGGCCGCCGCCGTGGAATTCGACAATCCAGCCGACCTGTCCGCGCAGACCAACCTCCTGGGCGCCTCACGGCTCGTGCGGGCGGTGAGGGACGCGGGCAACCGGCCGCACCTCGTGCACATCTCGACGGCGTTCGTCGGCGGCATGATCCGCGGCCTGGTCCGCGAGGAGATGCCGCTCGACCCCGGCCTCAACTGGCGCCACGAGGCCGAGGTGCTCGCGGCGCTGCGCGGTCCTGTCGAGGAGGAGTCGCGGAGACCCGAGGTCCTGCACAAGCTGCGGCGCGAGGCTCGATCGCGCGTCGGGCCCGCGGGCACGCCCGCCATGGCCCGAGCCACCGAGAGGGCGCGCGAGAAATGGGTGAAGGACCGTCTCGTCGAGCGCGGCCGCGTGCACGCGAACGCGATGGGCTTCAGCGACATCTACTCGTTCACGAAAGCGATGGCGGAGCACGCGGTCGTGGAGCTGCACGGCGACGTGCCGCTGTCGATCGTGCGTCCGTCCATCATCGAAAGCTCGCTGGAGGAACCGTTTCCCGGATGGCTCGAAGGCTTCCGGATGGCCGAGCCGATCATCCTGGCGTTCGGACGCGGCGTGCTGCCGGATTTCTCCGGCCTTCCGGACTCGGTGCTCGACATCATCCCGGTCGACTTCGTGGTCAACGCCGTGCTGGCCGTGGCCGCGGATCCGCCGCCCGACACCAAGCCGCGCATCTATCACGTGGCTTCGGGCAGCCGGAACCCGCTGCGCTATCGCCGCTTCCCGGACATCGGTCGCGAGTTCTTCGGCGAGAAGCCGCTCCGCGATCGCTACGGCCAGGCAATCGGGGCGCCCAACTGGACCTACCCGACGCGCTCCGAGCTCGCCACGCGCGCCAGGACCGCGCTGCGGTTCACGGAGGCGGCGCAGTGGCTCATCGAGAGGCTGCCCCTGGGCGCGGGCGTCTCGCCGCTGTCCGACAACCTGAACGCAGAGCGCGAGCGGTTGGAGCGCGGGCTGAGCCTGATCCAGCTGTACGGCGTCTACACCGAGGTCGACTGCATCTTCGACACCCGAAATCTCATGTCCCTCTGGGACAAGATCCCGGCCGCGGAGCAGAAACGCTTTCCGTTCGACCCTGCGCTCTACTCGTGGGACCACTACATGAAGGACGTGCACATCCCGACGGTGCTGCGCATGTCTCGCCAGGACACGGGCGCGCGGCGCGGCAAGCAGCCGACCGGTTCGACCGCGGTGCGCGCCGCAAGCGACTCGGTGAAGTCCGCGATCGACCGGCGCAGTGGAAGGTCCGACGTGCTCGCGGTCTTCGACGTCGACGGCACGCTGGTCGAAACGAACGTCGTCGAGTACTTCCTCTGGATGCGCCTGCGCGCGCAGCCGCTCGAGGAGTGGCCCGCCTTCATGGCCGAGATGCTGCGCGAGGCGCCGCGGTGGCTCTACCTCGAGCGCCGCTCGCGCGCCGAGTTCCAGCGATCGTTCTACCGCCAGTACGACGGGCTGGACTACGAGGTCATGCGCCGGCTCGGACGTGAGGCGCTGAACGCGGTCACGCTGCGGCGCGTGTATCCCGAGGGCATGCGCCGCATCCGCGAGCACAAGCGGGCGGGCCATCGCGTTCTGCTCCTGACGGGCGCGCTGGACGTCGTGGTCGAGCCGCTGGCCGAGCTGCTCGAGGTGGAGGTCGACTGCGCGCACCTCCTGGAAAAGGACGGGCGCATGACAGGCGATCTGCAGTCGCCGCCGCCGGCCGGTGAGGCGCGGGGCACATTGCTTGAGGAGTACGCCGCGCGGCAGGGAATCGTGCTTTCCGAATCGTTCGCGTACGCCGACTCGCTGTCCGACCTGCCGATGATGGAGCTGGTGGGCACGCCGGTCGCGGTTAACCCGGACGCGCGGCTGTCGCAGGTGGCGGGGCAGCGGGGCTGGCGCGTCGAGCGCTGGCGCATGGCGCCGGGCAACTGGCGGCTGCCGATGCCCGACCCACGCTCGCCGGAGTACCGCGAAGCGGTGCGGAGGTGAGAGCGTGTCCCCTCTCCTGCTTGCGGGAGCACAGGTTAATCGCGAGTAACGCGTCCTGGTCGCGTCTGGCGCGCAGGGTTAGGGTGAGGGCGTCTTGCTCGCGCTGACGTATCACCGGAGCATCCCCGCGTTCGCGCTGGTGCGGGCGTCGGGAGGTAATCCCGAGGTGGCGACGTCGGCGCTTTCGATGCTGCACCTCGGCGACGTGCCCGAGCCTGAGCTGCCCGCATCCGGATGGATGCGCGTGCTGCCTTCGCTGGCCGGCATCTGCGGCTCCGACCTGGCGGCGATCGGCGGCCACGCGTCCCTGTACCTCGACCCTCTGACGTCGTACCCGTTCGTGCCTGGACACGAGGTCGTGGGCGTGCTCGAGGACGGCTCGCGCGTCGTGATCGAGCCTGCCCTCGGTTGCGTCGTGCGCGGCATCGAGCCTCTGTGCCCGCGCTGCGCCGAGGGCCGGCCGGGCCTCTGCTACAACGCCACCGAGGGCCCCATCGAGGTCGGGCTGCAGACCGGGTACTGCGCGAGCACGGGCGGCGGCTGGGGAGAGGTGCTCGTCGCGCATCCGTCCCAGGTGCACGCGGTGCCGGCGAACCTCTCCGACGAGGCCGCGGTCCTCATCGAGCCCTTTGCGTGCTGCGTGCACGCCGCACTGCGGGGCGGAGCGACGAAGTCCGACGTCGTGGTGGTGGTGGGCGCGGGCACGATCGGCCTGCTGACCGTGGCCGCGGTGAAGATGTTCACGCCGCCTCGCCGGCTGATCGCGGTGGCCAAGCATCCGACGCAGCGCGACCTCGCCCTCGCTCTCGGCGCGGACGCCGTGATCGCGCCGGGTGATGCGTTTCAGCGCATCCGCTTCGCGACCGCTGCGCGCCGGCTCGACGGCGTCGATCGTTCGCTGCTGCTGGGTGGCGCCGACATCACCTTCGAGTGCGTCGGGCGCGCGGAGTCGTTGAGCGATGCCGTGCGGTTCACGCGCGAGGGCGGAGTGGTGGTTGCGGTCGGCATGCCCGGAGACGAGCGCGTCGACTGGGCCGCGATCTGGCAACGTGAGCTGACCGTGATGGGCGCGTACGCGTATGGATCCGAGGCCAAGCGCAAGGGCCGGCGCACGTTCGAGCTGGCTCTGGAGGCGGCACCGGACCTGCACCTGGAGCGGCTCGTCGGCCCGCTGTTCTCGCTTGGCGACTACCGCGACGCCATCGCCTACGCGATGAGCGCCGGCCGGCTCGGCGCCGTGAAGGTCGCGTTTGATCTGCGAGGATTACGCGTCTAGTGGCACGTCCAGGCGCTGTAGTCGAAGTCGACCGCAACACACCGCCCGTGTTGTTTCACTACGGCGAGGGAGTGCGGCTGGAGCGATTGCCCCTCGGCTCGCGCATCGTCTACCCGCCGGACCCGCTGGAACCGATCGCGCATCCCGAACGAGCGATCAAGCGCGCGCTCGGCAAGCCGCTCGACGACGATCCGCTGAAGTCTCTTCTGCGACGCGGCATGAAGCTGACGATCGC
>DASSLR010000028.1:0-2094 GCA_035689345.1 Candidatus Dormiibacterota bacterium
AGACCGCGATGAGGAGAACTTCCACTCGCCCACGGCCCAGCTCGCCAAGGCCAAGTGCTGGAGCGAAGATCAGGGCAACCGCGTCGTCGACGCGTTTCAGGAGATCGACGTCAGCGGAAAGCTTCCGCTCGCCAAGCGGCCGGGGCTCTTGAAGGCGATCGAGCTGGTCGAGGCCGGCGCGGCCGATCACATCGTCGTTGCGTACTTCGACCGGCTGGTGCGCTCACTGAAGGTGCAGCTGGAGGTGATCGAGCGCGTCGAGCGGGCGGGCGGCGAGATTTACGCGATCGACCACGGCAGGCTGACCAACGGTACGGCGGCGACGCGGATGAGCAACAACATGATGGGCGCGGCGTTCCAGTACTACGCCGAGGTGACCGGCGAGAAAGTCAAAGCCGCCCATGAGCGCGTGGTCGCGCGCGGTGTGCTGCCCAACTCCAGGATCTCACCCGGCTACGTGCGCGGACAGGACGGCGTGCTGGTCGTCGACCCCACCAAGGCCCTGATCGTCGTGCAGGCGTTCAAGCGCCGCGACCGCGGCGCCTCGCTCGTGCAGATCCAGGCTCTCTTGGCCGCCAATGGGATCGAGCGCTCGATCGCTGGTGTGGCGTCGATGCTGCGCTCGCGGCTCTACCTCGGCGAGATCCACTTCGGCCACCTGCACAACCTCAAGGCGCATGAGCCGATCATCAAGGATCGCGCCCTGTTCGAGCGGGTGCAGCGGCGGACGGTCTCGCGCGGGCGCCAGGCCAAGTCACAGCGGCTGCTGGCGCGGCTGGGTGTGCTGCGCTGCGGCACGTGCGGGTCGCGGATGGTGATCAACAGCTACAGCGCCAACTACCGCTGCGGCGACACGAGCTCGAACCCGTGCCCGCGACGCGCGGCGGTCAAGGCCGACCGCGTCGAGCAGCTGGTGCTGGACGCCCTCCGGGCGTACTCGGCCACCTCCGACGCGCACGGACGCGCCTCGCGCAAGCAGCAGATCCGCGACGCCGACCAGGCGATCAAACGTGCCAACGCGGAACTCGATGACACGATCCGGCAGCTCGGCGAGCTTGGGCTGTTGGGTCGGCCCGCGAGCCAGCAGATCTTGGGGAAGCTGACCAAGGCCCTCGATGATGCGCACACCGCACGGGGCCGGCTCGGCGATCGGGGGGCGAGCGATGTGATCGGTCCTGACGAGATCGACAAGCTCCGCGACCCCGCGAAGCGCTTAGCGGCCTGGCGACGGCTGATCACCGACACCGTCCAGTCGGTCACGGTCGCGCCCGCGATCACCGCGGACGGGCGGCCCAGTCGCCTCTGGGACCCTCGCCGGATCGACATCAGGTTCCTGGGACAGCATCCATAAGGAAGCCGTCAGCAGCGACTGGTCGTGCTTCCTGTCGACACCCTCCTGCCGTACGGCCCGCCCCACTCTGCCCGACGGTCGCGCAGCCGCCGTCGTCGGGCACGACTTCCGCAACCGCGAGCAGTACCAAACGAAGATCGGCGACACCTGTCTGGCGAGATCCGTCCGCAGCAGCAACACGGCGTCGGCGCCGGTGACTGCTTGGCCAGGGGGAGCGAGAGCGTCGTGCGCTTGCAAGCCGCCTCGGATCGGCGCACCAGCAACCACTTCGACGAATCTCGCAACCGCGCCATAGCAGGGCCGCTGTCGCGACGGTCACGGCGTCGGGACCGTCGCCCGCGCGGAGATGCGCACCTTTGGCGAACAGGACGTCTGAGCCGATCTCGGGTGGTGCGGCGACAGCCTGAGACCGCCAATCAAAGCGGGGCCCACGAGTCCTTCCGGCCACGAGCGGCACCCCGTACACGCGGTGAACGGAAAGCAGGGCTTTCAGCGCGGCGGCCGTCGCGTCAGATGGGTCGACGGAGCGCCGAGTTGCGCAAGTGGCGAGGAGCAGGTCGCTCGGGTGGCGTGCCCGAGAGACCTGCTTCGTCGTGATCGCGATCCTCAGCCAAAGAGCCGACGACGCTTCGCAGGATCGGATCCAGCGAGCGGATTGCCCACGTACGCCGGCATCTCGTCCGGCGAGGGCACCGCGGCGCACTACAGAGTTCGTTTGCCGGCGGCATGCGCGAGCGCCGAGG
>DASSLR010000029.1:0-14035 GCA_035689345.1 Candidatus Dormiibacterota bacterium
CGGCGACTTGACCACAAATCTGACCACAGTTCTGACCGCAGTTGACCACAGTTGCGATGTAATACCCCAACTCTCGCTCGCTGGGCGGTCCAGATAGGTCAGCACCTGGAATTCGAGGGACCCGTTCCGGAGTAGCTCAACGGTAGAGCAGGCGGCTGTTAAGGATCAGGGCGCGGCCACAACTGGTTGGGTTTGGGATCCGCGTTGAAATTCCAGCGGCCATTCCTGCCTCGTTTGACTGCAGTTGGAACAGAGGTCAGGCGGTTCCGCGCAGTCAGGAACGCCCTGCGCGCGCGGATGGCCTCAGAGCGTCGGCAACGATGGCCGCGAGTGCGCTGATGAACTCCGGGCGGGTGTTGAAGGATGCCGTTCGGCGGATCCGTATGCCCCTTTCGCGCGCAAACAGTTGGGCTTCGACATCGAGGTCGTACAGGATCTCGAGGTGGTCGGCGACGAAGCCGATCGGGCACACGAGCGCATTGCGCGCACCCGATCGTTCAACCGCGGCGAGCAGATCAGGGCCGAGCCACGGCTCTCCCGTGGTGCTCGCGGACTGGAAAGCAAACTCCCATTCCGGCAAATCCATGCCGGCTGCGACCAGCCGGCAGCTTTCCAGCAACTGGTCCCGGTACGAATCGCCCTCGGCCACGATCCGGGCGGGAAGGCTGTGTGCGGTGAAGAAGAGCCGGTCCGGCGTTGACTCTGCGAGCGCCTCCCTCAGCAGCGATTGCACCGCGGCTGTGAAGGCAGGGTGGTCGTGAAATCCGGGGATGAAAACCAGGTCTCCGTCCCAGGCTTCGCGCAGCGACCTCTCATAGGCGCCGAGGCTCATCCGGGCGTAATGCGGTGCCAGGGGCAGGCCCACCAGCCGCTCGATCCCGGCCCGCCGCGCTTCGGCCGCTCCGTCGGCGATGAAAGGCGGCGCATGCTTCATGCCGACGAACGTGGGCAGACCGGTGCGCGCCTGCAGCGCCGTCGCCTGGGCGAAGGTGATGCCGGTGAGGGGAGAGCCGTTGATTGCCCGATACCGGGTCGTCAGGTCTCGTAGCGCTTCCGCCGTGGGCGGCCTACCTCCACGGATGTGCGTGTAGTAAGGGGCGATGTCAGCCTCGGTGGCGGGGCTGCCATAGGCCATGCAGATGATCCCCGTCGCCCGGTCAGGCGGCACGGACGGGCTCCCAGGCGTGAACGGTTTCCACTAGCACCTGCAGGTTGGCGACGTCTGTGTCAGGCAGCACGCCGTGGCCGAGGTTGAAGACGTGTCCACGGCGGCCGTTCGCCTGCCGGAGGACGGCTTCAGCCCGGTCGCGGACGAGATCGGCCGGTCCCAGCAGGACCGCGGGGTCGAGGTTGCCCTGGACGCCACGGTCGAACCCGACGCGGCGCCAGCCCACGTCCAGCGCGATGCGCCAATCGAGCGATACGACGTCCGGGCCGGTCTTGACGATCGCTTCGAGCAGGCCCGCCGTGCCGGTGCCGAAGTGGATGCGCGGTGCGCCGGTCGAGGCCAGCGCGTCGAAGATCGCGCGCGTGTGTCGCGCGACTCGCGACTCGTAATCCTCAGGCGCGAGCGCTCCGACCCAGGAGTCGAAGAGCTGGACCGCCTGCGCGCCGGCGGCGACCTGGGCCTGCAAATAGCGGCCCATCGTCGTGGCGAGCTTTTCGAGCAACGTGTCGAAGGCGGCCGGCTGCGCGTACATGAATGTCTTCACCTTCTCGAAGTTGCGCGAAGGCCGGCCCTCGATGAGGTAGCTCGCGAGCGTGAACGGCGCGCCGGCGAAGCAGACGACCGGGACCGGTGACTCGGCTGCAACCTGTTGGACCGCGGTGATCACTTGAGGCGCCGCCTCATTCCCGGAAGGCACTCGCAGCCTCTCGACGTCGCCCTGGTTCGTGATCGGGTTCGCGATCACGGGCCCGACGCCTTCCACGAGCTCGAAATCAACTCCCATGCCCTGGAGCGGCAGCATGATGTCCGCAAACATCACCGCGGCGTCGACGCCCAGGCGTCGCACCGGCTGCAGCGTCACCTCGGCGCAGAGGTCCGGCTGGGCCACGATGTCGGTGAGGGACCACCGCTCCCTGAGCTTGCGATACTCGGGCAGCGACCGACCCGCCTGCCGCATCAGCCACACGGGCGTGACATCCACCGGCTTTCCGCGCAGGGCGTCGAGGAACCGGCTCAAGCGACGGCGTCCAGCGTCGCGTCGATCACCGCGGCGTCGTGCGCGGCGGAGACGAACCACGCCTCGAACTGGGACGGCGGCAACAGGATTCCGGCGCCGAGCATGGACTGGAAGAAGCGTGCAAAGGCTTCGGCGTCGGCGGTCTTGGCTTGAGAAAAGTTCTGGGGCGGCCCGGCGCAGAAGAACCGGGTCAAGAGAGAGCCGACGCGGGTCACCACGGCGCCTCTGGCGACCAGGCCCGCCTGGAGCCTGGCGGCCTGGACTTCCATTGCCGCGTAGACCGCCGGGGTGAGCTGATGGATCGTCGCCTCACCTGCGGCCATGACGACCGGGTGGCCGGAAAGCGTGCCGGCCTGGTACACCGGTCCGGCCGGCGCGACGAGCTCCATCAGGTCAGCGCGGCCGCCGTACGCACCCACGGGCAGGCCGCCGCCGATGATCTTGCCGAGCACCGTGAGGTCTGGCCGCACGCCGAACAGCTCCTGCGCGCCGCCGGGCCCGACTCGAAATCCGGTGATCACCTCGTCGAAGATGAGCAGCGAGCCATCGGCCGAGGTCAGATCGCGCAGCCCCCGCAGAAAGCCCGGCTCGGGCGGGACCACTCCCATGTTCGCCGCCACCGGTTCCACGATCACCGCCGCAATTTGGCGTGGACGCGATTCGAATTGCGCCGCCACCGAGTCCAGGTCGTTGTAGGCGGCGACGAGCGTTTGCGCGGCCACGGGCGCCGCGACTCCTGCGCTGCCCGGGATGGACAGCGTGGCCGCTCCCGAGCCGGCCTCGACCAGCAGTGAATCAGCATGTCCGTGATATCCGCCGTCGAACTTGAGGATCAGGTCGCGTCCGGTCGCGGCTCGAGCCACCCGCAGCGCGCTCATCGCCGCTTCGGTCCCACTGTTCACGAACCTCAGGCGCTCGACCGACGGCATGCGCGCGCGGATCAACTCGGCCAGTCGCACCTCGCCAGGGCTCGTGACGCCGAACGAGCCGCCCGCCTCCACGGCGGATCTGATCGCGTCCACGACCGCGGGATGCGCGTGCCCCAGAGCCAGCGGCCCGAAGGCGCCCACGTAGTCGATGTACCTGCGGCCCTCGTCATCCCACACGTAGGCACCGGAACCGCGCACGAGCACAGGAGCCGATCCTCCGACGGCCCGGTAGGCGCGAACAGGGCTGTTCACGCCGCCCGGGAAGAGGCTCGCGGCGCGCTCTCGCCATCCTGTCTCGGTGGCGGTGGTCATTGTGCCCCGAGCAGTCGCGTGATCTCGTCCAGGGGCCGGTGGATCCCGGTCAGGATGGGAGTGTCGCGCACCGTCGAGCGCCGGCTTTCCGTCGCTCGAAGCTCGCGCACCAGCTCGCCAAACGCGGGGAGGTCGTCGGTCTCGTAAGCGACCAGGAAATCCATGTCGTCAACCCCAAAGGAGTAGGCGAGCAGCTGCCGCACCTGTTTGTAGCGATGCCCGACTTTCATGTGCTCGTTCATCACTCGCTGCCGCTCATCACGATCCAGCAGGTACCAGTCGGTGCTCTTCGTGAACGGATAGACGACGAGATACGTGGAGCGCTCGCCGCTGAACAGCGACTGCTCCTGCGCCGTCGGGCGCCTCGTGTACTGCGACGGCCGGATGATGCCGAGGAAGCTGTGGCGCACCGTCATCCAGGAGCCCATCCCGGATCGCAACGCGCGGGCGCTGCTTTCCTCGATCGCTTCGAGCGACGGCGCGAGGGTCCAGAGCATCAGGTCGACGCCGGCCTTGAGCCCGACCATCGAGTAGGTGAATGTCGTGGCGGGAGATTCGGTGTTGATGGCCGCGCAGAACTGTTCGGCCGACCGGCAGCGCTCGTCACGATCGAGGCGGCGCCACGCGGGATCCAACCCGAGGGCGATCGCCTGCACGAAGTGACCGTCGGCCGTCACTGCTCGCGCATCCAGGCGGCTACGTCGGCAGCGAAGTAGGTGATGACGATGCCGGCGCCCGCACGCGCGATCGCCGTGAGCGATTCGAGCACGGCGCCGCGTCGATCGACCCATTCCCGTTCCGCGGCGGCCTCGATCATGGCGGCCTCGCCGCTCACCTGGTACGCGGCGAGAGGCAGGTCGAAACGATCGCGGGCACGCGCCAGGAGATCCAGTGACGTGATGGCCGGCTTGACCATGAGGATGTCCGCGCCTTCGTCGGCATCGAGCTGCATCTCTCGCATCGCTTCGCGCGCATTCGCCGGGTCCATCTGATAAGACTTGCGGTCGCCAAAGCTGGGTGCCGACCCGGCCGCGTCGCGGAAGGGGGCGTAGAAGACCGATGCGTGCTTGGACGCGTACGCCATGATCGCCGTGTCGATCGATCCCGCCGCGTCAAGCCCGGAGCGCAGCGCCGCGACCTGTCCATCCATCATCGCGCTCGGCGCCACGATGTCGGCGCCTGCCTCCGCGTAAGCGATCGCCGCCGCGGCCAGCCGCGCCAGCGAGGCGTCGTTGTCGATCCTGTTTCCGTCCAGCACTCCGCAGTGCCCGTGCGACGTGTATTCGCACAGGCAGATGTCGGCGGCGAGGGCGAGCGGGAGCTTTTCCTGGCGCAGCAGGCGAAGGGTTTCGGGCACCGGTCCGCGCGGGTCGTCTGCACCGGAACCGACCGCGTCCTTCGCGTCGGGAATGCCGAACAACAGCACCGCGCCGACCCCGAGCTCGGCCAGCCTGTGAGCCTCGCGCAGCGCGAGGTCCGGGCTGAAGCGGTGGTGGCCTCTGAGGGACGCGATCTCCTGACGCTGTCCACGACCTCCGGTCACGAACAGGGGAGCGATGAGCTGCGCGGGCGCGACCCTGGTCTCGCGCACCAGCGACCGCAATGCCGGGCTCGTCCGCAATCGCCGCGGCCGAGCGATGTCAGGAGTCTTGATCGCCGGGGTCGAAATCACGCTTGCCAAGGCCTTCCCACCTCCACTGGAATCACGCTCGCGATCGCGGCCGCGAGCTGCTCGACATCGGTCGCTGCGGCCTCTGCCAGGACGGTGAACCCGGCAGTCCGAGCGACAGCACTCGTGCGAGGCCCGATCGTGACGGCGGGCAGCGTCGTGGTGCCGCCAAGCTTCACGAAACCACGAACGGCGGATCCGGACGCGAATACAACCGCGGCGAGGTCGACATCGGACAGGGTCCGCCGCAGCTCTTCGGCTGATTCCTCCGGACCCTCGACCGTCTCGTACGCGATGAGCTCGTCGACAGATGCGCCGCGGTCGCGGAGCCCGGCGGAGACATCGGCGTCGCTCAACGACGCCCGCACCACGAGGATGTGCGTGCCGGACACAGAAGGCAGCTCGGTCGCCAGCCCGGCTCCGTTGGAACGGATCGGCACGAAATCCGCCTCCCACCCTCTCGCGCGCAGCGCCGCGGCCGTCGCCCTGCCGACCGCCGCCCAGTGGGGCGAAGCAGTCAGCTCAGGCACCGCCTTGACTCCCGCGGCGCTGGTCACGACCACCCAGTGATAAGAACCGAGGTCGGGCCAGGTGACGGGGACCGCGCGCGTGGTGACAGTGGGCACTGCCACCACCCGGTAACCACGAGCCGCGAGCACGGCGACGAGTGGGTCTGCTGATCCGCCGGGCCTGGTCACCAGGATGGCGGTCATCGCAGCGGCACCGCCAGAGCGAGCTTGCGGCCGGCCGCCGCAGCGATTTGCGGAGCGTCCGCGCGACTACCAGAAAAAGACTCGACATGGAGATCCGAGCCGTCACTGTTGACGCCGCCGACCAGGATCTCGAAGCCGGCTCTGTCGACGCGCGCGAGAGCGCCCACCGGCGCGCGGCAGGTGCCGCCCGTGGCCGTCAACACGCTCCGCTCCGCCTCCACAGCCAAACGGATGTCGGGTTGGTCGTGCGCAGCAAGCAGTTGGAGCAGATCGGCGTCGGAGCGCCGGGCTTCAATCACCAAGGCCCCTTGAGCGGGGGCGGGCGTCACGACCGCCGGATCGAGCCTCTCGTCGATGCGTCCTGCATGCCCGAGGCGGTCCAGGCCGGCCGCCGCGAGCACCAATGCATCGACCTCGCCCGCGTCGAGACGTCGCAGCCGCGTGTCGACGTTGCCGTGGAGGGGGACGATCCTCACGTCGGGGCGCGCGGCCAGAAGAAACCCGGCGCGCCGCGGGCTGTCCGTGCCGACCGAGGCGTTCGCACGCAGGGATTCGATCGAGCTGTTTCCGCTCATGGTCACGAGCGCATCGCGCGGGTCCGCCCTTGCCGGATACGCGGCCAGGACGAGACGGGGGTTTTCATCCAGAGGCACGTCTTTGGCGCTGTGCACCGCGATGTCGACCTCGCCTCCGATCAGCGCCTGCTCGATCGCGGCCACGAAGATCCCATCGCCTGGCGCCGAGTCGATGGGGCGCCGGTCGCCCTCGGTCACGATTCGCACAAGCTCCACCTGGTGCCCTGCATCGCGGAGACGCTGCGCGACAGACTCACTCTGGATCACGGCCAGAGTTGACCCGCGAGTGCCAAGCCGGATCCTCACGTGCCGGTCCGCGCGAGCCACGCCTCGTACTCGGCGGCCTTGAGGGCCACCAGGCGTCTCGCGTCTTCTATATATGCCTTGGGCGGTGATACATCTTGCCGGTAGAGATCGTCGATACCCAGGAAGCCGCCGTTGAGGCGCCGGCGCACGGAGACGGGGACCGCCGGGGGCGCGGAGATGTCCGCGACAGGAGGGAGATCGCCGGCAGCGACGCTCTCGAGCTCCGTCCACGGTCCCGCGAGTGCGACGGCCACGCCGGCGGCGCGGCGGGCGAGGTCCGCGGCGGCTCCGAGCGGCACTCCACGCGCGCCGTAGACATCGGCCAGCCGTGAAGCGTTGCCGACGTCGCGGCTGGCGATGATGACGAGCGCGCCCGCGCTACTGGCTGAGTGGGCGAGGGCTGCGCCCATCCGGCCGGCACCCGCGACCACGATCGTTCGACCCGAAATGTCGCCGTGGCTGCCGAGCCAGGCCACCGCCTTGCCGGCCAGGTTGCCGGTCTCCTGCGAGCGGCCTGAGCGAGCGGTGCGGCCGGCCGCGATCGCCGTCTCGAACAGGCGCCGCAGGCGACGGTCGAGACCAGACTTCATGCCGGCGACCTGCAGTGCGTCGCGGACCTGGTGCAGAACCTCGTCCTCGCCAACGATCACGCTTTCGAGGCCGCATGCCACACGCATGAGGTGGGAGGTTGCGGCTCGCCCTACTCTGGTGCGCGTCCCACCCAGCTCGGGAATGGCTCCGAGTCCGTAGAGCTCGGCCCTATGGCACGTGATGAGCGCCACACCCGCGCCACCGCGTTCGATCCATTTCTTGAACTCGCCGCCGATCGCCGCCCGCCCGCTGGCGTCGACGTCACTGGCGGTCGCCGTCAGCGCCCAGAGCTGCGTCAATCGCCGCTCGCGGGCCCGCCGTGGCCGGTCATCAACGCGACCAGGAGGCGATCGAGGGCTGACTGTGCCTCTACGAGGAGGCCCGTGGCCTCTCCGGTGTCAAGGCCGCGCCTCCGCGCGAGGCTGGCGAGCTCGTCGATGAACGGCTTGCGGAAACGCAGGAAATCTTCGACCGTATCGCTCAGCGATGCACCGGCTTTCGCCGCTTCGGCTCCGTACTCGCGCGCATCGCTTTCCGCACGCACGATGAAGGCGGGAGCTTGATCCTGGTTCGCGTCCAGGTATGCCAGCAGGTCACGCGCCAGGCCCCTTCCTCGCTCGCGAAACCAGCCTCGCTGCGCGTCAGAGAGATTCGACAACCAGCCCTCCTGCGGATACGGCGAGGCCAACGGCCGTGCTCTCCGGTAAGCCCGAGCCATGCGTTCAGTTGATTCACCGAGGGTGGCCAGGGCGGGCCTGTGCGTCCGTGCGGCCGGCACGAGGGCCTGGACGACGATCGCCGAAAATCGGCGGTGACCGCCTGGGGTCACGAAGGACGGCACCTGCCCGCGATCGGCCCAGCGTCGCAGCGTGCTGGGCGTGACGCCCAGCCTCTCACTGGCCTCACCCAGCGTCAGCCAGCTCGGCCGTCGACCCCCCGGCAGGCGCTCATTTCTATCGATAACTGTCTAAAACTATCACCTGTGGGAGGTCGATGCTATCTTCCGCTAGGCGGCGATCGGCGTTGCTTCAGGCCCTAGAATTCCCCGAGCTCAGGCCACCCCTCGAGGAGAGAGATGTCCATGGCGCGTCTGCGGACTCCGCGGAGCTGGGTCGAGGCGAGCTACCCGAACGTCGGCTACTTCCATGAGGTCGACAAGGGCGGCCACTTCGCAGCCTGGGAAGAGCCGGAGCTGTTCTCGCCCGAGCTGCGCGCGGCGTTCAGCTCGCTGAACTGATCGGCTCGGTGAGCACGACCAACGCGGCGCGTGGCCCCACAACCGGAAGGTCTCGGATCCGCTAGCTATACGTTCAACGCTTATTTCAGGCCATGCAGCCGGATGTAATTGATCAAGCAGACTGGCGACCGGCCGGTCGCGGAGTCCTTGCAGCCGTCAGCGGCGCGCGGCGATCGCTTCAACGCCGGACGCGATGACGTCGACCACCTGCTCGAGGTACGCCTCGCGGCGTGGATGGTTCTTGCCCCGACGCCTGAGCAGTTCCTCCTCGATGATGAACGAAAGCAGCGCCCCGACCAGCTGCTTCACCACCGCGGCCGGGTCGAGTCGACGGCGGGCGGCCGGTGACATGAGCGCGGCGAGAGCCGTAGCCGCGGAGCTTTCGGCCGGGTCGACAATGCGCTCGAGGTACATGCGACCCCACGCCGGGCGCTCGTGGGCGGCCAGGAACACCGCGTGGAGCAGCCGTTTAGTTTCCGGTTGTCCTGCGCCGAGAAAGAACCCGCGGCCGAGAGCATCGAGCAGCCCTCGCACGGTGACGGTCCGAAGCGCCGCCGCCTGGATCCCGGCTCGCGGCCCGCTGGCTGCGCGATCGATCAGCCCCTCCATCAGGGCCTCCTTGGACGAGAAGTAGTGGTACAGCGACGCGGCTGAGAGGCGAGCCTCGCGCGCCACGTCGCGCATCGACGCCGCGTCAAATCCCCGCCGGCTGAAGACCGACGCGGCGACCCGAAGGATGAGCTCGCGTTGCGCTTCGTAGCCGTCGCTGTGACCCAGAGGCCGCCCGACGCGTGGTTCCATGATGGCTGGCGTGGAATAATTCTAATGAACGTTCGATTAAATGGGGCATCTTTCAGGGTGAGGTGACGTGGATGGGGTCCAGACCGAGGTTGACTGCCGGACTCGTGGTGGCGGCGGCGCTTGTCGTGGTCGCTTTGGCGGCACCGTTCGCTGCGAAGCTGAGTGGAATCCAGCAGAACGACCCGGCGGCGTTCCTCCCGAGCTCCGCTCAGTCAACCCAGGTGACCAGGCTGCTTGGCGGCTTCCAGGGCGCGAGTTCGATCCCCGTGATCGTCGTCTACGAGCGGAAGTCCGGCATCACTCCGGCGGACACGGAACTGGTCGCGGGCCAGGCGGCCGCGGTGAGCGCCGCGGGTGGTGTGGTCGGCGGCGTCTCGCCGGTGATCGCGTCGAGTGACGGGCAGGCGCTCCAGTTCTTCGCCGAGCTCAACGCGGCGGACTTTCTGAAGGTCGGCGAGGAAGTCGACGCCGTTCGCGCCCGGGTCCATGGCCAGAACGGGCTTGTCGCGCACGTGACCGGCCCCGCGGCGCTCGCGGCCGACTTCGGTGCCGCATTCAAGGGCCTCGATGTGAAGCTGCTCCTGGGCACCGGGCTGGTCGTCATCGTCATCCTCCTGCTCGTCTACCGCAGCCCCGTGCTTTGGATGCTCCCGATCTCCGTGGTGGGGATCTCCCTGCTCGTCGCGCAGGCGCTCGTCTACATGGCAGCCGCCCGATTCGGGCTCCAGTCCAACGGCCAGAGCCAGGGCATCCTCACGATCCTCGTCTTCGGCGCGGGGACCGACTATGCCCTCCTGCTGATCAGCCGCTACCGTGAGGAGCTGCGGCACCATGCGTCAGCCGCCGAGGCTGTGCTGGCCGCTTGGCGCGGCGCTGCGCCAGCGATCCTTGCGTCTGGCTGCACGGTCATCCTCGCGCTCGTCGTCCTGCTGCTCTCTGAGCAGGGTGCCAACCGCACACTTGGCGGCTCGTCGGCCATCGGCATCGCGGTAGTGATGATCGCGATGCTGACACTGATGCCGGCGATCCTGGCCCTAGCCGGCCGCTGGTTGTTCTGGCCGGTCGTGCCTCATGTGGAATCCACGGAGAGCACCGGCCGGCTGAGCGTGTGGGACCGAGTGGCCGCCGCGGTCGGCCGGCGTCCACGCGCGACGTGGCTCGCGGCCGCCGGGCTGCTCCTATTCCTGATCCTCGGCCTTACCAATCTGAATGCCAGCGGCCTCCCCGCGGACCGCCAGTACACCACCACTCTCGACTCGGTGGCCGGCCAGCATGTCGCCGACCGCCATTTCGCCGCCGGGGCCGGCAGTCCACTTTACGTCGTGACCTCGCAATCGACCCAGGCCGACGTCACCGCGAGGCTCGAGTCGCTCGACGGCATCACCAGCGTGTCGGCCTACAGCGACTCGGCCGTCCCGGGCGCGCCCGCCAAGGTCGTCGACAGCCGGGTCCTCCTCCTCGCCGGCACCGAGCTCAAGCCTGATGGTCGGGCTGCGCAGGACCTCGTCGTCTCTGCGCGGAGCACAGTCGCGGCGGTGCCGAACTCGGACGCCCTGGTGGGCGGGACGGCCGCTAGGAGCCTCGACCAGCGGCTCGCCTCAGAGCGCGACAACCGCGTGATCATCCCGCTCGTGCTTGTGCTGATCCTCGTCGTCCTTTTGATCCTGCTGCGAGCGATCCTCGCCTCGGTCCTCTTGATCGCCACCGTCGTGCTGTCGTATCTCGCCACCCTCGGCGCCAGCGCCTTCGTGTTCGAACACGTTTTCCACCTCGCAGGTGAGGATCCATCGTGGCCGCTGACGACGTTCGTGTTCCTGGTCGCACTCGGCATCGACTACAACATCTTCCTGATGACCCGGGTCAGAGAGGAGACCCGCAAGCTGGGAACGCGGCCCGGCGTGGTGTCCGGTTTGGCGCGGACCGGCGGCGTCATCACCTCGGCCGGCGTGGTTCTGGCCGCGACATTCGCGGTCTTCACGGCGCTGCCCCTAGTCGTCCTCGTCGAAGTCGGTTTTGCGATCGCGCTCGGCGTGCTCGTCGACACTGCGATCGTGCGGAGCCTGCTCGTGCCGGGACTGATGTACGACATCGGCGATCCGATCTGGTGGCCGGGCCGGCCTTTCAACGCACGCGCCGCCCAGGCCGGCAAGCGACTCAGGGATGAGACCGCGGCATGAGCGCGGCGCGAGGTTGCACCCGCCGTGGCAGTGCCTGACCGCAGTTTGACGGGAGTTGCGGTGTAACACCCGGTACAAGGCGGCCATGGGCGGACAAATGAGTTCAGAACCTAAGATTGACGATGCCGTTCCGGAGTAGCTCAACGGTAGAGCAGGCGGCTGTTAACCGCAAGGTTCAGGGTTCGAATCCCTGCTCCGGAGCCAAAATCTGTTTGCTGCGACTAAGCAAATGAGACCGGAGACGCGGGGGCCCGCCCGCGTCCCCGATCTGATCATCGGCCTACGCGGCGCTGAAGGTCACCTTGAATGTCTCGGTGCCAGCTAGGCTCGTCGGGCCGGTCGCCGACCCAGAGACCTTTGCCACGAGATGAACACCGTCCAGTCCGCCTGTTCCATGCCCACCTGTCAGATTTCCGGTCGCCGACGCGAACGTTCCGGTTCCCCAGAACTCCATGACCGCCGTTCCCGATCTGCCGGCAATGGTGCCGGTGAAGACCCCGGAATTCTGCGTGTTGAGGGTTCCATCGGCGTGGATCACCAGCTCGCCGGAGCCGACTCGGGTGCCGGACACCAGTCCAGCGAAGTTCTCAGTGAACGTGTAGTCGA
Source organism: Candidatus Dormiibacterota bacterium (assembly GCA_035689345.1). Classification (GTDB taxonomy): domain Bacteria; phylum Chloroflexota; class Dormibacteria; order Dormibacterales; family Dormibacteraceae; genus CF-118. Next base: position 12,103 of record DASSLR010000029.1, read on the forward strand.
TGAAGACGTTGCCATCGGCGAGGCGCTCCACCACGGGCGACAAAGAGATCGTGTCCGTTCCCACACCCTGAGTGGGCTCGTCCGCGTACACGGCCGGCGCGCCGGCGAGCCAGAGCGCCAATACGAACGGCACAGCCGTCAGACGATACAAATGCCGGAACTGCATCTGAGTCAATCTCCCAAATCAAGCTCTGGCCTCGGCGCCGACCAGGCCGAGCTGAACCATCATTTCCATCGAGTCGAAGTAGTCGCGCCAGTAGGCGATCTCCCTACCCGCAACCCGCATGGCGCCGGCGTAGTCGACGGTCACGTGCTTTCCCGTGGGCGGGACATCGCCCGAAGGCAAATGCAGAACGCCGGTGTGCGTGCCGGTGAAGGTGCCTTCCCAGATGACCTGAGTCGGATCGCTGACCGCGTTGTGGCACTGCACCGTGCAGTCGGGGCACGCTTCGGTCCAGGTTTGATGCCAGTTGCGAAACCCTTCCTTTCCGCGAACGGTCACTCCGCCTGGCGCACGGAGCTCGAACTCAGGCCCGACGAACTTTATGTATCGCTCCTCGTCCTTTGAATTGAGCGCGTCGATGACGTAGTCGAGCAGCTCTCGTGGGGTTGGCATCGGCTTCCTCCTCCTGTTTGATATCGATGGAGGCTAGGAGCGAGCTGCCCGACTGTCACCGGGCGAACTACGGGTTTTTGAGTGCTTTAATGGCGCTCGGCGGGCGTAATGGGCGCAGACCTGGAGCGACTGACTAGGCGGGAGCTGGAGATTGGCGCCTTGGTGGCGGAGGGCCTGACCTACCGCGAGATCGCCGACAAGCTCTTCATCAGCAACCGAACCGCCGAATGGCACGTCGAGCAGATTCAGAACAAGCTCGGCCTGAGGTCCCGCAGCCAGATCGCCGCCCGGTTTGCCCAGGCCGAAGTCTTGCGATCTCTGCGGACCAGCGGCGAATCAGCGGGGAAGGCTCTGTGGCCGGCGCAGCCAAGCCTCCTCGTGGGTCGCGAACGCGAGACCGCGGAGATCAGCCAGCTGTTGCTGCGGCCGGACGTTCGACTTGTAACCGTCACCGGCCCGCCGGGCGTGGGCAAGACGAGCCTCGGTGTACGCATCGCGCAAGAGCTGGCAGACGAGTTCAGCGGCGGGGCATGTTTTGTTGACCTGTCGGCCATCAGAGAACCGACGCTGGTTCCGTCGGCTATCGCTCAGGTGGTCGGCACTCGACCGAAATTCCAGGAAATGCTGAGCGCCCTCAGAACCAAGCAGATGATGATCATGCTCGACAACTTCGAGCAGGTCCTGACGGCCGCCGCGAACATCGCGGAACTGCTTGTGGCGTGTGGGGGAATCAAGATCCTGGTGACCAGCCGCGAATCCCTCCACCTCTTGCGCTGGGAGCACGAGTATCCACTCAAGCCTCTTCAGCTGCCCGACGTGGATCGCTTGCCTGCTCCTGCGGAGCTGTCGTCGGTCCCATCGGTGGCACTTTTTTTGGAGCGTGCCAGAGCCCGGAATCCTGAGTTCGACTACGGGCCTTCAGCGGGCGCCACCATCGCCAGCATCTGTGTGCGTCTGGACGGCATACCTCTCGCCATCGAGCTGGCGGCTGCTGCGACCAAGTCAATGCCGCCGGCGAGGATTCTTTCCCGGCTGATTGAGCGCTCGGAGATACTTGCGCAGACTGGTCCCGACTTCCCATCGCGGCATCGATCCCTCAACGAAGCCATCGGCACGAGCTATGCCCTGCTGACGCAAGACGAGCGAGTGATCTTCGGGCGGCTCGGCGTCTTCAACGGAGGCTTCGATCTCGAGGCCCTGGAAGCTGTCTGCACCGGGGCCGGCATCACGCCCGACTATGCCGTCCAACTGCTTGTGGGCCTGGTCGAAAAGTCGCTGGTTCAGCTGCAGCCAGGCGGAGCCCGCTACGCCCTACTG
>DASSLR010000030.1:0-5794 GCA_035689345.1 Candidatus Dormiibacterota bacterium
CAGCTGCTGACCGGTACGGAGGCGCTCGAACCGACCGTCCAGGAGGGCGCCGTCGTCGCCGACCCGACGCGTGACCTGGTGAAGATCGCGGTGCTCGAGCGGCACCACGCCAGCGGACGCGTCGGCCTCGGGTTCGCGACCAACGTCGGGCTGAAGCGTGGCGCGTTCGCGTCGACGGTCGCGCATGACGCGCACAACGTGGTCGTGCTCGGCGTCGACGACGCCGACATGGCGGCGTGCGCGGAGCGGCTGGCCGAGATCGGCGGCGGCATCGTCATCGCCGAGGGCGGCCGAGCGGTGGAGGAGCTGCCGCTGCCCATCGCGGGATTGATGAGCGACAGGCCGCTGGCCGAGGTGCACGAGCGCCTGCGCTCGATGGAGCGACGGCTGGCCTCGATGGGCTCCACCATGGCCTCGCCGTTCATGACCCTGAGCTTCCTCGCGCTTTCGGTCATCCCCGAGCTCAAGATCACGGATCGCGGGCTGGTCGACGTGGGCCGCTTCGAGCTGGTGCCTCTGGGCGTTGAGTGACGATCTCGAAGAACGCCTCTACGCCTGCCTCGCCAGCAGACGCTGGGCGCGCGCGGTGGCCTCGGGCCAACCCGCCGAGAGCGCCATGGACGCGCTGACCGATGAGGAATGGCTGGCGGCCATGAAGGCGCACCCGCGCATCGGCGAGCGAGGCGGCGACGCGCCGCGGAGCTCCGAACGCGAGCAGAGCCGGGCGATGCAATCCTCGGCCGAGACGCTGGCGGCGCTCGCGGCCGAGAATCGTCGCTATGAGGAGCGCTTCGGCCACGTCTTTCTCATCTTCGCCAGCGGACACAGCGGCGAGGAGATCCTGGCGGAGCTGCGCCGGCGCATGAAGAACAGCCCGGCCGACGAGCTGCAGGAGGCGAAGCGCGAGCTGCGCGGGATCGCGCTGATGCGCCTGGAGAAGGCGCTCGCGTCATGAGCCTTTCGACGCACGTGCTGGACACGATGCGCGGCACGCCGGCCGCCGGGCTGGAGGTCACCCTGAGCCGGCGCGAGGCCGACGGCGACTGGAAGGACGTCGCGCAATCGGTGACCGACGCCGACGGCCGCGTCCGCGAGATGTCTGAGGACGACCTCGAGGCGGGCGACTACCGGCTCGTCTTCGCGACGCAGCGTTACTTCGAGCGCTCCGGGCTCAGCGCCTTCTACCCCGAGGTGAGCGTCGTGTTCACCTTCGAGGGCGCGGGTCACCTCCACGTCCCGCTCCTACTGAGCCCGTTCGGCTACACCACATATAAGGGTGTGTAGCCGTGGGTGAGATCGTGCTCGGCGACAACCAGTACGGCAAGGCGGAGACGCGAGTCGTACGCATCACCAAGGAGGGACGCGAGCACCGCATCCAGGACCTCAACGTGAGCATCGCCCTGGCAGGTGACTTTTCCGACACGCACCTCACGGGCGACAACAGCAAGGTCGTGCCGACGGACACGCAGAAGAACACGGTCTTCGCGTTTGCGCACGACGGCATCGGCGAGATCGAGGACTTCGGCCTGAGGCTGGCCGAGCACTTCGTGCGGGAGTTCGATCCGGTCCACCGGGCGCGGGTCGCGATCGAGGAGTTCGGATGGAGCCGCCTCGGCGCGCACGCGTTCGAGCGCTCCGGCTCGGCGACACGCACCACCACGGTCACGCGCACGCGCGAGGCCGCCTCGGTGGTCAGCGGCATCACGGGCCTGGTCGTGTTGAAGACGACCGACTCCGAGTTCCACGGCTACATCAAGGATCGCTACACGACCCTGCCCGAGACGCGCGACCGGATCATGGCGACCTCGGTCGCCGCCCGCTGGCTTTATGGCAGCGACCGCGCCGATTGGGGACGCTGCTTCGAGGTGGCCACAGGCAAGCTGAAAGACACGTTCGCGCGGCACCACAGCCTGTCGCTGCAGTCGACGCTGTACGAGATGGGCAAGGCGGTGCTCGAGGCGTGCGGCGACGTCGTGGAGATCCGGCTTGCCATGCCCAACAAGCACCACTTCGTGGTCGACCTCTCGCCGTTCGGGCTCGACAATCCAAACGAGGTCTTCTACGCGGCGGACAGGCCGTACGGACTGATCGAAGGCACAGTCAAGCGGGAGGGCGTCCCCGACCGGCCCGAGGCCTGGTGATGGAGTTCCTCCAGCCGTCGAGTCTCCACGAGGCGCTGGAGATGAAGGCTGCCCACCCCGAAGCGGTGCCGATCGCGGGCGGCACGGACGTCATGGTCGAGATCAACCTGGATCACCGCCGCCCCGAGACGGTCATGGACGTGACGCGCGTGCGCGAGCTGGCCGAGTGGGCAACCGAGGACGGCTTCGTTCGCATCGGCGCCGGCGTGACGTACACGAGGCTCGTCGACGAGCTCGGCGACCGCATGCCCGGCCTCGCCATGGCCTCGCGCACCGTGGGCTCGCCCCAGATCCGCAACCGCGGCACGGTCGGCGGCAACCTCGGCACCGCCTCGCCCGCCGGCGACGCGCTACCCCCGCTGCTCGCTGCCGGCGCGACGGTGGAGCTCGCTTCGAAGTCGGGCACCAGGCGCGTGGACGTGCGTGAGTTCTTCACCGGCCCCAAGCGCAACGCCGCCCGCAAGGACGAGCTGATCACGGCGTTCCTCGTCGCGCCGGCGGCCGGACCCGAGACCTTCTCCAAGGTCGGCACGCGCAACGCGATGGTCATCGCGGTTTGCTCGTTCGCGCTCGCGCTGGACGCCGCGCGCCGCCGCGTCGGCACGGGCATCGGCTCGGCGGGGCCCACGCCGCTCGCCGCGAGTGACGCGGAGCGCTTCATCGCCGGCGAGCTCGACTGGGAGGGCCGCAAGCCGCCCGCCGACGCTGCCGTCCGGCGGTTCGGCGAGCTCGTGGCCGCGGCGGCCAAGCCGATCGACGACGTGCGCGGCACCGCGGCGTACCGCCGCCACGCCCTGGCGGTCATGGCGCGGCGCAGCCTCGAATGGGCCTGGCACGACTACCGGGTCGGCTGGGCGTGAAGATCGCCTGCACCGTCAACGGCGTCGCCCGCGAGGCCGAGGGCGTGTGGGAAGGCGAGAGCCTCCTTTACGTCCTGCGCGAGCGGTTCGGGCTTTACGGGTCGAAGAACGCGTGCGAGCAGGGCGAGTGCGGCTCGTGCTCGGTGTTCCTCGACGGCGTGCTCGCGTGCGCGTGCCTCGTGCTCGGGGGCCAGGCCGACGGCCGGGCGATCGTGACGGTGGAGGGCCTCGCCCGCCCGCAGGAGCTGCACCCGGTGCAGCAGGCCTTCCTCGAGGCGGGCGCCGTGCAGTGCGGATTCTGCACGCCCGGCCTCGTGGTCGCGACGCACGACCTGCTGCAGCGCGTGCGCCGCCCGAGCGAGGCGCAGATCCGCGAGGCGCTCGCGGGCAACATCTGCCGCTGCACCGGCTACGCGAAGATCATCGACGCGGTCAACCTGGCCGCGGGCCTTGTTGAGAGGTCCCCGCGAACTCGCGCCGCAGGCTCAGAGTTCGTGGGGAAAGGTCAGTGAGGGTCGGAGAGAGCGTTCGCCGCCCCGACGGCCCGGCCAAGGTGGCCGGCACCTTCGTCTACTCGTCGGACCTGAACGTCGAAGGCATGCTGTGGGGCGCCACGGTGCGCAGCCCTCACCCGTACGCGCGCATCGTCGGCGTCGACGCTTCGGCGGCGCTGGCGGCGCCGGGCGTGCACGCCGTCCTCACGCACCGCGACGTGCCGGGCCGCAATCGCTACGGCCTGGAGATCCAGGACCAGCCGGTCCTGGCCGAGGACGTCGCGCGCTACTGGGGCGAGGCGGTCGCGCTGGTCGCGGCCGACCATCCAGAGCAGGCCCGGCGGGCCGCCCAGCTGGTGAAGGTCGAGTACGAGGTGATGCAGCCGCTCACCGACGCGGAAGCGGCGCTGCGCGAAGACGCGCCGAAGCTGCACCCGAGCGGCAACGTCCTGCGCCACATCAAGATCCGCCACGGCGATCAGTCGGCGAGTGCTGACGTCGTGGTCAAGGGCGAGTTCGAGATCGGCATGCAGGACCAGGCGCCGCTCGGTCCGGAATCCGGGCTTGCCATCCCCGATGGCGAGGGCGGCGTCGACCTGCACATCGCCACCCAGTGGCTCCACGTCGACGTCGAGCAGCTTTCCCGCGCGCTCGGCCTGCCGCCGGAGAAGGTGCGACTCACCATGGCCGGCATCGGCGGGGCCTTCGGCGCGCGCGAGGACCTCTCCATGCAGGCGCACGCGTGCATGCTGGCCCTGCACACGGGCCGGCCCGTGAAGATGTCGTACTCGCGGCCGGAGTCGTTCGTCGGACACGTGCACCGGCACCCGGGCAGGCTGCGCTACGAGCACGGCGCCGACCGTGACGGGCGCCTGGTCTACGTCAAAGCCCGCATCGTCCTCGACGGCGGCGCGTATGCATCGAGCTCGACCGCGGTGATCGCCAACGCGTCGTGCTTCTCGTGCGGCCCGTATCGCGTGCCGAACGCAACCATCGACGGGATCGTGGTCTACACCAACAACCCGCCGTGTGGCGCCATGCGCGGCTTCGGGTCGGTCCAGAACTGCTACGCGCACGAGGCTCAGATGGACAGGCTCGCCGCCGCGCTCGGCATGGACCCGGTCGAGCTGCGCCTGCGCAACGCGCTGCAGACGGGCGACACGCTGATCACCGGCCAGAGGGTCGAAGGCCCGGCTCCGGTAGCCGAGCTACTGCGATTGGTCAAAGAGAGGCCAGTTCCCTCCCCCCCGCGGGGGGCACAAATTGATAGCGAGCAACGCGTCCATACCGCGGCTGGCGCGCAGGGTCAGGGTGGGGGGCTTGACCTCACGAGCTTCCCAGGCGGTGTCTCGAACACCACCCACGGCGAGGGCGTGAAGCGCGGCGTCGGTTACGCCGTCGGCTTCAAGAACGTCGGCTACTCCGAGGGGTTCAACGATTACTCGACCGCCCGCGTGCGCATGTTCGTCCGGAACGGTAGGCCGGCAGTCGAGGTCCACACCGCCGCCGCCGAGGTCGGCCAGGGCCTGGTCACCGTGCAGGCCCAGATCGCCGGCACAGAGCTAGGGGTAAACGACGTGGTCGTGGTCAACGCCGACACGAGGGTCGGCTCGGCGGGATCGTCGTCCGCGTCACGCCAGACTTACATCACGGGCGGCGCCGTGAAGGCGGCGTGCGAGGCGGTCCGCGACCGCGTCATCGCCATGGCGCGAGCCGAGCTGCGCGCGCCGTCCGGCCTGCACATCGAGAACGACAACGTCGTCTCCGGCACGGGCAAGGTCGTCGTGCCGCTGGCCACGCTGCTCGGCGACGAGGTGATCGACGAGACGCGCGAGTTCCACCCTTCCCAGACATTTCCCCTCGACCCGGAAACAGGCCAGGCGAACGCGCACCTGCAGTTCGCCTTCGCGGCGCATCGCGCGGTGGTCGACGTGGACACCGAGCTCGGCCTGCTCAAAGTCGTGGAGCTCGCGACCGCCCAGGACGTCGGCAAGGCGGTCAATCCGCAGGCGGTCGAAGGCCAGATCGAGGGCGGCTCGGCGCAGGGGCTGGGGCTCGCGGTCATGGAGGAGATCCAGGTCAAGGACGGCGTCATCCGCAACGCGTCCTTCACCGATTACCTCCTGCCCACGATCCTCGACATGCCGCCGGTGCGCATGGACGTGCTGGAGCTGGGCGACCCGACCTCGCCCTACGGCCTCAGGGGAGTCGGCGAGCCGCCGACGATCTCGTCGGGGCCTGCCGTCATCGCCGCCGTGCGCGCCGCCACCGGGCGTGCGATCGATCGCGTGCCCGTCCG
>DASSLR010000031.1:0-55026 GCA_035689345.1 Candidatus Dormiibacterota bacterium
GTCGGGTGGTGGCGCCGCCGGCGGATTCCTGCTCGGCATGGGTTTCGCGAGCGGATGGACGCCCTGCATCGGCGTGACCCTCAGCGCGGTGCTCAGCTCGGCCGTGACCATCGGGACCACGGCGCAGGGCCTGGGCCTGATGGTCGCGTACTGCCTGGGGCTGGGAATCCCGTTCGTGGCGGTGGCGCTCCTGGTGGAACGGGCACGACCGCTGGTCGTCTATGTCAACAGACATCGCCGTGTCATCGACTACATCTCGGCGTCGGTGCTGGTGGTGATGGGATTGCTGCTGCTCACGAACCAGCTTTACGTACTTTCCACGGGCATCACCCAGCTGGTGCCGTCGTGGCCGTCGCCGACGCTCTGACTCAGATTCGAAACACCTGCAGCACCAGCAAGACGATCGCCAGCAGGATCAGGGCCGCCCCGGCGATCCATTCCGCCCGCTCGCGCAACGCCTCACTCAGGCGCGCGCCGAGGCGCAATCCGATTTGCGTCGCTATGAACGCCTGCACGGCCACCCAGATCACGACGACAAGCAGCGACAGGCCGAGCAGGCCGGCGCTGATCCCGACCGTGAGCTCGTCGATGCTGATGCTGAGTCCCAGCGTCAGGACCGCGACGCCCCGAGCGCTCGCCAGCAGGCGCACACGCCGCTCTTCGGCTTCCTCGTCCCGTCCGGGCCAGACCATCCACACGCCGATGCCGAACAGCAGCGCCACCGCGCCGTAACCGGCGTAGTCGCCGAGCGCGGCGCCGGCGACGCGACCGACGAGCAGGCCGAGTATCGGCATGCCCGCCTCGAAGGCCGTGAAAACGAGCGTGATCCGCCACCGGTCCCGGCCGGCCAACCCGGCCAGTCCCAGCGCGGCCGCGAGAGCGAACGTGTCGAGACCGAGAGGCACGAGCAAGCCCGCGGTGATGAGCGCCTGCCGCATCTAAAGAGGCCGGTATTCGCGGCGGCTGAAGACCATCGGCGTCAGGTCTTTTCGGTGACCGCCTTCGACCACGGCGCCGATGAGGACCCAGTGATCGCCGGCTTCGATCGTCTGCTCGAGCGTGCACACGGCGTAGGCGGCCGCGTCCTCTTCCAGCACGGGCCCGCCCAGTCCGCCATGCGACCGCCGCCAGGCGATGCCGTCGAACTTGTCCGAGAGCTTCGTGGCCATGCGGCGCGCCAGCTGGTCGCGTCCCGCGGCCAGGATGTTCGCGGTGAACCCGCGCGCGTGCTGCACCGCGGGGAGCGTGTTCGACGTCTTGGCGATGCACACGAGGGCGAGGGGCGGCTCCAGGCTGACGGCACTGAAGGCGCTCACGGTCAGTCCGCGAGGCAGGCCGTCCTCGCCGTAGGCGGTGACGACGACCACGCCTGAAGGGAACGTGGCCATGACGTCGCGGTACAGGTGGGGATCGATCAACTTGACCCCGAGATCGTATTCGCCCGCCCTGTTAACGAACACTTGTTTGTGGATCCGAAACTGGTCAGACTTGTGTCCGTGGGGTCCTCTCTAGATCTCTTTTCGGGGCCGACGCGCGGCTGGTTCCGCGCCGCCTTCGCCTCGCCCACCGACGTTCAGGAGCGCGGCTGGCGGCAGGTGGCGGAAGGCCGGCACGCGCTCATGGCCGCGCCGACCGGCAGCGGCAAGACCCTCGCGGCGTTCCTCTGGTGCCTGGACAGGCTCATGTCCGAGCCGATGCCGGCGGAGTCAGAGCGCTGTCGCGTCCTTTATGTGTCGCCGCTGAAGGCCCTGGCTCATGACGTCGACCGCAACCTGCGGTCACCGCTCGTGGGCATCAGCCGCCAGGTCGAGGCGGCGGGCGGCACCGCGCCCGACATCAACGCCGCGATTCGCACTGGCGACACCCCCGCCGAGACGCGCCGCTCCATGGAGAGGCACCCACCGGACATCCTCATCACGACGCCGGAGTCCCTGTATCTCCTGCTGACGAGTCAGGCTCGCCGCATCCTCGCGTCCGTGCGCTGGCTCATCGTCGATGAGATCCACTCGGTGGCCGGCACCAAGCGCGGCTCTCACCTGGCGCTGAGCCTCGAGCGGCTTTGCGCGCTCACTCGAGTCGAGCCGCAGCGCATCGGCCTGTCGGCGACGCAGCGACCGCTCGAGGAGGTCGCGCGATTTCTTGGGGGCGCCGGACGGGACGTCGCGATCATCGACGCGGGCCGCCTGAAGACCATGGAGGTGAAGGTCGAGGTGCCGGTCGAGGACATGTCGCGCCTGTCGGCCGAGGAGGAAAGCGGGCGCACGCTCAACAGCATCTGGCCCGCCATCTACCCGCGATTGCTCGAGCTGATCCTCGCGCATCGCTCGACCATCGTCTTCGTCAACTCGCGGCGGCTCGCCGAGCGGCTGGCGGCGCGCATCAACGAGGAGGCGGGCGAGGATCTCGTGCGCGCGCATCACGGCTCGATCGCGCGCGAGCAGCGGCTCGTCATCGAAGACCAGCTGAAGGCGGGCACGCTGCGCGGCCTGGTGGCGACGTCCACCCTCGAGCTCGGTATCGACATGGGCGCGGTCGACCTCGTGCTCCAGGTCGAAGCGCCGCCGAGCGTCGCGGCCGGCATCCAGCGGGTGGGTCGTGCGGGCCACTCGGTGGGCGAGGTCTCGAAAGGCGTCGTCATCCCGAAGTTCCGCGGGGACCTGCTCGAGGCGGCGGCCGTCGTCGAGGGAATGCTCGACGGGCGGATCGAGTCGACCGTCGTCCCGCGCCGGCCGCTCGACGTGCTCGCGCAGCACGTCGTGGCCATGTGCGCGATGGACGAATGGAAGGTGGACGAGCTGTCGGCCGTGGTGCGGCGAGCCTATCCGTACAGCGAGCTCGGTCCTCGCGCCTTCGAGTCCGTGCTCGACATGCTCAGCGGCCGGTACCCGTCCGACGAGTTCGTCGAGCTGCGACCGCGAATCGTGTGGGATCGCATCGCCGGCACCGTGCGTGGCCGCGCCGGCGCGCAGAAGCTGGCCGTCACCAACCCGGGCACCATCCCCGACCGCGGCCTGTACACGGTCAATCTCCTCGATGACGGCCGGCGCGTCGGCGAGCTCGACGAGGAGATGGTGTACGAGAGCCGCGTCGGCGAGACGTTCGTGCTGGGCGCGTCGACGTGGCGCATCGCCGACATCACGAACTCGCAGGTTCTTGTAACGCCCGCGCCCGGCGAACCCGGGAAGATCGCTTTCTGGAAAGCCGACGCGCCCAGCCGGCCGGCGGAGCTCGGCCTGGCGCTGGGCAAGATGGTCCGCGAGCTGCGCGGCGCCGAGCCCGCGGCCGCCGAGCGCCGGCTCCGCGAACGCGCGGGCTTTGACGACCGCGCGGTCAAGAACCTGCTCGCCTACCTGTCCGAGCAGGCCGCGGCCACGGGAGCTGTGCCTGACGACCGCACAGTCGTCGTCGAGCGCTTTCGGGACGAGATCGGCGACTGGAGGGTCTGCGTGCACACGCCCCTCGGCAGCAGGGTGCACGCACCACTCGCCCTTGCGCTGGAGGCGCGGCTGCAGGAGCGCCTGTCGGTCAACGCTCGCGCTCTGTGGACCGACGACGGTGTCGCGCTGCACCTGCCGGACGTGGAGTCGCCGCCGTCGCTCGAGGAGCTGATCCTCGACCCCGACGAGGTGCAGGAGCTCGTGTCGTCGCAGCTGCCGGCGTCCGCGTTGTTTGCCGCGCACTTCCGCGAGAACGCGGCGCGATCGCTGCTGCTGCCGCGCCGGCGACCTGGGCAGCGCACGCCGCTGTGGCAGCAGCGGATGCGCAGCGCGGGCTTGCTGCAGGTGGCGGGCAAGTACCCGGACTTCCCGATCCTCGCCGAGACGTGGCGCGAGGTCATGAGCGATCACTTCGACATGCCCGCCCTCATCGAGTTCCTGCGCCGGATTCGCTCGCGGGAGGTGCGGGTCGTAGCGGTGGACACGGAACGCGCCTCGCCGTTTGCCTCATCGCTCCTGTTCTCGTACGTCGCGGTCTTCATGTACGAAGGCGACGCTCCGCTGGCGGAGCGCCGTGCGCAGGCGCTGACGCTCGACCGCGACCTGCTGGCCGAGCTGCTGGGCAGCGAGGACCTGCGCGAGCTCCTGGATCCGGAGTCGATCGCGCAGGTCGAGCTCGAGCTGCAGGGTCTCCTGTCCGAACGATTCCCGCGCGACGCCGACGAGGCCCATGACCTGCTCGTGCGCCTGGGCGACCTGAGTGACGCCGAGGCGACCGCGCGCGGGGTGGCCCAGGAATGGCTCGCCGATCTCGAGCGCGACCGCCGGGCCGTGGCGGTCCGTGTTGCCGGTGAGGCGCGCTGGATCGCGGCCGAGGACGCCGGCAAATACCGCGAGGCTCTCGGTGTGAGCCTTCCGATCGGACTGCCCGAGGCGTTCCTCGACCCTGGTGCGCAACCTCTGCACTCGCTCTTGCGGCGCTACGCCCGGACCCACGTGCCGTTCGTGGCCGCCGACGTCGCGGCGCGGTGGGGGACGCCGGAGCCGGCGGTTGAGCAGGCGCTGAGCGAGCTCGTTTCGCGTGGCGACCTCATCGCCGGCGAGTTCCGGCCGGCCGCGCATGGGCGAGAGCACTGCCATCCCGAAGTGCTACGCATGCTCCGGCGACGGTCGCTGGCAGCGCTGCGTCGCGAGGTCGAGTCCGTCCCACCGGAGGCGCTGGCGCGCTTCCTTCCCGAATGGCACGGCATCGGCTCGCGAGCGGCGGGGTCGGACCGTCTGCTCGAGGTGGTGTTCCAGCTGCAGGGCCTCGCCCTGCCGGCGAGCGTCATCGAGCGCGACGTCATCGCGAGCCGCGTCGCGAACTACAACCCGCGCCTGCTCGACGAGCTCGTCTCCATGGGTGACGTGGTGTGGGTGGGGCGTGGCTCGCTCGGGCAGAACGACGGCCGTGTCGCGCTGTACCTGCGTGGGGACGCGCCGCGATTGGCGCCTGAGCCCGCGGGCGACAGGCCGGCCAGTCCTCTCCACGAGCGGATTCGCGAGCACCTGGGCGCGCGCGGCGCCAGCTTCTTCCGCGACGTCTACAACGCGTGCGGCGGCGGCAATGAGGACGAGCTGCTGGACGCGTTGTGGGACCTCGTGTGGTCGGGCGAGGTGACCAACGACACCTTCGCTCCACTGCGTCTCATCGGCCCACCCAGCAGGCGGCCTGCGCGCCGCCCGCGGATGCCCCGGCTCACGCAGCCGCGGGCCGCCGGCCGCTGGTCGCTGGTCTCGAGCCTGGTCGGTACGGGTGCGAACACCACGGAGCGGCTCCACGCTGAGGCCGGCGTGCTCCTGCAGCGGCACGGCGTGTTGACGCGCGATGCCGTCGTGGTCGAGGGATGGCCCGGCGGATTCGCCGGCCTCTATCCAGTGCTGCGAGCGATGGAGGAGTCAGGTCGCATCCGCCGCGGCTATTTCGTCGAAGGGCTCGGCGGGTCCCAGTTCGCGCTGCCGGGCGCCGTCGACCGCTTACGCACGATGCGCGAGCCGGGCGGACGGATCCTGGCCGTCGCGGCCACGGACCCGGCCAACGCCTACGGGGCGGTGCTGCCCTGGCCGGACTCGGACGGGCGCATGGCGCGGGCCGCGGGCGCGTACTGCGTGCTCGAGGGTGGAGCGCTCGTGCTCTACCTCGAGCGCGGCGGCCGAAGCCTGCTGACGCGCGGCGCCGTGGGCGTGGAACACCTGCAGGCGCTAATCGCGGCGGCGACTTCAGGCGGGCGCATCGAAGTGCAGAAGGTCGATGGAGTGCCGGTCGCGGAGTCACGGCTGGCGCCGCTGTTGAAAGAGGCGGGATTCTCTTCGACGCACCGTGGCCTCGTCGCCTATGGTGGCGGGTAGAGGTCGCCTCTCGCAGGTACGATTACTGCTGCTTTCGTCGGGGAGTGGCGTAGCTCGGAAGCGCACCTGGCTGGGGGCCAGGGGGTCGCGGGTTCAAATCCCGCCTCCCCGACCAAGATCTCGGCCCGCGTCGGCGACTTACCGATGAGTTTCGAGCGGGGGAGGAGTCGAGACTCGTATGAAGACACACACACTGTCAACCTCCGAGGCCGACATCGTCTATGACGTCCACGGCCCGATCCCAACCGCCGGCGGCCGCCCGCTGCTCTTCATGATCGGTCAGCCGATGGAAGCCGGCGGCTTCTACACGCTGGCGTCGCATTTCCCTGACCGCACGGTGGTCACGTATGACCCGCGTGGCCTCGGCCGCAGTACCCGCAAAGACGGCAAAGTCGAAAACACCCCGTCGCTGCAAGCCCGTGATCTGCACGCGCTCATCCAGGCGCTCGGCTGCGGCCCGGTCGAGATGTTCGGCAGCAGCGGCGGCGCGATCACGTCGCTGGCGCTCGTTGCCGAATACCCCAATGACGTGACCACCCTGGTGGCGCACGAGCCGCCATTGTTCTCCGTCATTCCGGACACAAAGGGCGCGGAGCGGGCCCGTGCCGCGGTGCGTGATGCGTACGAGGCCAAAGGGTGGGGCGCCGGCATGGCGGCCTTCGTCGCGATGACCACGTGGCACGGAGAGTACGGAGACGAATTTTTCGCCCAGCCGCTGCCGGATCCAGCCATGTTCGGAATGCCCACTGGCGACGACGGCAAGCGCGACGACCCGCTGCTTTCGGATCGTTCCTGGGCTGTCAGCAGCTATCGCCCGGATTTCGAGGCGGTGGCGGCGGCGCCGACGCGCGTGGTGATCGCCATGGGCGAGGAGTCCAGAGGCTTGTTCACCGACCGCACGTCGGAGGCCACCGCCAAGCGACTCGGCCAGCACCCGACAGTGTTCCCCAGCCATCACGGCGGCTTCACGGGCGGTGAGGGTCCCTACGCCGGTAAACCGGAAGCCTTCGCGAAGAGACTGCGGGAGGTGCTCGACAACAAGGGCGACTGACCTACTTCGTCGTGTTCACCTTCACCGCGCCGCGAATCAGAGCCGTCAGCGCGGGCTCGTCCACCCTGGTGTCTTCAAAGAAGTCGATGGCACGCACCGACTTGCTCGTCAGGCGCGTGTTGAACAGCTTCTTCGGATCCTTGACGAAAGCGCCCTTGGGAAAGGTCAACCTCACCGCGTTCTTGAGGGTCTCCCCGATGCAGACGTTGCCCTCGTGCGTCCAGACGGGCACACCGTCCGGCCTGGAAGGCTTTCTCCACTTCACTTCTTCGACGAGGGCGGGATCCGCCTTCATGATCACGCCGCGCAGCTGCGTCAGTCTCTTGCTCCGCCAGTCGGACCTGTCCACGGCGTTCAGGGTATGAGTCGCCGGGCGAGCGTGGCTTCTCCTTTTCTGATCAGGTTGTTTGCGTAGGATGGATGCCGCTCCATGGTCATAAGCGATCTCGTCCGGCTGCGCAAAGCGAAGGACCGGATGGACCGCGAGTTCGACCAGCCGCTGGACGTGCCCGCGCTGGCGCGGTCGGCAGCGATGTCGACGGGACACTTCTCGCGCAGCTTCAAGGCCGCGTTCGGTGAAGGCCCGTACAGCTACTTGATGACGCGCCGCATCGAGCGCGCCAAGGCCCTGCTGAGGCGCGGCGACATGTCGGTCACCGACGTTTGCTTCGCGGTCGGATGTACGTCGCTGGGCTCGTTCAGCTCACGCTTCAACCAGCTGGTCGGCGAGTCGCCGAGCGCCTACCGGGCCGCGAATCATGCGCCCGTTGAGTTCATCCCTCCCTGCATGATCATGGTCATGACCAAACCGATCAGAAATGAAGAAGCGGCCCCGGCGGCGCGCGCTTAGGGTGGGCGCATGAACAACCTGAAACTGCACAACTGCTTCATCGCCGTCCACGACCACGACGAGGCCCTCGCGTTCTACCGAGACCTGCTCGGGCTCGAGGTTCGCGCCGACGTCAAATACGAGGGCATGCGCTGGACCACGGTCGGGCCGAAGGGCCAGCCGGACGTCAACATCGTCCTCGAACCGCCGCTCGCGGATCCGAATGCCTCAGCGGCCGACCGCCAGGTCATGAAGGAGATGCTCGCCAAGGGCTTCCTGCGCGGCGTCAACTTCAACACGGACGACTGCGACGCGCTCTTCGAGCACGTCCGGTCGGGAGGCGGCGAAGTCCTGCAGGAACCGATGGACCAGGCGTACGGGGTCAGGGACTGCGCCTTCCGCGACCCCTCCGGCAACATGATCCGGTTCCAGCAGCCGAAAGGCTGATCGCCGGCCGATTAGATTTTGGCTGCGGGGGAGTCAGATCGGGCATGAGCACCAACACCTGGAAGTCCGAAACGCAGGGCGCCGGCCATTACGCGGACGTCAACGGCATCCACCTCTATTACGAGACGCACGGCTCCGGCCGCCCGCTGGTGCTCCTCCACGGGGGACTTGGATCGGGCGAGATGTTCGGACCGGTGACCACGCTGCTTGCGGCCCGCCACCTCGTGATCCTGCCCGACCTGCAGGGACATGGAAGGACGGCCGACATCGACCGGCCTATCGACATCCGCCTGATGGCCGACGACATCGCCGCCCTGATCGACGAGCTGAAGCTCGATAAACCCGACGTCGTGGGCTACTCGCTCGGCGGCGGCGTGGCGATGCAACTCGCGTTCCGCCATCCGGACAAGTTGAGGCGTCTGGTGGCGGTCTCGGCCAACATCACCCGCAAGGCGATCCCGCCCGAGATGCTGGCCCAGCAGCTCCAGGTGAACGCGGCGGCGGCCGAGTTCATGAAGGGCACGCCGATGTGGGAGCTCTACCAGCGCGTCGCACCGCGACCGGAGGACTTCCCCAAGCTGCTGGACAAGATCGGCGCCTCGATGGCGAAGGACTTTGACTTCAGCGAAGAGGTGCGGGGACTGAAGGTGCCGACCATGATCATGTGCGCGGATGCCGACATGGCGCCTCCGAGTCACTACGTCGAGGTGTTCAAGCTGCTCGACGGCGGGCTGCGCGATGGAGGCTGGATGGGCGAAGGCCGGCCGAAGGGCGGGCACGCGCTGGCGATCCTGCCCGGCCTGACGCACTACAACATCGGCGGGTCGCCGCTGTTCGCCGAGGCGACGCTGGCCTTTCTCGACCAGTAACCGTCAGGCCTGTTTCAATAGACGCTCCTCCAGGTCGGTTCCAAAAGGAGCTCTCCCATGCCTAAGGTCACCATGGTCGGAGCAGGAAGCGCCGTCTTCGCGCGCCAGATCATCACCGACGTGCTGGCCGTCGACGGTCTCGACAGCGGCACGTTTGCGCTCGTCGACATCGACGCCAGCCGGCTCGAGCTGGCACGCGCCATCGCGCAGAAGCTGGTCGAGCTGTCAGGCAAGAAGTGGAAGGTCGAGGCGTCCACGGATCGCACCGAGGTGCTGGCGGGCACTGACTACGTCGTGAACTCGATCGAGGTGGCGGGTCTGCAGAACGTGCGCGCCGACTACGACATCCCGATGAAATACGGCGTCGACCAGTGCATCGGCGACACCATCGGGCCGGGCGGAATCTTCAAGGCGTTGCGCACGGGGCCGGCGTGGCTGGAGATCGTCGCCGACACCGAGCGCCTCGCGCCCAGGGCGATGATCCTCAACTACACGAACCCGATGTCGATCCTCACGCTCGCGGCGGCGCGATCGACGTCGCTTCCGGTCGTGGGCCTGTGCCACAGCGTGCAGGGCACGTCGCGCCAGCTGGCCGAATACCTGAGCGTCCCATACGAGGAGCTCGAGTGGAGCTGCGCCGGCATCAACCACAACGCCTGGTTCACCAAGCTCGAGCACCGCGGCGTCGACCAGTACCCGCGACTGCGCGAGCTGGCGGCCAACAACCTGCGGATCTACGAGCGCGACCCGGTGCGCTTCGAGGTGATGCTCCACCTCGGCGCGTTCGTCACCGAGTCGAGCGGTCATTTCTCGGAGTACGTCCCCTACTTTCGCAAGCGGCCGGACCTGGTCAAGAAATACGCGCGCCCGGGTTACCTCGGCGAGAGTGGGTTCTACGCCAACAACTGGCCGGAGTGGCGGCGCGCCAACGACGAACGCATCGAACAGATGCTGAGTGGCAGAACCGAGATCCCGCGCGCGCGAAGCCTCGAGTACGGCGCGGACATCATCGAGGCTGCCGAGAAGGACAGCCCGGTCAGCATCTGGGGCAACGTCGTCAACGACGGCGCCATCGAGAACCTGCCGGCGGGCGGCTGTGTCGAGGTCGAGTGCAAGGTCGACAGCGGCGGGTTCCACCCGGTGAGGTTCGGCAAGATTCCCGAGCAGCTGGCGGCGCTCAACCGCGCGCACATGGCCGTGCACGAGCTTGTCGTCGACGCTCTGGTGCACCACGACCGGCAGAGCGCGCTGTACGCGCTGTCCATCGACCCGCTGACCGCGGCGGTGTGCTCGCTGGACGAGATAGAGAAGATGTTCGACGAGATGTGGGAGGCGCAGCACGAGTTCCTCGCTCCGTTCGCCAACAGGGTGGAGGCCTGAGATTGGCGGAGTCGTTCAAGGGCTGGCCGGAGGACTTCCAGCGCTTCTTCATCGGGCTCCAGCTGGACAACTCGAAGAAGTACTTCGAGGCGCACCGCGGCCTCTACGAAGAATCCGTCAAGGCGCCGATGGTCGCGCTGCTCGAGTCGCTGGAGAAGGACTACGGCGAAGGCAAGGTCTTTCGCATCAACCGCGACATCAGGTTCAGCAAGGACAAATCGCCCTACAAGACCAACATCGCGGCCACCGTGGGCATGGGACACAAAGGCGGCTACCTGTCCCTCGACGCGCGAGGCCTGACCGTCGCCACCGGCCGCTACGAGATGAGCCCGGAGGAGCTCGCGATGTACCGCAAGAAGGCGGCGGCGGATGCGAGTGGCGGGCAGCTGGACGCGATCGTGAAGAAGCTCGTCAAGTCCGGCTACGAGCTCGGCGGAGAGGAGCTCAAGCGCGTGCCCGCGCCCTGGCCGCAGGATCACCCGCGGGCGGACCTGCTGCGCCGCAAGAGCCTCTACATCTGGAAGAACTTCGGCCTGCAGCCATGGCTCGGCAGCGCCGCGGCGCGACGCCAGGTGGTCAAGGTGTGGACCGACGCCCAGCCCCTGAACGACTGGTTCAACAAGAACCTCTAGCGCGTTCGGGGGCTACTTCGCTTTCGCGTCCCTCACGAGCAGTCGCCAGAACTCCTCGAGTGTCGGGCCGCCCTGCGCGCTGCGCCGGATCGCGTGGATGGGGCGCGTGACGGGCGCCATGGGCAGGCGCGTCAGCGCCCCGGCTTCGAGGTCTTCGCGGATGGCCAGCATGGGCAGGGCCGCGTAGCCCAGCCCGGCGAGCGCCGCGGCGCGCACGTACTCCGGGTGGCCCAGGTTCAGGACCTCCGACTGCTCGTAGGCCTCGCCGATCATCGTGCGCACCGTGCTCTCGGCCGACCACTCGCGGCCCCGGCCGAGGTAGCGGTGTTTCGCAAGCTGCGCGGACGTGACCCGCTTCAGCCGCGCCAGCGGGTGGTCGCGACGAACGACCAGGACCAGCTCGTCGTGGGTGAGCACCAGGCTGACCAGGTCGGGAAAGGGCTCGCCCTCGATGAGGCCGCAGTCGAGAGCGCCCGCTTTGACCTGGTTGTTGATGTCCCGCGAAGGTTCGACGGTCACGCTGAGCGTGATGCCTGGGAACTGGCGGTTGAAGTCGGCGAGGCGGGGCGGGAGGTAGTGGGTCGCGCACGTCGGGCTCGCGCCGAGGTGCAGGGAGCCGGCCTCGAGCATCTTCAGGGCCCGCGCCGAGTCCTCCACCACTTCGAAGGCGCGCAGCGCCGCGCGACAGCTGATGGCCAGGCCACGTCCCGCCTCGGTCAGGCGCACGCCGCGGCCGTCGCGCTCGAGCAGGCGGACGCCGACGGCCCGCTCGAAGTTGTGCACCTGCTGTGTGACCGCGCCCTGGGTCAGGTGCAGCGAGGCCGCGGCGCGGGAAACGTGCTCGTGCTCGGCGACCGCGAGGAACGACCTGACCTGCTCGACGGTGAACGACGGCTTGCTCACCGGGACATATTAGTGCGACTGATGGAATCCATTACGAATCGTCGTAACACTGCAGGGCTATGAGGGATGCGCCGCAGCGTTGTAAGGGTACCGTAGCCGCCGGGAAGGGAGAAAGGAGGTGAACGAAGAATGGTGTGGAGGTGGCCGGGTCCGCAACGTCAGCGCGGTCAGGGCATGGTGGAGTACGCCTTGATCCTGGTGCTCGTGTCGATCGTCGTCATCGTGATTCTTCTAACCATGGGGAACCAGATCCAGAACGTCTTCTCCAACGTGGTCGCGGCTCTGGGCTAATCTGGCGGGCCGTGCGGTCCGCATGGTGGCGCGGCGCGGTCTTCTATCAGGTCTACGTCCGGAGCTTCGCCGACTCCAACGGCGACGGTGTCGGCGACCTGCCCGGGATCACGTCGCGCCTCGATTACCTGAAGTCGCTCGGTGTCGATGGACTCTGGCTCACGCCGTTCTATCCGTCACCGCAGAAAGACCACGGATACGACGTCGCCGGCTACTACGAGGTCAATCCCGAGTACGGCACGCTGGAGGACTTCGATCGTCTCGTCGGCGAGGCGCACAAACGTCACATCAGCGTGCTCATCGACCTGGTGCCGAACCACACGTCGAGCCGGCATCCGTGGTTCCTGGCGGCGCTGAGCTCACCGGACGATCCGCACCGCGCGCTCTATCACTTCGTCCAGGGCCGTGACGGGGGGCCGCCCAACAACTGGCAGTCCGCGTTCGGGGGTCCGGCCTGGTCCCGGCTCGACGGCTCGGCTGAGTGGTACATGCACCTCTTCGCGCCCGAGCAGCCGGACCTGAACTGGTGGAACCCGGAGGTCCCGGCCGAGTTTCGCAAGATCGTCAAGTTCTGGCTCGAGCGCGGCGCTGACGGCTTTCGCATCGACGTGGCGGTCTCGCTGTACAAGCGTCGCGACCTGGCCGACCGGCCCATGGTTCCGCACCACATCACGGGCGCGCCGACCGCGGCGCCGGGATTCGACATCTTCGACCAGCCAGAGGTGCACGACGTGTATCGCGATTGGCGACGCATCGCGGGCGGATACGAGCCTGAGCGCGTGCTCGTGGGCGAGATCTTCGACCCGGGCCGCCAGGCGCGCTACATCAAGCCCGACGAGCTGCACATGGCGTTCGCGATGCTGGATCGCCGCTGGGACGCGGCTTCGTGGAAGCAGGCCATCGATGTGTTCAGGCGCGCGGTCGCACGCGGGACCTCGCTCCCGAGCTGGACGCAGTCCAACCACGACGTGATCCGGCACGTCACGAGGCTGGGCGGTCACGGCACAGGGACGCAGCGCGCGAAGGCGTCGGCGATGCTGCTGCTCGGCCTTCCCGGCCAGTATTTCATCTACCAGGGCGACGAGCTCGGGCTCGAGGAGGCCTACGTTCCCCCGGAGCGGCGCGAGGATCCGCTGTTCCTCCACACGCAGGGAAGGCATCCGGGACGCGACGGCTGCCGGGTGCCCATGCCGTGGCGGCAGCACGAACCGAATGCCGGGTTCTCGACAGCGCCGCCGTGGCTGCCGATGCCGCCGGGCTGGGACCGCAACGCGGCCGACGCGCAGGCGCGGTCGTCGACGTCGATGCTCAGCCTGTACCGGCGGCTGCTCGAAACGCGGAAGCTCCTGGCGCGCCGGCTCCCGGCCACGCTGCGGTGGGCGCCATCGCCGAAGGACTGCCTCGTCTACCACCGCGGACCGCTGGCGGTCGCGTGCAGCTTCAGCCGCCGCCCGCTCGAGCTCGAGCTGCCGGGCCGGCTGCTGCTCGCCAGCTCGCCCGGCGTGACGAAGAGCGGCTGCCGCGTCCACCTCCCTCCGGACTCGGCCGCCTGGCTGGAGACCCGCCGCACAGCCGGTTCTTAACCCGAGCGCACCGGAGCGTTAAGGGGCTTCCTGTACGTTCGTGACGGGTCCGGGCAGCTCGTTCGCCAGGCTACGATTCGTCGCCGGCTTACCGCCGCGGGGGCTGGGTAGCTGTGGCGAGGCCGGCCCTTCCGCGGGCGCTGACTTTTCGGGGGTTCCTGGATCGCCAACCGGTAATCTTGCGAGCGTGGCGCTGGGCGTGCGGGCTGACGAACAAACGGGCCCAGTTCCGGGTCCGGACGTCCCGCGCTACCTGAACCGCGAGCTGTCCAGGCTCGACTTCGACGAGCGCGTCCTGGCCATGGCCGAGGACCACCGGCTGCCCCTCCTGGAACGGGTCCGCTTCCTGAGCATCTTCAGCTCGAACCTCGACGATTTCTTCCAGGTGCGCGTCGCCGGGCTCAAGGAGCAGGTGCTGGCGGCCGTGGCGGTGGCGTCCCCTGACGGGATGACCCCGCTCGAGCAGCTGCGCGCGATCCGCCTGCGTGTGGAGGGGCTGATCCAGCGTCAGACCGGCCTCTTCAACGACGACATCGTGCCGGCGCTCGCGGCCGCGGGCATCACGCTGGTGCGCGGCGAGGACGTCACCAAGAAAGAGCTGAGCCAGCTGCACGCGGTCTTCCGGCAGCAGATCTTCCCGGTGCTCACCCCGCTGGCGGTCGACCCGGCGCACCCGTTCCCGTACATCTCGCACCTCTCGCTCAACCTCGCGGTGGTCGTGCGCGACCCGCAGCGCCACCAGCAGAGGTTTGCGCGCGTGAAGGTGCCGCCCGTGCTGCCGCGGCTCGTGCCGCTGGTGGAGGGCGAGCGCTACATCCCGATGGAGGACGTCATCGCGCTCCACCTGCAGTCGCTGTTCCCGGGGATGGAGATCGTCGACCACCATCCGTTCCGCGTCACCCGCGACGGTGACCTCGATGACATCGACAGCGACGCCGAGGATCTTCTCGCCGCGATCCAGACGGAGCTTCGTCGCCGCCGTCGCCACGCACGCGTGGTTCGCCTCGAGGTCAACCCCGGCATGTCGCCGGAGGTGCTCGAGCTGCTCACGCGCGAGCTGGAGCTGCAGCCCTCCGACGTGTACCAGGTGGACGGGCCGCTCGACCTCTCGGCGGTGCACGCGCTGGCGCAGATCGACCGGCCCGACCTGAAAGAGGAGACGTGGACGCCGACCACGCAGCCGCGGTTGCAGGGCCTCGGCGCGGAGGTGCCGGACCTGTTCGTCGTGCTGCGCTCGGGCGACCTGCTCGCGCAGCATCCGTACGACTCGTTCGCCACGTCGGTGGAGGCGTTCATCGATCACGCCGCCGGCGACCCGAACGTGCTCGCCATCAAGCAGACGCTGTACCGCACGTCAGGCCCCAACAGCCCCATCGTGCGCGCGCTGATACGCGCCGCCGAGGCCGGCAAGCAGGTGGTCGCGCTCGTGGAGCTGAAGGCTCGCGGCGACGAGCAGGCGAACATCGCGTGGGCGCGCGCACTCGAGGAGGCAAACGTTCACGTCGTGTACGGGCTCGTCGGTTTGAAGACGCACGCCAAGGTGACGTCGGTCGTGCGCCGCGAAGGCAGGCACATTCAGCACTACGTGCACGTCGGCACGGGCAACTACAACCCCAGCACCGCGCACCAGTACGAGGACGTGAGCCTGCTGTCCGCCGACCCTGACCTCGGCGCGGACGTGACCGAGCTGTTCAACCTGCTCACCGGCTACAGCCGGCAGAACCGCTACCGCAAGCTGCTGGTCGCGCCGACCAACCTGCGTCCGGACCTCGCGCACCTCATCGAGCGCGAGGCCAGGCCGGGCGGACGGATCGTGATCAAGGTGAACAACCTGGTCGACCCCGACCTCATCGACGCGCTGTATCGCTCGTCGCAAGCCGGCGCCGAAGTCGACCTGATCGTGCGCAGCATGTGCTCGCTGCGGCCCGGCGTGCCGGGACTGTCGGATCGCATACGCGTGCGCTCGATCGTCGGCCGTTTCCTCGAGCACTCGCGCATCTTCAGCTTCGGTCGTGGCGAGGAGGCCGAGCACTACCTCGGTTCGTCCGACCTGATGCCGCGCAACCTCGACCGCCGGGTCGAGGTGGTGGTGCCGGTCACTGATTCGCTGCTGCGCTCGCGCATCCAGAGCATCCTCGACGTCTGCCTTGCGGACGACGTGCTGGCGTGGGAGCTCGGCGCCGACGGTGCGTGGAGCAAGGTGCCCACGGTGGTGGGGTTGAACTCGCACCGGCGCTTCCAGGAGCTGGCGCTGGAACGGGCACGCTCGAACGGCGCGGCATCCCGCGTCACCCATGGCTAACGCCCCGCCCACTGAAAGAGAGGTCAAGCTAGGAGCCGGGCCGGCCTTCCACCTGCCGAGCCTCGACGGAGTGGTCGAAGGGGCGGTGGTGCAGCCGCCTGAGGTGCTGCGGCTCGAGACCGTCTATCACGACACACCCGACCTGCGCCTCGCCCGCTGGGGCGTATCGCTCCGCCATCGTGGGGGCGAGGGCTGGACTCTGAAGCTGTCGCCGCTGCCGGGCGCCGCCGCCACGCCAGGCGTGCTCGAGCGCACCGAGCTGAGCTACCCGGGCGGCCCGAAGAAGCCTCCCGAGGCGGCGGTGGCCGTGGTGCGCGCGTACGTGCGCCGCTCCGAGCTCGTGCCGGTGGCGCGCCTGTCCACGGTGCGGCGGCGGGTACGCCTCACCGACGCGGTCGGGAGCCGGCTCGCGGAGGTTGTGGACGACGAGGTGTCGGTGCGCGACGGGCGTCGCGTCGCGGCGAGGTTCCGGGAGATAGAGGTCGAGGTGCCCGACGGCCAGACGGCGCTCGACCCGCTGGTGAACCGGTTGCGCGGGGCCGGCGCCGGCGCTCCCGACCCGACACCCAAGCACGTGCGCGCGCTGGGGCCGCGGGCGCTCGAGCCGCCGGAGGTCGCGCCCGTGCCGGTGCTGCCGGACGCGGCAGCGAAGGACGTGATCCGCAGCGTGCTCGCGCAATCGGTCGCGCACCTGCTCCGCCACGATCCGATCGTGCGCACCGGCGGCGACCCGGAGGCGGTGCACCAGGCGCGGGTGGCCATCCGCACGCTGCGCTCCAACCTGCGCACCTTCGGCCCGCTCCTCAGCCCCGAGTGGACCGAGCCGCTGCGCACCGAGCTGGGATGGCTCGGCCTCGCCCTCGGCGCGTTGCGCGACCGCGAGGTCCTGCTCGACCGGCTGCGTGAGCGCGCGACCTCGCTCCCGCACGGCGATCAGCGAGCGGCGGCGGCGCTGCTGTCGGTTCTCGACAAGGAGATCGAGGAGCTGAGGCGCAAGCTGATCGTCGATCTCGACTCGGCCCGTTACGTCGACCTGGTCGAGCGCCTGGTCGGCGCCGCGCTCATGCCGGCGACGCTTCCCGACGCCGACCAGCCCGCGAAGGACGTTCTGCCGAAGCTGGCCGCGGGTCCGTGGCGCAGGTTGCGCTCGGCGGTGCGCCAGCTACCGGAGAATCCCACCGATCCTGAGCTGCACCGCATCCGCATCCTGGCCAAGCGCGCGCGGTACGCGGCCGAGGCCGTGCAGGCGGTGGCGGGACCCGCGGCTGCCAACTTCGCCAAGGCCGCGGCCAAGCTGCAGACGGTGCTGGGCGAGCACCAGGACAGCGTGACCGCGCAGGCGTGGCTGCGCGGAGCGCGCGCGACAGGGCGGCGGGCCTTCGCCGCAGGGGAGCTCATCGCGACCGAGCACATGGCCGCCGGTGACGCCCGCGCGAAGTGGCCGAAGGTGTGGAAGGCGCTCGACCGCAAGCGCCTGCGCACCTGGATGAGCCAGTAGCTGGCCACTTTCTATTTCGTCAGGCACGCCAAGGCCGGCAGCCGCAGCCACTGGACCGGCGACGACCGCAAGCGCCCGCTGAGCAAGAAGGGCGAGAGGCAGGCGCAGGACCTGGTGACGACCTTCGCCAACTACGACCTCACCGCCGTCTACAGCAGCCCCTACCTGCGGTGCATGCAGACGGTGGAGCCCCTGGCGCGCGCGCACCGTTTGAAGGTCCAGGCCGAGCCGGGCCTGGCCGAGGGCCGCGGCCTCGAGGCCGCCTATCGATTCTTCGCCGATCCGAAGCTCGATGAGGTCGTGCTCTGCACTCATGGCGACATCGTGTGGGAGCTGATCGAGGACCTGACCAGGCGCAAGGTGCTGCCCGCGTTTCGCGAGGACTTCGACAAGGGATCGACCTGGGTGGTCCAGGTCAAAGAAGGCGTCCCGGTCAAAGCGCGCTACATCCCGGCTCCGTGACCAGCCGGCTCCTCGCGCGCCTGCGCGCGGACCTGAGGGCACGCGCGGATCCGGCGAGAGCGTTCGGCATGCAGGCCTATATGAAGTCGACGATGCCGTATCACGGCGTGCGCATGCCCGAGGTTCGAGCGTTGTCCCTGCTCGCGTTTGCGAACCTGGACCTCACCTGCGAGGAGTGGAGGCGCGAGGTTCTCGCGATGTGGCGGCAGGCGAAGTATCGCGAGGAGCGCTACTCCGCGATGATGCTCGCTGGGTACCGCCGCTTCGCCGCATGCCGGACACCGAAAGCACTGCCGATGTTCGAGGAGATGATCGTCACCGGCGCGTGGTGGGATCACGTGGACGAGGCCGCGCACCTGATCGGCGACATGCTGCTGGCGCACCCACGTGAGCTGCGGCCCGTGATGCGCGCGTGGAGCACCGATCAGAACATGTGGAAGCGGCGCGTGTCGATCATCTGCCAGATCTCGTTCAAGGAGCGCACCGACCTGCGACTTCTGTACGCGAACATCGAGCCCAACCTGTCCGACCGCGAGTTCTTCATCCGCAAGGCGATCGGGTGGGCGCTTCGTGCCTACGCGTGGACGGACCCGGCTGAGGTGGCTCGGTACGTGCACGAGAACGAGGCTCGTTTGAGCGGTCTGAGCCGTCGCGAGGCCCTGAAAAATGTCCCCTCGGCTATGCGCTAGGGTAGCTCGACGTGACGGTCACGCTGCGGGGCGGTGGGCTTTCCGAAGAGCAGGTCGTTGCCGTCGCAAGGCACGGCGAGAAGGTCGCCCTGAGCCCGGTCGCACGCACGCGCATGGAGCGCAGCCGCACCCGGGCCGAGCGCGCGTCCACCTCGCGCGAGCCGGTGTACGGAGTGTCGACGGGGTTTGGCGCCCTGGCGGGCACGCGTGTGGCCCCGCTGCGCCAGCCCGAGCTCCAGCTGGCCCTCATCCGCTCGCACGCCGCGGGCATCGGCCCACCGGTGGACGTCGAGGTCGTGCGCGCGATGATGCTGCTGCGCGCGCGCACGCTGTCGATGGGCCTTTCCGGCGTGCGACCGCAGGTGGCGGAAGCCCTCCTCGCCGCGCTCAACGCCGGCGTCACGCCGGTCGTGCCGCGCTACGGATCGGTGGGCTGCAGCGGCGACCTTGCGCCGCTGGCGCACGTGACGCTCGTGCTCGTCGGCGAGGGCGAGGCGATGTCCGCCGACGGCGAGTCCAGGCCCGCGGCGCAGGCTCTGCGCGCGGCCGGTCTCAAGCCACTGAAGCTCGAGACCAAGGAAGGCCTGTCCCTCATCAACGGCACGGACGGCATGCTCGGCATGCTCGCGCTGGCGTGCGCCGACACGGAGGTCCTGTTTCGCACAGCCGACATCACCGCCGCGATGTCCATCGAGGCGCTGCTCGGCACCGACCGGCCGTTCCAGGCGCACCTGCACGAGATCAGGCCTCATCCGGGGCAGGTCGCCAGCGCGGCCAACCTCACGCAACTGCTGAACAAGTCCGAGATCGTCGCCTCGCACCGGCACTCGCGGCACGCGGTGCAGGACTCCTACTCGATGCGCTGCAGCCCCCAGGTCGCGGGTGCGGCTCGCGACACGCTCGAGTTCGCGCGGCGGACGGCGTCTGTCGAGCTCGCCTCGGCAGTCGACAACCCTGTGGTGCTCGAGAACGGATCGGTGGAATCGACCGGCAACTTTCACGGCGAGCCCTTGGCGTTCGCCGCCGACTTCATCGCCATCGCCGCGGCCGAGGTGGGCGCGATCGCGGAGCGCCGCGTCGACCGCATGCTCGACCCGCATCGCTCCGAAGGCCTGCCTCCGTTTCTCGCGGAGGAGCCGGGCGTGAACTCGGGAATGATGGTCGCGCAGTACACGGCCGCGGCGCTCGTGGCCGAGAACCGGCGGCTCGCCGCGCCCGCCAGCGTCGATTCGATCCCGACCTCCGGCATGCAGGAGGACCACGTGTCGATGGGGTGGGGCGCGGGCCTGAAGCTTCGTTCGGTCATCGACAACCTCGCCGCGATCCTTGCGGTCGAGCTGATGGTCTCCGCGCGGGCGCTCGACCTGCGCGCGCCGCTGAAGCCGTCGCCCGCGACCGGCGCGGTGCGAGCGCTTCTGCGCAAGCACGTCAAGGGCATGGGCCCCGACCGCGCGGTCTCGCCGGAACTGGCGGCCGCGGTGGCGCTCGTGCGCGGCGGAGAGGTGATCGCCGCGGCGGAAGAGGTGGCCGGCCACCTGCGATGAGCCGCACCATCCACGCGCCGAGGGGCTCGGAGCGCACCTGCCAAGGCTGGGCGCAGGAAGCGGCCATGCGCATGCTGATGAACAACCTCGACCCTGCGGTCGCGGAGCGCCCAGAGGACCTCGTCGTCTACGGCGGCACCGGTCGCGCCGCGCGCTCGTGGGAAGCGTTCGATGCGATCGTGCGCGAGCTCAAGGTGCTCGGCGACGAGCAGACATTGCTCGTGCAGTCGGGCAAGCCGGTCGGCGTTTTCGAAACGCACGAGTGGGCGCCGCGCGTCCTCATCTCCAACTCGATGCTGGTGCCGGAGTGGGCCACGTGGGATGAGTTCCGCCGGCTGGAAGCGCTCGGGCTGACCATGTACGGCCAGATGACCGCGGGCTCGTGGATCTACATCGGCACGCAGGGCATCCTCCAGGGCACGTACGAGACGTTCGCGGCCATCGCGCGCAAGCGGTTCGACGGCTCGCTCGCAGGCACGATCACGCTCACCGCGGGTCTCGGCGGCATGGGCGGCGCGCAGCCGCTGGCGGTGGCGTTGAACGGCGGCGTCGCGATCTGCGTCGAGGTGGACGAGCAGCGCATCGGGCGACGCCTCGAGACGGGCTACCTCGACGTGCGCGCTGACGACCTTGAGCACGCGTTGAAGCTCGCGGCGGACGCGAAGAAGAAGCGGCAGGCGCTTTCGATCGGGCTTCACGGCAACGCCGCCGACGTGCTGCCCGAGCTCGCCCGTCGCGACTTCCACGTCGACGTCGTCACCGACCAGACCCCCGCGCACGATCCGCTGAGCTACATCCCGGCCGGGCTCGATCCCGACGACGCGCAGGAGCTGCGCCTCGACGAGCCGGACACGTACGTCAAGCGCGCACGAGAGAGCATGGCGCGTCACGTGGAGGCGATGGTCGCGTTCCTCGATCGCGGCGCCGAGGTGTTCGACTACGGCAACAGCCTGCGCGCGGAGGCGAAGCTCGGCGGGTATGGGCGCGCTTTCGACTACCCGGGATTCGTGCCCGCGTACATCCGCCCGCTTTTCTGCGAGGGCAAGGGCCCGTTTCGCTGGGTCGCGCTGTCGGGGGACCCCGCCGACATCGCGGCGACCGACCGCGCGATCGTTGACGAGTTCGCGGACGACGCCGCGCTGGTGCGCTGGATCAAAGCTGCCGGCGAGCGCGTGCACTATCAGGGCCTGCCCGCGCGGATCTGCTGGCTGGGCTACGGCGAACGGGCGCGTGCCGGGCTTCGCTTCAACGAGCTCGTGCGCACCGGCGAGGTGAAGGCGCCGATCGTCATCGGCCGCGACCACCTCGACTCGGGGTCGGTGGCGTCGCCCTATCGCGAGACCGAGTCGATGCGCGACGGGTCCGACGCGATCGCGGACTGGCCGATCTTGAACGCGTTGCTGAACACGTCCAGCGGCGCGTCGTGGGTCAGCGTGCACCATGGCGGCGGCGTCGGCATCGGCCGCTCGATCCACGCCGGCATGGTCGTCGTCGCCGACGGATCCGAGTCCGCCGCGAAGAAGCTGCGGCGCGTGCTGACGAATGACCCGGGCACCGGCGTCATGCGCCACGCCGATGCCGGCTACGAGCGCGCCGTCGAAGTTGCACAAGAGCGGGGCGTCCACATCCCGATGCACCTATAAAGAAGGACGCGACATGAGGGGATCCGGGGTCTGGCACGCGGAGCAGGGATGGCTGGGCCATGTCGCCACGGACGTCCTGATCGAGGTCGAGAACGGCCGCATCAAGGCGGTGACAGAGGATGTCGCGGCGCCCGATCGTGCCGTCAAGCTCGAGGGCTTCACGTTTCCGGGCCTCGCCAACGTGCACAGTCACGTATTCCAGGAATCGCTGCGCGGCCGCACCGAGACCGGCGGCGGCGACTTCTGGGAGTGGCGCCGCCAGATGTTCGACGCCGCTCAGGGCTGGGACGGCCCGAGCTACGCCGCGTACGCGCGCACCGTCTTCCGCGAGATGCTGCACGCCGGCATCACCGCGGTCGGCGAGTTCCACTACCTGCACCGCTACGGCAACGACCTCGGCGAGGCGCTGATCGACGCCGCGCGGGCGGAGGGCATCCGCATCACGCTGCTCGACGCCTGCTACCTGCGCGGCGGCCTCGACGGCCGGCCGCTCGAAGGGGTGCAGCGGTCCTTCTCCGACGGCGACGTCGAGAGGTGGATGGCGCGGGTGGACGAGCTCGGCGGGGCCGACGGCGTGCAGATCGGCGCGGCCATCCACAGCGTGCGGGCGGTCGATCCCGCGTCGATGCGAGTGGTGGCGTCGTGGGCGCGACGGCGCAAGGCACCCCTGCACATCCACCTGGCCGAGCAGCCCGCCGAGGTGGACGAGTGTCTGGCCGTGGAGGGTTGCACACCGGCGGCGCTGCTCGAACGTGAGGGGATCCTCGGGCCCGACCTGACGGCCATCCACGCAATCCACGTCAACGCCGAGGACGTCGAACTGCTGGGGTCTCACCAGGTGCGCATCTGCGCCGGCCCGACGACCGAGCGCGACCTCGGCGACCGGGTCGGCCCCCTGCGCGACCTCGTCGATGCGGGCAGCGGGCTCTGCCTGGGCTCCGATTCGAACTCGGTGATCGACATCCTGGAGGAGGCCCGGGCCCTGGAGCTCGACCAGCGCCGGGCGACCGGGCGGCGCGTCATCCACGCGCCCGAGGACCTTCTCGAGGCAGCCACGGCCGGCGGCATGAAGGCGCTCGGTTGGGAAGCGGGGGAGCTGAAGCCCGGAATGCTGGCAGACTTTGCGACCGTGCAGCCGCCGCGGATGGACTGGAGGGGGCTCGGCGTGGGCTACCTGATCTTCTGCTGCTCGGCGCGCGACGTCACGCACGTGGTGGTGGGCGGCAAGACGGTAGTCGGCCGCGCGTCGTGAGGCGCCTCTACAACATCGGCCGCCTGTTCACAGGCGCCGAGGAAGGCGTGATCCCGGGCGCGGCCGTGATCTTCGAGGGCGACCGCATCGCATGGTGCGGCCACGAGGGCGGCGAGCCGCGCGTGCTCATGGACGCGGTGACGGACGATTACGACTGCGGCGGCGGCCTGGTCACCGCCGGGCTGATCGACGCGCATTCACACCCGCTGTACGCGGGCGACCGCCTGGCCGAGGTCGCGATGCGGTCCGAAGGGCGGTCGTACACCGACATCGCCAAGGCCGGCGGTGGCATCAAGTCGACTGTGAAGAACACGCGAGCCGAGGGTGCGGGTGCGCTGGAGGCCGCCGCGGCCCGGCGGCTGGCCCAGTGGTTCGACGGCGGCGCGACGACCGTCGAGGCGAAGACGGGTTACCACCTCAATCGCGAAGGCGAGCTGTCCGCGGTCCGCATCCTGAAGCGGCTGAGCGGGCGCGACGACGTGCCGCGCATCGAGGTCACGTTCCTCGCCGCGCACGCCGTGCCTCCCGACCGCGGGGCGAGCCTCGCTGCTTACGCCAACCTGGTTGCGAGCTGGTGCGCGGAGGCGCACGCCGCGGGCGCGCGTTTCTGCGACGTGTTCTGCGATCGCGGCTACTTCACGATCGGCCAGTCACGCAAGATCCTGCAGTCCGCCGTCGACGCGAAGCTCATCCCGCGCATCCACGCAGACGAGCTCGCGCGCACGGGCGGCGCGAG
This sequence comes from Candidatus Dormiibacterota bacterium, assembly GCA_035689345.1. Lineage (GTDB taxonomy): Bacteria > Chloroflexota > Dormibacteria > Dormibacterales > Dormibacteraceae > CF-118. The sequence continues at coordinate 23,937 of DASSLR010000031.1, forward strand.
GCTGGCGGCAGACCTGCACGCGGCCTCGGCGGATCACCTTTTGCGTGCCGATCGGAACGACGCCAAGGCGCTCGCCCGCGCGGGCGTGGTGGCGACGCTGTGTCCGGTGACGGCGCTCTCGATGGGCAAGCTGCCGCCGGTCAAGCAGTTCACTGACGCGGGCACGGTCATCGCACTCGGCACCGACCACAACCCGGGCACGAGCGGCATCACGAGCATGAGCCAGGTGATCGCGCTCGCCATCGGACTGTTCAAGATGTCCGCCGCGCAAGCGCTGGTTGCGGCGACGGCGGGAAGCGCTCAGTCGCTCGACCTGTCCGACCGCGGCAAGGTCAAGAGATCGATGCTGGCCGACGTCGTGCTGTGGGACGCAGACCACGAGGGCGGCTTCGCATGGGCATTCGGGCTGGCGCCGCGGCAGGTGTGGAAGGGCGGCTCCCCGATCGAATAGTCCAATTCAATAGCAAGTTTTCGCACCTGTTCCTGTTGCAAGATCCGTGCATTCCATGTACAAGATGCACTGCAAAGACCGCTGACTTGACGCGAGATTGACTATTTGACGCGGTCGCATAGGAGGAAGGTCTCTGGTGGCTAAGTGGAACCCGCTGGCGTTGAAGCTTTTGATGTGGGTGATGGGCGCGCTGCTGGTGATGGGTTCGGGTCTGGGCTTTATCGGCAACAGCTTTTTCCCGTTTGATTCCTGGGCCGGGATCACAGCCTCAGTCGCGGGCGTCGCTTTCGGCGCCGGCGTCATGATCGCCGGGTTCGACCCTGAGAAGAACGTCAGCTGGGTCAGGGCCCTGGTGCTCTACGCGATCCTCGAGGTCATCTACCAGATCGTCGACCAGATCACGCTCGCGCGCTTCGACATCGTCGCGTTCATCATCGCGATCCTCGTCGCGGTGCTCGTGATCGTGCTGTACCCGAACAAGGGCGAGCTCATGATGTCCGGGTCGATGGGCGGCTCGGGCATGAAAGCCCGCGCGTAGTCAGTAGTCGGACAACTTCGCTGAGCGGGGCGGCCTCGTGCCGCCCCCTTCTTTTTATGCGGTGCCCGGCTCGTCTCCCGAGATGATCCAGCGGCCACCGCCTCCGCTCGACACCAGGTCGTCCGCGGCCTGAGGACCCCACGAGCCCTGCGGGTAGGGCTCCGGGTGGCCCTCGAGCTCCCATGACTTGATGAGCGGGTCGACGATCTCCCACTGGAGCTCGATCTCCTCGGCTCCCGGGAAAGCCGAATGGCCGCCCGCCATGACCTCGCTGAGCACGTTCTCGTAGGCGTCGGGCAAGGCCGTGCGCGTGAGACGGGCGTAGTCGAGGCGAAGGCCCGCGGGCAGCATCTCGAAACGCGGTCCCGGTCGTTTGGCGCCGATGCGCAGCGTGATGCCCTCGTCCGGCTGGATGCGGATGACGATGAGGGTGGCGATGCCGCGCTGCCGCCGCCCTCCGACGCGGAGCATGGGCGCGTCGCGCAGCTTGATGACGATCTCGGTCGCGCGCCGCTTCAGGGCCTTGCCCGTGCGCACGAAGATGGGCACTCCGTCCCAGCGCCAGTTCTCGATGCGCACACGCGCGGCCGCATACGTCTCGCGTCGCGAGTCCGTGGCGACGCCCGCCTCGTCGAGGTAGCCCTCGTACTGTCCCCGCACGGCCTGCGCGGGGTCGAGCGGCGACATCGCGCGCAGGGCCGCTCGCTTGGCGCGCCGGATGTAGTCGGAGTCGAAGGTGGTGGGCGGCTCCATGGTCACGAGCGCGAGCAGCTGCAGCACGTGGTTCTGGATCATGTCGCGCACCGCGCCGATCTGGTCGTAGTAGCCGGCGCGCGAGCCGATCCCTTCCTCCTCGGCCGCGGTGATGAGGATCGTGTCGACGAGGTTGCGGTTCCATACCGGCTCGAAGAGGGAGTTGGAGAACCTGAGAGCGAGCACGTTCTGCACCGTGTCCTTGGCTAGGTAATGGTCGATGCGATAGATCTGCTCCTCGTCGAAGGATGCGGCCAGCTGCGAGTTGAGCTTGCGCGCCGACTGTAGGTCGTGACCGAGCGGCTTCTCGACCACGATGCGCCGCGATGGGTCGCCCTTGGTGGCCATGCCCGACTGGCCGACGGCGCCGAGGATGTCCGAGAAAGTCTCCGGCGGTGTGGCCAGGTAGAAGATCGCGGTTTTCGTGCCGTCGAGCAACGCCTTGACCGGCGCGAACGACGCGGCGTCCTTGTAGCTCAGCCGGACCCATGTGGCGGTCGAAGCGAGCTCGGAGCTGCCGCTCGACTCGCTGACCAGGTCGCGGAACTCGGTTTGCGACTGCTGGCTGCGGCCGGCGCCTATCACGCGCAGCGCCGTGCCGTTGCGCGCCGCCAGGTGCTTCAGCGACGGCAGGATCTTGCGCCGCGACAGGTCGCCCGACGCACCGAAGATGACGAGATCGACGCCCCCTGCCATGCCTGAAATGCTAGAGGCGCTCTGTCACGACGGTCGTCGCGGCGATGTCGTCGTGCGCCGCGTACCGGCGAACCGCGGCGAGCGGCAGGGCGGCGAGCCGGAGCGCGGCCTGGACCAGCGAGACTCTCCCACCGTCCGACGCCACGACTCGCTGCCGCATCACGCGTCCGCCGATGGTCTGCCCCGAGGTCGACCACGAGACGAGGTGGTAGCCGATGGCGATGCGGACGAACGCGCGCGCGGGGCGCCGGCGTTCCAGCACCAGCGCCATGCCCGCGCACACCGCCACGTCGATGGCCGCGGCGCCGAAACGCGAGGCCGGCGAGGCCGGCTGGGCCGGCGGCGCAAGGCCGGCCAGGCGCAGCAGCTGGATGCGCACCAGGCTATGGTGCAGGCGCAGCTGCGTCGCCTCGTAGATGCGACGGGGCAGCATCGGCCGGTAGCCCTCGACTCGCGCCTTTACCTCCGTGCCCGTCGACTCGATGGTCAGCTGGCCCCCGGGCGAGGCGGTGAGCAAGCCCCCCGTGATCGGCCAACTCACAGAGTTGGAAGCGATCTTTGGCGGCCCGAACCGGTGTATCGCCACGGGACCGAGATATAGCGCCCTGTCGCGAAGTCGGATCACACCGAGCGTGACCGTTGAGATGCTCGGCATGAATGTCGTTCGCAAGAGGTCGCCGCCGAGCCGCGCGGGCGTCGCAACGGAATCCTCGACCGTCACCGCTCCGTCGTGCCAGGAATACATCGCTCTAATCTTCGACGTATTGCCCAGGCTCGAGCTGTCTGTTCCGATCACCGTGGCGGCGCCGCCGGAAAAGGTGTTCGACTACTTCGCCGACCACCGGCACGTCGCGCAGGTGCTCGACGGCGTGAGCAGGTGGGAGCCGATCGGCGCGCAGACGCAGGGCGTGGGCGCGCGCTACTCCGTGGAGATGCTCGCCCTGGGCCTCCCGCTGCGCAGCGTGCTGCGCCTCGACCGGTGGCGACGGCCGCACGAGATCGCGTGGGTTTCCGAGTCGGGTTTGATCAAGCAGAGCGGCGGCTTCACGTTCGCGGCCGCGCCGGGCGGCGCCACGCGGGTCGTGCTCCGAATCGAGTACACACCGCCCGCATCGCTGCTCGGCGCGGCGGTGGCGAGCCGTCTCGACGGGTTCGTACGGCGGCGCCTCAAACTCGCGATGGAGCGGATCAGGGAAACCCTAGAGTGATGGCGTGCGGCTGAACAAGGACGCGAGCGCGATCCTGGGCAAAGCGCGCATCGGCCTGCTCGCGCTGCGTTCCGGGCACGCGCCGCTGGTGAACCCCGCCGCATTCAGCTTCGCGTCCGGCGCGGTGTGGATGACGACCTCGCGCTTCGCCTTGAAGACCATCCTCGCGCGCCGCGATCCGCGCGCCGCCTTCTTCGTCGACGGAGGCTCTCGCGCGCTGCTGCTGCGCGGGACGCTCGAGGTCTTCGACCCGATCTCGGTCACGTCGCAAGTGCGCGCGCTGCTGGGTGGGCCCGGCTTCTACCTCGGCATGGGCGGGTACGCGCTGAAGAACGCACCGTTCGTCGCGGGCTACATGCTCGACCTCGCGCGGATTCCGCGCGAGTGGATGCCGTACAACCGCGTCGTGCTCTGCCTGCGGCCGTCCGAGGCCGAGCTCATCGACGTGACCGAATTCCCCGAAGCCCAGGCCGCGCGCGTGCCCTCCGTTCCTGTGGAGGTCGGCCGCAGGCTCGCGGGCGTGACGCGCGGCTACGCTTGCTGGCTCGAGGGCGCGAAACCCATCATCGAACCGGCGCTCTGGGACGCCGATCGCGGGCACATGGTCGTGGCGCCCGCCGGCGGCCGCCATCCGCGTGCGGGAAGCGGGGGTGCGCTCGTCGTCGAAGCGCATCACAGCTACCGGCCGTCGCTGATGGTAGGCGCTTGCCTGCGCGGCCGCTTCCTCGGTACGTCCGGCCGCGAAGCGATCGCCGAGCGCTACGGCGTCGACCCGCGCGACGTGCCGCCGGCGCGCGAGCTGAGCGTCGAGCGTGTGACCGCGTGGCGCGGGTTCAAGGTGACGTCCTCGATCCCGCGCGGCGCCCGCCAGCTGCGGGTGGCCGAGCAATGAGCCGGGCCCGTCCCACGGCGCCAGAGCTGCGCATCAAGCGTTGGACGGCCGGCTCGTGGTCGGAGGCACCCGACGCCGTCGTCACGGAAGAGCCGCTGCAGCTGCTGCTGGACGGTGAGGCGCTTTCGGTCGTGATGCGGACGCCGGGCAACGACGTCGAGCTGGCGCTCGGCCTGCTTTACGCGGAGGGCGTCATCCGATCCGCGCGTGACGTGCGCGCTGTGCGCATCAGCGCCGAGGCCGGCGAAACCGAGGCCAGGATCCAGCTCGACGCGGGCATCGTCGAGTCGAACGCGATCGACGTGCGCCTTGCCGCGCCCCCGGAAAAGCGGCCGCAGCGCTCCATGCTGTCCAGCTCGGCCTGCGGCGTGTGCGGCGCGGTGATGATCGAGGACCTGCGCCGAGGGCTCGCGCCCCTCGCCGGTGGACCGCGCGTTCCGGCCTCCTCGCTGCCAGGCCTGGTGGATGCACTGCTGGCCGGGCAAGGGGTCTTCGAGCGCACCGGCGGTCTGCACGCGGCGGGGCTGTTCTCCCCTGGCGGCGAGCTTCGCTGCGTGCGCGAGGACGTCGGCCGCCACAACGCGCTCGACAAGGTCGTGGGGCGCCTGCTGCTCGACGGCCGGCTGCCCGCGTCCGGTTCGATCGTGGTCGTGAGCGGTCGGGCGGGCTACGAGATCGTGCAGAAATCGATCGCCGCGGGCATCCCGATCCTTGCCGCGGTCGGCGCGCCCTCCAGCCTGGCGGTGGCGCTGGCGCGCGAGTTCAACCAGACCCTGGTCGGATTCCTTCGCGGCGAGCGCTTCAACGTGTACTCGGCGCCGGAGCGGCTGACCTGAGCGCTCTTCTCGCGCGGCCCGGCCTTCGGGCCGGAGTGCTCGTGGCGTACGTGCTGATGCTCGAGCTGGCGCGCGGTCTCGCGGCCACCGTGCCAGGCGCAGTCGTGCCCGCACTCGTGATCGGCGGGGCGGGGCTCGCGCTGGCGGCGTGGGGATTTCCCGCAGAGCGACTCGGGCTCGGCACGTCGAAGCTCGCGTGGCGCGTGCTCGGCGGTTGCGCGCTGGCTGTCGTGCTGCTGCTGCCCGCGGCCGTGCGCGCTAGCGCCGTGCCGATCCTTCCAGGCTCGCTCGCCTTCGCCGCGGTCGCGGTCTCGATCGGCGAGGAGATCGCGTTTCGAGGCGCTCTGTTCGCGGCGCTCGAGGACGTGGGTGGTGCGCCGCTCGCGGTGATCGGGAGCACGCTCGCCTGGACGGCGGCCCATTCGCTCTCGCATCCCGCCGAGTTTCTGCCCGCGGTCGCCGCGGCCGGGCTGCTGCTGGCGTTGTGGCGCATGGCGTTCCGCGACCTTGTGGGGCCGATCGTCGCCCACGTCATCGCGGATCTCGCGCTGTGAACGCGAAGCACGCGCGCCTGCTGGCGCTCGCCGCCGTCGCGTACATCGTGGCCGCGTGGAGCGTGGCGCCCGGCTTCTACGACGGGTTCCAGCCGCCTCAGCCGTACAACTTCGTGTGCCCGCCGCCGCAGGCCGGCGCCAACGGCCAACCGACGTCCGGCCACCTCAACATCAAGATCATCAACGGCTCGAGCGACCCGAACACCGTGTTCACCGACGACGGCCAGGTCGTGATCGGGTTTCTCCCCGGTGCGTTCGACGTGACGGGCAAGACCAGCGTGAATGTGACCATCACGCCGGTGACTCCCTGCCCCAAGCCGAGCGGGTTGCGCTTCGTGACCAACACGTACCTGATCACCGCCGACGCGCCGCTGGTCAAGAGCTCGAACCTGGAGTTCCGCTACTCCAACCTGGAACCCGACCCGAGCTACATCTATCGCGCGAAGACCCTCGACGGGCCGTGGACGAAGATCAACGTGCAGCAGCAGGCGCAGATCTACACGATCTCCGGGAGCACCGACCAGCTCGGTTACTTCTCGGCAGGATTTCCGGCGAATGCCATCTCCACGAATCCGTCATCCAACCAGAACATCCTGCCCATCGTCGTCGCGGTGCTCATCGGCGCCGTGCTGCTGGCCGGCGTTCCGATGGCGGTGCTCAGGCGCCGGTCGGCCCGCGCAGATGACGACGACGACGACGAATAGCGCCTAGTACTTGAGGCCTTCGAAAACCGTGCCGCACTTCCGGCAGCGGTACTGCAACGTCATCGCCTGCGTGCCGAAAAGCGAGATGACCTCCGCGTCGTGGGCGTGACAGTGCGGGCAGCGCGGGTTGGTCGGCGGCGGGTCAATCCTGGGCTTTCGCGGCGGGCGCAAATCGCTTCTCCTCCAGGCCGCGCAGCATGCCGAACGTGCGGGCGTCGATGGCGCCGGGCTTCGTGCGCCGGCGCTTCGGGTCCCATCCTTTCCAGCTGAGCTCGATTGTGGGCGCCTTGGTCTCGAGCCTTTCTTCCAGGCGCGCCTTCAGCTCGCCGGGGCCGCTCGCCAGCGCGCCCTCCTTGTGCAGGGCAGCCGTGTCGCCGTCGGGCGCGCCGAACCACTCGATCGCCTGACGCCATGCTTCCTCGAGCGGGCCTTTCTCGATGCCCGAGCGCAGCCAGCTGCGTCCGTGGAGGAAGTGGTAGCGCTCCTCGCTGAGCATCTTGCGCAGCCGGTGCTGCAGCACCTCGACATTGCCGTTGACGCAAGCCTCGATCATCACGGTGAAGGCGGTGTCGAGGATGGCGTTGGCCGCGACGAACTGGGCCCAGGAGGTCCACGGCTCGTCGAAGTAGGGGAGGGCACAGAGGCTTGCGGGGTCGGACTCGCGCTCCGGGCCGCGCGGGTCGTCGCCGAGCGGGTCGAGGCATCCGTAGAGCACGCGGCTGTGTCCGAGGTCGTCGAGTCCCATCGCCGCCGCGGCGATGTCGGCCTCCAGCGACGGCGCGCGGGTAGCCCATTCGGCGTAGCGCAGCCCGAGCATCTGCTTGTTGTCGGCGATGCTCAGAACGAGCTGCGATAGCGCGGCGCTCATCCGCTCACTCGCCCGGCGACCAGAGCGCGATGACGTGGTCCTTGCGCACGATGGTCATCTCGATCCAGCGCTCCTCGTCATAGGTCGCGCGCGCGTAGGCCGCGGCCAGGTCGTCGTCAGGGGCGACAACGCTGCCGACCTGGTGCAGCGGCTCGCCGCGGGTCTTGCGCGCGAACACCTCGTACTCGACGGCGTCGCCGCTGACGCGCTTGTACTTGGTGCCGGCGCTCACACCGCGAGGCCCCAGGCCTCGAGCGCGTCGCGCCCGGCCTGAGTCATGCGCGCCGTGGTCCACGGCGGGTTCCAGACCACGTTGATGCGCACGTCGTGTACTCCGTCTTCGCGCAGTAGGCGCTCGCGCACGTCGTCGAGGATGAACTCGGAGGCGGGGCAGCCCATGGCCGTGAAGGTCAGGTCCACGTCCACGACGCCCTTTTCATCGCGCCGCACGTCGTAGATCACGCCGAGGTCGACCAGGTTCACCGGCATCTCCGGATCCTGCACTTCCGCGAGCGCGGCCCAGAGTGTCTCGCTCAATTGCCGTTCCGGTGTGTCTTGCGGAACTTGTGGAACTCCTCCTGGAACATCGCCACCATCTCGGCATTGCGCGGGCCGCGCGCACGCCAGCGAGCGAGCACGTCGTCCCAGGTGATGGGCTGCTTGAAGTCCCAGCGCTTCTCCGCCGCGTCGAACTCGCACGGGAAGGGGTAGTCGAGGACGTAGACGTCCTTGCCGTCCTGCGTCTCCTTGTGCGCGGGCACGTTGATGCCGATCTGCTCGCAGTACGGCACGACCGTGGAGAGCCACCACTGGCGCAGCTGGTCGTTCGTCAGCCCCTTGAGGCGGTATTCGAGCTGCGTCGAGTGCATCTTCAAGTTGTCGGGCAGGCCGAACCATTCGACGCTGAGCGGGAACATCCAGTCGACCGCGCGCTGCAGCTCGTCCTTCGCCGCGCCGCCCGCGAGGCTGATGCGCTTCATCCAGGTGCGGCCGTTGCGGAGGTGGAAGTTCTCCTCGGCCATCACCTTGTTGAGGCCGCGCTTCCAGGGCCCGTACGAGCACTTGTCGTGGATGTCACCGAGCAGGCAGAAGCCGGCCTGGTCGTACATGCCGTTCGCGACGACGAGCTCGGTCCAGCTATCGAGCGGGACGTCGAAGGCGTAGGGGTAGCGGAAGCTCTTGGGGTCGCGGCTGAAGATGAGCTTCTCCTGGTCCTCGCCCAGCTCTTCGAGGATGTGGTAGGCGATGTGGGCGTGGGCGAGCTCGTCCTGGATGATGGCGATGCCGGTCATGAAGGCGTTGATGCTCGGCGCTTTCTTGGCCGCGAGGTAGTAGGCGGGGGCGCTGATGAGTTCGGTGTCGCCGGAGACGATGAGGGTGTGCTTGAGCTCGCGGAGGTATTCGGGGGTCATCTCGTTGGTCGACTCGATCAGCTCGCCGGATTTGATCGTCTTTTCGAATTCAGCGGCGGTGGGCATGGCTTCAATTCTGGGACAAATAGCGGGCAGGTAAAATCGGGTGCCCGAGGACGGGCCAACTCGTGCTGGCCCGAGGCGTGGTGGCTATAGCTCAGCTGGCAGAGCACCAGATTGTGGATCTGGGTGTCGCGGGTTCAAATCCCGCTAGCCACCCCAAATTCCTGGTCCGTGGACTATCGACCGAGGGTCGACGCAAGCACCAGTAGTTTTGGCTCCAGCTCCTCGTGCCTGGGTCAGCTCAGGGGCGGACCCACCACCTCGATCCCGTGTTTTCGGCTGGCATCGGCCAGGGCCATCTCCTGCTGAGGCGTGGGCGTGCCGGCGGGAGGCGGCAAGCCGGGGCCGTCCGGGATTCGGCCGAATGAGCGCACGAAGCGTTCAAAATCGCCTCGCGCGGTGATGATGAGCCAGCGAGCTTCCTCGGACTCGACTCGGAAGCTATGGGGCACGCCTTGCGGACCTACAAACGTCTGCCCTGCCGGCACGCGAACCCGCCTGTCTCCAAGCTGAATCGACAACTCGCCTTCCAGAACGTGGAAGATCTCGTCTTCCGAATGGACGTGAAGAGGCGGCGAGTCACCATGCCTTGCGTGGAACTCGAGCACCGAAATCCCATCGGCGCTTTGCTCGGCGCTGACGTGCGTCGTCACCAATCCGTCAAGGAACCAGAGTTGCTCAAGCATCCATGCCTCCTCCTCGCGTGGGCGAGATCTTGAGATTTTGACTCGGCGCTCGGTCAAGAACTGCCAATACACCCAAGACTCGGGGCCAAACTCTACGCATGCGCGCCGATCGTGCTTTCTTCGACTACTGGCGAGGTCGCTACTTGAGCGAGTCGAGTCCCGGCCAGATCGAGGAAGAGGAGGACCTGCTTCGGCGGGTCGGCCCACTCATACGCCGACGCGGCTACTACACGGTTTCGGAACTGAGGCGTGTAAACAGGTGGAAGCTGCCGACTGAACGCAACCGGACCTGGCTCGCGAGGAATTCACACCACCGAGTCCGAGCGGTCACCCAGCGCGCTCTGGCTGCACCCGAAGACCTGCAGCTGTACACGCTTCAGCTGCTGCACGGTGTCAGCGCGGCGGTCGCCTCGGCGCTTCTGATCTTCCCGTTCCCTGAGCGACACACCGTGATCGACTTTCGGGTCGCGCGGGCGCTCGAAGCCCTCGACAAAGCAGGTCAACTCAGCGATGAGCTGCTCTGGCGCCAGCGACCGCCGAGCAATGGCTCGTGGCTACCGCCGTACCCGGCGTATCTCGACGCCTGCCGACGTTTGGCAGCTCGCCATCAGATCGGGCTACGCGACCTCGATCGAGCGCTCTGGCAGTGGCATCGTGAAACGTCCGGTCGCTCAGCGCGCTAGTCGGGGCCGCGCGGTTGGTCGAATGTCGTGCCCGGAGCCAGCAGCAGCAGGCTGCCCGCTTCCGTGCGGATCAGATTCCAGCCGCCCTCATGGACCTTCCAGTGGTGGCGGGCGCAGAGCAGGACCTGGTTTTCGATCTCGCCGCCGCCTCCGCGGGCCCAGTGCACGATGTGGTGGCCGTCGCACCACGATGCGGGCCTCTCGCAGCCCGGCCACTGGCAGTGCCTGTCGCGCGCGATCAGCGCGCGGCGCCGCGGCCCGCTGATCACCCGCTCGGCCCGGCCGACGTCGATGACGACCGAGTCCTGCAGCAGGACGCGGGTGATGGTGCAGTCGCACGCCCAGCGCTCGACGGTCCGGTACGAGACCGGAAGCGAGAACTCGGTCTCGGCGCCCGGCGCGCCGACGACTCCGAGCAGCGTTTCGATGGAGCTCGTCACCTGCATCTGCACGACCACCTTGCCGCCCTTGGTGGCCAGCTCCACGAGCGCATCCCCGAACCGCCGCTCGAGCAACCGGTCGTCGTGAGCGCCCATGACTCGAGCCAGCGGCTCGAGCGCCGTGCGTACGGCGGCGCCGCCGACCGGGTCGAGGATGCCCGATATCAGGAGGCAGCCGTTTTCAGCGGTGCTGAGCTGCAGCCGGCGTTCTTCGACCAGCTGGGCCTGCTCGTCGGCGTAAGTCTTCGGTTCGACCGAATGCCTGAAGTGCATGCACTTGTAGTGAAAGCGCCCAGGCGTGTGCTGCCGCGCCAGGGGCAAGAGCTTGTTCTCATCGAATGCCTCGCCGACGGCCTCAGCTGTGCGAGCCATGACCGTCATATGGGCGAAGCCGATCTCACCCGCTTCCATCGCGTCGTGACTCTTGCCGAGCTGGGACAGACGCTCACCCACGGCGAGCCGGTCAGCCGCGGCGGTTGAGGTCATGCGGCAGTTGAAGCGGATCCAGTCGAGGGCGCTGTTGTAGCCCTCCGGGTCCCACTGGCGCGTCCGGTCGAAGGCGGCCGCGAGCTTGGAGAACTCCAGCTCGAGCCGGTCGATGTCCTGACGGACGCGGATCATCTCGAGTGCGATGCGTGCGCCCTCGGGCGCGAGCTCCTCGGTCGTTGTGTCGAGCATGTGGGCAGAGTACGAACGAATGTTTGGAAGATCAACCCAGCCTGTTAAGGCCGAAGACGCCCCCACCCTAGCCCTCCCCCGCAAGCGGAGGAGGGGAGACTGCTCTAACTCCCCGCAAGCGGGAGAGGGAAACTGGAGGCCGTGAGCGATCTTGTCGCCCGGCGGCTGCGCGCCCACCGGCTGATCGGCGAACCGTTCGCCAGCGCCAAAGAGGCCGTCGCGTGGTTCGGCGCCGTGCAGTCCCAGGACTACCCGGCGGCGAAGTGGGCCGTCGGGCAGCGTGTGAGCGAGGCGATCGACGCCGACCTTGACAGAGCCTTCGACAAGGGCGACATCCTGCGCACCCACGTCCTGCGGCCGACCTGGCATTTCGTGCTGCCGGCTGACATCAAATGGATCCAGGAGCTGACCTCGTCGCGCGTCCTCGCGGGTCTCGCCGGCCGGCACCGCCAGCTCGAGCTCGACTCCCGCACCAAAGACCGCGCAGCAGACGTGTTCGGCGAGGCGCTGGCGGGCGGGCGTTTCCTGACGCGTCCCGAGCTAGGCGAGGCCCTAAAAGCACAGGGAGTCAACGCCGACGGCCAGCGGCTCCCGCACCTCATCGCCGCCGCGGAGCACGCCAACGTGATCACCAGCGGGCCGCGAAGAGGCAAGCAGTTCACCTACGCGCTGCTGGCGGAACGGGCGCCCAAAGCGCGCAAACTCGACCGCGACCAGGCCCTCGAGGAGCTGACCATCCGCTACTTCCGCAGCCACGGCCCGGCGCAGCTCAAGGACTTCGGGTGGTGGTCTGGACTCACGGTGCTGGAGATCCGCAAGGGCATCGACCTGGCCGGCAACAAGCTCCAGCGCGAGCGCATCGATGGCGCCGATTACTGGAGCGGCGGCGACGCGGGCGCACGGAGCAGAAACAGCAAGGCCGCGCACCTGCTGCCCAACTTCGACGAGTACACCGTCGCGTACCGCGACCGCATCGCGGTTCTCGATCCAGCGATCCCGTACGACGGGAAGTCTTTCGCCTACTACCGCGACGCCTCGCCGATGGGCGGAGTGCTGTCGAACATCGTCACGATCGGCGGTCGCGTGCGCGGCGCCTGGAGCCGCAGGGTCGAGCCGAAGGGGGTACGGGTCGACGTAAAGCTTCTGACCGCGCTCACGCCCGTCGAGGCTTCCGCGGTCAAGCGAGCGGCGGCCAAGCTCGGCACGTTCCTGGGCAGCAGCAAAACCGAGCTGCACGGAATCGATCGCGGAGGCGTACCGTAGGTCGGAGGAGGCGTTGTGACCCCAGTTCCGGCGTGGGCCGTGGCGGGTGAGCAGATCGTCATGTCGCGCCTGCTCGTGCTGCAGTCGCGGCGCATGATGCTGGCTTCGTGCCTGCGGCGATCGCAGGTGGCGAACCGGCCGGCGCTCACAGAGCGGGTGGAATCGTTGCAGGGCGCCGCGGACAAAGCGCATGCCGACTACAAGGCCGCGGTCCTGGCCTGGGCGCACCCCGAAACGCCGCAGTTCTGGATGGTCGCCTACGCGACCATGATCGAGAACGCCGAGTCGGTCGTCGACGAGCTGCGCACCAGGTCGAGCGAGCTGCCGATCTCGGATCGCATGCTCGTCGAGCGCGACGCCACCGAGCTGAAAGGCATTATCAAGCGCTGGCGCTCGAATCTGATGCGGCCGCAGGCAACCGGCGCCTGATCCCACCCCACCCTAGCCCTCCCGCAAGGCGGGGGAGCGGACACTGCACCTACCCGGTTTTCACCTCTTCCATCAGCAGCACCAGGCCGCCGTTGGGGCTCTGCTCGCCCGGAAGAGTCGAGACGACCACCCGGCACCGAATCGATTTGCCGCGCCGGTTGACGGCGTCGACGACGGTCTCGTCGGTGGGCGGCTTGCCCCGGGCGACTGCACGGACGAAATTGCGCAGATCCTTGACCGGCAGCCCGATGTCGAGCCCGAAGAACAGTTGCCCGACCACCTCGTCGGAGCGCAGGCCCCACATGTCGGCCGCGTGCTCGTTCCACACCTGGACGAGAAACTCCGGGTCGAGAACGGCCGCCCCCATCGGGATGCGTCCGGTGATCGCGCTTAGAAAAGTGTTGAGCTTGGCCACCTCGTCGGTGCGGGCGCGCATCTCGTTGTTGACGACCTGCAGCTCGCCGTTGGTCGTCTCGAGCTCCTCGTTGGCGGTCTCGAGCTCCTCGTTGCTGGACTGCAGCTCCTCGTTCGTCGTCTCCAGCTCCTCGACGGTCGACTGGAGCTCCTCGTTCGTGGTCTCGAGCTCCTCGTTGCTCGACAGCAGCTCCTCGTAGGCGGTCTCGACCTCCTGCTTCGAGCGCTCGAGCTCGCTTCGCAACTGCGTGAGCGCCGTGACGTCGTCGAAGTTGATGCTGACGCCGACCACGGAGCCGTCATCGTCGAGCAGCGGCACCACCTGGACGTCGAACTGTTTGAAGGTGCCATCCGGCAGCGCGAACTCGGCTGTGGGCAGAGCCACCGCGCGCCGGTCGCGGTACGCGCCGTCGATCGGAGAGCGAAGGTCGATCGGCTTGTACGAGATCTCGAGGTCCTTCAGCGGCCGCCCGATGTCGGCGGGGCCGAGGTCGAAAGTCCGTCGTGCGGCGTGGTTGGCCATCACCACCACGCCCACCACGTCGACGACGATCTGAGGGTTGGGCCCGCCTTCGGTGGCGAGCTCGCGGAGCTTGATCTGCTTGACCATGTGGTTGCTGGCGCCGTGGTTGTCCGCCTGCGCGAGCAGCAGGAGGCGGTCGCGCAGCTGCAGCTTGGGCACTTTGGTGAACACGCGCTGCTTGAGGTCGACGGGCGCGAACAGCGAGGTGTGCGTCAGCAGCATCTCGGCGCGGCCCAGAAATAGAAACCCGTCGTCGTTGAGGGCGTAATGGAAGCGGGCGAGGATGCGTCCCTGGGCCTCGGCCGTGAAGTACATGAGGGTGTTGCGGCACAGGAGCAGGTCGATCCGCGAGATGGGCGCGTCCTGCATGAGGTCATGGCGGCCGAAGATCAGCGCGCGCCGCAGCGCCGCCCGGAACGTGAAGCGGCCGGCGAGCGGCTCGAAATAGCGCGACCGGAACGCGGGCTCGAGGGCCTCCAGCTCCTTCGACGTGTAACCGGCGCGGGCCTTGGCGAGCGCCTCTTCGTCCACGTCGGTGGCGTAGATCTTGGTGCGGCGCAGGAATTGCTCCGGGCCCAACGCCTCACAGAAGACGATTGCCGCCGAGTACGCCTCCTCACCGGACGCCGTTCCCGTGCTCCAGACGCGAATGTTGGTGTTGCGCTGGATGATCTGCGGGACGATCACCTCGCGCAGGTAGTCCCAGGCCTGCGTGTCCCGGAAGAAGCTTGTGACGTTGATGAGGATCTTGTCGAACAGGATCGGGAACTCGTCCGGATTCCCTTGCAGGTAATCGTGGTAGGAGGCGAAGCTGTCGAGGCCCAGCTCGGAGCACCGCTTGCCGACCCTGCGCAGCAGCGTCGCCCGCTTGTAGCCGGTGAAATCGAATCCGCGGCTGTCGCGGATGAACTCGAGCAGGCTCTCGAAATCCCCGTCGGTTGCCGCCAGCGTCAATCAGGCACCTCGCCGTCGACCAGCGTTTGGAGCGCGACGGGAATCTCGTCCAGGGCGAGCACGAAATCGACGGTGCCGGTCTTGATCGCGGAAGAGGGCATACCGAAGAACTCCGACGTGGCCTCGTCCTGAACGATCACCGTGCCGCCGCGCTTCTTGATGGCCGTGACGCCCATCGAGCCGTCGTGGCCGGTACCGGTGATGACCACGGCGATCGCGCGCTCCCCATACGCCGCGGCCACTGACTCGAAGAGCAGGTCGGCGGACGGTCGCACGAAGTTGACGAGCTCGGTTTGCGTCAGGCTCACGGTGCCGTCACGGTTCACCAGGAGATGGCGATCGGGCGGCGCCAGGTAGACATGGCCCGCCTCCAGCTCCATCCCGTCGGCGGCCTGGTACACCGGCATGTTGGAGCGGCGTCCGACGATCTGCGGCATAAGGCTCCGATGCCGGGGGTCCAGGTGCTGGACGACCACGACGATCGCGCCGAAGTTCGCGGGCAGGTGGCCCAGGATGGAGGTGAGGGCCGTCAATCCTCCCGCCGAGGCCGCGATCGCGACGATCTCAAACGGCTTTGCGCCGGAGCGGCGAGATCCGTCCACCAGCCGATGATGTCACGTTCCTGGCCGATTCACCCCGGCCGGCGGCCCGACTATCCGGGAGATGATCCCGCCGATGTCGTCGACCAGGGCCACATACTCCGGCTGAGCGCGCTTGATCGCGTTCCGCGGCATCGATCCCACGGCGGCATCATCAGGATGCTGCACGATGCCGATGCCGCCGGCTTCGCGAATGGCGGCCAGGCCGGCGCTGCCGTCATCGAGGCCGCCCGACAGGATCACCCCCACCACGCGCGGCCCATAGGTTTCCGCCGCCGACTGGAACAGCACATCGATAGCCGGGCGGGCGCCGTTCACCTTCGGTCCCTTCGAGTTCTGGATCGCTCCCGTGGACACGTCCAGATGAAGATCCGGCGAAGCGACGTAGATGCACCCGGGCAGCAGCGGGTCGCCGTCCTCGGGCGTCACCGCCGGCGGTCCTCCGAGCCGGTTGAGGATCTGAGCCAGGATCGTCGTCGACGAAGGGTTCAGGTGCAGCACGACGAGCATCGCGGCCGCCAGGTTGGGCGGGAGGTCGGCAACGATTCGCTTCAGAGGCCCGAGGGCGCCGGCGGATCCGCCGACCACCACGACGTCCCGCGTCTCACCGTTGAGATGCTTTAGCCCCACAAGGGGAAAACGCGGGGGGGAGCGCTACGCCTCGACCAGGGCCCTCGTCTCGCCGAAGATCAGCTCGACGACGTCCTCATCGGCGAGGAAGGTGCGCGGGAAACCGAGCTGGAACCCGGCCGATTCATCGAGCTTGCGCAGCATGTCTTCGCCGAGATGCACGTTCAGCGCGCCGAGATTCTCCTCGAGCTGCTTCGCCGTGCGCGCCCCGAGGATCGGGATGATGTTCGCCTCCGACCGTTTCGCGAGGGCCCAGGCGATGCTGACCTGGGCGGCCGTCGCCTCGGTCTCGCGTGCGACCTCGGCTGTGACCGCGGCGGTGCGCGACGCTCGCTCGGACGGCGTGTGCTCGCCGTAGCGCCTGGGCTCGCTGTTCTTGCTTCCGTACTTGCCGGTGAGCACGCCGCCGTTGAGCACGCCCCAGGCCAGCACGGCCAGCCCGAGGTTAGACGCCATCGGCAGCAGCTCGCGCTCAGCGTCCCGACCCGAAACGCTATAGGGGAGCTGGATCGCGCAGGGCACGGACCAGCCCCGCAGCTCGGCGATGGCGATGCCTCGGGAGATGACCCAGGCCGGCGTGTCCGAGATGCCGATCGCCAGGACCTTGCCCGCGGCCACCATGTCGTCGAGCGCTCGCATCACCTCGTCGATGGGAGTGATGCCGTCGTACATGTGCATCCACAGAAGGTCGACGCGGTCGGTGCGCATGCGGCGCAGGCTCTGCTCGACCGTCCGGACGAGGTTCTTGCGGTGGTTGCCGCCGGCGTTCGGGTCCTTGCGATCACTGGTCAGCGTGTACTTCGTGGCGAGCACGACGCGCTCGCGCCTCGTGCCGAGCAGCTCGCCGAGGAAGGTCTCGGACTCGCCGTCGGTGTAGTTGCTCGCGGTGTCGACGAAGTTGCCGCCGTGGTCGAGGTACAGGTCGAGCATGCGGCGAGACTCGTCCAGGGAGGCGCCCCAGCCCCATTTCTCGCCGAACGTCATCGTGCCGAGGGCCAGCTCGCTCACGCGCATCGCCGACCTGCCGAGCAATCGGAACTTCATGGGCACGAGACTACTGCAGTCAAATTAGTGGTGATACTTCGAAAATTATTGAAGTAGGATGGGCGCGTGCAGCAGCGGCTCCGGCTGGAGCTAGACGCGTCGCCGGCCTACGAGTTCATCCTCTCCCTGGCGGCGGCCACAGCGGGCACGCTGAAGTGGCCCGCGCCACGCTCGCTGGTCAGAGAGGTCAAGGCGTGGCCGGCGGGCTGCGACATGGTGTGGACGCACCTGCTCACCGTGGCCTACGACGCGACGCCTCCGCGCGACCCCTCGTCCTTCTTGAGGACGCTGCAGGCCATGCACCCACGCGAGCTGCGCCTGCGGCTGGTCGGGTACTACGTGCGCTACTTCCGGCGCGCGACCGCGCCCGAAGTGATGGCGGCGGCCGTCACCGGCGACCGCGGCGCCATCCGCAAGTTCGTCGAGACGTCATATCCCGACGACGAATACTGGCAACGCGCGCTGAAGGTGCTGCTCGAAGGCAGCGCGTGGGACATGCGCCGCAGCCTGGCCCGGCTGCTGCGCGACTGGCTGGACGTGTTCAAGGAATTCCACGACCCTCAGCCACTCGAGGGCGAGGTGGCGCAGCAGCGGCTGCGGGCGCGCGGCCGCCGGCCCGAGGACGTCGTCGCCGACGCGATGGAGTGCTACGACTTCGTGTACGAGCCCGGCATCGATTCGGTGCTGCTCATCCCGTCGCGGGTCATCTGGCCATACCTGCACGTGTTCGATCACCTCTCGACCCAGATCGTCTGCTACCCGATTCGGGCGTCCCGCGTGGTCGATCCGACCCGGCCGCCGAAAGAGCTGGTCGCGTTCGGCCAGGCCCTGGCCGACGACCGTCGCCTGCGCATCCTTCGCGTCCTGGCCGAAGGCGAGCTTCCGGCGCAGGAGCTGGCTTTGCGACTGGCCATGGGCCTCACGACCCTGCTCCACCATCTCGCCGTGCTACGCGAGGCGGGGCTGGTGAACGTGCGCGGCGAGCGGCGCAAGCTGTACCGGCTGCGCGCGGACCGGGTCGGCGCCATGAACACCCGGCTCGAACGGTTCCTCCGCAGCTAACATCGGCGCGTGCCGGCCAAGCGAAGCAGGGCGAAGCAGTCCATCTACGAGTTCGCCGGCGGCGAGGAGGCCTTCCTCAAGCTGGCCGCGGCCACGCACGAGCGGTGCCTCCAGGACCCCGAGCTCAACCATCCGTTCTCACAGACCTCGGACCCGAATCACCTGGAGCATCTCGCGGCGTACTGGGGCGAGGTGTTCGGCGGGCCGCCTCGCTACAGCGAGTCGCTCGGCGGCCAGTCGGCGATGCTGACCGTCCACGCGGGCCACGGGTCGGCGGCCGATTTTCCGCAGCGCTTCACCGCCTGCTTCATGCAGGGCGTCGACGACGCTGGCCTCCCGGCCGACAAGAAGCTCAGGACCGCGCTGCGGTCCTACATGGAGTGGGCGACGCGCATCGTCGACTCGTACGCGCCTCCCGGCGCGAGGGTGCCCGCCGGCCTGCCGCTGCCGAAGTGGAGCTGGAACGGGCTCGTAACCGCCAAACGCAAGCAGGCGTTAGCCCGCTGATGGCACCGCGCATCAAGATGGTCGCGGAGGGCGACGCCACCGGCCCGCTGGCCGAGATCTACGCCGCCAGCAAGGCTCGCAGCGTGGCCAAGGTGGTGCCCGACATCCTGCGCACGATGAGCCTGCGGCCGGATTTCCTGGCCGCGATCAACGACGCGTCGCGCCTGCACTTTTCGGACGGGGCGTTGACGCGGGCGCAGCACGAGATGATCGCCTCCTACGTCTCGGCGCTGAACCGCTGCCGGTATTGACTCAGCTCCCATGCGTGGTTCCTGCAGTTGCAGGACGAGAGGTTCCGCCCGGTGGCTGACGCGTTGCGGGACGGAGACCTCG
This sequence comes from Candidatus Dormiibacterota bacterium, assembly GCA_035689345.1. Taxonomy (GTDB): domain Bacteria; phylum Chloroflexota; class Dormibacteria; order Dormibacterales; family Dormibacteraceae; genus CF-118. The sequence continues at coordinate 43,157 of DASSLR010000031.1, forward strand.
ACGCCGCGCGGTTGGACAGGCCCGAGCGGCTGCTGCTCGACTTCGTGGGCACGATCACCACTGGCGCGTATCGCGTCACCGACGAGCAGGTGCAGGGGTTGCGAGACGTCGGGTGGAGCGACGAGCAGATCGCCGAGGCCGCTTACGACGCGGCGCTGTTCAACCTCTTCGTCCGGCTCGCGGACACCTTCGGCATCGAGCCGCCGGCGGTGTACGAGCCGGACGGGATACCCAAGGCTGTCACCCGCTAGACGGGTGTAACCCGGTCAGCCCCCACCCGGAGTCGCTTCGCGACTCCGACCTCCCCCGCAGGCGGGGGAGGTGTAGCGCCGCCACCCTAGCCCTCCCCCGCAAGCGGGGGAGGTGTAGCGCCGCCACCCTAGACCTCCCCCGCAAGCGGGGGAGGTGTAAACGGACCCCCCCTAGCCCTCGCCCGCAAGCGGGGGAGGGAAAACGGCGCCGCCACCCTGGCTCTCCCCCGCAGGCGGGGGAGGGAAACTAGGCCTTGGCCAGGTCGGTGTAGTCCTGCGCGATCCGGTCGTTGGTGGTTCCGTCCAGGATGCCCCCACCGAGTCCCCAGCTCTTGTTGTAGGACTGGGTGACCTGCGAGAGCACGTGCCCCTTGCTGTCGAGCGTGGCGAGGGTCGTGGTTCCCACAAGCGTCACTCCCACCAGCCTGGCAGCCTGGGTGCTGAATTTCGGCAGGAAGAGCGTGAGGCTGACCGACGTGAAGCTGTACGACTTCAAGACGATCTTGTTGCCGTCGGCACGGATCACGTCCGTGAACTCGCTCAGCGCATCTGGCGCGGCCCCAGCGGCGGCGAGGTTGAAATCATGCGCACGGCGGGCTTCGGACTCGATCATCAGGTCCAGGACCACGTCGTGGGCCATCTTCGTGGCCACCTGCTGGTTGATGGTCGGGTCGAAGTTGGTGACGTTGTCGCCAATCTTCACGGCCGGGATGTTGGGCAAGATCCACACGCGACTCGACCCGGGCTGAGGCCCGCCGCTCGCATTGGTGGGCAGTGAAGTCGCGGCGACCGAGAACGCCCACACGCCCGGGTCAGTGCCCGACCCGACGGTGAGTGTGACGGTCGGCAGCGAGCCGTCCGAAAGCTCCGCCGCGGGCGTCGGGTAGTGCGTCGCGATGTCCGACGACACCGGCACGCAGCCCACGCAGATCGCGGCCACGAAGAAGCCGGCCGGCGCGCGCCAGCTCATCTGGCGCAGGGCGCTGAGGAAGCGGAAGCCTTCGTCGAACGGCTCGAGCATCCGCGCCAGGGCGAAGCGGCCGGCGCACGCGATGACGAGGCTCGCGAGGATCGCGGTCTTGGTCCAGAACTCGAGGGTGGTCGGGCCGAGCAGCAGGACCGAAAGCAGGGCGACGATGACGCCGAAGACGAATCGCGAAGCCTGGCCGTCGGGCACGGTGCGCGGGTCGGGAATCATGAACAGGGCGAAGATCAGCACCTCCGGCGAGGTGACCAGGATGGTCCAGAGCTCTGAGCCGCACATGGGCGTGGCGTGCCAGCTGGCGATCATGCAGTGGTCCGGCACGGGCGCGAGGGCCAGCGCGACGAACGCGGCGAACGCGGCCATGTAGCCGAGCTCGAGGCCCAGCAGCTTGAGCTCCCACCCGATCAGCAGGCCGCCGCCGATGAGAATGGCGTAGGTCACGTACATCCACGGGCCGAGCGGGATCCACCACAGGTCCTGGGGCTCGGTGAACTGCGGGCCGAGCGCGACGAACGCGAGCACCAGGCCGAGGTTCGACGGGTTGAAGATGTGGCGGCCCTTGTAGCGGATCAGGTACTTCGACGCCATCGAGATGGCGACGACGCCGATGAAGATCCAGATCCCGTGCAGGCTCCACCACTGGCCGTGCAGCGTCCCCGGCACGCGCAGGATGAACGCTGTGCTGTTGCCGGTCAGCAGCCCGCTCGCCGGCCAGAGGATGACCCTGTCCTTGAAGAAGGCCACCCCAAACTCGATCAGCGCTCCGACGGCGAGGCAGGTGAGGATCTGCGCGATGGAGAGGCGGAAGTCGAGGACCGTCTGGCCGAGGACCTGGAGTGTGAGGAGCACCGCGGCGACGTGCAGGCGGGGGTCGCGCAGGCTCGGCAGCAGCACCGGGTAGACGCGGCCGAATAGCCGCACGCTCGGCTTGCCGCGCGGCGCGCGCGGAGCTGGAGGGGCGTCGGCGGTGGGCGGAGGCGCTTCGCCTGTGGTCGCCACGATTCGGTAACGGCCATGTTATGCATGCCGTTACAAAAGGCGAACACGCGATGTCGAGATGGTTGCTCCTGGTGCTCGTCGGCGCGGTTCTCGCGCTCTCGGGTTGCGATCTGCCCTTCGGCATCGGCTCGGCCACGACCCGCGCGCTCGAGACCGGCGTGGTCGCCTCGCTTTCCCAGCGCAGCTTCGAGATCAAGGGGACCTACACCCAGACCGTGGTCGCGCCGCCGCCTCCCGTGGTCAGCGGCGCGCGCGTCACGGCGCCTGCCGTCGGGACGAAATGGACTCTCGACCTCCAGGTCAGCAACCAGCCGCCCGGCCGCCGCGTGTCGGTGAGCGCGGGCAGCGTGAGGCTCAACGCGATAGTGCTGCCGTCGGTCGCGTACTTCAGCGGGCAGGATTTCCTGCTCCAGTTCCTGGGCGGCGACCCGCGGTCGCGGGATCTTGCGCGCGCAGCCGGCAACGGGTGGTGGAAGGGGCCGGCCGCGCTGGTGCCGCAGCTCGTCGACTTCACGAGCGGCGTCGCGTTTCGCAACACCTTCCTGGGGTCGACGATCTCCTCACGTACCGATCACGTGTCGGTTGACGGCTCCGATGCCGTCGAGCTGTCCGGCCCGCGAGCGGACGTGTACATCGCGTCGGCGCCGCCGTACCAGCTCCTGCGCCTGGTGATCCACAAGCGCGTGACCATCGACGGCATCGGCGAGAGCGACCTGCACTACTCGAACTACGACAAGGACTTCGACCTCGCCCCGCCCACCGACGTGATCGACTTCTCTAACCTGTCGACGCTGCCGCCCATCTACACGGTGCTGTCGGTCGACACCTCGAGGTGCGGATCGCCGTGCGTGGTGTCGGCGCTGCTCAAGAACCTGGGTGGGCCAAAAGGCGCGAAGGCCGCGTCCACGGTGACGTTCACGCTCACGGATCCCGCGTCTGGCGCGGTGGCGGGTTCGTGCACCGCGACGGTCACGCCGGACGTCGCGTTCAACGCCACGACCACCGTGTCGTGCACGATCCCGCTCAGCGGCAAGGCGCCCAACGCGGCGGTGGTCACCGCCACGCCGGACAACCCGGGACGGGCCTAGCCCAAACCCACCGCGGCGTCGATCCAGCGCCGCGCGACGTCGTGGAGATCCGCGTAGGCCGACCACGTGGAGCGAGCCCAGCGGTCCAGGGCCGCGACGTAGTCGGCCGTGGTCGCGGCAGGCGCGACGCCGGCGATGGTCAGCGCCCCGCGACGCTCCGGCAGCGCGGGTTTCTGGAGCCTCGGGCCCGCATCAAGCCAGCGCTGCAGCTGGCGCAGTCCCCACTCGCCGCCGCCTCTCTCGACCGCCCAGCCCACGCCGGCGAGATGGGCGGCAAGGGACTTGGCTGAGACGCAATAGCGGTCGGGGTGCTGGAGGCAGTAGACGTCGACTGTGAGCCGGGTCGACGCGTAGCCCGGCGCGAGCTCGGACATCTCGCGCGCGCGAAACTCGTCGAACAGCGCCTGGCATCCTTCGGCGCCGCCGGCGATGCGCAGCCCGCAGCCGCCGCACTCCTCCATCGCGGAGGAGGTTATTCGGCCGGCGTCAGGCGCAGGACGGGGATCTCGCGGTCGGTCTTCTTCGGATAGCCGCCGTACGTCTTGCCGACCGCCGCCACACGTGAGTAAGCGTCTTCGCGCTCCTTGCCCTGCAGCTCCTCGACGTGGACGCGAAAGCGCTTGCCCGCGACCTGCAGCCACACCCTGTCCGGGTTCCTGGCGATGTTGAAGAACCAGTGCGGGTGCCTCTTAGCGCCGCCGTTGGACGCGATGAGGAGCCACCTGTCCTGGCCATCCGGAAAGACCCCGAGCACGTGCTTGTGCTCCTGGCCGGTTCTGGAGCCGATGGTGGTCACCACGCCGGCCGGGAAGCCCATGAACTGCGCCTGCCTGGTCGCTGTGGGATCTTCCATGCGCCTGATCTCGCGGTTGAACCAGGGCTTCGTCAATGTCAGAAACAGCCGTCCGCTGGGCATCCAGGCGCCGTGTGTGCCGGCGGGCGGGATGCGAAGCGGCTCGGTCACAGCCAGCCGCGGCGGCGGAACAGGTAGAGCTGGAACACGGTCGCGACGATCATGGTGGAAAGCCCGGCCCAGAAAGTCCAGTTCGGCACCTCGAGCACCGTCGTCAGATAGGTGAAGTTCATGCCGTAGAAGCCGGTGAGGAAGCTCAGCGGCAGGAACAGGCTCGCGATGACGGCCAGGGTCGTCGTCGTCTGGTTCAGGCGGTTCGACACGGTCGAGAGGTAGACGTCCATCGCGCTCGTCAGCAGGTCGCGCAGGCCGTCGACCGTCTCGTACTGGCGGACGATGTGGTCGTAGACGTCGCGGTAGTACAGCGTCATGTCCTGCTGCTGGACGTGGATGCCGTGCGTGATCAGGCGCTGGAACACTTCGCGCTGCGCGCCGAGAAATTTGCGCAGGTCGGTGACCGCGTGCTTCAGGTGATAGATGCGGTTGAGCGAGTCGGAGCTGGCTTTCGCGGTGATCTCGTCCTCGAGCGCGTCCACGGTGTCGTCGAGCTTGTCGAGGGCGGGAAAGGTCGCGTCGATCAGAGCGTCGATGACGAGGTAGGTGAGGAACGCCGGCTGGCCCTTGGTGAGCTCGGGGCTCTGCTTGATGCGGCGCTGCAGCTCGTCCATCGCCTCGGAGGCGTCGAGCCGGACGGTGATCAGGTAGTTCGCGCCCACGAACAGGTGGTGCTCGTGGAAGGCGATCTCGTCGCCGTGCCAGTCAGCCTGAAAGATGACCGCGAAGTTGTAGCTCTCGTACTCGTCCACCTTCGGCCGCTGGTCCTGGTTCTTGATGTCCTCGATGGCCAGCGGGTGGAACTTGAACGTGTTCTCGAGCAGGTGGTAGTCCTCGTCCGTGGGCGCCTCGATGTCGAGCCAGAACCCCTTCTGGTGGGCCTCATTGAAGCAGCGCTGGATCTCGATGTGGCTGGCGTCCTCGACGTGCCCGTCGACGGTGAAAAGCTTCCTCATCCGTGGGCATGCTAATGCGCGGGCTCGTCCAGGTGGCGCTTTGCCGCGCGCAGGTCCGCGACGAAGGCGCGCATCGCCTCCTCACGCGCGGCGTCATCCGGCGCTCGCAGGATCGACGAAGGGTGCACGGTGGCCACCGCGGCGACACCGAGGGGCGTGGTCATGACCTTGCCGCGGTGCACCGTCACGCGGAACGTGGGGCCCATCAGCGACTGCGCGGCCGTGGCGCCGAGCAATACCAGCAAGTGGGGCCTCACGGTCTCGATCTCCGCCTCGAGCCAGGGCCGGCAGGCGCGCACCTGCTGACTGTTCGGCTTCTCGTGCAGCCGGCGTTTGCCGCGCCGCGTGAACCGGAAGTGCTTGACGGCGTTGGTCACGTAGACCCTCGAACGTTCGACTCCGGCCGCGGCCAGGCCTTCGTCGAGGATGCGGCCCGCGGGCCCGACGAAGGGCTTGCCCTCGACGTCCTCGCGATCGCCGGGTTGCTCGCCGATGAGCATCAGCGTGGCCTTGCCCGCGCCCTCGCCGAAGACGGTCTGCGTCGCCTCCTCCCAGAGGTCGCAGCCTCGGCAGCCCGCGGCGGCCTCGCGCAGCGCGGGCAGGGTGTGGCGATCAGGCACGAACTCTTCGGCGCCCACAAAGAGGAAACGCGGCGCCGCTCTACCTTTATCTATGTGAAAAGCGTCTCGATCTGCGATGTGGGCCCCCGCGACGGGCTCCAGAACGAGGCGCGCTCGCTCTCGCCGTCGGTTCGCGCCGACCTCTGCGACAGGCTGGCGGCCGCCGGATTGAAGAAGATGGAGGCGGCGAGCTTCGTCAATCCGAAGCTCGTGCCGCAGATGGCCGGCGCCGAGGACGTGATGTCCGCGCTGCATCGAGCGCCGGGCGTCGTGTACGCGGGGCTCGTCTTGAACGAGAAGGGATACGAGCGTGCTGCGGCCGCCGGAGTCGACGAGATCCACTACGCGTTCTCGGCCACCGACGAGTTTGGCCGGCGCAACCAGAACGCGACCTCGGCCGAGGGCTTGCAGACCGCGCTCGCACTGGTGCGGCGGGCGCGCGCGGACAGGATGCCGATCACCGTGACGATCAGCGTCGCCTTCGGCTGTCCGTTCGAAGGACGAGTCGCGCCTTCGCGCGTGCTCGGACTCGTCGAGCAGCTGATGACGGCGCCCGCGGACGAGATCTGCCTCGCGGACACCATCGGCGTCGGTGTGCCGGCGCAGGTGACCGGGCTCGTTTCCGGCGCCCGCGCCCTTGGCGCAACTGTTGGAGCGCACTTTCACAACACGCGCAACACGGGCTACGCCAACGCGCTCGCCGCGCTGGACGCGGGCGCGGTCTCGCTCGACTCGTCGGTGGGCGGGGCGGGAGGCTGCCCCTTCGCGCCCAAAGCGACGGGCAACATCGCCACCGAGGACCTGGTGTATCTGCTGCGGGGCATGGGCGTCGACACCGGTATCGACCTCGACGCGCTCATCGCCACGTCGAGCTGGCTGGGCGAGCAGCTGGGCAAGGAGCTCCCGAGCATGGTGGCGAGGGCCGGCGACTTCAGGCCCGCGTAGGCGGGGCCTTTCGGCACTGAGGCGGGTGCCGCCTCTCGTCCGAGACTGGTGTCGGAATGACGATCGTCGCGTGGCGCGACTTCTACATCATGGGCGGGGCGGCGCTGGCGACCTTGCTGGGCCTGCTTTTCGTGGCCATGTCCCTGCACTTGAAGGAGATCCTTGCCGTGCGACCGCTCACACGCAACCTCGAGGTCGCGCTGTACGGGGTCGTGTTCCAGCTGGTCTTCTGCGGCTTCATGCTGGTGCCCAACGTCACGCTAGTCGAGGTCGGGGCGGTGATCCTCGTCGCCGCGGTCGTGTTTGCGCTGTTCTCGATTCGCTTCGCGACATTCCGCGGCAGGTTCGACACGATGGTCAACGTCAGCTTCGCGCTGCTGGCGGCGCCCGTCGGCGTCGCGCTCATGCTCGGCTGGGCCGGCGGCCTCTACGTCTATGCGGCGATCTTCGGGCTGACCGTCGCCTCTCTGATTCGCCTCTGCTGGCGGCTGCTGACCATGGCCATGACCGGACTGCGCGAGTCTGAAGCGGCCCCGCGCGGCGCCGATCGCCTCCGAACCGCTTCGTAGCGGTAGCCTTGGGGCCGCACCGCCCCGCTAGCTCAGTGGATAGAGCATCTGCCTTCTAAGCAGAGGGTCGGGGGTTCGAATCCCTCGCGGGGCGCCAGGTCTTGCCCGAACGCTCTTGCATGCAAACCATTGGTTCAGACGGGCGGGTACATAATCCGTTCATGACGTGGCGGCCCCGGCTGGTGGTCGCGAGCGCTGCCCTCGGCGCGCTGGTGGCCGTCGCCGTCTGGGTCGCGGGCCCGAGCCTCACGTTGCGCACGGGGCCGGTGTCGGCGTTCCGGCCGATCCCGGCCCAGGCGGCGCAGTCGCCCTCCAGCCCTCCGCCGGTGGTGCAGGCCTCGCGCGTCCAATCGCCCGCACCGCCGAAGCAGGCGAGCAACCACCCACCTGCAAATGTCGCCGCGGCCACATGCACAAAGGGCAATCCGACCCTCATCGGTTTCAGCCAGGCCCCGAGCATTCAATCCGGCACCATCAGGATCGCCTGGTCGGTCTCCGACCAGTGCCCGCCGTACCACGGCTACATCCAGGGCGCTTACCTCTACAGCGACGCCGGATTGCGGATCGTCCAGCACCCCATCCGAGACCTCGCCGGCCTCCTGGTCGACTCCTACGACTGCTCGAGCACCCCACACCTGGTCAATGTCAAGTACCAGCTGAACCTGTGGGACAACGCGAACCACATGGCTTTCGCGCAGGCCAACGTCAACGTCTGCTGAGAGCCGCTAGGCGGCGCGGCCGCTGACGAACGAGTCCATGAACTCGCGGTAGCGCCGCATCACCAGGCGGAGGCGCTCGGTGTCGTCGGTGCCGTCGCCCAGTTCCGAGTGGATTCGATTCACTCGTTCATGGATCGAGCTCACCATCCGCTCGACGGCCTCCTCGACCAGCTTCTCCGCTTTCTTGACCGTCTCCTTCGGATCGTCGATGAAGTCCACCTGGAGGTGGTCGAAGCGGCGCTTGTAGTCGGACATCTCGGAAGGCGTTTTTCCGACCGGTTCCGTCTGGCCGGCTGTATAAGCCGGCGTACTTCGCTCCGGTTCCCGGCGCTGCTCGATGCGCTCGCCCTCGGTGGACGTATTGCTGATCGGTTCGTGGCGTTCCTGCTGGCTTCTCTCCTCCATCAGGCCACCTCCCGCCGGCCTTCCTTGGCCCACTTGCGGTTGGCGACGCCGACCGCGTCGTCGACGATCTTCTGGTACTCGAGCATGGCGTGCCGCATGGCCTCGGTCCCGCTCTGCCCCTCGCTTTGCCTCGCGGCTTCGCGCGCGCTGCGCAGCTCCTTGGGCATCTCCCGCTCATCGACCCTGGAGCCCCGCTCCTGCATGATCGCGACGACCAGCTGGTCCGCATCCCGAACCGCCGCGGAAGGGTCGTCGACGAAACGCGCCTCGATGGCGCGCCACGATTGCGCGTACCGCTGCTTCGACTCTTCAGGCAGCGAGTGCTTGCCCGAGCGGCGCGCGAACGCCGCGATCAATCCAATCACCACAAGGGCGACGATCGCGACGACGATTACGATCAAAAGTGTCGTTGAGTGCATACGGAGGTAACGGGAAGGCTTTTGTCTCTACTGGATACCGGTGAGTACTGACCGCCCAGAGGTTCTGTTCGTGTGCGTCCACAACGCGGGGCGCAGCCAGATGGCCGCGGGGCTGCTGCACAAGCTCGCGGGCGACCAGGTCACGGTGCGATCGGCCGGCAGCGAGCCTTCGGATCGGCTGAATCCGCGCGTGATCGAGGCGATGCGCGAGATCGGCGTGGACGTCAGCTCCGAGCTGCCGAAGCCGCTGACCGGCAACATGGTCAAGGCCGCGGACGTCGTGATCACCATGGGATGCGGCGATGCGTGCCCCATTTACCCCGGCAAGCGCTACGAGGACTGGGAGCTCGAGGACCCGGCCGGTAAAGACCTCGAAACAGTGCGTCGCGTGCGTGACGAGATCGAGGGCCGCGTGCGCAAGCTGATCGAGCAGCTAGGCGTCTAGCTTTTTCGAAGCAGCACTCACCCAGCGAGCGCCGAGGGCCGACATTCGCGATTTGCCGAGGTTCGATCTCATGACCCAGCGCACATCAGGGTCGCGCGAGCTGAGCCACGGCTCGAGCGCGGCCCGGCCATCGTCCGGCGACGCGGCGGCGGCGACGCTCCAGCAGTAACCGAGCGCCAGCCGGAGCACACGGAACTCCTCGGTCTTGCGGAGCCTGGTGGCGGCGAGCGAGCGCGTGATGCGATCGAGAATCGCCAGCACGCGCTTGACCTGCTTCGGGTCCTTCAGCAGCACCGGCTCGCACAGTCCGGCGGCAGCGGCGCGCTGCACGTAAGCCGAGCCTTTCGCCCACGACTCCATCCTTTTGATCAGGCGGTTCATGTCGCGTTTGCCCACGCGCTGGAGCGCGATCGCAACGCCTTCGCGCACGCGCCATCGCGCGTCGCCGGCCAGCTCCATCAGCCGCGGCAGCACTGTCGGGTCGTCGAGGGCGAAGCGACCAAGGCCCGCGGCGCCGCACACGGCAAGGTACTCATCAGTCGACGTGCTCCACCTGACCAGCTGGTCGAACGTCGCGAGGTCGCCGACGACTTCGACCAGCTCCAGGTTGCCGCGCGGCCCGGGGAGTCCGGAGTGCGACTTGAGGTAGGGCTCCCAGTCCTGGCGCGCTTGGAGCTCGCGCCGGTACTCGTCCTTCCTGCTACTTGGCACGCAGCATCTCGAGGATCGCGTGCTCCTGCTCGAGGATCTTCGCCTGCTGCTCGAGCATCTCCAGCTGGCGCACGTTCATCGTGTGCAACGCCGTCAGCGTGAGGTGGTCCGCCTCCGCGCGCGCGTCCTGGCTGGCGGAGATCACGTTCTGGCCGACGATGATGATCGGCAGCAGAACGAGCTGCAGGAAGGACTGGCTGAGCCAGTTGACCCCGACGAGCGTATTGCCGTGCAGGAGCGCGTCCAGCGCCTGCGGAAACGACACCAGCGCGATGAGAAAGAAGACGTAGGCCGCCCACATCGTGCCCACCGCCTTCGTGATCCTCACGGCCAGCCGGGCGTTGAACTGTCCTACGGCGCCCGTCCCGTGGACCTGCGGACGGACCGTCGCGGCGGTGATCAGACGAGGCTTGTGCTCCCGGGGCGCCGCGATCGCCTCCTCGTAGGCGGCGCGGTGGGCCGGACTCGACTTCCTGCGATCGACGTGCTGGGCAGCCACTTTCACTCTCCTCCCGTATTCGGTGGAGCGAGATTAGCGCGGCCATAATGAACAGCGAGATGGGCGAGAAGGCGCAGGAGAAACGGCGCGTCACGGTGACCCAGCTGCTGCGGAGCCCCGTGCTCAACGCGGCGGGCGAGCAGGTCGGCCGCGTCGAGGACTTCATCGCGAAGCTGACGAACGGCGGGTACCCGCCGATCACCGGCCTGAAGGTCGGCGTGGGCGGGCAGGACGTCTTCGTCGGCCGCGGCATCGTCGAAAAGCTCGAACCCGGCGCCGTGCGGCTGAACACGAACGCCATCGACATGACCGCCTTTCAGCGCCGGCCCGGCGAAGTCCTGCTGTCCGCCGACGTGCTCGGCCGCCACCTCATGGACATGAACCGCGGCCGCCTGGTCCGCGCGCACGACCTCGTGCTCGGACAGGTCGACGGCGAGTGGCGCCTGCTCGGCGTCGATCGGAGCCCGCGCGCGATGCTCCGCCGCCTGGTGCCGCGAAAGGCGCGGCCGGACCTGCGCCACCACGTGCTGCTCGACTGGAAGGAGGTGCAGCCGTTCGTGGCCCACGTCCCGACGGCGCGCCTGCTCGTGCCGCTGCAGCGCCTGCGCCGCCTGCACCCCGCGCAGATCGCCGACCTCGTCGAGGGCGCCTCGCACGCGGAAGGCGAGGAGATCATGGACGCGGTCGAACGCGACGTCGAGCTGGCGGCGGACGTCTTTGAGGAGCTCGACGATGAGCACCGCAGCGAGTTCGTGCGCGAGCGCTCCAACGACGAGGTGGCGCGCGTGCTCGATCGCATGGCGCCGGACGACGCGGCGGACCTTCTCGGCCAGCTCGACCAGGAGCGGCGCCTGCCGGTTCTGAACCTGATGTCGGTGCAGCAGCAGCGCAAGCTGCGCAAGCTCCTGCAGTACCACCCGACCACGGCGGGCGGGATGATGAGCCCCGACTACGTGTGGGTCGTCCGCGGCGCCACGGTCGGCGAGGCGCTCGAGGCCATCCGCACCGATGACAAGTCGCCTCATCAGCTGCTCAGCACGGTGTTCGTGACCGAAGAAGGCGGACGGTTCGTGGGCGGCGCGGGCGCGGCGGATCTCGTGCGCGTCGACCCGGCGCGCAAGGTCGAGGAACTGCAGCAGCTGGTCACGCTAAGCGTGCCCGCGGGCGCGGACCTGGCCGACCTCGCGCTGGCGATGACCGACTACGACCTGACGGCGCTGGCCGTGACCGACCCGGCCGGCAACCTGATCGGCGCGGTGTCGGTGGACGACGTTCTCAAGGCGCTGGTCCCC
>DASSLR010000032.1:0-32601 GCA_035689345.1 Candidatus Dormiibacterota bacterium
CGCGAAAGCTTCGAAGTTCTGGTCGGGCGTGATGCTGGGCGAGTACCGCCAGGGCGACGCGGACTGGAGCGGCGGCTTCGCATTCACGCAGTTCGCGTTTGCGGGCGGCGGGCGCGTCGAGCTGCTGGCGCCGGGTAACGACCCGAGCGGGTTCGTCGTGAAGTTCCTGCAGAAGCACGGCGAGGGCGTGCATCACCTGACGTTCGTGGTCGACGACCTGCGGGCCGAGGTGCAGCGCCTGCGCTCGGCCGGCCAGCGCGTATTCGGTGAGAGCTACTCCGACCCGCACTGGATGGAGGCGTTCATCAGCGCGGGTCTCGACGGCAGTCGCGTGCTCATCCAGCTCGCGCAGTCGGACCAGTCGTCGCAGGAGCAGGACGAGGACTGGCGCCGGCATCCCCTCGAGACGGTGCTGGAGGTGGCCTCGCGGTTTCAGCCCCCACCCTAGCCCCCCCGCAAGCGGGGGAGGGGACTTATCGCAGCAGGTGCTTCTGGATCTTCCCGGTCGGAGTCTTAGGCAGCTCGGCGATCACCTCGACTACGTCCGGGACCATGAACTTCGGCACGCGCTCGCGCAGGAACGAACGCAGCTCCTCAGGCTCGAGCGAGGCCCCTGACTTCAGCACCACCACGACCTTGAGGTCGTCCTCGGTCGCCGCCGATTTCACGGCGACCGCCGCGCACTCCAGCACAGCGGGGTGCGCGTTGACCTCGCGCTCCACCTCGAACGAGGAGATGTTCTCGCCGCGGCGCCGGATGTAGTCCTTGATCCGGTCGACGAAGAAGTAGTTGTCGCGCGCGTCCTTGCGGAACGCGTCGCCGGTGTGCAGCCACAGGTTGCGGAACAGGCGCAGGCTTGCCTCAGGGTTGCGGTGGTACTCGGTTGCAAGCACCCATGGCTCGTCCGCGCGCACGACTAGCTCGCCTACGGCGCCGACCGGGACCTCGCGGTCGTTCTCGTCGACGATTCGAATTTCGAATCCAGGGATGGCCCGGCCGGCGATCCCCGGTTCAGTGACCTCGTAGTCGCTGATGATCGGCACGTTCACCTCGGTCGAGCCGTAACAGGTGCACACGCGCACGCCGAATCGCTTCCGGAAGTCGTCGGCGTTGTCGATCAGCGGCACGATGAGCATCCGCTCCATGGGGTTGTCGATGTCGTCGGGCTTCGGGTCCTGGCGGGCGAGGAAATTGGCCATCGCGCCGAGCAGGAAGCTGACGCGCGCGCCCGACTCCCTGACGGTCGGCCAGAAGTCGCTCGCGCTGAAGCGGCGCCGCACGATGGCCGTGGCGCCGACCTGGAGGCAGGCGTAAACGAGCGCCCACTGGCCGGCGATGTGGAACAGGGGCAGCGGGGCGAAGTACACATCGCCCTCCGCGAGCTGCATCGACTGCGACGCGTGCTGCGCGTACGTGTACGCGTGAGCGTGGGCCACGCGCACGCCCTTGGAGGGGCCGGTGGTGCCGGACGTGTACATGATGGCGACGATGTCGTTCTCGGCCGAAGTCGCGATCGACTCGCGCGGCAGCTCTTTCGCTTTCGCGAACGTCTCGGCCCAGCTGCCGCCGGAGATCCGCACACACCTCAAGTCGCCGCGATCCTCGCCCAGCGCGTCGATCCTCGGGACGTACGCCTCGTCGACCAGCATCAGCCACGCGCCCGAGTTCTTGACCTGGTGACGCAGGATCTCGCCGAGGTATTCGGTGTTGACCGGAACCTGGATGGCGCCGATCAGCGCCAGTCCGAGCCAGGCGTCGACGAACTCGATCGTGTTGTCGAGCATCACGAGCACAGGCTCGCCGGGCTTCACGCCCTGGTCGGCGAAGGCCTGGGCCGCCCTGCGGCCCCGCGACCACAGGTCGCGGTACGTGTATTTCCCCGCGAAATCGGGGGCTTCGCCGAGATTTCGCGGGGACCCCTGTGAGAAGGCGGCGACGCCAAAGTCGATCGCCGTCCGATCGGGCCACCGCTCCGCGCCGGTCTCGAGCACGTGGGCGACCGTCCGCGCCGTCTTCACGGTGGTGGCCACCCTGCGAATCGTAGTAGCCGGATAGGCTTTCGGGCATGAACGACGGACTCGCAGGCAAGGTCGCCCTGGTCACTGGTGCAAGCCGCGGCATCGGCGCCGCGATCGCTCGGGAGCTGGCGGGCGCGGGCGTCCACGTGGCGCTGGCGGGCCGCGACGAATCGACGCTTCAGGAGACGGCGCGCTCGCTGCCGAAGGGCAACCACGCGGTCGCCGTCAAGGCGGACGTCGCCGACACGAGCGACCTCGACCGCCTCGTGGGCAAAGTGGTCGCCGAGCTCGGTGGCATCGACGTCCTCGTGAACAACGCCGGCCTCATGCCGCCGGCCAAGCAGATCTACAACGCCGACCTCGACGAGTGGCAGGAGGTCATGAACGTCAACTTGCGCGCACCGTGGTACCTGTCGAAGCTCGTCCATCCGCACATGAAGGCGAGAGGCGGCGGCGCCATCGTGAACGTCTCGTCGACGTCCGGCCTGCACCACGACATCGGCCTCGGCGTCTATGGGATCTCCAAGGCCGGCGTCGTGATGCTCACCGAGGTTTGCGCCAAGGAGTGGGCGCGCGACAACATCCGCGTCAACTGCATCGCGCCGGGCATCATCAAGACGCAGCTGGCGGGGTCGATCATCGACTACTTGAAGAGCAGGAACATGAAGCCCAATCCGATGAACCTCTACGGCGAGCCCGAGGACATCGCCAAGCTCGTGCGGTTCCTGGCATCGGACGATTCGCGCTACATGACCGGTTCGATCATCCGCATCGACGGGGGCGAACTTTTATGAGAGGGAACCCGACAGGTTCCCTCTACGCGCCAGGCGCGGGCAGGAAAACCTCACTGAATGCATCGCAGCGCTGCGCGCTGCTGCTCTCCCTCCTCGCCTGGCCACGTCTGGCTGACGTGGAGACAAAGTCGCGGTCGGGCGAAGCCCGACCGCCCCTGCCACGCAGTATCACGCGGAGTTACGGAGGTGAGCTCCTGTGAAGGTTGAATTCGACGTCAAGGACCACATCGCGACCATCACCCTCAATCGGCCCGAGAAGCACAACGCGATGGACATGGATATGTACGCCACCATCTCCGGGCACCTGGCCGAGATCGATGCGCGCGATGAAATCTGGGTTGGCATCGTCACCGGCTCGGGCGACAAGGCCTTCACCGCGGGCGCCGACCTCGTGGTGATGCACGGCGCCACCGAAGAGGCCCGTGCGGCCTGGAAAGCAGCCCGGCCGACACGGTTCGACCTCGGCCTCGAGGTCCAGAAGCCGCTGATCGCGGCCGTCAACGGCTACTGCCTGGCGGGCGGTCTCGAGCTGGCGCTTGTGTGCGACATCCGGGTGGCGTCGGACAACGCGAGGTTCGGCTGCCCCGAGGTGAAGTGGAACCTGCTGCACGGCTTTGGCGTGCAGCTGCTGCCGGGGATCGTCGGCATGACGAACGCCATGTACCTGCTCCTGACCGGGCAGTTCATCGACGCAGAAGAAGCGCATCGCATCGGCCTGGTCAACGAGGTGGTTTCCGCGGACCGCCTGCAGGCCCGCGCGCGCGAACTGGCCGAGACCATCTGCGCCAACGGCCCGATGGCGGTGCGCATGACCAAGGAGCTCGCGCTGCGCAGCCGCGACCTGAGCGTGCCCGACGGCGTCCGCCTCTACCAGGCTTTGAATCGACTCGTCGAAACCTCGTCGGACCTCGAGGAGGGCACGCGCGCGTTCGCGGAGAAGCGCAAGCCAGAATTCAAGAACCGCTGATGACGAATCCCGAGGTCGTGATCCTGGGAGCGGGGCTCGCCGGGATGACGGCGGCGTACAACCTGCGTGATCGCGACGTCGTGGTCATCGAGGCGCGCGATCGGGTGGGCGGGCGCACCCTCTCGGGGGAGCACGACGGCTACTGGTACAACTCGGGGGCGCAGTTCGTGTGGGACTCGCGCACGGTGCAGATGTGCCGCGAGCTCGGCCTCGACGTGCTCCCTGGCGACGGCGCGCACGCCTCAGTGTTCGTCAACGGCCGGCTGGCCACCGCGCGCGACCCAAACCGGCTGTTCTTCAAGATGCCGGTCTCGTGGTCCGAAAGGGTTCGCTTCGGGCTGACCATCATGCGTCTGCGGCGGATCGCGTCGCGCATGCACGGGCTCGACGCCGAGCTCGATGCAAAATCGCTCGCCGAGATCATTGGTCGCACGTCGCCGATGACCTCCGACATCCTCGAGATGGCGACCACCTCGGGCACCGGTCTCTCGACGCACGAGGTTTCGGGCGCGATCGGTCTCGGTTACGCGATCCACCTGTTCGGCGGCGACGTGAACTCGACCCTGAAGGCGGTACGCGGCGGGACGCAACAGGTCACGAAGGCGATCGCCCAGGCGATCGATCCGGAACGCGTGATGCTGCAGACGAAGGTCGAGTCGGTGACCGCGTCCGGCGACGGCGTCAGGATCCGCTACCGGCGCGAGGGAGGGGAGGTCGAGGAGATCGCCGCCGCCGCATGCGTTTGCGCGCTCACCGCCGACGCGGTGCTGGAAGCTGTGTCCGACCTGCCCGAGGCGAAGCAGGAAGCATTGCGGAAGATGCTGCCGTACGCGCCGGTCGTGAGCGTCGCCTGGCTGACGGATGAGGCGGGACCGAAGCCGTGGGACCACTTGCTGGCGGTGCCGGCGCTCGGGCTTTCGTTCGAGCTGCTCAGCAACAATGCGTTCTTCGTCCGGCGCGACGCCGCGACGCGCCGCAAGGGCGGCACCCTGGTCACGCTGGCGACCGGCCCGCGAGCGGAGGCGCTGCTCGGCCTGACCAATGAGGCGATCGTCGATCGCACGCGGGCCGACCTGTTGAAGATGTTCGCTTTCGAGCGCGACGTTCTCGAGCGCGCCGTCACGCGCGTCGAGCGATGGCGAGGCATGCCGCGTTTCGGCAAGGGCTGGCTGAGCCGCCAGAAAGTCCTGCGCGAGCCGTTCGGGCGGATCCACTTCTGCGGCGACTACACGGCGCAGCCCGGCACGCCGGGGGCGGTCGGAAGCGGCTACCACGCGGCCAAAGCGGTGCGCGCGCTGCTCGGCTGATGTTCCGGCCGTTTCCGCTCGAAGGCCGGAACTACGAAGAGATCTACAACAGCTTTCGCTGGGACCTGCCGGAGCGCTTCAACATCGGCACGGCCTGCACCGACGACATGCCGCCGGAACGGCTCGCGCTCATCCACACATGGGATGGCGGCGAGCGCAGCTACACGTTCGGCGAGATCACTGAGCTGACGAACCGCGCGGCCAACGCGATGCTCGGGCTCGGCCTGCAGCGTGGGGATCGCATCGCCGTCGTGCTGCCGCAGATCCCGGAGACGGCCCTCGCGCACGTGGCCGCGTACAAGGCGGGTCTCATCGCGGTGCCGCTGTCATCGCTGTTCGGCGCCGACGCGCTGCGCTATCGCCTGGCCGACAGCGGCGCGCGACTCGTGGTCACGGACGAAGAGGGTCGCGAGCGAATCGCCGCCCTCGACGGAGTCCCCGAGCTGAAGTGGATCCTGACCACCGACGAGTTCAGGAAGCTTCTGGGCGCGGCGTCGCCGCAGGCGCCTGGATTGGTCACCGGTCCTGATGACCCCTGCATGATCATCTACACCTCGGGCACCACGGGCCCGCCGAAGGGTGTCCTGCACGGCCATCGCGTCCTGATCGGCCAGGCCAGCGGCTTTCGCATGTGCCACGAGTTCCCGCCGCAGCCGGGCGACATCATGTGGACGCCGGCGGACTGGGCCTGGATCGGCGGCCTCGTCAACACGCTGCTGCTGGCGTGGCTGCACGGCGTGCCGATGATCGCCGCGCCGCGCCGCGGCTTCGACCCGGAATGGGCGCTCGCGCTGCTGTCCCGCTACGGCGTGCGCACCGCATTCCTGCCGACCACCGCCCTGCGCATGATGCTGCAATGCGAGATCCCCAGGGACCTGCGCCTGCGCTCGATGGTCACCGGTGGCGAGCCGCAGGAGGTCGCGCTGCTCGAGGAAACGCGCGCGAAGTTCGGCCTGACGTTCAACGAGTCGTACGGCCAGACCGAAGCGGACTTCACGATCGGGCAGTGCGTTTCGCGGTGGCCGGTCCGTCCAGGCTCGATGGGCCTCCCGTTTCCCGGCCATGAGGTGCAGGTGCACACGACCGAGGGAGCGCGCGCCGCGCCCGGCGAGGTGGGGGAGGTGGTCGTGCGCACGCCCGACCCGACGTCGCTGCTGGAGTACTGGCACAGGCCCGACGCGACTCGGGACAAATTTCGCGGGCCGTGGTTGCGCACCGGGGACCTCGCGCGGGTGGACGAGGACGGCTACTTCTGGTTCGAGGCCAGGCTCGACGACGTCATCAAGTCGGCGGGCTACCGCATCGGTCCGGACGAGATCGAGGAGAGCCTGCTGCAGCATCCGTCCGTGGCCAACACCGCCGTGGTCGGAGCGCCGGACCGCCTCCGCGGCCAGGTCGTGATGGCCTACGTGCAGCTGCGTCCAGGCTTCCAGCCGTCGAGCGACCTCGAGGCCGGCCTGCGCAAACACGTCAAGCAGCACCTCGCCGCCTATCAATACCCGCGCCGCATCGAGTTTGTCGATTCGCTGCCGCTCACGTCGAGTGGCAAGATCGACCGCGGCTCGCTGCGCAAGCGCGCGGCATCCAGTGAAGGAGAGACATGCTGATCCAGTACGAGCAGCCGAAGCCGCAGGTCGCGCTGATCCGCCTCAACCGGCCCGACAAGATGAACGCCTTCTCGATCCCGCTCGAGCGCGAGCTGCTCGCCGCCCTCCACCGCGCCTGCGCCGACGAAGACGTGCGCGTCGTGGTCTTCGCCGGTGCGGGAAGCTCGTTCTCCGGGGGGTGGGACCTCGGCGAGACCGACCTCACTGACGCGGAGCACCATCCGCTCTCGGGCCGCGCCGGCCGGCACACGTGGCTCGAGATCGTGCGCACCTTGCGCCGTCCGGACAAGGTTTTCATCGCAGCGGTTCACGGCTGGGCCGCCGGCCAGGGCCTGGAGATGTGCATCGCCAGCGACCTGATCGTTTGCTCGGATACCGCTCGCTTCTATTTCGCGGAGACCCGTGTCGGTTTCAACATGACCTCCGGGACGGCGAAGCTGCTGCCGCTGCTCGTCGGATTGGGCCAGGCACGGCGACTCGCGTTGTTGGGGCAGACGATCAACGCGACCGAGGCGCTGCGCATCGGCCTGGTGGTCGAGGTCACGCCTGAGGGCCAGCACGAGCGCGCGGCGCTCCACCTGGCGGAGGAGGCGTTGCAGGGCGCGCCTCTGGCGGTCGCGGCGCAGAAGCAGCTGCTCGACGCGGCACTCGCGATGTCGCTCGACGCCGTGCAGGAGTACGAGACGCAGGTGAGCTTCAGGCTGACGAACACGGAGGATCACCAGGAGGCGAAGAAGGCCTTCGCGGCCAAGCGCAGGCCGCAGTTCAAAGGCAGATGAGCGCGGTCGACTTCCGCGTCCGCCTTCCCGCCGAGCTGCGGCCGCCGCAGGCGATGCCGGCCGAGTACGTCGATCAGTACGACGCCGTCCTCGGCCTCGAGGCGACGAAGAGCAAGAGCCTCGACGATCTGATCGCGGAGATGGATGCCGCGGGCGTGGTGCACGCGGTGGTCCACGCCGAGTACGAGTTCGGTGATCCGGCCGATGAGATGAACGAGGCGGTCGGCTCGCTCGTCAAGCGGATGCCCGACAGGTTCTCGGGCTACGGCACCGTGTCGATGTCACCGATGCGCGTCATGCGCGCGGTCGAGCAGGTGGAGCGGATAGCGCAGCTCGGCTTGCGCGGCGTCAACATCCAGCCCTCTTTCTTCGGCATGCCCATCGACCACGGACAGCTCTATCCCGTTTATGCGAAAGCGTGCGAGCTCGGCCTGGCGGTGGGCGTGCACACGGGCGTCAATTACACGAGCCACCTGCCCATCAAGCACGACCACCCGCTGCAGCTGGACCAGGTGGCGTGCGACTTTCCCGACCTCACCCTGATCGCGTGCCACGCGGGATGGCCGTGGACCGCGGAGATGGTCGCGGTCGCGCGCAAGCACCCGCGCGTGTACATGGAGTTCGGAGGGCTCGCACCGAAGTACGTGACCTCACCCGGCACGGGCTGGGAGGTGATGTTTCGCTTCATGAACAGCCTGCTCTCGAAGCAGGTGCTGTTCGGAACCGACTGGCCGGTGATCACGATGTCGCGCGCCCTGGGCGAATGGCGCGCGGCGGGGCTTAAGCCTCAGGTGCTAGACGATCTCCTATTTGGGAACGCGAACCGCCTACTCGGCCGCTAGCCCCGGCGAGTGCCGGCACTGGGCGGCCGAATTCGCGTTTTTCTAGTGCGAGTGCCGGCACTCGACAGGATTTAGTCGACCGGAAACTCGACTCCTTGCGCCAGCGGCAGCTGCTTGCCGTAATTGATGGTGGCAGTCTGGCGGCGCATGTAGCCCTTCCACGCGTCCGAGCCGGCCTGCCGGCCGCCGCCCGTCGCCTTCTCGCCTCCGAACGCGCCGCCGATCTCCGCGCCCGAGGTGCCGGCGTTGACGTTGGCGATGCCGCAGTCGGAGCCGGCCGACGAAAGCCATCGCTCGGCGGAGGCGAGGTCGGTGGTGAACAGGCCGCTGCTCAAGCCCTGCGGCACAGAGTTGTTGACCCTGATCGCTTCCTCGAGCGAGTCGACCTCGAAGACGTGGAGGATGGGCGCGAACACCTCCTCCTTCACGATCGGCATGTCGACGCTCGATTTCACGATCGCGGGCTCGACGAAGTAGCCGCCGCGATCGGTGAGCACCTTTCCCCCGTAAAGCAGCTTGCCGCCCTGGCGCTGCATCTCCGCCAGGCCGTCGGCGTAGTCCTCGACCGCGTCCTCCGAGATGAGCGGGCCCATCAGCGTCTTCTCGTCGAGCGGGTCGCCGATGCCGATGGTCCTGTACGCGTGCACGACCTGGTCGAGGAACTTCTGCGCGATCGGCCGTTCGAGGATGAGCCGGCGCGTGCTCGTGCAGCGCTGTCCCGCGGTGCCGACGGCTCCGAAAACCACGGCCCGCAGCGCGAGCTTGAGGTCCGCGTCGGCCATGACGATCACGGCGTTGTTGCCGCCGAGCTCGAGGATGGCCTTGCCCGATCGCTTGGCGACGCCGATAGCCACGCGCTCGCCGAGGGGCGTCGAGCCGGTGGCCTGGATGAGCGGCACCCGCTCGTCGGCCACCAGGGCCTCGCCGACAGTGCTGCCGGCGCCGATGGTGAGGCTGAACACGCCCTCGGCCTCGGTGCCGGCGGTGACCTCGTGGAAGATCTGCTGGGCCGCGATGGAGATGAGCGGCGTGAGGCTCGACGGCTTCCAAACGATCGTGTCACCGCACACGAGCGCGATCGCCCAGCCCCAGCCCGGCACCGCCAGCGGGAAGTTGAACGCGGAGATGATGCCGACCACGCCCAGCGGGTGCCACTGCTCCATCAGCCGGTGATCGCGCCGCTCGGAGGCGATTTCGCGTCCGAACAGCTGGCGCGACTGGCCCACGGCCAGGTCGCAGATGTCGATGACCTCCTGCACCTCGCCGCGCGCCTCGGTCAGGATCTTTCCGTTCTCGAGGCTGACCAGGCGGGCCAGGTCCTCCTTGCGCTGGCGGAAACCGTCGCCCAGGCGGCGCACGATCTCCCCGCGCTGTGGTCCGGGCACGGTGCGCCAGCGGGCGAAGGCCTCGTGCGCCGCGCCGACCGCGCGCTTGACGTCGTCTGGCGTCGCGGTGCGCACGTGCGCGAGCACCTCGCCCGTGGTGGGGTCGTGCGTCTCGAGCGGCGCGCCGCTCGCGTCGTCCTCGAAGCTGCCGCCGTACGCCACGCCGCTCACGGTGCCCCCGGCGCGCATGCCGAACGCCCCGAGGATCTCTTCGATTTTCGCTGCTCGCCCGCTGGCGGTTTTCGTGCTCATCAGGCTCTCTTCACCTCAAACCACATTTCGTTCCGGCTCGACGATACCGGTCGTGAAGCGACGGTGCGCAAAGATGTCCAGCGGCACGTCAGGCATCTCGCCCGCATACATCTGGGCCAGCAAATGGCCCACCGCCGGCGCCTGCTGGAAGCCGTGGCCCGAGAAGCCGCACGCGCACCAGAATCCCTCGACCGCGTCGACCGGACCGAGGATCGGCTGGTGGTCGGGCGTCACCTCGTAGAGCCCGGCCCACGCGGTCTGGATGCCGCTGGTGCCGAGGCGCGGCGCGCGGCGGTCGATGACCTCCGACATCTGGTCGAGCACCGTCCAGTCGACCTCCGTGCTGAAGCTCGGGGTCTCGCCCTTCTTGCCCATGCCGAACAACATGCCGTCGCCCTCGGGGTGGAAGTAGAAGGACGTCGCGAAGTCGATCGTCATCGGGTGCGAGCGCATGCCGGGCATCGGGTCGGTGACGAAGATGTCGCGCGGGTAGGGTTCGACGGGCACGTCGACACCGGCCATGGCGCCGATCTCGCGCGACCACGCGCCGGCGCAGTTGAAAACGTGCGCGGTGGTGAAGTCGCCGTCGGTCGTCCTGACGCCCGCGATGCGCGCGCCTTCTTTGACGATGCCGGTCGCCGCGACGCCCTCGAGGAGCTTCACACCCAGCCGCCGCCCCGCGCCAGCGTAAGCAGTCGTCACCGCGTGCGGGCTCGCGATGCCGTCGCTCGGGCAGAACGTGGCCCCGAGGATGTCGTCGCCGGTCACCAGCGGAGCCAGCTCGCGGATCTCAGCCGGCTCAACCCAGCGCGAGTCGGTCAGCTGGTGCTCGTGCCACATCGGGATCAGGCCCTTGAAGTCGTTGACGGCGCGCTCGTCGGTCAGCAGGAAGAGGTAGCCGATGTGCCGGAACTCGGGGTCGACGCCGGTCTCCTCCTCGAGGCCTTGCAGCAGGCGCACGGACAGCTGCTGCATCGCCACGTTCGGCCCCGACGAGAACTGGCGGCGCACGCCGCCGGCGCAGCGGCCGGTCGACTGCGAGCCGAGCGTCTCGCGCTCCACGAGCACGACGCTCGCCCCGCGCCGGGCGAGATGGTAGGCGATGGAGCAGCCGATCACGCCGCCCCCGATCACGACCGCGTCTGGCGAGTTCAGAATCAGCAGCTTAGATGGACAAGAAACATCCGCGCTACGGTCCAGCCGATTCCCTCGCCTCGCCTCGGTTCTCGGGCATCCGCACGTACGCCCGGCTGCCTCACGTCACCGATCTCGACGGCGTCGACGTGGCGATCGTCGGCGTCCCCTTCGATACCGGCGGGACGTACCGCGTCGGGGCGCGTTTCGGCCCGCAGGCGATCCGCGCCGCGTCGGCTCTGATCCGGCCGTACCACACGGGCAGCGGGGTCGCCGTCTTCGACGCGCTGTCGGTGGTCGACTACGGCGACGTCCCGGTCGTGCCGGGCTACATCGAGGAGTCGTACAAGCGCATCGAAGCGGGACTGCTCCAGGTGCTCGAGGCGGGCGTCATCCCGGTCGACCTGGGCGGCGACCACTCGATCGCGCTGCCCGAGCTGCGCGCGCTGCACAAGGTGCACGGCCCGGTCGCGCTCGTCCAGTTCGATTCCCACAGCGACACGATCGATTCCTATTTCGGCATGCCGCATACGCACGGCACGCCGTTCTACCACGCGGTCAACGAGGGCCTCGTCGATACTGCGCATTCGATCCAGGTCGGGCTGCGCGGCGGCATGTACTCGGAGCGCGATCACCAGGCCCCGCGCGACATGGGCATGGAGGTGATCACCGGCGTCGAAGCTCACGAGCTCGGCATGGAGGCGGTCGCCAGGCGTGTCGCCGAGCGCGCGTCGGGGGCCAGAGTGTTCCTCTCGTTCGACATCGACTTCATCGATCCCGCCTACGCGCCGGCGACCGGCACGCCCGAGATCGGCGGCTTCACGACGTGGGAGTCGCAGTCGGTGCTGCGCCGGCTCGCCGGGCTGAATTTCGTGGGGTTCGACGTCGTCGAGGTCATCCCGGCCTACGACGTGGCCGAGAACACCTCGTTCGTCGCGGCCAACCTCGTGTTCGAGTTCCTGGCGCTGCTGGCGCGCGCACGCGATTGAGCGGGCGGCTCGCCGGTAAGGTGGCCATCGTCACCGGCGGCACTGCCGGCATCGGCGAGGCGACGGTCCGGCGATTCGTCGCCGAGGGCGCGCGGGTCGTGGTGGTGGCGCGCCACACCGGCGCGGAGCAGTCCGGCATCCGCTTCGTGGCCGGCGACGTCACCGACAGCCACACCGCCGAGGGCGCGGTCCGGGCGGCGGAGGAGTGGGGAGGCGTCGACGTGCTCGTCAACAACGCGGCCATGGACTGGACGAGCTCCGTGCTCGAGACCTCCGCGGCCGACGTGCGCAAGGTGCTCGACACCAACTTCCTCGGCTGCCTGCTCATGCAGCAGGCGGCGGGGGCGAAGATGCTCGAGCGAGGCCGTGGGTCCATCGTCAACGTCACCTCGCGCACGGCCTCGGTGGGCGTGCCCACCATGGCCCTGTACGCCGCCGCCAAAGGGGCGCTGCTCGCGCTCACGCGCACGGCCGCCATCGAGTGGGCGCGGTCTGGCGTGCGCGTCAACGCGGTCGCGCCCGGGCTCACGCGCACACAGCTCATCCGCACGTGGATAGACGGCCAGCCCGACCCGGCCGCCTTCGAGAAGCAGGTGGTGTCCACGATCCCGCAGGGCCGGATGGCGGAGCCGGACGAGGTCGCGAGCGCGATCCTCTTCCTCGCGAGCGACGAGTCGAAGCACATCACCGGCATCTCGCTCGCGATCGACGGCGGCTACACGGCCGCCTAACTATCCTGTGGGCGTGACGAAGCAGAAGCTCTCAGCTGATGAGGCCAGCCGGCTTTTCGAGCTCGACCGCACGCACTTCCTGCACCCCCAGGGCGACCTCGCCGCCCCCGAGGGCACGATCCCGCACCTGATCATGACCCGCGGCGACGGCGCGACCATCACCGACATCGAAGGCCGCCAGTACATCGACGGCCTGGCGTCGCTGTGGAACGTGAACGTCGGCCACGGCCGCGCGGTTCTCGCCGATGCGGCCGCCGAGCAGATGGCGGCGCTCGCGTTCAGCTCGGCTTACGGCGGATTCAGCACCGCCCCCGCGATCAACCTCGCCACGAAGCTGGCCGAGATCGCGCCCGGCGAGCTGGAGGTGACCTTCTTCGCGTCCGGCGGCGCCGAGGCGAACGACACCGCGTACAAGATCGCCAAGCTGTACCACAAGCTGCGCGGCGAGCCCGACCGAGTGAACATCGTGTCGCGCCTGCGCGACTACCACGGGCTCACGTGGGGCGCCACCAGCGCCACCGGCCTCGCCGGTTTCTGGAAGGGCTTCGAGCCCCTGGCGCCGGGATTCCTCTACGCGCCCTCGCCGGATCCGTACCGCTTCGCGGGCGAAGGCTCGCCCGGTGCGGCCTACGCCGCCGCGCTGGAGAAGGTGATCGTCGACGCGGGGGCGAACACCGTGGCCGCGGTTGTCGCCGAGCCCGTGCAGGGAGCGGGTGGTGTCATCGTCCCGCCGGCCGACTACTTCCCGTTGGTGCGCAAGGTGTGCGACCAGCATGGGGTCCTGCTCATCGCCGACGAGGTCATCACGGGCTTCGGCCGCACGGGCAAGTGGTTTGCCATGGAGCACTGGGGTGTGCAGGCGGACATGATGATCTTCGCCAAGGGCGTGACCAGCGGCTATCTGCCCCTGTCCGGCGTGATGCTCACGCGCTCCGTCCACGACGTGCTCAAGTCGGTGAAGGGCACTTTCATGCACGGCTTCACGTACAGCGGCCATCCCACCTCGTGCGCGGTGGGCCTGCGCAACCTGCAGATCATCGAAGAGGAAGGACTCGTGCAGCAGGTCGCCACAAGAGGCGCGCACCTGCAGAAGAAGCTGCAGGAGCTGCGCGCCCACGACATCGTCGGCGACGTGCGCGGCATCGGCCTGCTCGGCGGCGTCGAGCTGGTGAAGGACCGCGCGACCAAAGAGCTCTTCGACGTGTCCGCCGGCGCTGCCCGCAACGTCTGGCTGGCCGCGATGCAGGAAGGCGTGATCGTGCGCCCCCTGGGCGGTGACGTGCTGGCGATCTCGCCGCCGTTCGTGATCAGCGAGCAGCAGATCGACCGCATCGTCGAGGCGCTGCACACGGCGATCGACGGCGTCTCCGCGAGGTTGCGCGCATGAGCGACGGCAACGCGGCCACGTTCTCAGGCCTGCAGGAAGAAGAGAAGGCGCGAGCGGCGCAGGCCGGCTAGAGCATGCGAGCCCGGCTGCTGACCGAATTCGTGGGCACCTTCGTGTTCCTGACCGTCATCGCGCTATCGGGCGCGGCGGGACAGCTGGCGCCGCTGGCGATCGGCCTCGCGCTCGCGGCCATGGTCTACATGGGTGGCCACGTCTCCGGCGCGCACTACAACCCGGCGGTCACGTTCGCCCTCTGGCTGCGCGGTGTGATCCCGCCGGCCACCGTCGGGCTCTACTGGGTGACGCAGCTGGTGGCCGGCGCGCTGGCGTTCTGGTTCGCCTACCTGATCAGCGGCCACACGCCTGGCATCCACCCCGGTTATGGCGTGAGCGTGCGCTCGGCGCTGGCGGCCGAGGTCGTGTTCACGGCGGCTCTGGCCCTGGTCGTTTTGAACGTGGCGGCGACCAAGGAGACGGCCGGCAACTCGTACTACGGCCTCGCCATCGGCCTCACGGTGGCGGCCGGCGGGTTCACGGTAGGCCCGATCTCCGGAGCGGCGTTCAACCCGGCGGTGGCCTTGGGCGCCACGCTTGCGGCCGCGCTGTTCGCCAATGGCGGCTGGTCGGATCTCTCGATCTACATCGCCGGGCCGCTCGTGGGGGCAGCAATCGGGGCCGGGATTCACGTCCTCCAGCAGCGCGCGAAGCCGGTCCCACCAGAGACTTCCGAGCGCGCGTAACTCAGCACGTCAACGCTCACGCGAGCGAGCTGCGCGACCTGATGACGGGCTCAACACCTCCCAGGCCGCGCGCTCGAGCGCGTCGATAGCGGCGTCAAGCGTTTCCCGATCGGTACTGCTCAGGCGGTCGAGCGCTGCCTGCAGCCGCGCGACGCGCGCACGACGGCCGCGGCTGATGAGGTGCCGCCCGGCCGCCGTCATCTCGAGCCGCACGGACCGGCCGTCATCGGGATTCGGCAGGCTGCGGGCCAACCCTGTGCGGATGAGCCCGGCGGCGATGCGGCTGATGGTGGCGCCGGAAACCTGCTCCGCCTCTGCCAGCTCGGTGAGCGTCTTCGGGCCGGACAACAGAACGGAGAGGGCCGACAGCCTTGCCGGGCCCACGCCCAACCTGCGGTCCGCCTGACGGATCCCGCGCATCAGGTGGAGTGCCGCCCCATGCAACCTGTCCGCGAGCATATACTTAGCTATGCTAACTATCTTTGAATCAAGGTAGGGTGGGAAGATGGATCAAGCGCTGGTCGACGAGCTGGTCGGAAACTCGCACGGCAACCTGGCGCGCGTCAAGGAGATAGTGGAGGCCCATCCCGAGCTGATCGACGCCTCGGCCACGTGGAAGGAGACGCCGGTCGAGGCCGCGACCCAGATGGGCAACCGCGCGATCATCGACTACCTCGTTTCACGCGGCGCTCCGGTCGACTTTTTTACCGCCCTGGCGCTGGCCCAGGTCGAGCGCGTGCGCACGGACCTCCGGGCGAAGCCCGAGCTCGCGCAGGCGCGCGGAGTGCACGACCTGCCCGTGCTCTACTTCGCGGCCATCGGCGGCAGCGTGGCCGCGGCCGACATAGTGCTGGGGGCCGGTGCGGACGTCAACGCCAGGGCCGAGGCCGCCGCTCCCATTCACGGCGCCGTGATGGGTGGCAGTCGCGAGATGGTGAGGTTCCTGGTCGAGAGCGGCGCCGACCCCTCGCTGCCGGACTACAAAGGTCGGGACGCGCGCACGCTCGCGATCGAGATGGGCCGCACAGAGCTGGCCAACCTCATTCCCAGCCCGGCCTGAGCTCGCCCACGGTCTCGTCGACCGCGTCGACGAATTGCTGCAGAACGTCCTCGTCCATCGGCGTGGATATCGCGCACATGCCGCGCGGCGCCATCAGCACGCCGTGATTGACGAGACCGAGGAAGAGGTCGCGCGACTTCTTCTTGTCAGCCGCGGCCACGCCGCGGTAGTCGACGACGGGCTTCTCCGAGAAATGGATCGCCAGCAGGGAGCCCACGCCGTTCACCTGCGCCGGCACCCCATGCGACGCGAACACCTCTGAGAGCTGCTCGGTCACTCGCTCGCCCTTGCGGTTGAGCTCGGCGAACACGTCGGGCGTCAGCTCCTGCATGGCGGCCAGGCCGGCGGCCATTCCCAGCGGGTTGCCGTTGTAGGTGCCGCCCTGGGCGATGGTCGGGTCGTGGCGCGGGTCCAGCAGCTCCATGACGTCGGCGCGGCCGCCGAACGCCGCGACCGGCAGGCCGCCGCCGATGATCTTGCCGAGCGTCGTGAGGTCGGGCGTCACGCCATACATCTCCTGCGCACCGCCGGGGCCGATCCGGAACGAGATGACCTCGTCGAAGATGAGCAGGATCCCGAGTTCGAGCGTCACGTCCCGCAGGCGCTCCAGGAAATCCTGCCGCGCCGCGATGACGCCGCCGGCGCCGATGATCGGCTCCAGGATCACGGCCGCGAGCGACGACGCCTCGCGCCTGATGATCGCCTCCGCCGCGTCGGCGTCGTTGAACGGCAGGACGACGACGTTCTCGAGCGCCCAATCAGGCGTGCCGATGGAGTCCTTGCGCGCGACGGGAGCGTCCGCCGGTCCGGCCTCCGCCACGAGCGGGTGGGTGCTCACCTCCGCGTAGTCGTGCGTGCCGTGGTAGCCGCCTTCCATGCGGGCGATCTTCGGCCGGCCCGTGAACGCGCGGGCCAGGCGCATCGCGAACATCGTCGCCTCGGTTCCGGAGTTGCAGAACCTGACCGCGTCGAGGCTCGGCACCCGCTCACACAACAGGGACGCGAGCTCGACCTCGACAGGGTTCGCGGCGGCGAAACCCGTGCCACGGGCCGCCTGGTTGCGGATAGCCTCGACGATCTTCGGGTGCGCGTGGCCGAGGATCATCGCCGTGTAGTTGCCGAGCATGTCGATGCGCTCGGTGCCGTCGACGTCCCACACGCGGCAGCCCTCGCCGCGCTCGATGTACAGCGGGTACGGAGCGAAATAGGTGGTCGTGCGCGTGGTGCCGCCGGGCATGACCGCGACCGCGCGCTCGTGCAGCTCGCGCGAGCCGGGCGTCGTGCGCCGGTACTGCTCTTCGGGGTTCACGCCGCCCCCGTGCGCACGCCCAGCTCGCGCAGCCAGCGGCGGTACGCGATGGCGGTCCGGTCGCTGCGCAGGTGAAGCTCAGCCTGCAGGTCGAGGGGCAGCAGCTCGGGCCGCTGCGACTCGAGGATGGGGCGATCCTGCGCGAAGATCCGGTCCTGGAATTCGATCATGTCGCCGGTGGGCTCGTAGTTCATCGCCATCCACATCCAGGCGGTGCTGGTCACGGCGTCGTGCGGCGTGACGGCTAAAAGCATGCCGAAAGAGTGCTCGCCGTGCTTGATGAAAGAAGCGGCCAGGGGCCGATGGACGCGGTACGTGTACGTGACCGTCGAGCCCTCGCCGGTCGCGTAAGGGTCTGGCTGAAACACCTTGACGCCCGTGGCGAGCACGCCCTCGGGCCCGATCGACGTCTCGTAGTCGGCTATCTCGGGGCGCTGGCGATCACCGAGGATGCCCTCGTGCACGAACGGGAAGTGGCCGACGTCGAGAAAGTTCTCGACCACCCGCGGCCCGCTCGCCTTCACCGGGTAGGGCCCCGACATGAGGACGCTGTGCCCGGGTTCGTCCATCAGCTCGAAGGTCGGGATTTTGGCGGCGCCGGAGCCGAGGGTCACCCAGACGACGCCGTGTGCGGTCGCGGCCCGGTAGACGGTGACGCGCGCCTTGGCGGGCGGGCTCTGCTCGGGATGCGCCGGGATGTGAACGCATCGCCCTTCATCGCCGTACGTCCAGCCGTGGTACGGGCACTCGAGGCGGTCGCCGTTCACGATGTGGCCGAGCGAGAGCCGTGTGCCGCGGTGCACGCAGAGGTCTTTCCACGCCAGGTACTCGTCGCCGGAACGCCACACGACGAGGTCCTCGCCGAGAAGCCGGGCCGCGACCGGGCCGCCGCCGGCTAGGTCGGCGATGCGCGCGACCGGGTGCCAGTCCTCGAGCAGAACCGGGTCGTCGACCATCACCCGCACTTTTACCTCAAATGTGCGACGACATTCCGGGGACGTTGGCCTAGCTTCCATCTATTGCGTTTCAAGGTGCGCGTCCTGGGGACACATCGACCGCTGCGCGGTAGCCCCGTCGCTGCCTGGGCGTACCACGCCGAGGTCGTCGACCAGGACGATGGGTTCCAGCAGGCGGCGTGGTCCTGCGAGCACTCGCACGAGACGCCTCAGCTGGCGCAGAGCTGTGGCGAGCAGTGGCTGACTCTGCGTGACAGCCAAGGGCAGGCCGCGGCCTCCTAGTCACGGCGGCGCTTCTCGTCCGGATGGCCGGTGTTGCCGAACGCTATGCGGTCGCGCACGACCGGCGCGCGTCCGAGCAGGCGCGAACGCTGCATCGCATCCTCGCCGAAGCGATCGCGGATCGTATCGACGGCGGCCTCGAGCTTTTCCTTGCGAGGCGGCGGAGCTGAGGCCTTGAACAGGTCCAGCTGGCCCTCGTCGCCTTCGATGAGGCCGGAGAGACCGACGCCCAGCGTGCCGACGAGCAACCTCGGGTCGCGGGCGGCCAGCAGCTTGCGGGCCGCCTGGTAGATCTCGTCGCCGGTCGCCACGGGCTCGTGCAGCGTGGCCTGGCGCGAGAAGTGACCCACGTCGGGCCGGTACACGACTCCGATCGACACCACCCTCCCGCGACGGCCCGACGCGCGGAGACGGCGGCCCACCATGTCCGACAGCCGCATCAGCAGCTCTTCGAGATCTTTCTGCGAGCTGGTCGCGCGCGACATCACGTGCGAGTGGCTGTAGCTCTTGCGGGCCGCGTGCTCGAACGCTCCCACCTCGAACCCGCGCAGGCGCCTGGCCCAGCCACCCGCGACCTCGTCGTGCATGCCCGCGTTGCGCAGCCGGGAGTTGGTCGCGCGCAGGAAGTCGATTGGCGTGAAGATGCCGGCTTTCGCCAACCGCCGCGCGGTCGCCTCGGCGATGCCCGACAGGTCCGTGAGCTGCAGCCGCTCGAAGACCGAGATGAGGTTCGTGTGGTCGATGCGCTGCAGGCCGTCGCGCTTGTCCAGGTTGGAGGCCTGCTTGGCCATCCATATCGAGGTCGAGACGCCGACCGAGCAGGTGACGCACTCGCCGATCTCCGCGCGGATGGCGCGCTTGATGGCGCGGCCGACGCCCTCCGGCCCGAGCTTCTTGAGGTCGGGCGTGCCGGCCAGGTTGAGCGACGCCTCGTCGATCGACATGCGTAGCACGTCCGGGCTGTGCCGCTCCATGATCTCGATCAGCCGGTCCGAGGCCGCGCGGTAGAGGGGAGGGTTGGGCTCGCGGATGACGATCGCGGGATAGATCGCCTTCGCCTCGAAGACCTTCATGCCCGTCTTGATGCCGAGGTCGCGCGCCTCCCTCGACGAGGAGACGATCGTCGCCGCGTCGACGCCGTAGGCTCCGATCGCGACGGGACGCCCGCGCAGGGACGGCTCGTGCTGCTGCTCGATCGAGGCGAAGGCGCAGTTCAGGTCGACCACCAGGGTCGCCGGATCGGCCAGGTTGAGGCCGAGCTCGAGGGCTTCGGCGGAGGGCGACCGGGCGCTCACGAACACATGTTCGCACTCCCGGACCGCCCCGGCAAGGCCCCCGGTCATCATTTACAGAGGAGGCGAGCCGAGGTGAGATTGCCCTTGATCGCGGCCGCGATGGTCCTGCTGGCGTGGACCTTCATGCCTCCGGCGGAGGCTGCCGCGCCCGCGGCTGCCGGTCCGGTCCAGGCCGCTGCCCAGCCCGCCGACTACTTCTCGTACCCGCTGCCCACGTGGGAGCCGCACTGCCTCGGCTTCGGCAGCCAGTGGCGGCTCTGCGACGGCACGGTGCTGCGCCGGTGCTCATCCACCGGTGCGATCTGGCTGCACACGGGTTACGACGTCAGGACCGGCATCCAGCCGGTGATGGCCGCGGCCAACGGCGTGATCATCGGTTACACCGTCGATCCGATGTTCAAGGGCGGAATGCTCATTCGCCACATCACCGCCCAGGGCGCCGTCATCACGCAGTACTGGCACGTGTGGCCGCGCAAGGGGTTCGGGGTCGGCACGGTGGTGACGCGCGGCCAGGTGTTCGCCGACATCGCGGACATGGGGTCGCGCACGCACTTCCACTTCGCCGTCTACATCGGCAACTTCACCGCCAACGCGTGGCGTGGCGCGCTGCCGCCGAAAGCGTGTGACGGATTCCCGGCGTTCCCGAATCGCTTCGTCGACCCGAACGCCTTCATGCAGTCGCACCTCCAGCCGGCGCCGCAGCCGGTATGTCACCGGGCGACCTCGCCCTAGGGTCGCGCGGCCAGGGCCTCGCGCGTCAGCTTCAAGCCGAGTCCCACCAGCACCGCACCGAGTAGCGCGTCCATCGCGCGCCGCACGCGGCCGCGCATCAGCAGGCCCTTCACGCGTTCGACCGCGAACGCATAGCCGGTGAGCCACGCGAAGGTGAGGAGGCAGAAGTTCAGTCCAAGGGCGGCGAGCATCGCGAACCCGGGATGCGGCCCCGCGAACTGCGGCAGCAGGCTGATGAAGAACGCGACCATCTTGGCGTTGGACAGGTTGCTGAGCAGGCCCTGCCAGAACGCGCCGCGCTGGGCCGAGCGCGGAGGCGCCTGCTCCGACGGCGACGCCGCCTTGAGCAGAGACCGCACGCCCAGGTAGACGAGATAGGCGGCGCCCGCGATCCTCACCGCGAAGAACAGCGGGCCCGAGGCCACCAGGATCACCGCCAGTCCCGCGCTGGTGGCCAGCGTCCAGACCGCCTGCCCCGCGGAGACGCCGGCCGCCGTGGCCACGCCGGCGCTCCTTCCTCCCAGCAGCGTGTTGCGGATAGTCAGGGCGGTGTCCTGCCCGGGCGTACAGATGACCAGGAGCGAGATCGCGAGGAAGGCGAGGTAGGCGGCGGCGCTCATCGTCGTCTCACAGTAACCCCCCTCACCCTGACCCTCTCCCGCAAAGCGGGAGAGGGATACATGGCGCCCTCACCCTGACCCTCTCCCGCAAAGCGGGAGAGGGATACTTAGGGCATGAGCGGGCGGCCGGAGAGCGCCTTCCAGCGCTTCCTCCGGACCATCGACGCGGCCGCCGCGATCAGCGGCCTCAAGGACGCGGCCCTGCTCGAGCGCATCAAGACACCAGAACGCATCCACGAGGTGTCGGTCCCGATCGTCCGCGACGACGGCTCGCCCGCGATCTTCGCCGCCTATCGCGTGCAGCACAGCTCGGCGCGCGGCCCGTACAAGGGCGGCATCCGTTACCACCCCGACGTCAACCTGGACGAGGTCAAGGCGCTCGCGGCCTGGATGAGCGTCAAGACGGCGGTGGTCGACATTCCTCTCGGCGGCGGCAAGGGTGGGATCACGGTCGACCCGAAGACGCTGTCGAAGACTGAGCTCGAGGCGCTGACGCGGTCCTACACCGAGCGCATCTGGCGCGTGATCGGACCGCAGGTCGACATTCCGGCCCCGGACGTCAACACCAACTCGCAGACGATGGACTGGATCGCGCACGAGTACGGCCGGCAGAGCCGCACGGTCTCGCCCGCGGTGGTGACTGGCAAGAGCATCGCGCACGGTGGCTCGGCCGGCCGCGACACGGCCACGGCGCAGGGAGGTTTCGAGGTCCTGCACGCCGCGCTCGGGGCCACGGGCGAGAGCATCGCCGGCGCGACGGTTTCGATCCAGGGCTTCGGCAACGCCGGCGCCAACGCGGCGATCCTTTTGCACAACGCGGGCGCCCGCATCGTGGCCGCCTCCGACTCGACGGCCGCGGTGCTCGCGCCGGACGGGCTTCCGGTCGCGGAGCTGGTCGCGCTCAAAGCGCGGGGCGGGAGCTTCGCCGGCCTGGCGGACTACGAGCGCAAGCCCGCGGACGAGCCGCTGTTCGCGGAGGCCGACATCCTCGTCCCAGCGGCCCTCGAGGGCCAGATCACGGGCGCCAACGCGGAGCGCGTGAAGGCACGGTGGGTGCTCGAGCTGGCGAATGGACCGACCACGCCCGAGGCGGATGCGATGCTCGAACGGCGGCACGTGAACGTGCTGCCCGACATCCTGGCCAACGCTGGCGGCGTGGTCGTCAGCTACTACGAGTGGCTGCAGAACCTCCACGCGGAGAAGTGGCTGCGCGAGGAGGTCGAGGCGCGGCTGGCGGTGACCATGCGTCGCGCCTACGAGCGCGTGTCGGAGCTGGCTACGTTCCGCCGCGCGTCATTCCGGCTGGCCGCGTACGCGATCGCCATCGAGCGGATCGCCGCGGCGCTGCGGGCCGAGAGCAGCGAGGGCCGGATCGTTCTCGGGCGCTAGTCCTTGCGGTAGAGCGCGCGCAGCTCGTCCTTGGCGGCCTCGAGCTTTTCCTTCCGCTCCTTCGGCAGGTTCTTGCCGGCGCGGTTGATGTAGAAAGTCAACATCGACATCGCCGACCGGTAGGGGTCGCTCTTGCGCCGGTGGCTGTGCTCGGCCGATCGCTGCAGCGAGCGCGCGATGCTCTTTGGATCGTCGCGCTTGAAAACGTCCTTCTCCAGGTCGAGCGCGTTGCTCTTCGTGGTGACGTCGTGCGACCAGCGCTTGCCCATGCGTGTGGTCATCGCTTCGCCGGCACCGCCTCTAGAACCTTGAGCGACTCGCGAATGAACGCGGGGATGTCCTGGGGCATGCGTGACGTGACGAGGTTGCGGTCGACCACGACCTCTTTGTCGACCACGTCCGCGCCGGCTTTCCTCAGGTCGCCCTGGACCGTCTTCCAGGCGGTCATGCGGTGGCGCCTGTGCTCCTCCGCCGTGAGCAGCAGCTGCGGCCCGTGGCAGATGGCGAGCACGGGCTTGCTCGCGGTCATCATCTCCTTGGTGAACACGACGGCCTCGTCGTGCGCGCGCAGCTTGTCCGGGCTGTAGCCGCCCGGGATGAACAGCGCGTCGAAATCGCGGGGGCTAACGTCGCCGAACGCCTTCTCGACGAGGACGTCGACCTGGCCCTTCTTGCCCCTCAGCACGTCGCCCGCCTTCAGGCCGACGACGGTCACGTCATGCCCGGCCTGCAGAAACGCCTGATACGGGTCCTGGAATTCCGAGTCTTCGTAGTCAGCAGCGAGTACGCACGCGATCTTCATGGCCCACCTCCTGCAACTCCACCATACGAGCCGTTTCCCCGAAACTTCTCGCGAGTGGCCACTTCGATCTTCGACCTCGCGGGTGACGGTCGCTTCGTGGCGACCGGGGCGGCGCTGAGCCCATGGTCCGACCAGGCGCTGCACGGGTCGCCCGTGGCGATGCTCCTGGCGCGCGAGATCGAGCGCTTCCCCGCGGAGCAGCCGATGTTCGTCACGCGCATGACGGTCGAATTGATGCGTCCTTTCGGGCGCGTGCCGGTCGAGGCGCGGGCGCGGATGGTGCGGCCAGGTCGCAAGGTCCAGATCGTCGAATCCTCGTTGTGGAGCGGCGAAACGGAGGTGGCCCGCGCGACCGCCGTGCGCATGCGTGTGGCCGACGTCGCGGTGCCCGCCGAGCCGGACGAGCGCCCATACGAGCCGCCCGAGGAGTTGGAGACGTGGACCAGTGGATGGCGCGAGGGCAGCGACGCCTACCACCTGACCGGCGTTGAGAACCGGGCGCGGCGTGACTTCGCCACGCCCGGCCCGCATTTCTCGTGGTTCCGCCTGCGGGTGCCGCTCGTCCCAGGCGAGGAGCCGAGCGGCCTGGTCCGCGTCTGCGCCGCGGCGGATTTTCCGAACGGCATCAGCCGGGTCGTCGATCCGCGCGTCACGAGCTTCGTCAATCCCGACGTCTCGGTCTACCTGCACCGTCACCCCGTAGACGAGTGGGTGATGGTCGACGCGCGGACGTGGCTCGAGCCGAACGGCGTCGGCGTGGCGGAGGGCGCGCTGTACGACCGGCGCGGCCGCATCGGCCGCAGCGTGCAGAGCCTGCTCGTGGAGCCGCGCTGAAGGCACTCACCTGGGAGGAGGTAATCGGGCTCCGGCTCGAGCGCCATCACCTGCTGGCGCCCGCACCGGCGTCGCAGATGGTCGAGGTCGTGTCCGAGATCTGCTGCGCGCACGCGCAGGTCGGGGCCAGCGCCGAGCTCATGATCGGGCTCCGCGTCGGCGGCATCACTCGCGAGGATGTGCGCGACGCGTTGTGGCGGAAGCGGACGCTGGTCAAGACCGTGGGCCTGCGCGGCACGCTGCACCTGATCCCGGCCGGCGAGGTGCCGATGTGGATGGCGGCCAACCGGCTCCGCTTCGAGGCCGAGAGGAAGCGCTATGCCTCGCTCGGCATGAACATCAAGAACCTCGACCGCCTGGCGGATGCGATCGCCGACTCCGTCGGTCCGGAGCCGATCGATCGCCCCGAGCTCGAGCGGGAGCTTGCTTCGCGCGTGGGCGAGCTGGCCACCACGCGCAACCAGGCGTGGGCCGGCAACTATCCGAACTGGCCGCTGGCGATGGGCTTCGCGTCAGCCCGCGGACACGTCTGCTACGGGCCGGGCGATGGCAACAGGGTGACCTTCGTGCGCCTGGCGGACTGGTCGGGGTGGCGCGATGAGGACCCGTTCGAGTCCGGGCTGGTCGTGCTGCGGCGATATCTGCACGCGTACGGCCCGTCGACGGTGCCCGAGTTTGCGCGGTGGTTCTCACTCGACCCGGCGATCGCGCGCCGGCTCTTTGCCGAGAGCAAGCTGGTGGAGGTCGACGTCGAGGGCAGCCGGCGCTGGATGCTCGCCGAGGACGCGGCTCTACACCCGCCGGCCCATCCCGGCGCGGTGCACCTGCTGCCGCACTTCGACGTGTACGTGGTCGGCTCTCACCCTCGCGACCAGCTCATGCCCGCCGGCTCGCCTCTGGCCGCCGCTCGACTGGGCACCGCGGCGCCGTTTGCGGTGCTGCTCGCCGGGGGGCGCGTCGCCGGCGTGTGGGAGCGCAAACCGAAGGGCAAGAATCTGCGCGTCAGAGTCGGCGCCCACGTGCCGCTGAGCCGCGGCCAGAGAAGCTCCATAAAGACGCAGGCCGAGCGTGTGGCCGAGATCCTGGGGTTGCGGTGCGAGCTCGAGTTCGGCGAGGTGTCGCTCAAACGACATCTCTGAACTCTGGGCCCTCCCAGCCTCCCCACTGCCTGGGGATGGGTCAGGGTTTCAGGAAGTCGACCGCCTCCTCGCGCCCGTCCCACACGACCGTCGTGTGCGAGGGCTCGGTGCGCGCCACGACCTTGCCCGCGCGCAGCACCAGCTTGCGCGGCGCCACGAGGCGGATCGCGTCCATCTCAGTCGGGGCGGCGAACGCGCACAGGTCGGCACGGCACCCGGGCTCAAGCCCGTAACCGTCGAGCCCGAGCGCACCGGCCGGGTTGCGCGTGATCATGTCGATCAACGTCCGCAGCTCGCCGTGCCCCGACATCTGGCCGTAGTGGGCCAGCACGAAAGCCGCCTGCATGGGGTCGCCGTAGCCCAGCGGATACCACGGGTCCATCACTGAGTCGTGTCCGACGCAGACGTTCACGCCGGCGGCCAAGAGCTCCTTCACACGCGTGTGCCCGCGGCGGATCGGGTAGTGATCGAAGCGGCCCTGCAGCGTCGCGTTGTCGAGCGGGTTGGTCACCATGTGCATGCCCGCGCGCTTGAGGTTGTTGATCAGCCGATACGCGTACGCGTTGTTGTAGGAGTGCATGGCGGTGGTGTGGCTGGCCGTGACGCGCCCGCCCATGCCGAGGCGGATCGTCTCCGCCGCCATGACCTCCGTGAAGCGGGAGTGGTCGTCGTCGGTCTCGTCGCAGTGGATGTCCACGCGCAATCCCTTGTCCGCCGCCAGGGCCATCGCGAACTTCACCGACTCCACGCCGTACTCGCGCGTCAGCTCGAAGTGGGGGATGGCGCCGACGACGTCGACGCCCATGGCGATGGCCTTGCGCATGAGCTCCTCGCCGCCGTCGAACGACATGATTCCCTGCTGCGGAAACGCCACCAGCTGCAGCGTCATCTGGTCGCCGATCTCCTCGCGCAGCTCGACCAGCGCCCGCACGGCGCGGAGCTCCGGGTCGCAGACATCGACGTGGCTGCGCACGAACTGGACGCCGTTGGCCAGCTGCCACCTGAGCACCGTCCGCACTCGCCGCTTGACGTCGTCGACGGTCAGGGTCTTGACGCGGTCCGCCCAGATGGCGATGCCCTCGAACAGCGACCCGGTCTGGTTGTGGCGCGGCTCCCCTACGGTGAGGACCGCGTCGAGGTGGATGTGGGGCTCGACCAGGGCCGGCGTGACCAGCGCCCCGCCGAGATCCAACACCTGCCTCGCCTCGGGCTCGGCCGGGGCGATGCGCCCGTCGCGAACGCCGATGTCCCGCGTCGCCGATTCTCCGGGGAGCCGGGCTCCGCGAAGCAGCAAATCGAGCATTTGGCGGAATCCTAATCCGGCCTTAAGATTCCCGGACGTACCGCCTGCGGCCGTCCTTAAGTGAGGGGGAAGCGCCTATGCAGTCGATCGAGGAAGTCGAAAAGCACGTACCTATTCGTGAAGGCGAGTACGGCGAACGGGTAGCCACCGTCGAGCCCGGTGGCGTGGAGTTCATCTCTCACACCGAACGCCACGGCAAACCGATAGACCTGTTCTGGACCTGGCTGTCGCCAAACCTCGAATTCGCAACCGTCTACATCGGGACCATCTGCGTAGTGCTGTTTGGCTTGAACCTATGGCAGTCGGCGACCGCAATCATCGTCGGGACCGCGCTCGGATCGCTCACCCACGCGATTGTCTCGTCCTGGGGGCCGAAGTTCGGTGTGCCGATGATGGTCGAGAGCCGCGGCGCGTTCGGTTTCCTGGGCAACATCCTGCCGGCCGGTCTCAACACCGTGACCGGTGCTTTTGGGTGGTTCATCGTCAACAGCGTCAGCGGTGCGTTCGCGATTCAGGCGTTGCTGCCTTCACTCAATCTGCCGTTCTGGCTGACGTTCCTCGTCATCGTTGTGGCACAGGTGACCGTGGCGACGCTTGGGCACAACCTGATTCACGCTTTCGAGCGTTGGGCGCTGCCACTCCTCGGTGTCGTCTTCACCGTCTCGTGCATCTTCATCTTCGTACACGGTCAGTACGGCGTTGCCTTCAATCCGAATGCGCCTCTCGCCTTCAGCGGACAGCTAGGAGGGTGGCTGCTGGGCTTCACTGCGGCGTTCGGTTACGCCGCGGGGTGGAACCCCTACGCGGCTGACTACACTCGCTACCTCCCGCCGACCGTGGATCGCCGAATGGTCGGTTTCTGGGCGGGATTCGGAGTGTTTCTCTCCTGCATCGTCCTAGAGCTTGCGGGTGCTGTTCTTGGCACCGTCGCAGGCACCAAGTGGGGACCCAACGACATCCCCACCGCGCAACTAGGTCAGGCCATGCCAGGAGTCGTCTACTACCTGACTCTGCTGTGCATCGCGATTGGCGCCGTTGCGGCGAACGCCATCAACATCTACAGCGGCACGATGTCGCTGGTCGCAGTCGGAATACGCGAGATGGGCCTAACCCTCAAACAACGCCGTGCGGCCATGGCGATTCTGGCGGGTGTCATTGGCTACGTCGGCGGCCTGGTGTTCCAGGCCAACGTGGCCCCTGGCGGCAAGTACGAAAGCTTCTTGCTGTTGATCAGCTATTGGATCGCTCCCTGGCTGGCGGTTGTCTTCGTCGACTACTGGCTTCGCGGTGGCAACTATGGCGACGAGAGCCTCTTCTACGACACACACTGGAACCGCTGGCAGGGCTTCGTGGCCATGCTGGTCGGACTCGTGGTTTCCATGTATCTGTTCGCCAACAACGCTTTGTGTGCGCCGGGCGGCCCGCTCGAGGCCGTCTGCGGCAAGATCCCGAATGCCAACCCGAACTGGGGCGACATCACGTTCATCGTCGGCTTCGTGATCGCCGGCGTCTTGTACTACGTGTTTCAGGTGGCCAGCGGCGCCACCAGATCGGCACGCACTCCGGCGATGGGCACACGCGCATAGAAATCGAAATCAGGGTCTCGAGGTTGCGCTTCACAGCGCGCCTCGAGACCAAGCTCGCGCCGAAGTCCTGCGCAGCGTTCCAGTCGATGCTGCCGCTGCAGACGCAGATCATCCAGGCCCGCTGGAGCGGCGAGGCGGCGTGGGTCCCGTTCGGTGAGCTCGACCTCCATCTCGGCTACGAGAACCACACGAGCTACCCCGCGCCCGGACACCTCCTCCTGTACCCGGGCGGCCTCAGCGAGACCGAGATCCTCTTCCCGTACGGCTCGTGCGTTTTCGGCAGCAAGATGGGCCAGCTGGCCGGCAATCACTTCGCGACCATCACCGAAGGCGTCGAGCATCTCGGAGAGCTGGGCCACCTGGTGCTGTGGAAAGGCGCGCAGGAGATCTCCTTCACGCAGCGCCCCGACTGACGTGGCCGGCGCCGAGATCGTGATGCAGAGGTGCGACGAGCTCGCCGCCTGCAGCGAGGAGGCGGAGCGCCTAACCCGGCCGTTCGCGTCGCCATCCATGCAGAAGGCGCACGAGCTGGTCGGTCACTGGATCCTCGAGGCCGGCATGCGCGTCAGCCGTGACAACATCGGCAACGTCCATGGTCGCTACGACGCGGCGACTCCCGATGCCCCGACGCTCCTGATGGGATCGCACCTCGACACGGTGCGCGGCGCGGGCAAGTACGACGGGATGCTCGGCGTGCTCGTGGCGATCGCCGTGGTGCAGGCGCTGCACGATGCGGGCCGGCGGCTGCCCTTCGCGATCGAGGTCATCGCGTTTGCCGACGAGGAGGGCCTGCGCTTCAGCTCCACCTACCTCGGCAGCCGGGCCCTGGCCGGCACGCTGTCGCCGGCCGACCTGAACCTGGTCGACTCCGCCGGGATCACCCTCGCGCAGGCGATCACGAACTTCGGCGGCGACCCGACGCGAATGAGCGAGGACAGGTGGCGCGGCGGCGACCTCATCGGCTACGTCGAGACCCACATCGAGCAGGGGCCCGTGCTGGAGGCGCGCCTGCTGCCGGTCGGCGTTGTGACCGCGATCGCGGGCCAGAACCGGTACGCGGTCACGCTGCGGGGCGAGTCCGGGCACGCGGGCACGGTGCCGATGAACGGCCGTCGTGACGCGCTCACGGCGGCGGCCGAGATCGTGCTGGCCGTCGAGGAGGCGGCGGTGGGACGCGCCGGCCTCGTGGCCACGGTCGGCAAGCTGGACGTGTACCCGGGCGCGACGAACGTGATCCCCGGCCAGGTGGACCTCAGCCTCGACGTGCGCCACCCCGACGACGCGACGCGCATCGAAACGTGCGCGCGGATCCTCGAGCGTGCCGAGGACATCGGGGCGCAGCGAAACGTTTCGGTCGCGGTCAAACCGCTCGCCGAAAACGCGGCCGTGCCGTGCTCGCCACACCTGTCCGAGCTGCTGGCGCGGGCCATCGAGGACGCGGGCCTCGAGGTGCTGCGCCTGCCGAGCGGGGCGGGTCACGACGGCGTCGTCATCTCAGCGCTCACGGAGTTCGCGATGCTTTTCGTGCGCTGCAAGGGCGGCGTGAGCCATCACCCGGCGGAGTCGGTCACGGTCGGCGACGTGGAGGTCGCGATCGACGTGCTCGGCCACTTCCTGGAGCGCCTCGCGGCGGCGTGACCCCGAGCGTCGACCTCATCGTGCGCGGCGGTCGCGTGGTCACCAGCACCAGCGACACGATCGCCGACGTCGCGGTCAGCGGCGGAAAGATCAGGGAGGTTGGGCCGCACCTCGCCGTCGACGCCGCCGACGAGATCGACGCCGCCGGCCTGCACGTGTTTCCTGGCGGCATCGACTCGCACGTCCATTTCGACGAGCCGGGTCGCACCGAATGGGAGACCATCGAGTGCGGCTCGTCCGCGCTGGCTGCCGGCGGCTACACGTGCTTCGTCGACATGCCGCTGAACAACCTGCCTGTCACCGTCGACGCCGCGGCGTTCGACCTCAAGCTGGCGGCGGCGGAGAAGTCTTCGCTCGTCGATTTCGGCATCTGGGGCGGGCTGGTGCCCGGCAACGTGGGCGAGGTGGACGCGCTGGTGGATCGCGGCGTGCTCGGCTTCAAGGCGTTCATGTGCCCCAGCGGCATCGACGAGTTTCCCGCGTGCGACTCGATCACGCTGCGCGAAGGCATGGTCCGCATCGCGCGCCGCGGCTCCATCCTGCTCGTGCACGCCGAGGATCCCGTGATCCTCGAGCAGAACGTCAACCCGTTCGGCAGCACCGGTCCGCTCGACTTCATCCGCTCGCGCCCGCCGGAAGCGGAGCTCGCGGCCATCGCCCACGCGATCGAGCTCGCGGGGCAGACCGGCTGCCGGCTGCACGTGGTCCACGTGAGCACGCCCGCCGGCATGGCGATGATTCACGAAGCCCAGGGCAGCGGTGTCGACGTCAGCGGCGAGACGTGCCCGCATTACCTCCTTTATGTCCAGGAAGACCTGGCGCGCCTGGGCGGCGTGGGGAAGTGCTTTCCGCCATTCCGCACCAGGGCCGACCGCGACGGGCTGTGGCGCCTGGTGGTCTCGGGCGGGCTTCCGATCGTCGTCTCCGATCACTCACCCAGCACGCTGGAGCTGAAGCAGGGAGACGACTACTTCCGGATCTGGGGCGGCCTGTCCGGGTGCCAGTCCACGCGGCAGCTGCTCCTGGCGAGGGCCTTAGGGGTGCGGAAGCTGGCCGCGGTCACCGCGACCAACGTCGCGCGGCGCTTTGGGCTCGAAGGCAAGGGCGAGATCGCGCCGGGCTATGACGCCGACCTGTGGCTCGTCGACCTGAACCAGGAGGACGTCGTGAAGCGCGAGGACCTCCTCTACCGGAACCGCTTCAGCGCCCACGAGGGACAGCCGATACGTGGGCGCACCGTGATGACGTTGGTGCGCGGCAAGAAGCCCGAGCGAGGCAAGTTCATCCGGCCAGCAGCGCGCTCGTAGCCGCGAGGTCGCGCGCGATGACGTCCTCGTCGCCGGTCAGGAGCCTGCCCTCGCTCACCACCACGCGACCGTTGACCATGACCGCGTGGGCTCGTGCCGGGGGAGCCAGCGCCAGTCCCGCCAGCGGGTCCTTGATGCCGGCGTGCACGAGATCGTCGACGCGAAAGCAGGCGACGTCCGCGCGCATCCCCGGCTCGAGGGCGCCGCAATCGTCGCGGCCGAGGCACGCTGCGCCGCCGGCCGTCGCCAGGCGCA
Organism: Candidatus Dormiibacterota bacterium; assembly: GCA_035689345.1. Classification (GTDB taxonomy): domain Bacteria; phylum Chloroflexota; class Dormibacteria; order Dormibacterales; family Dormibacteraceae; genus CF-118. The sequence continues at coordinate 31,440 of DASSLR010000032.1, forward strand.
ACGCGCCGCGCGCGTCGAGCGCCTGCGGCGACGTCTCGCGAGCCCGGGCGAGGAGCAGCGCCTGGTGCGCCTCGAACGCGAGGTTCGAATCCTCGTTGCTCGCCGCCCCGTCGACCCCGAGGCCGACGCGAGCGCCCGCGCGCACCAGCTCGGACACGCGGCACATGCCGGCGCCGAGGCGCATGTTGCTGGACGGGCAGTGCGCGATGCCTGTCTTCTCCTCGGCGACGCGATCGACCTCGGCGTCGTTGAAGTGGATGCCGTGCGCGTACCAGACGTCATCGCCGGTCCAGGCGAGATCGTCCATCAGCTCGAGCGGCCGGCGGCCGAACTTCTCGATGCAGAACCGCTCTTCGTCGAGCGTCTCCGCGAGGTGCGTGTGCAGGCGCAGGCCGAGGCGTCGCGCCAGCTCTGCCGACTCTTGCATCAGGGCGGGCGTCACCGAGAACGGCGAGCACGGGGCCACCACCACGCGGCACATCGAACCATTCGCCGGGTCGTGAAACTTGCGCGCGACCTCTTCGGTGTGGGCGAGGATCGCGTCGTGCTCCTCGACCACGCTGTCCGGAGGCAGGCCTCCCTTCGACTCGCCCAGCGACATCGATCCGCGACACGGATGGAACCGGAGCCCGAGCTCGCGCGCGGTCTCCACGAGCGCCTCGAAGATCCCCGGCATGCCGTGCGGAAAGACGTAGTGGTGGTCGGTCGAAAGCGTGCACCCCGAAAGGAGAAGCCGGGCCATGGCCGCGCGCGCGGCCACGCGTACGACGTCCGCATCCATCCGCGCCCATACGGGATAGAGCGCGCGCAGCCACTCGAAGAGCGTGCCGTCAGGCACGTAACCACGCGTGGCCCACTGGTACATGTGGTCGTGCGCGTTGACGAGCCCGGGCATCGCGAGGCAGCTGTCGACCACCACGGTTTCGTCGGCCTTTGGCGGCGTCCCCGAGCCGACCTCTTCGATTGCCCCGTCGCGAACGAGCAGCCAGCCGTTCTCGATCTCACGGGTGCCGGTCCAGAGCAGCCCGGCCTTGAGCAGGAGCGTCGTCAAAGCGTCAGGTCTTGCGGCCGCACGGGCACGCGGTTGACGTCGCGGCCTGTGGCAGCACGCACGGCCGCGATGATCGCCGGCCCCGACGAGATCGTCGGCGGCTCCCCCACC
>DASSLR010000033.1:0-2861 GCA_035689345.1 Candidatus Dormiibacterota bacterium
GGTGATCGGCGGCATCAACTTCACCCTTGTCACCAAGCCTTACTACGAGACCCACGCGGGAGGCGTGTCGATGCCGCCGGCTGAGGTGATTTTTGTGTACGAACCTGTGCGCGGGCTGATGATCGCGCTCTCGGTCCTGCTCCTGACGACCGCGATGCAGAACCGGATCGAGGTCGTGGCCGTCGTCGCCGGCATGATGCTGTTCATCGTTGGCGGCCTCGCGCCGCTGCTGCCGCAGACGTCCCTTCCCCTGTATCTGCGCGTGGCCAGCCTGTGGGAGATCCTCGGCCAGAACTTCCTTGCCGGAGTCGTCTGCGCGTATCTGTTCGTGGAACCGAAACGGCGCGTCCGCTTTTCGTCTGGAAAGGAGCGATCGTATGTCAGCGCAAACCGTTGACCGGCCGTCGTCGGGTTCGGTCGAAACGATGCTTTTCACGCTTGGCGCCGGTATCGCGTTTGGCGCCCTTGTCTCGGTGACGGCCTTCCTGCTCGCGCGATATGGCCCGGACGGGGATTCATGGTCCTTCCGCGGCAATGGCGCGCTCGCGGCTTATTCACTGATCCCGGCGCTGCTCGCCGGCGGTTGGACGGCGCTCGTCATGCATCAGCGCGGCCGGCCGTGGCTGACGCCCGGCCTGGCGGCGGCGGCGGTAGGCATCGCCCTCGCCGTACTGGATGCGGCACTCCTGCCCGTGTTCGGCAGGGCCGGCGACCAGATCGCGGGACCGGTCCTACTGCTCGCGCTGGCTGCATGGAGCGTGGTTGCCCCGGCAGGCGCCGCGCTTCTCAATCGCGCGTCGACTCCTGGAAGTCGACCCGTAATCACTTCGATCGCCGCAGCCGGCCTCTGGGTCGTCGGCCTGGCGGCCGGCGTCGTGCTCATCGGCATCGCGATCCCGGCCGGCTCGTGACCCGAACCGAACGCCCGCCGATCCTATTCGTGCCAGGACTGTTCCACGGCGCCTGGTGCTATGAGGAGCACTTCGTGCCGTGGTTTCACGCGCGCGGATACGCAGCCGAAGCCGTCAGATTTCGCCGCGACGGCCCGCATCGTGCGCCCGGCCTTCGCACGATGAGCATCAAGGACTTCGCCGCCGACGTCGCCGCGGCCGTGGCGCGCATGCCCTCGGTCCCCGTCCTGGTCGGACACTCGATGGGCGGCTTTGTGATCCAGAAGTACCTAGAGGACCACGACGCGCCGGCGGTGGTTCTCTTGGCGTCTGCACCGCCATACGGCATTCGCCGCGCAGCGCTTCGTGAGGGTGCCAGGCATCCGTTGCGCATGCTGGCGGCGGCCGGGACGCTGAGCGTTTACGGCCTGATCAAGACGCCCGACCGCGCCCGCGCTCTTTTCTTCAGCGAGGCCCTCGACGAGGACCTCGTGCGCAAATACCAGGCACAGATGACGGACGACTCGTTTCGAGTGTTCCTCGAGCTGATCGCATTCATGCGCCCGGACGTGAAGAGGATCAATGCGAGAAACATCCCGATGCTGGTGTTGCACGGCGATGTGGACAGGAGCATCAGCTCTCGGTACGTGGCCGACACAGCCCGGATCTACGGCGCCGAGATGGGCCGGTTCGCCGGACAGGCGCACGACCTGATGCTCGAGCCGGAGTGGGAGAAAGTGGCCGAGCGGATCGACATGTTCGTCCGCGCACGTGCGCCCCTGCCTGTCGAGAGCTGAGCCCGGGGCTGGCGCCGCGCAAGAATAGGCCCGTGGAAGGTCCACGCTCGGTCCTGAAGCCGGATGGGACTGTCGTACCCGGCGCGAAGTCGCGCATGGACGAAGAGCTCCTGCTCGAAGCTCTCCGCTGGATGGTCAAGTCACGCCTCTACGACCAGCGCGCCATCGCGCTGCAGCGACAGGGCCAGTTCGGCGTGTTCTCGCCAGGCCTCGGGCAGGAGGCATCCATCGTCGGCTCGGCGCTGGCGCTCGACCCCGCGCGGGACTGGATCGTCCCTCAGTACCGCGAGCTGATGGCGACTGTCCACCACGGGGTGCCGCTCGAGGTCATGGCCGCCCAGTCCCTGGGCAAGATCGGGCCTGGCCGCATTCCCGAAGGAGTCAACGTTCTGCCGAACCAGGTGTCGATCGCGGCGCAGCTGCCGCAGGCGACAGGCCTCGCGTGGGGGCTGCGCCTTCGCGGCGCGGACGCAGTGGTGATGACGTACATCGGCGACGGCGGCTCGTCCGAGGGCGATTTCCACGAGGCGCTCAACCTTGCGGGCGTCGTCAAGGCTCCGATCGTCTTTTTTCTGCAGAACAATCAGTGGGCGATCTCGACCTCGCGGCGAGTGCAGTCCGGGACGAAAAGCTTCTCGCTGCGCGCCGCGGGCTACGGCTTCGAGGGCGTATGGGTGGACGGCAACGACGTGATGGCCGTCTACGACGCAGCGTGCGAGGCGGTGGAACGCGCGCGAGGCGGCGGCGGACCGACGCTGATCGAGTCGGTCACCTACCGCATGAGCTTCCACAACACCACGGACAATCCCTCGCGCTACGAGGACCCGAAGGAGCATGAGGAGGCGCGCACTCGCGACCCGATAGAACGTGTTCAGCGCTACCTCGCCGCGCTCGGACTCTGGGATGAGAAGAGGGCCGCCGCGATGACCGATGAGGTGCGCGAGGAGAACGAGCGCGCACTGCAGATGGCGTACGCGGCGGACGCACCGCGACCTGACGACGTCTTCGCGAACGTCTACGCGACGCTGCCGCCACGCGTCGCGCGGCAGAAGGCCGATTTCCTCGACGGCGGTGCCTGACATGCCGCAGCGCAACATCGTCGAGGCAGTCAACAACGCGCTGGTCGAAGAGATGGAGGCCGATCCACGCGTGATGGTCCTCGGTCTCGACGTCG
>DASSLR010000034.1:0-9060 GCA_035689345.1 Candidatus Dormiibacterota bacterium
GAATGGGAGTGAGCGGTCTCAGTCTCACGGGTGCCTTTCCACCTCCTGCCGGTGGACTTGGTCAGTTCAGCCTGACGGTCCGGGTGCGCGATGCGTACGGGGCCCAACAAACCGACACAGCCAACTGGTACGTGTTCAGCCACATCAACTTTGCCGTCTCTTCCGCCACCTGCAACGGCACGTATCTAACGGCATGCTCAGTGCGCATTCCCTACGTCGGCGGAACACCTGGCGGCAGCCCGAAAGTCACCGTGACCAACATCAGTTGTGACCCGAGGTACTGCGCGCCTCCCGGAAACTCGATTGCGAATCTCTCTCTGAGCGCATCTGGCGGAACGGTCACGTTCACGGAGCCGGCCCACTGCGGCTTCCTCGCAGGTTCCCCAGCCTGCGGCGGCGGCTGGCTGGGGACCGTGACCATACAGCTAACCGACCAGAGCCCCTGCGGCCCCGGCAACTGCACGTCTGGGAAGTTGACCGTGGCCGTGTTCATCCAGGCAGGCTAGGCAGGCACCCCGCGCTTCAAAACACATAACGAACTCTTTATGTAGAATCACATAAAGCAAGCTTTATGTTTCTGCAGGGACAGCGCGACGAGCGCCACGAGCTGACCGACCACTTCCTGGCCCTGGCCAACCCGACGCGGCTCCGCATCCTGGAGCGGCTGGGGACCGTCGGCGAGGAGAGCGTCAACGACCTCGCCGGCCACCTGCGCATGAGCCAGCCGCGAATCTCCTGGCACCTGCGCATGCTGCGCGTGGGCGGGGTGGTCCGTACGCGCAGGGACGGACGGCAGGTGTATTGCTCGCTGGACGTAGACAACATCGGGCGCGAGCGCGCGCGCCTGGACGAACTGATCGGGATCAAGAACCAAATGAAAGTCCGCAAGGAGGTTGGGGCATGACTCAAAACGGCCGGTCGAAGAACGGCCATCGGAACGGCAAGGTACGGGTGGCCATCGTCGGGGTGGGCAACTGCGCGTCCTCGTTCGTGCAGGGCGTGCACTACTACCGCGACGCCTCCGCCAAAGACTTCGTTCCGGGCCTGATGCACGTGAATCTCGGCGGCTACCACGTGCGCGACATCGAATTCGTGGCCGCATTCGACATCGACAAGAACAAGGTGGGCAAGGACCTCTCCGAGGCGATCTTTACGACGCCGAACAACACGGTGAAGTTCTGCGACGTGCCGAAGCTCGGCATCAAGGTCGAGCGCGGCATGACGCACGACGGCATCGGCAAGTACGTCGCCGACCTCGTCGAGAAAGCCCCCGGTCCGACGGCGGACGTCGTCGGCATCCTCAAGAAGTCGCAGGCCGACGTGCTCGTCAGCTACCTGCCGGTCGGCTCCGAAGAGGCGACCAAGTGGTACGTCGAGCAGGCGCTGCAGGCCGGCGTCGCCTTCGTGAACTGCATCCCCGTCTTCATCGCGCGCGAGCCTTACTGGCAGAAGCGATTCGAAGAGAAGAAGCTGCCCATCATCGGCGACGACATCAAGTCGCAGGTGGGTGCGACCATCGTGCACCGCGTGCTGACCAGGCTGTTCCGCGACCGCGGCGTCAAGCTCGAGCGCACGTACCAGCTCAACTTCGGCGGCAACACCGACTTCCTGAACATGCTCGAGCGCGACCGCCTGATGTCCAAGAAGATCAGCAAGACGCGTTCGGTGACGTCGCAGCTCGACTACGACATCGGCAAGGACAACGTGCACATTGGACCCTCCGACTACGTGCCCTGGCTCCACGACCGCAAGTGGGCCTTCATCCGGCTCGAGGGCCGCAGCTTCGGCGACGTGCCCCTCAACGTCGAGCTCAAGCTCGAGGTGCACGACTCGCCCAACTCCGCGGGCATCGTCATCGACGCCGTGCGCTGCTGCAAGCTGGCGCTCGACCGCGGCATCGGCGGTGCGCTCGAAAGCCCCAGCTCGTACTTCATGAAGTCGCCCCCGGTGCAGTACAGCGACGCCGAGGCGCGAAGCCTCGTGGAGGAGTTCATCGATGGTGGCAAAGCCACCGAGAACGGCCGTGTCCGCCGCACCGTCAAGAGCAAGCCGGCGGCCACAGCTGCTCGCCGCTAGCTACAACGCGGGCGCGCGGATACTGCGGGCCGTACCGGCCGGGCTGCGCCATGCCGCCTCGACGCCGGGCGGCGCCGCGTGGTTCTGGCTCAGCCGCGCCCAGAGACGTGCCGCGCTCGAGAACTACGGCGCGGTTCTCGACCTGCCCGCGCAACATCCCGACGTCGCGAGAGTCGCGCGCCGTGCCTTCCAGAACTACGGTCGCATGCTCATGGACTTCGTACTGCTGGGCGGGCTCACCAAGAGAGAGGTGCTGGAGCGCGTGGTGGTGGATGGGCAGGACAACCTGGATGCCGCCCTCGAGCACGGCCGGGGGGTCGTGCTGGCGCTACCCCACATGGGCTCCTGGGACATGGCGGCCGCATATGGCGCTGCCAGTGGCTACCCGATGATCGCGGTCGCCGAGCGTTTCCCCCGCCCGCTGGACCAGGCCATCATCGACAACCGCCGCCGTTTTGGCCTGGACGTGATCGCGCTCGGACGCTCGGCGGTCCGCGAGGTCCGGGAGGCGCTGGCGGCAAACAAGGTGGTCGCCCTGGTCTGCGATCTCCAGCAGGGGCCGGGCGTGGAAGTCACCTTTTTTGGGCGCCGCGCGGTGGTGCCGTCCGGTCCCGCGGCGTTTTCGCTGAAATCAGGTGCCCCGATGCTCCTCGTGCACTCCTATGCGAGCGGCCCAGGCCGCTATCGCGTAGTGGCCGAGCCGGGGCCTGAATGGGCCGGCGGCGAAACGAGTCAAAGCGCGATGCAGGCCATCATCAAGCGCTTCGAGACATACATAAGGAAGCGACCCGATCAGTGGTACGCGTTCAGGCCCATGTTCAAGTCCTGAGGGATGGGCGAATGGAAATGGCGCGGATTCAAGCTTGTCCAGTCGATCGTCGAGCGCCTGCCTCGGTCATGGGCGTACGCGCTGGCGGTGATCGCGGCGCGCGTCGCCTGGTGGTTCTCCCCGCTCGCAAGGCCACGCCTCGAATACAACCTGAAGATCGTCTGCCCGGATGCGAGCCCGGAAGAGATCCGGCGGATCTCCTGGCTCAACTTCCGCAACCATTCCAAGGCCTACGCCGACCTGATGATGCTGCCACGGATGCGAGTGGCGGAGATGCGGCCGCTCCTCCACGTGACTGGCTGGGAACACCTGGAGCAGGCGCGTGCCCTGAAAAAAGGAATCATGGTCGTGACCTGCCACATGGGCTCCATCGAGGTGACGGGGGCGATATGGTCGGCGACCCTCGCCCCGGTCTCCTTCTTCGCCGAGGAGCTGGAGCCGCGCTCTCTGTTCGAGTGGTATCGCGACACGCGCGCCCGGCTCGGCATCAGCGTTTTGCCGCTGGACCTCTCCGGACTGCGCAAGGTGACGCAGGCGCTGCGCGACGACGAGATGGTCATCACCGCGGTCGACCGCGACATCACGGGCACCGGCCGGATGATGCCCTTCTTTGGACGCATGGCGCCGATCCCGACTGGACCGACCGCCCTGGCGTTGCGCATGGGTTCTCCGCTCTTGCCGGTGTGTGGCTACCGCACGCCCGACGACACCTACGTCATCGATGCGTTTCCGCCGATCATCGCGGAACCCACGGGCGACGAAGCCGGCGACGTCCTTCGCGTCACGCAGGACTTGCTGCGGGTGATCGAGGACATGATCCGCGCCCGCCCGGAGCAGTGGCACGTCCCACACAGGATCTGGGAGGGCGGCCCATGAATCCATCTCCGGCATCGCGGGAGAGGGTCAGGGTGAGGGCATGAAGGTAGGGCTCGTCTCCCCATACGACTTCGCCTCTCCCGGCGGTGTTACCGACCACGTCCGCTATCTCGCCAAGGAACTGCGCAACCTGGGTCACCAGACGCAGATCTTCGCGCCCTCGAGCCGCGCCCAGGCGGATTCCGACGGTGCGGTCTTCCACCGCATCGGCACCCCGATCGCCATCCCGGTCAACGACTCGGTGGCGCGCATCACGTTGAGCTTCCACCTGGCCAACCAGGTCTCGGCCATCGTCGCGCGCGAGAGGTTCGACGTCCTGCACTTCCACGAGCCGCTGATGCCGGCGCTGCCGATGACGCTGCTGCGCCTGTCGCGTACGGCCAACGTCGGCACCTTCCACGCCTTCGCGAAATCCAACGTCGGCTACTACTACGGCCGGCCGCTGCTGAGGCCTTATCTCGACCGCCTGCATCGCGGCATCGCGGTCAGCGAGCCCGCCCGCGCCTTTTTCAGCCGCTACTTCCCCGGCTTTCCCCTGCGCATCATCCCGAACGGCATCGACACGTCGGTGTACAGGCCGGGGCTGTCGCCCATCCGCCACCTGCGCGACGACCGCGTGAACATCCTTTTCGTCGGCCGCCTCGAGAAGCGCAAAGGTCTCGGCGACCTCCTGCGCGCTTATGAGTTCATGAGGGCGCGCGTCGGCAACGCGCGTCTCATCGTCGTCGGCGATGGACCTCTGCGCGCGAGCGCGGAGTCGTTCATCTCGCGACACCGGCTGCCGGACGTGGTCATGGCCGGCTTCGTGCCGGACACTGTGCTGCCCCGCTACTACGACAGCGCCGACGTCTTCTGCGCGCCCGCGACAGGGCGCGAGAGCTTCGGCATCGTGCTCCTCGAGGCGATGGCTTGCGGCCTGCCGGTGGTCGCCACCGAGGTGCCCGGGTACATGTCCGTGCTCGAGCCCGGCACGGACAGCATGACCGTGCGTCCCAAGAGCTGGAAGGAGCTGGGCGCGGCGCTGGTGATCATCGCCCGTGACGCGGAGCTTCGCCGGCGCCTCGGCGCCGCCGGACACCAGAAGGCCCAGCGCTACTCGTGGGCGTCGGTGGCGTCGCAGGTGATCGAGGTTTACGCGGAAGCGCGCGAGGCCGCGCGTGGACTGGTGGAGAGCGATGTTCACGACGCGGTTTGAAGCCTGGGTGCGGCGACACGCCGAGCGGCTCATGTCGACACTGAGCCGGTTGCCGGTGACCCCGAATCAGATCACGGTCATCGGCACCACGCTCACATTCGTCGCCGCGCTGCTGGCCGCGTTTGGGCAGCTGCTGCCCGCGGGAATCGTGCTCGCGTTCGCCGGCACCTTCGACATCCTCGACGGCGCCCTGGCCCGGTCCACGCATCGGGCCTACCCGTACGGCGCGTTTCTAGACTCCACCCTCGACCGCTACTCGGAGGGCGCGATGTACCTGGGCCTGGCCGCTTACTTCGCGGGCACGGGCAGCGGCCCGCTGCAGCGGTGGCTGATCCTGGCGACGGTCGCGGCGCTCGGCGGATCGTTCCTCGTCAGCTACGTGCGCGCCCGCGCGCAGAGCCTCGGCTTCACGTGCGAGACCGGGATCTTTGCCCGGCCGGAGCGCGTGGTCGTGACGGTCGTGGGCCTCGTCCTCGGCGGGGTCGTGCTGTACGCCGTCGTCTTCCTCCTCGCCGTGCTGACCAACCTCACCGCCTTGCAGCGGATCCGGGAGGTGTGGCTGCAGGGCCGCGCGCAGAGGCTGCAGCGCCAGCGCGAGGCCGCCGCCCGCGCTACAGCGGCATCCGCCCCACGACTGCCATGAGCCGGCTGGGGAGCTCGGTCGTCAGCTTCGCCGAACCCGCGAGGTAGAAGCGGCGCAGGGCGCCGCCCTCGAGCGGTCGCGTCAGCGCATCGATCGTGGCCTCGGCGGCCTGCTCGGAGGTGATGTACCCGGCGCGGAACGGAGGCACGTCCTCCGGCGCCATGAACTGCACGAGGTTGCGGTCGATCAGCTTGCCCATGCTCGTGTCCGAGATCAGGTGGCCGATGAGGACCGCGGCGCAGAAGCGCGAGCCCCACTGGTGTGCGGCTTCGTCGAGCCACTCCTCGAACTGCGTCTTGCTCTCGGCGACCGACCAGTAGAAGGCGGGGCAGTCGCCGCGACGCACGCCCTCGGACCAGAGGCTCGAATAGACGATGATCCGGCCGCCGTCGGGGAGCATCGGCACCAGGCGCTGGAACAGCCACCGCGGGCCCTCGTGGTTCACCTCGAAGGCGGTGCGCGAGTTGTCCTTCACGAGCCGCTCGAGCTCCGGCTGCTGGCGTTTGATGGCGGCTTCCCGCTCGGGACCCGGCTCGGTGCGGCGCAGCGCCGCGGTCGCGCGGAGCAGCGGCCGCAGCAAGGGCTCGAGCCCACCCGCCGCGCAGTGGACGATGTCGGTGGGGCGGCTCAGCGCCATCTCCAGCCGGTCGAGCGCGTTTTCCAGGGAGGCCGGATCCGCGAAATCGGCGATGAACGGAGCCACGCCGTCCCCATCGCCGACCTTCGCCGCGGCCTCGGCGTAGCTCGCCTCGCTCCGCGAGCCGATCAGCACACCGGCGCCGTTTTCGTGGACGGCCTTCGCCACGGCGAGGCCCGTGCCACTGGTGCCTCCCGTGACGAGGATGGTGCGGCCGGCCAGATTCACCGGGTCAACGATACTTGTGCCCATGTCTGACCCTTTCGCGGGCGTCGTCGGGCACACGCAGGCACTCGCGAGCCTCCGCGCCGAGCTGGCCGGCGGCAGGCTGGCGCACGCGTACCTCTTCGTCGGCGAGGCGGGCCTGGGGAAGTCGACCGCGGCCCGCGCGCTCGCGGCGGCGCTGCTGCCCGAAGCCTCGCTGCGCCGCCACCCCGACTACTGGGAGGATGACCGCATCAAGCCGCTGTCGATCAACGAGATCAGGCTGCTGCCGGACAAGCCGCCCGAGTTTCACGAGCTGTCGCTGCAGGCGTTCCTGAACCTGAAGCCCGCCGTCGGGTCGCGGCGCGTGGCGCTGGTGGCGAACGTCGGGCGGCTGCGCGACCAGGACCAGGGCGTGCTGCTCAAGACGCTGGAGGAGCCGCATCCGCAGCGCGTCATCATCCTCACGACCTCGAGCCTCAACCCGTTCGTGGTGCTGCCGACGGTGGTCTCGCGTTGCCGGCGCGTGTTCTTCCACCCGGTGCCAGCGGCCGAGATCGCCAACCTGCTGACTGCCGCCGGCGTGGAGCCCGAGCGCGCGCGGCTTCTCGCCGAGCTCGCGCGCGGACGGCCCGGCTGGGCGATGCGCGTGGCCGGCGACGAGGGCGTGATCGAGCAGCACCGCGACTGGACGCGCCGCCTCGCGGAGGTGTTCGGCGCGCCGGCGGACGTTCCCCTCGCCGTGGCCGAGGAGCTGGACGCGGCGCAGATGGCGTGGCGCCGCAGCGAGGGCGAGATCGAGGACCCCGCGGTCTTCGCGCTCGCCAGCTGGCAGGTCGAGCTGCGACGGCGGATGCTCGCGACGCGTGGCCGCGAGCAGGGGCGCTGGGCGCGCCTGGTGGAGCTCTCGTACGACACGCTCGGCTACCTCGAACAGAACGTCAGCCCGCGGCTGGCGCTGGAGACCTTTCTACTCGAGTGCCGCAAAGCTTCCTGAAGAAGGCGCTGCGCGACTTCCACGCGTACGTCCCCGGCGAGCAGCCGGCGGACGGACAGGGCTGGGTGAAGCTGAACACCAACGAGTCGCCGCTGCCGCCGTCACCGCGCGTGATCGAGGCGATCAAGGACGCGGCGAACGAGTCCCTGCGTCTCTACCCGAGCCCGACCGCGGAGCCCGCCCGCCGCGCGATCGCCGCTTCCCACGAGGTCGACCCTGCGCAGGTGCTGCTGGGCAACGGCGGCGACGAGCTCATCGAGATGTGCTTCCGGGCGTTCGCGGGAGCCGGCGATCGCGTCGCCTACCCGACGCCGACCTACCCGTTGCTCGAGCCGCTGTGCCGCGTGCACGAGGCGGTGCCAGCGCCGTTCGCCTCGGGCCTGGAGGGGATGTGGTCGCAGGATTTCATGCAGGATGCGGCGCCCCTCAAGTTCGTGGTCAACCCGAACTCCCCGACCGGCGCGTGGGCCGGACCGGTCGAGGTCGAGAAGACGGTCGAGGCGTCGCCGGGAGTCGTGGTGGTCGACGAGGCGTACGTCGACTTCGCGCCCATGTCGTGCGCCGGGTTCATACCGCGTTACCAGAACATGCTGGTCCTACGGACGCTGTCGAAGTCGTACGCGCTCGCCGGCCTGCGCGTCGGCTACGCGCTCGGCAACCCAACGCTCATCGCTTCGCTGGAGGCGGTAAAGGATTCGTACAACCTCGATCGCCTCGCCATCGCCGCGACCGTGGCGGCCATCGAGGACGAAACGCATCACAAAAAGATCGTCGAGCACGTCGTCGCGGAACGCGAGTGGCTCGGCGACCGGCTGCGCGAGCAGGGCTACGAGGTCGCGCCCTCGGCGGCGAACTTCCTGTTCGTCAAGCCGCCCGCGGGCAAGCACGGCGCTGCGGTGGCGGACGCGCTGCGCGAGCGCCGGATCCTCGTGCGCAGGTACGATCTCGATCCGATCGCGGGCTGGCTGCGCATCACCATCGGCACGCGCGACCAGCACGACCGCCTGCTCGCCGCCCTGAAGGAGATCTGACCTTGTCGACCACCCCCACGCGCCAGGAAGCCTGGGAATTGATGACCTCGATGACGCAGTCGGAGCAGCTGCGCCGGCACATGCGTGCGGTGGAGGCGGCGATGCGTGCTTACGCGCGCCGGTTCGGCGAGGACGAGGAGCGGTATGCAGTGCTGGGCCTCATCCACGACTGGGACTACGAGACCGGACCGACGCTGGACCTGCATCCCATGCGCGGCATCGACATGCTGCGCGAGAAGGGCTGGCCCGAGGACATTCTTGACGACATCGCGTCCCACGCCGATTACCTGAGCGTGCCGCGCGACACGAACATCCGCAAAGCGCTCAACGCGGTCGACGAGATGAGCGGCTTCATCATCGCCTGCGCGCTGGTCAAGCCGGACAAGTCTCTGGGCGCGGTCGACGCGCGCACGGTGCGCAAGAAGATGAAGGACAAGGCTTTCGCGCGCGGGGTGCATCGGGAAGAGCTCGTGGCCGGTGCCGAATCGCTGGGCATATCCTTCGATGAGCACGTGGAGATCGTCCGCGATGCGCTCAAGCCGATCGCTTCGGAGCTGGGGTTGAATCCATGA
>DASSLR010000035.1:0-39367 GCA_035689345.1 Candidatus Dormiibacterota bacterium
TCTTTGGAACTCACCGGCCGCGGGCTGGACGACAGGGCCAGGCAGGACATCGAAGCTAAGGCCTGACTTGACCCCCATGACGATGGTCAGTAGAGGTCCCAGCACTGGATAGGCCGTCCACGCGTGGCACCGGACTCCCCCCTCGCGCCCCGCGCAAAACAGCCGGCCGTCATCTCCTGTCGTAACCGGCCATCCTTTGACCGCCGCGAAAGCCCTGAGCTCGTCAGATGGGTCGCTCACCGGACCACCAGTCTGCAGGTCGCGCAAGCTTCCGGACCGGGATTGCCAGATGGGCGGTGATGGATCGCCGACACGGCTGACAGACACCATGCGCCTGATCGTCTAAGCACCCGGCGGACCAGCGGAGGGCGAGTGGGCCGGTGTGACGCGGACAATTGCTTTGTTGGTACCGGCTTGCCGTGGCTGGCGGTGCATTACGACTTGGGCGCATAACCAGGCTGGCCCGACATCGTTGCATTTGGTGGAATGGATGAACTTGATACGCGTCCGGGGCGGACAGCCCAGACCGGACAGGCCGAACGCCCACTGGCACCGGCACAAGTTGACTTCAGAGTGCAAGCGTGGCCAAGAGAGCTGCCTGTTTCCTGCTGGCCATCGTCGCCCTGACGGCGTGCGGCTCGGTATCGCGGCCGGCTGGCGCGGCCACCGCCACACCTAGCTTGATGACCGGCTCGCCAGCAGTTGGGAATCCGACACCGAGCCCCGAGCAGGCGTGTGCGAAGACGCCGGCCCAGCCACCCAGCACGTCAACGCCAGGGCCGCTCTGGCCCAGCCTGCACTACGTCGCCACCATCAAGCCCACGCCCTACACAGCGGCGGTCGTCACCACCCGGCTCGCGCCGAAGGCGCGGGCTTCCACCAGGATTGGCGGGTCGGGCCCTTCGTTCGCGAGTCCAGCCCGGCTTATATCGCCACAACCTGGTAGTTGGCTGATCAACTATGCAACAGCCATTGGCCCCGACGTGGTTACCATCGCCCCCGGACCACTCGGGCACATCTGGTTTGTGGACGGTGCCAACAACACCATCGACTGGACAAGCGACGGCGACCTTCTGATGACATATGACCCCGGCGCGCAGGGGCACATCCTCGGCATTGCCGAGGGAAGTGACCAGACGATGTGGTTCACCACCGACCTCGGTAATGTCGGGCGCCTCGCCTGTGATGGGACCTATACCGAGTTCACGGTCAGGGGGCGCCCAGGCGGTCTTGTCACGACGCCAGACGGGGCAATGTGGGTCGGAGAGGAGGACGGCCACGTCATTCGAATAACCTCTGACGGCAGGGTGACGGACTACACGCTCCCATCACCGAATGCAATCCCCACCACAAGCGTCCAGGGCATGGTCGTCGGCCCCGACTCGGCCGTCTGGTTCAAGGTTGCCGATGGTGTCGGGCGATTGACCGCTGACGGCTCCAATTCGGAGCTAAAGGCTGCAGGCGGGTGGGGCGAGATCTTGTTCGATTCGAAGGGAGACCTATGGGTAGCGACCACTGATCTCCAGCACTGGAGTGCAGCTGGCCAGCTGGTCGCCACGTACCGCCTTGGCGTGATGACCCTAGGCATGACCGTGGCAGAGGACGGCACTCTGTGGTACGCAGCCATGTCCGAGTCCACATCTGAGCAGCATCTCTACGTTGGTCAGATACGCTCCGGCGCGATCCAGAGCGATGGGTGGAGCAACCTGTACGCCGCACCTTGGGTGGGTGGTGCAATGATCACGAAAGGCTCGCTCTGGTTTGGCACCGTAGCTGGTCTGGCCCGGTACACGCCGCCTCAGGCAATCTGAGGCTTCGGCGCGTTAAAGCCACCACGCGGCTCCTTCCCGGGTCATCTCCCGACTTGACACCGTGGGTCGAAAGCGTCTGTCAATGTGGGCGGTGATGGATTCGAACCAACGGCCTCCTCGGTGTAAGCGAGGCGCTCTAGCCAACTGAGCTAACCGCCCGAAAGCCCGTCCAGTCTACTTAGCCGTCAGCAGCCCCAGCGCCGCGTTGAGCTGGACATCCTTGTCGAATCCCGACCCCGGCTGCAGCACGTCGAACTCGTCGCTGCTGTTCGGCAGAGCGACCGCCAGGTCTGGCGTGAGCCCAACGTGGTCGACCGTCGTCCCGTCGGGCAGGTACCAGCGTTTGATCGTCAGGTGCAGGTCCGCCCCGTCTTTCAACGGAAAGTCCTGCTGCTCCGAGCCTTTGCCGAAGGTCTTCGCCCCCACGAGCTTGGCCCGGTGGTGCACCTGCAGCGAGCCGGCCAGGATCTCGGCCGCCGACGCGCTGTTGCCATTGACCAACACCACCAGCGGCACCGATGCGGCCGGGTGGTTGCCGGTCACGTTGTGCTTCTCGACCGAGCCGTTCCGCCCGCGTTCCTCGAACGTCTCCCCACTCGCGACGAAATCGCTGATCACATCGGTGGCCTGGTCCACAAAACCACCCGGATTGTCGCGAAGGTCGAGCACCATGCTCTTCGCCGACGAGAGATTCGAGGACAACACCGAATCGAAGTCGTCGGCCGTGGACGAACCGAAGGAGTAGATGCGGACGTACAGCACGTGGTCGCCGATCACCGTGGATCGAACCGAAGGCACCTGGATCTCGGCGCGTGTGAGGGTCACGTCAAACGTTGACGTGCCGCGCTGGATCGTCAGCGTCACGTTCGTGCCGTCGGGCCCCTGGATCAAAGACGTCGCCTGTTCGGCGGTCATGCCCTTCACGTCCTTGTTCGCAACCTTCAGGATCTGGTCGCCGCTGAGCAGGCCGGCCTTGGCCGCGGGAGAGCCGGGTACGGTGCCGGTGATCAACGGGTAACCCGACCCGAACGTGACGTAGATCCCGATGCCGGAGTAGCGCCCGGCGTATGCCTCCAGCAGACGTTTGTACTGGTCGGGGTCGTAATACGCGGAGTACGGATCGCCGAGGCTCGCGACGAGGCCGCTGACCGTCCCGTGCGACATCTTGGTCGTGTCGAGGTTGCCGTCCACGTACTCGGCCTGGATGACACGAATCGCGTCTTCCAGCTCCGATGTGTTGACGCGACCGGTCTGGTGATTGGCGATGTACGGGATCCAGTCGGGGAACGCCTGGTCCGCATAGACGCCTGCGCCGAAGCACAGCACGCCGAGGACGAGAAAGGCGCCGCCCCGAAGGACGGCGCGAAGGATCATGTCAGCAGGATAGTGCGGGACGCGGCCTCAGCAGCCAAGCCAGATGCAAGGGTCCTGGTAGGCGTTGTTGACGCGAACCTCGAAGTGCAGGTGAGGCCCGGTCGACCAACCCGTCGAACCCTCGAACGCGATCGTTGTGCCTCGGGCGACGATCATGCCGCTGCGCAGCCCCGGCGCGTAGTGGTCGGTGTGTCCATACACGGTCGAGTAACCGTTGCCGTGGATCATCAGGACCATGTTGCCGTAACCGATCGAGTTGGGATACAGGTACACGACGCCCGTGTCCGCAGCGACGATCGGTGTGCCCCATGGTCCGGCGATATCGATGCCGGTGTGGATCCGGTGCGGGTACGGGCAGGCGGCGTCGTAGATCTCGAGGTAGAACGTCGAGCAACCGAAGCCCTGGGTGATGCAGCTGAAATTGCAGGCAGGCTCCGGCCACTCGAAGACTCCGGAGCCGCCGCCCGCCTTGGCCGCCGCCGCGTCGTATTGACGCGCCAATGCCGCCACCTGCGCGTCGATGGCCGCCCTCTGCGCCATCAGCTGGGAGTACTGAACCTGCAGTTGATACTCCAGCTGCGCCGCGTACGCCATCGCTTGCTGCTGCGTCACCTTGTTCTTTTCCAGGTCTGCCTCTTCGGCCTGCTGCTGGAGTAGTAGCGCCTGCACCTGCGACCGCTGAACGGCCAGGTCCGCCTGCGCGGAAGTCACCTGAGTGTGCTCGATTGCGAGCACGTCCAGCAGCTTGCGGTCCGAGGCGGCCACCTGCTGCGCGCCCATCATGCGGTTGAGCAGCTCGTTGAAGCTGGACGATGTCAGCACCAGCTCGACGTAGTTGATCGGCCCGTGACCGTCGACGTAGCGCAAGCGCTGGTCGAGCAGCTGGTCGCGCACCGCGACATCGGCTTGCAGCCTGGTCAGCTCGGCTTGCTTGAAGCGGATCTGGCGGTCGAGGTCGAGGATCCTGGCCTTGGTCTGGGCGATGAGCGCCTCCTGGGCCGCTATCTGGTTGTTGAGATTCGCGATCAGCGCGTACAGCGCGTTGATCTGCTTCTGCACGTCTTGGATCTTGTAATAGATGTTCTGCAGCTGCTGCTGGTTGCTGACCTGCTGGTTGATACCTGCGTTGTACGCAAGGCACGCCTGGTAAACATCAGGCGGATCGCCCGGGTAGCAGTAGATGGCGTTGGCCACCTGGCTCGAGCCCGGAATGGCTGCCAGCGAGGCGATCACGGCGGCGGCGATGATGCGGGACTTCATCGTTGGAGCTAAAGCCTCACGAATCGGCGGACGCCAATATAGCTGCCGAGCGCGCCAAGTAGCGCCCCTCCAACGAGCAGATCGCGAGCCAGGCTCGAGAGGAACGATGGGTCGTACGTGAGCGGGATGAACGTGATGTCGGCGCTGAACCGTGAGACCGCGGGCGGATACGAGATCACCAGCAGCGATAGCGCGATGGCCGCGGCGATGACCCCGGTCATGATCCCTTCGAGCACGAACGGTCCGCGCACGAACCATTCCGTCGCGCCGACGAGCTTCATCACCTCGATCTCCTTGCGCCGGTGATAGACCGCCGTGCGAATCGTGTTCATCACGATGACCACGGAGACGATCACCAGGATGGCCATCAGCCCGACGCCGGCGAGGCCGAGCCACTGCGACAGCTGCAGCATGCGGGTGACGAACTCACCCTGGTAGTTGGTCGGGTCGGTGGGATCGACGCCAGGCCACTGACGCGCGAGCGCGTCGATGGCTGCGACGTCGTTCAGTGTCTTGACCCGGACCTCGAGCTTGGCGTCCAGTGGATTGCCCTCGATCTGCTGCGCGAGGACGGCGTTGTTCGGGTCCGATACGAACTCCGCGAGCGCCTGCTCCTTGGTGACGAACCTCACGCTCGCCACGCGTGGATCGGCCTGCAGCTGCTGCTGGAACTCATAGACCGACGTGAGCGGCGTGTCGTCCGCGATGTTGATCGACATCTCGCTGACCTTGTCGCGGAACCCGTCGAGCACCTGCGACAGCGCGTGGCCCACCAGCAGGTTCACGCCGGCGAGGATGAGGATGAGCGTGATCGAGACCACCGCGGCCAAACTGACCGCGAGGTTTCGCCAGAAGCTCTGCCAGGCGCTATTGAGCGCGAATCTGAGATTTCGAAGAATCGTCATGGTATCTGCCTGATCTGTCGTCCCTCGCAATCTGTCCGGAGTCGATGGCCACCACGCGGCGGCGCAGCAGGTCGACGATCTCGCGGTTGTGAGTCGCCATCACAACGGTCGCGCCACGCGCGTTGATGCGCATGAAGAGCTGCATGATCTCCCACGCGGTCGCCGGATCGAGGTTGCCGGTGGGCTCGTCGGCGATGATCATGCGCGGGGCGTGAACGAGCGCTCGCGCGATGGCCACGCGCTGCTGCTCGCCACCCGAAAGGTTCGCGGGGTAGGTGAGCTCCTTGCCGCTGAGGCCCACCGTGTCCAGGGCCTCCGCCACCCGCGTGCGGATGAGTGCGTCGGGCTGCCCGTGCACGCGCAGCGCGAAGGCCACGTTCTCGTAGATCGTGAGGTTCGGCAGCAGCTTGAAGTCCTGGAAAACCAGGCCGACCTTGCGCCGGTACTGCGGCAGCTGGCGCCGTTTCATGCGCCCCAGCTCGACGCCCTCGACGAAGATCTTGCCCTTGGTCGGCTTCTCCTCTCGGATGAGAAGCCGGACCAGCGTCGACTTGCCGGCGCCCGAGGGACCGACGAGGAATACGAAGTCGCCTTCGGGCACGACGAGGTTCACGTCGCGAAGGGCTTCGGTGCCGGTCGAGTACCGCTTCCAAACGTGCTGGAAGCTGATGACCGGCCGGGTGGTGAAATCCGGTGTTAGAACCATAAGCTGCGTCTCTTGCTGTGGCGTGAGGCGCCGGCGGGCGCGCTCGGCTAGATCGCGGGCAGTATAGCTCAGGCGGCCCAAAAGCTCCAAACGGGAGGTCCCCAGCCTCTCCAGTAGCACCGGGGCTATCTAACGTAGCCGCGATTGTTACCTTGCGGTGAGCCCCACCCTGGCCCTCCCCGCAAGCGGGGAGGGGACGAGAGCTAGTCCCTCTTCCCGTTCTGGTTCAGGCGCCAGCGCAGCCACGACTCGATGAAGGGATCGATCTCACCGTCCAGCACGGCCTGCGCGTTGCCGACCTCGAAGCCCGTGCGCACGTCCTTGACCAGCGTGTACGGCTGCAGCACGTAGTTGCGGATCTGGGAGCCGAACTCCGCCGGCATGACCTGTCCGCGGATCTGGTCCAGCTGTTTGGCCGCCTCCAGCTGCTGGCGCTGAAAAAGCCGGGCCTTCAGCACCTTCATGGCCATCTCGCGATTCTTCATCTGGGAGCGCTCGTTCTGGCACGTGACCACGATGCCGGTCGGAAGATGCGTGATCCGCACCGCCGAGTCCGTCTTGTTCACATGCTGCCCGCCCGCGCCGGTGGAGCGGTACGTGTCGATGCGCAGGTCCTGCGGGTTGATCACGATCGAGTCCTCGTCGGATCGTTCCAGCTCGGGCATCACTTCGACCAGGGCGAACGAAGTGTGCCGGCGATGGTTCTGGTCGAACGGTGAGATGCGCACCAGGCGGTGAACGCCGTGCTCCGAACGCATCAGCCCGTATGCGCGCTGTCCATGGACGATGAACGTGACGCTCTTCAACCCCGCTTCCTCGCCCGCCGACTGGTCGATCATTTCGGTCTCGAAGCGCCGGCGCTCGGCCCACTTCAGGTACATACGCAGCAGCATCTCGACCCAGTCCTGGGCTTCGATGCCCCCCTGCCCCACCGAGATGGTGACGACGGCGCTGTGGGTCGCGTACGGATCCGTGAACAGGAGATCGAGCTCGCGAGAACGCAGCTCGGCAGCGACCGCCGCGCGCTCCTTGGCCACTTGCTCGCGCAGCTCCGAGTCGTCCGCCGCGAGCTCGTCCAGCTCGACGAGGTCGCGCGCGCGCCGCTCGAGGCGCTCCCACGTGCTGAGGAGCTCGCGATTCTCGGCGGACTCGCGCGCAAGCTCACGCGCGTGGTTGGGATCGTCCCAGGCGCCCGGCTGGGCTAGGAGCTGGTCGAGCTCCTCGGCGCGCTTGAGCTTCGCGGGCAGGTCAAAGGTGCTCCTTGAGCTGCAGTATCCGGTTCAGGATCTCTTTGGGATCTAGCTCAGCGTCCATGACACCTCTTGTACTTCTTACCCGATCCGCACCAGCACGGATCGTTGCGCCCGATCTTAGCGTTGGGCGCCGACGCGGATCCTGCGGCCGCGCCCACCGGCGCCGCGGCGCGCTTCTTCGCAGCGCCGTTCGTGCGCGCGCCTGAACCGTCGAGCTCGCCCGGACCGCTCTCGGTGACCTGGCGCACCATCGGCTTCGGCGGAGGTGGCGGCTGGTTGCGCTGCACCTGCACGCGGAAGATCCCACTGACGATCGAGCCCTGGATGCGGTCGCGCAGCTCGTTGAACATCTCGAACGCTTCGTTCTTGTACTCGACGAGCGGGTCGCGCTGGCCATACGCGCGCAGGCCGATGCCTTCGCGGAAGTGCTCCATCTGCGTCAGGTACTCCATCCACTGCCAGTCGATGGTCCGCAGCATCACGTCCTTCTCGACCAGGGGCATCAGGTCGACGCCGACCTCCTCGACCTTCTTGTCGTAGGCCTCGGCGGCGGCTGCGTTCAGGTGCGCGGCGAGGCCCTCACGCCCGTTGGCGAGCGCCTCGTCGGGGATCTGCGAGCCGGGAGCTATCGGCAGGTACGAGGACAGGTACTTGACCAGGCCCTCGAGGTCCCAGTTCTCGACGTGCCGGCTCTCGCACGTCTGGTCGATGCCTTTGTCGATGATGTCCTTGACGTAGCCGAGGATGTTCCCGCGTGCGTCGGCGCCCTCCAGCACCTTCTGGCGCTCCGCGTAGACGATCTGGCGCTGCTTGTTCATGACGTCGTCGTACTCGACCACGTGCTTGCGGGCGTCGAAGTGCATGCCCTCGACCTTCTTCTGCGCGCTGGCGATTGACCTCGCCACCCACGGGTGCTCGATGGGTTCGACCTCCAGGCTGTCCATGAGGCGGCCGATGCGGTCCGCGGCAGGACCGAAGATCTTCATCAGGTCGTCCTCGAGCGAGATGAAGAAGCGGCTCGATCCGGGGTCGCCCTGACGGCCCGCGCGGCCGCGCAGCTGGTTGTCGATGCGACGCGACTCGTGGCGCTCCGTGCCGATGATGTGCAGGCCGCCCACGTCGGTGACTCCGTCGCCGAGCACGATGTCGGTGCCTCGGCCGGCCATGTTCGTGGCGATGGTCACCGCGCCCGGCTGCCCGGCCTCGGCGACGATGGCCGCCTCGCGCTCGTGCTGCTTGGCGTTCAGCACGTTGTGCTTGATTCCGCGCTTCTCCAGCATCCGGGCCAGCCGCTCCGACTTCTCGACCGAAACCGTGCCCACGAGCACGGGCCGCTTCTCCTTGTTGAGCTCGACTATCTCGTCGATGACCGCCTCGAACTTCGACTTCTCAGTCTTGTAGATCACGTCGGGGTGGTCCTTGCGGACCATCGCCCGGTGCGTCGGGATCACGACCACGTCGAGGCCGTAGATCTTGTGAAACTCCTCGGCCTCGGTGAGTGCGGTGCCCGTCATGCCGGCGAGCTTCTCGTACTGGCGGAAGTAGTTCTGGACCGTGATGGTCGCGATGGTCTTCTGCTCCTGCTGGACCTTCACGCCCTCTTTCGCCTCGACCGCCTGGTGCAGGCCGTCCGACCAGCGTCGCCCGGGCATCGTGCGCCCGGTGAACTCGTCGACGATCACGACCTCGCCGTCCTTGACCAGGTAGTCGCGGTCGCGCAGGAACAGCGCCTTCGCCTTCAGCGCCTGGTTGATCTGATGTGCCTCGACCACGTTCTCGAGGTCGTAGATGTTCTTGATTCCGGTCCAGCGCTCCATCTTGCCGATGCCGGCCTCGGTCAGCGAGGCGGACTTGTGCTTGAGGTCGACTTCGTAGTCGTCTCCTTCGCTCAGCCGCGCGGCCCATCGCGCGTACTCGTAGTACTTCTCGGTCGACTCCTCCGACTGGCCGGAGATGATGTGCGGCGTGCGCGCCTCGTCGATGAGGATCGAGTCGACCTCGTCGACGATCGCGTAGTTGAGCGTGCGCTGGCTGCACTGGCTGAGGTCCCGCGCCATGTTGTCGCGCAGGTAGTCGAAGGCGAGCTCGGAGTTGGTCGCGTACGTGATGTCCGCCATGTAGGCCTCGCGCTTGCTCACGGGCCGGAGGTGCTGCAGGCGCGGGTCGGGATGCGTCTCGTCGGTGAACTCGGGGTCGAACAGGTATGTGCCGCTGGTACCGACGTTGACGCCGACGGTCATACCCAGAGCGTGATAGATCGGGCCCATCCAGCCCGCGTCACGGCGCGCCAGGTAGTCGTTGACGGTGACCAGGTGCACGCCCTCCCCGGGCAGCGCGTTCAGGTACAGGGCCAGGCTCGCAACGAGGGTTTTGCCCTCGCCGGTCTTCATCTCCGCGATCTTGCCCTGGTGCAGCACGATGCCTCCGACGAGCTGCACGTCGAAGTGGCGCAGGCCGATGGTGCGCCGGCTCGCCTCGCGGCACAGGGCGAACGCCTCGATCAGAAGCTCGTCGAGGTCGTGGCCATCCTTGGCCTGCTGCCTCAACTCCTCGGAGCGCGCGCGCAAGGCATCGTCGTCGAGCTCCTTGAGCTCGGGCTCGAGGGCGTTGACGGCGGCGGCCACCGCCAGGTGGCGTTTGACCTCGCGCTCGTTCGGGTCGAGGAGGCGGCCTAGGTTGAGCATCCTGAACTAGTACAGCATGCCCAAGAGGGCAGTCGGGCTAACTACGCCCTGTTACCGAACCACAGGTTCGATCACGGCGATGGTGCCGTCGGCTCGCCGGTATGCGATCTGGATCTCGCCGGAGCTCTCGTCCAGGTAGACGTGGAAGGCCTGGCCGTCGGCCTGGAGCTGGTCGACCACCTGCTCGAGCGGCTCGGGCTTGAGGATCATCCGGGTACGCTCCGGCTCGGCCGCGTGAGGCCGCGTGGCCGGCTCCTCCGGCGGTACCCGCACCGGCGAGGTCGACTGCTTGCGGCTGGTCCGGCGCTCCTTGAGCTTGACGACCTGCCTGTCGATCTTGTCCAGGGCGAGATCGAGCGCGGCCTGCGGGTCGGCGCCGTGCTCTTTGGCCGACAGCACCGGCGTGCGCCGGCCGTCGACGTGCACGTTGATGCGCACCACGTTCATCTCGAGACCGAACCGCTTCGCCTCTTCGGAGAAGTCGACCTCGGCGTCGGCCACGCGGCCGAAGTGGCGGGCCAGGCGCTCGAGCTTCTTCTGGGCGTAGTCCTTCAGCTCCGGACGCAGCCCCGCGGTGCGGTCGTTCAGGACGACCCTCACGAGATCGAGTATAAAACCGGCTTAGGGACCTGTCTCTAGTGACCGCCGGCCTTGTATCCGGGCGGCGGCGGGAAGAGGGTGAGGATCTCCTTCGGCAGCGGGATGCCCTGGGCGAACATGCGGTCCAGGATCTTCGGCCGCAAGCCGGTCGGTTTGAACTCGGCGATGACCTTGCCGTCCGGCGTTGCGCCCTTCTGCTCGAGCACGAAGATGTCCTGCATCGTGATGGTCTCCATCTCCATGCCGACGATCTCGGTGATCTGGGTCACCTTGCGGGACCCGTCGCGCAAGCGGCTCAGCTGGATGATGAGGTTGATGGCGCTCGCGATCTGCTGACGGATGGCCTTCACCGGCAGGTCGACGCCGGCCATCAGCACCAGGGTCTCGAGCCTGGCGAGACCGTCGCGCGGGCTGTTGGCGTGAAGCGTGGTCATCGAGCCGTCGTGGCCGGTGTTCATGGCCTGCAGCATGTCCAGGGCCTCGCCGCCACGACACTCACCGACGACGATGCGCTCCGGCCGCATGCGCAGAGCGTTGATGACGAGGCGCTGGATGGTGATCTCGCCTTCGCCGTTGATGTCCTTGGGCCGTGTCTCCATGCGGCACACGTGCTCCTGGTGCAGCTGCAACTCGGCCGCGTCCTCGATGGTGACGATGCGGTCCTCCACCGGGATGAACCCGGACATGACGTTGAGGAACGTCGTCTTGCCGGTGCCGGTGCCCCCGGCCACGATTACGTTGGCCTTCGCGAGCACGGCGGCCTTGAGGAAGCCGAACGCCGACTCGTTGCACGTGCCGAACCGGATGAGGTCCTCGACCTGGTACGGGTCGCGCGCGAACTTTCGAATCGTCAGCAGCGGGCCGTTCAGAGCCAGCGGCCGGATGACCGCGTTGACGCGGGACCCGTCGGCCAGACGCGCGTCACAGAGCGGCGAGCGCTCGTCGATGCGGCGGCCCACGGTGCGGACGATGAACTGGATGACGTTGAGGAGCTGGTCCTCGTCCAGGAACTTGATGTTGGTGAGAACCACCTTGCCGCCCATCTCGACGTATACGTGGTCGCTGCCATTGACCATGATCTCTGTGACACGGTCGTCGCGGATGAGTGGCTCGATCGGCCCGAGCTGCTGGTAGTACTCGTCGATATTGATCCCGGGGATCCGGACTGCCATTACATCGCCTCCGCGGTGGTCTCCAAGTCCCCAGCACTATAGCCGACCGGTCCGGAGGCGCAGCCCGGGAAGGCCGCGACGGATCTTCGGCGCCCATGCGGCCGATCTGCGGGCTCAGCTCCTGTGCTGCTCGCTCACGCAATTCTCCAATGCGCTCGCTCCGCTGCTCGTCGCTTCGCCCGCATCTCAGCCACCTGGATCGCCGAATCTCTCGTCGCGCCTCCCGGCTGCGCCTCCCGCCTCAAATTCGAACCCTTGCCACCGTGACGCCGATCACGGGGCCCGAACCGGCGACCTTCAAGGCGGTGGCGCAAGCCTCCAGCGTCGCTCCGGTGGTGGCGACGTCGTCGACGACCATGAGCGGACGGCCGTCGAGCGATTCCCCGCGCCATTCGAACGCACCGCGCACGTTCTCCCAGCGATGGAGGCGGTCGCTGCCGACCTGCGGCTGGGTGGCCCGCACGCGCTCCAGGCGGCCGGGCGGCTCGCTCAGCTTGAGCCGGCGCCGGACCTCCTGGGCGAGCAGCTCCGACTGGTTGAAGCCCCGGTCGCGGCGCCGCGCGCTGTGCAGCGGCACGGGCACAACGTAGGACGACGCCAGGCCCTCGACCACGATGCGTTCGCACAGCAGCAGCGCCAGCGGCTGAGCCAGGCGCCGCCAGCCCTGGTATTTGAAGCGGTGGACGAGCGGCTCGACCGGGCCCTCGTACGCCACCGCGGAGCGCAGCCGGGACAGCGACCGGAGCCGGTTACGGCATCCGCAGGCGTCGCGCGAGGAGTCGAGCTCGGCGCCGCACTTGCGGCACAGCGGCTCCTCGAGCCGGCGGATGCGCCGGCGACACCGATCGCAGAGCCACGATCCGGGGAGATGACAGCCTCCGCAACGCGGCGGCAACACGAGGTCGACGAGCCACTCGAGCACGATTTCGAGCGTAAGGGCAGGGTCAATACCTTCTTAACAAGGCGCCCACCCTGCTCTGGCTAGTAGATCGAAACCTCGTCTCCGGGTTGAAGGCCCATGTCCTTCGTCGATCCCGCCGGCAGCTCGAGGACGCTGTGCGCCCCCCACTCGATCAACACCACGCCGTACCAGGCGGGCAGCCTCGGATACACCTTCTTCACGCGCAGCGTGCGGTCCAGGAACACCGCGTCGATGGCGAAGTTCATCGCGAGCATGTGGATGCCGTTGCACGGGTTGATCCACATGCCTGTGCCGGGACGCAGCGAACGCCGGAACATCAGTCCGAGCCCGCGGCCCAGGAACGTGCGCGGCACCTCGAGCTCTTCGGCGAGCACCTTGCCGGTGCGCTGGTGGACGGCCTTCGGGCGGGCTCTCACGATCGCATAGGGTAGTGATTGGAACGCGATGGACTTCGACAGCGACGGCCTCAGGCTGCATTACGAGGTCCACGGTCCCGATGACGGCGCGCCCATCGTGCTCGTGCACGGTTTCGCGTCGCACTACCGGCTGAACTGGGTGGGCACGCGCTGGCAGGAGACGCTGACCGGTGCGGGCTTCCGCGTCATAGGCCTCGACTGCCGCGGTCACGGCGAGAGCGACAAGCCGCACGACTCCGCGGCTTATGTCGTGCCGAAGATGGCCGGCGACGTCCGCAACCTCCTCGATCACCTCGACGTCGAAACCGCCGACTATCTCGGCTTCTCCATGGGCTCGCGCATCGGCATCCAGTGCGTCCTGGACTTCCCGGAGCGGCTTCGCCGGGTGGTGCTCGGGGGAGTCGGCATCAAGGGCGCGCTGGCGCAGGCCCAGTCGATCGCGCGGGCGATGCGCGGGGGCGTGCCCGAGAACCCCGTGGCGAAGAGCTTCTACGAGTTCGCGAAGGCACGCCCGCACAACGACCTGGAGGCGCTGGCCACGTGCATCGAGGCGATCTCACGGCCGCTCGACATGAACGTGCTGCGGTCGGTCCAGACGCCGATCCTCCTGGTCGTCGGCGAGAACGACGAGCTCGTGTCGGGTGCCGAGGACCTGGTCGAGCTGATCCCGACCGCGCGACTCGTCGTGGTGCCGGGCCGGGACCACCTGGGCACGGTTCCGGCCCGCGAGTTCAAGGAGGCGGCGCTGGCCTTTCTCGACTAGGCCTGACGGCGGTTGAAGCGGCCGCGGCGCCTGACCCGCGGCGTCGAGCCGCCGGCGACGATCGAGATCGATCCATCCTCTTCGAGGACCGCCAGGTCGACGTCCTTAACGTCGTCGATGCCGTGCTCGCGCGCCGCCATCTCGACCTCCTGCCTCTCCACGCCCTCGCGCCGCATCGTGCGCACGATGTAGCGGCCGTTCCGCACGATCACCGCCGGTGGAGGGCTGAAGAAGCGGTGCAGCTGTGGAATCTCGGCCAGCCGCCCCACGGCAAAGTTGGTTGCCACCAGCGCAATGATCAGGATGAAGCCGCCGACCAACGAGGTGTCAGGTCCGGTGATGGCCGGTTGCAGCGCGTTCGCCACGAGCAGGATGAAGACGAGGTCGTAGATCGTGAACTGCCCGATCTCACGCTTGCCGAAGACCCGCAGCGCGATCAGGAGCGCGGCGTAGACGACCACGCCGCGCACCACCAGCTCCCACGCCGGGATGCTGGGTAGGAGCTGGGTCGTTAGCGGGGCGCCATCAGGATCAGCACGGCCGGCCCGAGCAGCACGATCCACAGGGTCGGGAAGATGCATCCCACCATCGGCAGCAGCATCTTCAGGGTCGCCTGGGCCGCCTTCTCCTGCGCGCGCTGGCGGCGCTTACGCCGCATTTCGTCGGCCTGGATGCGCAGGATCTTGCCGATTCCAGTGCCGAACTGCTCGGACTGGATGATGGCCTGGATGAAGTTGTGCAGGTCCTCGACGCCGCTGCCGCGGCCCATCTCGTCGAGGGCCTCGAGGCGCGGCTTGCCGAGGCTGACCTCGCGCAGCACCTTGCCGAACTCGTCGGACAGCGCGTTCTTGTACTTCTCGACCACGCGCGCGAGCGCGGCGTCGAAGCCGAGGCCGGCGTCGACAGCGATGACTAGCAGGTCCATCGCGTCGGGCAGGCCCTTCTGAATCTCCGACCGGCGGCCGTCCACCTTCTGGCGCAGCCAGAGCTGCGGGAGGTAGTACCCGAGCACCGTGCCGACCGCCAGCGCGATCACCGCGTACAGCGGGCTGCCGAGCACGAGGCCGAGCAGCAGGCCGACGGCGGCCATGACCGCGGCGCCGACGATGCGCACCGCGCCGAAGTCCTCCGGGGTCAGGTTGCCGGGCCGGCCCGCCAGGTCCAGCTCGTTCAGCAGCTTCTTGCGCGCCTCCTGCGGTGTCGACCGCGAAAGCAACGCGCCGAGCTTCTCGATCATCGGCCGCAGCGCGCGCTCGCTGAACGGCTTCTGCAGCTCCACCTCTTCCATGGTCAGCGGCTTCTCGCCGCCGTACACCTGGAGGCGCTGGGCCACGATGTCCGCGGTGCTCGCCGACGCCGCAGCGTTGCGCGCGAAGCCGACGAACATGATCAGGATCCCGATGCCGACGAACAGGGCGAGTAATGGAGTCATCGGATCAAACCTCGATGGCGACCACGCGCCGGATGATCAGGTTGCCGACGAAGATCATGAAACCGCCGATCGCCAGCAGGATCCAGCCGATGATGCTTCCGAACATCGGCCGGAAGTACGTCGGCGTCACGAAGTACATGAACGTCGCGAGCACGATGGGCAGGAACGTGATCAGCGTGCCGGAGGCGCGTGCCTGCGCCGTCAGCGTCGCGATCTCTCCCTTGATCCGGATCCGTTCCCGGATCGTGTACGCGATGTTGTCGAGGATCTCGGCGAGGTTGCCACCGACCGTGCGGTGGATCGAGTAGGCGGTCGCCACCAGGTCGAAGTCCGGGCTGGCGACGCGCTTGGTGATGTTCTGCAGCGCCTCGTCAGGCGAGCCGCCGAGGTTCATCTCGCGCACGGCGCGGCCGAACTCGTCGCCGATGGGCGGCACCGCGTTCTTGGCCACGGTGTCGATGGCCTGCGCGAACGAGTAGCCGGCTTTGATGGCGTTGGAAAGCAGCGTCAGCGTGTCGCCGAGCTGTGAGTTGAATGCCTTCAGGCGCTGGCCGATGCGGTACTTGACGTAGATGCCGGGCAGCAGGTAGCCGAAAACGCCGGCGACGATCGCCTGGATCAAGCCCCAGCGGAACCACCCGATGATGGCGAAGAGCGCCGTGCTGCCGAGCTGGATCATGAAGTACTCGGACGTGCGGAGCTTGAGGTCCGCGCGCTGCAGCTGCTCGGCCACGGACGGCTTGCCCTTCTTGGTGTCGCCCCGCCCGAACCTGTCGGCCGCGGGCTGGAAGAGGTGGTTCAGCGTGTCGCGGAACCCGGCCGAGCTCGGAATCGCGGCCGCGCCGGCGGTCGTCACGCCATACGCGGCAAGACGTGCCTGGAAGTCCTCCGAACCACCCGCCGCCCGCCGCGCCTGGGCGATGCCGATGACGATCAGGGCGACGGCCCCGAACATGATCATGCCGAAGACCATCGGGAACGAGAGGGTTGGCATCTAGACCTCCAAAAGGGTCAGTACAGCTTATCCGGGGGTGGCTGGGGGGTGGGCTTGAATATGTGCTCCGGGACCTCTTCCCCTTCCGCCTTCAAGTGCTCCATGCGCATGGGGATGATGCCGGTCGCGGTGTGATACCCGACCGCCTTGCCCTCGGGGCTCACCCCGATCTGGCGGAACTGGAAGATCTCCTGGAACTGGACCTCGCCGTCCTTCATGCCGGTGACCTCGGCCACGCTCACGATGCGGCGCACGCCGCCGCGCAGCCTCGACTGCTGGACGATCATGTGGATGGCCGAGCCGATGGTCTCGCGGATGGCGCGGGACGGAAGGTCCTGGCCGGCCTGCAGCACCAGCGTCTCCAGACGCACGAGACACTCGTGCGGGTTGTTGGCGTGGATGGTGGACATCGAGCCATCGTGGCCGGTGTTCATGGCCTGGAGCATGTCCAGGGCCTCGCCGCCGCGGCACTCACCGACGATGATGCGGTCCGGGCGCATACGCAGACAGCTCTTGACGAGCTCGCGGATGGGCACTGCGCCCTTGCCCTCGACGTTCGGTGGGCGCGACTCGAGCTGGATCCAGTGCGGCTGCTGCAGCTGCAGCTCCGCGGCGTCCTCGCAGGTGATGAGGCGCTCGGTCTCCGGAATGAACGACGAGAGGATGTTCAGGAGCGTCGTCTTGCCGGAGCCGGTGCCTCCCGACACCAGGATGTTCATACGTGCGCGTACGCACGAGCGCAGGTAGGTCATCAGCTCAGGGCTCGAAGAACGGAAGCGGTTGACCACGTCGCCCGGGCCCCACTTCTCCTTGGCGAACTTGCGGATGGTCAGGCACGGGCCCTTGAGGGCGATCGGCGGGATGACCACGTTGACACGCGAACCGTCCTTGAGGCGCGCGTCACAGATCGGCGTCGACTCATCGACGCGACGGCCGACGAGGCTCACGATGCGGTCGATGACCTGGCGCATCTGGCGCTCGGACTCGAACACGGTCGCCGAGAGGACGGGCTCGCCCGCCTTCTCGACGTAGATCTGCTTCGGATGGTTGGCCATGATTTCTGTGATCGTCGCGTCGGCCAGCAGCGCCTCGAGCGGGCCGAGGCCGAGCACGTCGTCCAGGACCGACTCGACGAGGCGCTCGCGGTCGGTCTTGGTCATGGTCAACGCGGTCGTACGGAAGTACTCGTCGGCGAGCTCGACGATCTTGGCCCGGACGCCTTCCTTGTTGCTGGAATCGATCTGGTCGGCGAAGCGCTCGATCAGCTTGGCGTGGATCTGCACCTTGGCCGCGGTGAACGCCGGCAGCTGCTCGCCGCCAGCCGCGGCCGGGCGCGGGGGCGCGGGCGCTGCCGCGACAGGCGGCGCGGATGGCCGCGCCACGGGAATCGCCGACGCCGTCGTGAATCCGCCGGCGGTGCTCGCGGCCGCCGGGCCGTTGCCACCGACGGTCGCGGGCGCGGGAACCCCCGTCTGATTCTGCTTTACCCGATCGAGAAGGCCCATTTACGCGCTCTCAGTGCGCCCGCGCGCGCCCAAGGTTAGCAGAGGCCACGCGCTTTCCCCGGACCTTCGGTGAGGTTCCCAACATCGGCTCCGAACGATCAGGCGCCGGTGCTGAAGCTAAAGCGCTTGTCGACGTCCGCCGCGCTCACGCCCTTCGACGCGGTCACGGTCAGGCAGGCCGGGTCGGGGCCCGTCGGCGGCGGCTGATAGTCGTGGAACGACTCAAGCGTGTACTTCAGCGTGACGCTGTTGGCCAGGAACCACTGGATGAACTCGGCGTCGCACTGCGTGACCTCGATGGTCAGGCTGGACGTGACGCCGCCCACCTGTCCCTGGTTGGAGGTCGCCGCGTTGGAGCCGGCCGCGGGCTGGACGTTGATCTGCGCCGGACCGACCTGGATCACGCGGATGTTCGTGAAGACGGTCTTCACCACCTGCTGCGGCGGACCCTGCTGCTGGCCCGTCTTGCTGAACAGGGTGCGGTTGGCGCTGGCGATCATCGTGATGTAGTCGCCGATCGTGATGTGGCCGGCGACGCCGACCTGCTCGGACGTCGGGATGGCCATGGCCACGTAGCCCGACGCGAGCGGCAGGTACGCGGGGGCGTTGGACGTGGTGATCAGTCCCGCGTCCTTGACCAGCATGTCGGACGTGATGATCGTGCCCTTGCTGATGTTGACCTGGGCGATCAGGTTCACGACATCGCTGACCTTCGGGTAGGTGTTCACGAACACGCCGTTTACGTCCTCGGTCGTCAGGTCTTCGGACTTGATCGGGGCGCGCAGCGGAATCGAGGTCGCCGCGGTGACCACGGTCACCTTGGAGCCGCCCGTGATGCCGCCACCACCTCCGCCAAGCGTGCCGAGGAAGAAGACGCCACCTCCGGCGAGCACGGCCAGGAGGAGGCCGACGATGATGAAAAGCCGTCCGCCGCCGGGTCGCGGCCGTGCCGGAGCTGGTGCCGTTGCCAAAGTCTTAAGTCACCTCCGAGAGATACGCGTCTTGAAAAAGAGCGGTGCCATTGTAGCCATGGGGACTGCGATCGGCCCCCTTTTTCTTTAGTGCGGTTACTGCCCAAAAAGGCGGAGAGCCCCCGAGGGGGCTCTCCATTGAAGGTGCTACTACGGGGTTGTCGTTAGCCGAGGGCGGCTACGACGTTCGAGAACACGTTCTTGATCTGGTTGCCCATCGTAAGAAGGATGACGATGACCACGATCGAAACGAGCACGAGGATCAGGGCGTACTCAACCATGCCCTGCCCTTCCTGACGGGTCGTAAGGCTGCGAAGCTTCCAGTAAAGGCTCAACATCTCTGCGATTTCACCTCCTTTCTCTCGAATTCCAGGGGTTTCACCCTGCTAGACGGTCCTGGTGACCGGTTCTTGCGGGGTCGCCGCCTGATCGCGACGAGATCCTATCCGGGGGGTCCCCGGCAGGTCAATTCAATAACGAAAGTCGCCGCGAACCGGGTCCCTAGGCGCTGCGCCGACTGCTAGATTCCGGGCGCACATGGTGGCTGCCGGGGTCCAGGAAGAGCGGCGGACGGGCGCCTACTGGCGCGACCTCGTATTCGGGAGGGTGCTACCGGCCCTGTTCTTCAGCCTGTTCGTCGCCGACCAGGTGGTGCAGCTGTCGGTCACTTTTCAGGCGGCCCGCACCTTCGGCGACTGGCTGTTCGTCTTCCGCCAGGTGCTCGCGCTGACTTACTTCACGATGCTGGTCGTCCTCTACAGCACCCGCCTGCCCCAGAAGGGAACCGACCACCGGCCGGGCGTCGTCTTCGTGGCCTTCACCGGCACGTTCTCCGCGCTGCTCGGCACCTTCCTGCCCGGCGGCGGCCTGCGCGATTGGCTCGTGCTGCCGGGCGACGTGCTGGCTACGATCGGCCTGGTCTACTCGGTGTGGGGCCTCGCCTATCTCCGGCGGTCGTTCTCCATCATCCCCGAGGCGCGGCGGCTCGTCACCGGCGGGCCGTATGGCCTGAGCCGTCACCCGGTCTACCTCGGCGAGATCGCCACCGCGATCGGCGTCAACCTGGCGACGGCCGGCTGGCCTGGAGCGCTGGCGCTGGCCTACTTCATCGGCGCCGAGCTCCTGCGCATGCGCTGGGAGGAGGGCGTGCTGGCGAGGGCGTTCCCGGCCGACTACCCCGCCTACGCGGCGCGCGTTCCGCGCTACTTCCCGAATCCGTTCCGGGCAGGCACCGGCAGCTGAACCTGACGCAGCGGCTGAACACGCGGACGCTCCTGCTCGGCGGCGTCCTGATCGTCATCGCTTCGCTGTTCGCGACCGCGGAGCAGGATCCCGATTTCTGGTGGCACATCCGCATCGGCCGCTGGATGGCGGAGAACGGCCGCCTGCCCTCGACCGACATCTTCACCTACACCGTGCCCACTCACGTGTGGACCGATCACGAGTACCTGACCGAGATCCTGATGTGGTTCGTGTATAGCTCGGCGGGGACGGTGGGCATCGCCATCGCGTTCGGCGTGGTCACCTGGCTGGGCTTCTGGCTCATGTACCGCCAGGTACGGCGGCAGCCCTTCGTGATCGTCGGCCTCGGCCTTGCGCTGGCGGCGATGGCCGGCACGCCGATCTGGGGACCGCGCGCGCAGATGATCACCTTCGCGCTCAGCTGCCTGGAGCTCTTCTGGCTGCAGGGCTACCTGAGCGGGCGCAGTCGCGCCCTTCTCTACTTCCCGCTGGTCATGGCGCTGTGGGCCAACCTTCATGGGGGCTGGGTCATCGCGTTCGCCTGGCTGGGCATCGCCATCGCCGCGGAGGCCGTGATGTACGTGCTGGACAGGGCCAACCCCGCGCACTGGGCGCACCTCAGGTTCCTGGCGATCGTGACCGCCGCCTCTGCATTCGCGGTGGTGGCCACACCGCACGGCCTGAGCCTCTACCTCTACCCCTTCAACACCGTGGGCAGCGTCGCCCAGGAAAAGCTGATCGTCGAGTGGTTCTCGCCCGACTTCCACCAGCGCTACCTGCTGCCGTTCGAGGCGATGATCCTCCTCACCATCGGCGGCTTCGCCCTGCGCCGCCCGTCGATGTACGAATTCCTGCTCTTCATCGCGTCGCTGGCGTTCGCCCTGCAGTCTGTGCGCAACGTGGCCCTGTTCGTCGCCGCGACGACGCCGGTGCTCATCAACACCTACGGCGCGTGGTGGAAGGAGTACGCAGCTCTGCGCAAGTGGAAGCTCGATTCTCCGGCCCGGCCGGCGTTCGCCGCGATCACGGCCATCGCTCTGCTCGTCGTCATCGGCGCGACGGCGATCCACGTCGCCGGCGACATCAACCCGAAGGAGCAGGCCTCGATCGATTCCTCGACCTATCCGGTCGGCGCCGCCGACTGGCTGGCGGCGCACCCGGACGTCGGCAACCGCATGTACAACCAGTACGGGTGGGGCGGCTACCTCGCCAACCGGTTCTACCCGCAGCCGAACCGCCGCGTCTTCATCTTCGGCGAGGCGGCGCTGATGGGCGACGACCTGCTGAACAGGTACGAGGACGTGCAGACTCTGCGCCCCG
The DNA here is from genome assembly GCA_035689345.1 of Candidatus Dormiibacterota bacterium. Classification (GTDB taxonomy): domain Bacteria; phylum Chloroflexota; class Dormibacteria; order Dormibacterales; family Dormibacteraceae; genus CF-118. The sequence goes on from DASSLR010000035.1 coordinate 21,331, forward strand.
ATTGGAAACAGGTGCTGGACGACTGCCAGGTCGACTACGTCGTCTACAACAAGGGCGAGGCGCTGGCCAACGTTCTCGCCACTCAGAGCGACTGGCAGCTGGTCTATTCAGACTCGGTGGCCGTGATCTACGTGCGCCACGTCAACTGGTTCGCGCCGCCGAAGTGCTAGTTGCCCCCACCCCTGATCCCTCCCCCGCATGCGGGGGAGGGTGCCTATCCCAGGTCGCTCAATACAGCTTCCAGATCTTGAAGTCCGGCGTGTCGTAGGCCGGCGGGCCCAGTCCGGACGGCGGCGGCGATTTGAGGTCCGCCGTCCAGATCACGTAGCGGATGTGGTTCTGCTGGTCGAACGCGACGAGGTCTGACTTGCCGGTGAGAAGGTCGAGCGCCGTCTGCGTCTTCGTGTAGTAGTCGAACGTCTCGTCGTAGTGGCCGACGTACACCGTGTCCGGCGAGTAGGCCGGCACGTACAGCCCGATGCCAGGCATCGAGAGGACACGGCCCTGGGGCTGGTCGCCCAGCCAGACCAGGCCGTCGTAGTAGGGCTGGCTCATCACGTACTGCGGCTCCGTGGCCACGAGCATCGGAGCGATCACGAGGAACGCGCTGCCCATCGCCGCGAAGGCGACGTACGTGAACGGGATCAGGCGCCTGGCCCGCGCGCTCCGGAGGCGCGGCAGGATCACCTCGAACATGCCACGCGCGGCCAGGATGACCAGCGGGATGTACAGCGCGTCCAGGAAGCGGCGGCGCAGGTCGCCCGCCGGGTTGGGCAGGTACAGGATGGTCGCCAGCAGGACGAGCCACGCGATCAGGAAGAGGTCCTCGCGGCTGCGCCGGCGCAGCGCGCCGGGAACGCCGACCAGCGCGAGCAACAGCTGCGGCGCGATGGCGAACAGGAAGCTGAAGCCCTCGGGCGGCAGCGCGTTCTTGGAGTGGAACGTCCAGCGCTGGACCTCCGGGTTGCCGACGAAGGCGAAGTACGAGTAGAGGATGTACGGCGCGGGGATGGCGAAGGCGAGGGCGCCCGCCATCCAGCCTTGCCGCGCCGGCGGCCGCCGGATGAGCGTCGCCGCCAACGCCGCGCCGCCCATGAGGATCGGCATCTGCGGGTGGATCGACGCCTGCCCGAGCCACGCGAGGCCCGCGAGCGCGCCGAGACGCAGGTCGCCACGCTCGATCGCCTTCAGCGTCAGCGGGATGCCGAGCGCGGCGAACACGCCCGACCATGCAAAGTGCGGCAGCGCGAGGATCGAATAGAAGGCGGTGAGCTCCGGCATCCGCCAGTCCAGCGTGTCGGTGCGATTGCCGAACACGACTGGATGGCCGAGCGCCTGGATCACGTAGCCCATGCCGAGGCCGAACGCCAGGAAGAAGAACGCGAACAGGCGGGCGCCGCGGTCCTGGATGAAGTGCGAGATGCAGAGCCACGCGGCACCCATCAGCGCGAAGGCGGCCGCGACGCGCGCGAGGTGGAAGACCACGATGAGCGGCAGGTGCAGGAGGGCCGCGATGTGGCCCAGCAGGATCCAGAACATAAATAGGTAGGCGGAGGGACTCTCCTCGGTCGTGTAGCGGTTCGACCACGCCCACGCCCCCTCCCAGCCCTGGCGCATCTTGGCGAGGTACGTGTTCGCGTCGTCGCCCAGGTAGAAGAAGCCCATGAACACCTGGCCGTGCGGCTGGACCAGGTAGCCGTAGAGGTAAGGAACCGCGGTGATGATCGCCAGCGCGACGCCCGTGGCGATCGGCACGGTCCAGTCGCCGAGGCCTCTGCGCACGGCGCCCGCAGGCGCCGCCACCGCGCCGGTTATCGCCGCCACCGTCCGAGGCTCAGGCGCAGCACGGTGAGCAGCGCGCGGCGGACCTCGTTCTCCGAGACCTTGGACGCGCCCGCGATGCGGTCTTCGAACTTGATGGGCACCTCGACGATCTTGTAGCCGAGGCGCCGCGCGCGGTAGACCATCTCGATCTGGAAGGAGTATCCCTGGGAGCGCACCTCGTCGAGCCCGATGTGCTCGAGAAGATCGCGCGTGTAGCACCGGTAGCCGGACGTGGTGTCGCGCGTCGGCACCCTCAGCAGCAAGCGGCAGTACATGTTGGCGGCCCAGGAAAGCAGCCAGCGCTGGAAGGGCCATCCCTCGATCGCGCCGCCCGGTATGTAACGGGAGCCGAGCGCGAGCCCGCCGCTCTGCTTGGCCGCGGCCACGAGCGGGGCGAGGTCCTCGGGCCGGTGCGATCCGTCCGCGTCCATCTCCACGAACAGGCTCGACCCGTCCGCCAGCCCGATCTTGAACGCGTCCTTGTAGGCGCTGCCGAGGCCGAGCTTGCCCGGGCGGTGCAACACGCGCACGCCGGGGTCGGTCGCGGCGAGCCTGTCGGCGATCTCGCCGGTGCCGTCGGGCGAGCTGTCGTCGACGATCATCACGTCGTGGCCGAGCTTGCGCACGTCGCTCACGACACGCTCAACGTTCGGGCGCTCGTTGTACGTCGGCAGCACCACGAGAACCTCGGTCGGCCGACCCGTGCGCGGCGCGATGCTCACCGGCTCGGCGCGTATCTGCGGAAGCGGACGCCAACCAGGTCCTTGAACATGTCGAGCGAGTGCCGGATGGCGGCGACCTTGGTGGGGGCCGAGTGGCGCCATACCACCGGAACCTCGGCGATGCGCGCCCCGCGCTTCTTGGCGAGGAAGAGCGCCTCGGGGTCGTAGCCGAAGCCGTCCGTGCGCAGGTCCGCGAACACCGAGCGCGCGAGGTCGCCCTTGAACAGCTTGAACCCGCACTGCGTGTCCCATAGGCCCGGAAGCAGCAGCGCCTGGACCATCAGGTTGAACGTCTTCCCCATCAGCACGCGGTACACGGGCTGCGAGACCACGACCTGCGAGCCCTTGATCGAACGCGACGCGATGGCCACGCCGGCGCCGGCGTCCAGCTTGGCCTCCAGCTTGGGCAGCTCCTCGATTGGCGTCGAGAGGTCGGCGTCGGTGAGGAGCACTCGGTCACCGCGGCTGACGGCGACGCCCTCGGCCAGCGCCCGGCCCTTACCGCGATTCGCGACGAGGCGGACGGCGCGCACATTGGGCGCGTCCTTGATGGCGGCGTCGATCACTCTGCCGGTGCCGTCGGCGCTGCCGTCGTCGGCGAGGATCATCTCGTAGTCCACGCCGCGCGCGCCGAGATACCTCTTGATCGCCTCGACCGTCGCCGGCAGGCGGTCCTGCTCGTTGTAGCAGGGGATGACCACGCTCAACATCGGCGCCAAATGTTAGGGATGCGACGGCGTCCGGCCCTGCGCCAGCACGCGGACCGCGTACACGGGTAGCACGGCCATGCGCTTCCACCGCCATGGCTGACGGACCAGCCGGAACGACCATTCGAGCCCGGCGCGCCGCATCCACGCCGGCGCCCTCGGCACCCGTCCGGTCAGGTAGTCGAACGCGCCGCCGACGCCCATCGCCACGGGGACGCCGGCGGGGCGGGCCACGCCGTCGATCCACATCTCCTGCTTGGGCGCGCCGAACGCGACGAGCAGCACGTGAGGGCGCCGAGCGCGCACCAGCTCGCCCTTCGCGTCGTCGGCCGCGGCATCCACGGCCAGCCCGGGATGGGCGGCGCGCAGCCGCTCCGCCAGCTCCTCGGCCACGCCCGGCGGTGCGCCGAGAAGAAACATCCTCCACCCACGCCTGGCGCACAGCTCCGCCAGCGGCGGGATGAGGTCGACGCCGGTCACAGGTCCGGCCATGGCGCATCCCTGGCGCCGCGCCGCCCACACCACGCCGCTTCCGTCAGGCAGGCACAGGCTCGCCGATTCGAGGACGCGGGCGAACTCCGCGTCGCCGCGAGCCCGCATCACGAACTCGGGGTTGACCGTTGCCACGAGGTGATGGCCGCCGTCTTCGACCAACGACTCGATGCGGCGCAGGGCCGCCGCCATGTCCACGCAGTCGACTCGCACCCCCAGGATCCGCGCCTGGGCCTGCGGACTCAGGAGTCGGACACGGGCAGCGTGGTCTGGACCACGTACGGCTCGATCGGCCCGAGACCCTTGATGAAATCGGCGAGCCGCCACGAGCCCGGCACGCGGGTGCGCGACCAGGCGAGCCGGGTCGCCCATGTGTGATAGGGCGACTCCAGCTCTGTCACCGCGGTGCTGTAGCCGGCGTCTTGCAGCACGCGCTCGTCGGTGGCATCGAACTTGCCTGACGGATAAGCGAAGTCGACGATCGGGTGGCCGAGCAGCTTCTCCAGCCACTGCTTGGAGTACACGGCCTCATAGGTGACTGAGGGCGTGGTCATCCGGGCGAGATTCGCGTGGTCGACTGTGTGCGACGCGATCTCGACGCCGTATCGGTCCATCTCCGCGATCATGTCGCTCGTCACGTAGCGAGGCTCGTTGACAAACCCGGTGACGATGTAGGCGACCGCTTTGAAGGCGTGCGCCCGCAGAATCGGATACGCGGTCGTGTAGAGGTCGCGGTAACCGTCGTCGAGCGTGATCACGACGGGTTTGCTGGGCAGGGTGTGCCGCCCGGTGAAATAGTCGCGGAGGTCGTCGATGGTGACCGGGTGGTAGGCGTGAGCGCGGAGCCAGTCCATCTGCGCGGAGAAGTTGTCCGGCGTCACGGTGAGGTTGTAGGTGAGCTCGCTGGGATTCTTCGGCAGGTTCTGGATGTAGTGGTACATGAGGATCGGCACGCTGATCTCGGTGCGGCCGAGCGGGATGAATCCACTGGTCACCGGCGCGAAACGGGGACTTCCATCGTTCGCCAGATAGAGGCCCGATCCGAGCACATCGGTTCTCGGATGGGCGTTCGAGCTCACAAGGAGCGTGTACGAGGCCACAATCACGAGCCCCACCATCAGCGCGCACATCGCGGTGGTTCCGGCTCGGCCGAGGGTCGCGACCACGGCGATTAGCTTAAGGTCGATGCCCTTGGCACCGACCAGCGTCCGCAATTGAGCGCCACCATCATCGCCGTCGACATCAACCCGGCGACGCGATCTGTGGTTACGGGCACCGAGCGTTACACCCTCGAGATCGCGGGCCGCCTTCCGCGTGCCGCCCCGGAGCTGACCTGGAAGTTCTTCGCGTCGCGGCCGAAGCGTGAGCTCGGCGTGGACGTGACGGTGCTTCCGTTCCGCCGGCTGTGGTCGCAGGTGCGGCTGCCGGTCGCGCTCGCGGGCGTACGCCCGGATCTCCTGTTCGTGCCCGGGCACGCCATTCCGTTCGCGTGGACAGGGCGTGCGGTGGCGGTGGTGCACGATCTCGCGTTCGAGCGATTTCCCGCTGCGTACGCCGGGCCCCAGCGGCTGTACCTGCAGGCGACGACGCGGTGGGCGGTGAGCCGCGCGAAGCTGCTCATCGCGGTCTCCGAGTCGACGCGCAACGACCTCGTGTCGCTGTACGGCGCGAACCCCGACCGCATCCGGGTCGTGCCACATGGGGGCGGCGAGACTCCCCACGTTCGCCAGGCGTCCGCGTCGCGGCTCGGCGAGCTTGGGCTGGCGGGAGACTTTGTGCTCCAGGTGGGCCGCATCGAAGCACGCAAGAACCAGCTCGCCGCGCTCGCGGCGGTCGAGCGCGTGCCGGGCCTGACCCTCGCGGTCGCCGGCCCCGAGGTCGACTCCGGTCTCGCCGCGAAGCTGCGCGCCTCCAGGTCGTGCCGCGTCCTCGGCCGCGTGGACGACGCCACGCTCGAGCTCCTCTACAAGAGGGCGAAGGCCGTGGTGGTGCCGAGCCTCTACGAGGGATTCGGGCTGCCCGTGCTCGAGGCGATGTCGCGCGGTCAGGTCGTGGTCGCCGCGCGCACGTCCTCGCTGCCCGAGGTCGGCGGTGACGCCGTGCTGTACGTCGACGACCCGGGTGACCCGGCCGCATTTGCCGAGGTGCTGCGGCAGGCGATCGCAGGCGGCGACGCGCGCGCCGACCTCACGCGTCGCGCCGTGAAGCGTGCGCGCGAGTTCACGTGGGATCGCTGCGCGCAAGCGACAGCGAACGTGGTGCGCGAGGCTTTGCGGTGAACGCCGCGTCGGTCGCACGAATCGCACGCTGGCTGCCGCCGGCCGCCGCGCTCGTCTACCTGTTCGTGCTCTTGCGCCGCCTGCCGGAGATCGTGGATCAGCTGACGTGGAACGCCGACTACGTCTCGCCGATGGTCATGGCGCAATCGGTCGGCACCAACGGCAAGGCCGGCCGGGCGATCGCGATCCAGATCGGCTATTTCTGGTTCGACCTGGCCACGCTGCACCTTCCTTTCCATCGCCAGGTCTGGGACTACGCGCCGTTCGTGATGTCCATGACCGCGCTGGCACTGGTCGTGTGGACGGCATGGCGCGTCGCGGGAGGGTTCGCGGCGCTGCTCGCCGCGTCCGTCGGGTTGGCGGCGTCACCACTCGTCATCGGCACGCAGCTCGCGCAGTCGTACCACGGCACGACGTGGTTCGCGTCCGCGATGCTCGCCGCGTACCTGTGCGCTCTGCTGACCTCAGAGCTCCGAAGACCTGCGCTGGTCGCGCTGTCGGTCGTCGTGGCCCTGGCCGCGGGCTTCGCCACGGCGTCCGACCCGCTGCTGCTTCCGGCCGGCGACGCTCCGCTCGTCCTTACCGTGATCGCCCTATGGCGGCTGCGTCGGTCCGAGGTGCCGCGCGTGAAGCTGATCGCCGCCTCCGGCACGGCGGCGGGCATCGCCGCGACCGCCGCGACGATGTTCGTGGCCGACAGGCTCGCCGGCTACGGCTCGTCCTTTCCGCGTGGCCTCACCCGTTTCGTGGCACCCGACCACGTGGTGGGCAACGCGCGCCAGCTGGTCACAGGCATCTTCGAGGTGGCCGGGATGCCGCGCCAGGGCTCAGGGCTCGGGGTTGTGCTCGGAATGCTGCTGGTGGCGGCGCTCGCCGCGCCGGTCGTGTGGCTCCTCCGCTCGCGCACCCGCGGCATGACCGCGGTCACGCTTGCGGTAGTCGGGTTCTGGGTCGCATCGACGATCGGCGTCGCGGCCGCCTTTTTCTTCAGCGACATCCCATCCGATTTCCTGCAGAACTCGGGCCGCTACCTGGTGTCGGTGTTCTACGCGGCCGCGGCGACCCTCCCGATCTGGGCCGCCCGCAGCCAGGTGCGGGTGGCGATCGTCGCCGCGCCGGCGACGCTGCTGATCCTCGCCAACGCCTCATCGCTCGATGCCGCGGCCACCACGCTGCACTTCGAGCCGACGTTCAGCCCGTCGCTCGCCGCGCCGATCGCGTTTCTCGAGCAGCACGGCCTGACCCATGGCTACGCGGCCTACGACGACGCCGCGCCCATGACGTACAAGACGGATTTCGCGCTGCGCGTCTATCCGATGACGGAGGTGTTTCTCAGCCCCGAGGACCTGTGCGGGCAGGCGTTGTGCCCGTTCGCCTACAACAGCCTGAGCGACTGGTACCGCGGCGAGGCCGGCCCCACCTTCGTCCTGGTCGACCCCGGGCTCGAGCACCTGGGTCAGCCGCCACCCACCGATCTCGACGTCGTGGCCACCGTGTACGACGTCGGCAGCTACAAGATCTACGTGTACAGCGACGACGTGGCCTCCCACATGGGCACGCCGCGCAGGTTCACGCGCCCGCTTTTCTGACCACGGCGTCGATCGCGTTCCACGTGAGGTCGGCGCTCCGGCCCCAGCTGAACTCGGCGGCACGAAGGATGCCGCGGTGGCGGAGGCCGGCCGCGAGGTCCGCATCGCCCGCCACCGCTTCCAGCGCCTGCCGCCACGCCTCGGGGCTGTCCGCCGGCACGATCAGGCCCGCGTCGCCGACGACCTCGGGAAGGCTCGACCGATCCGACACGACCACCGGTGTGCCGCACGCCATCGCCTCCAGGGGCGGCAGCCCGAAACCCTCGTACCACGCGGGATGGGCGAGCATCAGTGCGAGGTTGTAGACGGCCGGCAGCTGCGATGGGTCGAGGCCGTCGAGGTGGTGTAATCCCGGACCGAGCCTCTCCATGCGCGCTTTGATCGCCTCGTAGCGCCAGCCCCAGCCGCCCACGACGACGAGGTCGGGCCGGTCGCGCATCATCGCCCACGCCTCGAGCAGCGTCTCCAGGTTCTTGCGCGGCTCGATCGTGCTGACGAACAGGATGAAGCGTGCGGGCAGCCGCAAACGGGCTCGCGCCTCGGCGAGGTCTTCCGTCCCGAGCGGCCGGAAAGTCTTGGACACGCCCTCCGGCACCACCGCGATGCGCTCTGCGGGGACGTCGAAGATCGCCTGCAGGTCCGTGGCCGTGTTCTGGGACACCGCGATGAGGCGGTCGGCGTTACGCAGCGACCGGGGCACGATCCAGCCGGTGCTCAGCGGCTGTCCCGCGGGGAACCACTCGCGCTTGCGGTAGATGGCGAGGTCGTGGACCGTGATGACCGTCGGGCAGCCCACGTCGCGCAGCGGCAGCGCGCCCGCCGGTCCGAAGAACGCATCCGGCCGCAGCGCCTTGATGCGGCCCGGCCACTGCAGGTGCCTGCCCACGAATCGCGTCCCGGGCAGGGGACGCTGCGCGATCGCGGGCGATCCATTCGGTGGATCCACGCCTGGCGGGACGAACACCGTCATGCGGCAATCGGGCCGCGCGACAGCCATCGCGTGCACGACCTCTCGCGTGTACACGCCGACACCCGCCCGCGGCCGCGAGAGCCCGTAACCGTCGACCGCCAGGTGGAGGCCGATCAGCGGAGGTACGCCTGGTTTCTCTTCAAGACCTCGAAATTTTCCAGCGCGAGGCCGGTGCCGCGGACAACCGAGTTCTGCGGGTTCTCGGCCAGCGCGCACGGTATGCCCGCGTGCATCGCGATGTAGCGGTCGAGGCCGCGCAGCTGCGCGCCGCCGCCGGTCAGGACGATGCCGCGGTCGGCGACGTCGGCCGCAAGCCTGGTCGGCGCCTCCGCGAGAAGGTCGCGGATCGCGGCGACGATCAGCTGCAACGGCTCTGCGACCGCCGCGGCGATGTCGTTCGACGTGATCTCGCCCTCGCGGAGCGGCTCGTCCAGCGGCAGCGCCGCGCCGATGGCGACCTTGAGCCGTTCCGCGGCCGTCACGTCCATCTGCAAATGCGCCGCGATCGCCTCATCGAAGCGTTTGCCGCCGACAGCAATCGATCTCGCGACCACCATTCCCGAGAGCGAGATGACGGCGACCTCCGTGGTGGCGCCGCCGATGTCGCACACGGCGACGCCGCGTGACTCATGGATCGGCAGCCCGGCGCCGATCGCGGCCGCCAGCGGCTTGTCGATGAGCCACACCTGGCGCGCTCCGGCCGACATGGCCGCCTCCGTCACGGCGCGCCTCGCCGGCGAGGGGGCACCCGCGGGCACGCTGATCATGACCTCCGGCCTGAACATCCGGATCCGGCCCTGCACCTTGCCGATCAGGTGCTGCAGCATCTCCGCCGTCACGGCGCGGTCCGCGGCGTGCGACGGCTCGTTGAACACGTCCTCGCCTTTCACGTAAGCGCGCAACGTCGACGTGCCCGGGTCGATCCCGATCTTCTTGGAGAGGACGCTCATTCGTAGGTGCGGGTGCCGGCGCTCTGGTCGGCTTCCGCCTCGACGCTCTCGATGCGTGCGCCCACCGCGCTCAGCTTGCCCGCGAGGTCCTCGTAACCGCGAGCCACGTGCCACGCGTGCCGCAGCACGCTCTCGCCCTCGGCGCACAGCGCGCCGATCACGAGCGCCGCGCCCGAGCGGATGTCCGGCACCGCCAGCTCGGTTCCCTTCAACTTGGAGGGGCCGTGCACGAACGCGTGCAGCCGGCCCTCGACGTCGATGCTCGCGCCCATCTTGGCGAGCTGTGTCACGTGCTGGAAGCGATTCTCGTGGACGTACTCCGAGATCACGGTTTCGCCGTCGGCCTGCGTCATGAGCGCCATGTACTGGGCCTGCAGGTCGGTGGGGAATCCGGGAAACGGCCATGTCGACATGTCCGTGGGCAGGATGCGCGAGCCGGGACGCCGGCCGACGCGGAACCAGCCCTCCCCCACCTCCACCCGGGCGCCGGCCTGCTCGAGCTTGAGCAGGACGATGTTCAGGTCCTCGGGCCGGCTGCACTCCAGGCGCAGCTCTCCGCCGGCGGCCACCGCGGCGATGGCGTACGTGCCGGCCTCGAGGTAGTCCGGCACCACCGTGTGCTCGGCGCCTCCGAGGTCGGGCACGCCGTCCACCACCAGCCTCTCGGTGCCGATGCCCTCGATGCGCGCGCCCATCTTGCCGAGCAGCAGGCACAGGTCCTGCACGTGAGGCTCGCGCGCCGCGTTGAAGATCTCGGTCCTGCCCTCGGCACGCACCGCCGCCAGCAGGATGTTCTCCGTCCCTGTGACCGTCGGCAGGTCGAAGACGATGCGCGCGCCCCGGAGCCGGTCCGCGTGCGCGACCAGCTCGGTCGCCGACTCGGAGATGCTCGCGCCCATCTGGCGCAAACCGCGGAGATGCTGCTCGACGCGTCGCGCGCCGATGTCGTCGCCGCCAGGACGCGGCAGGCGCGCGCTGCCGAAGCGCCCGATGAGGGCGCCGAGCAGCAGGATCGTCGCCCGCATGCGCCGCCCGAGGTCGTCGGGCACGCGCGGCGCGCTCGCACTCGAGGCGTCGATGGTGACCGAGCCCTCGCCCGCGCATGTCGCGCCGATGCTTTCCAGCACCTGGGCCATCACGCGCGTGTCGGTCACGCGCGGCACGTTCTTCAGGTGGACGGGCTCGTCGGTCAGCAGCGCGGCCGCCATCTCGGGCAGGGCTGCGTTCTTGGAACCGCTGACGCAGACGTCTCCGGCGAGCGGCGCCCCGCCCGTGATCTTCAGAACGAGGTCTGAGGATTTACCCGCGGCGTGCACGCGCCAGCCGCAGCCGCGCCTCCGCCATGGCCAGCGCCTCGTTGAACTCGATCTCTTCGGCCGCGGTGAGGGTCCCCGCGAGCCGCTCCTGCGCGCGCTTGCGCGCGGCCTCAGCCGCTTCGACCGAGATCTCGTCTGCGTGCTCCGCCACGTCCGCCAGCACGGTCACGCGGTCGGGCAGCACCTCGAGGAATCCGCCGCCCACGAACAGGAGCTCCTCCTTGCCGCCATGCGTGATCTTCAACGCGCCTGGCTTGAGGATGGTCATGAGCGCGGCGTGGCGCGGCAGGACGCCGAGCTCGCCGTCGGCGCCGTTGGCGACGATGAAGTCGACGTCGCCCTCGAAGAGGCTGCGCTCGACGCTGACCACGCGCAGCGGTACCGGCATCTAGCCCTGGCCCTTCTTCTTCATCTCTTCGCCCTGAGCCCGCGCCTCTTCGATGGTGCCGACCATGTAGAAGGCCTGCTCCGGCAGGTCGTCGTGCTTGCCCTCGAGGATCTCCTTGAACCCGCGCACGGTGTCGGCGATCGACACGAGCTTGCCCTCACGGCCTGTGAAGCGCTGGGCGACGTTGAACGGCTGGGACAGGAAGCGCTGCACCTTGCGCGCGCGCGACACGGTGAGCTTGTCGTCCTCGGAAAGCTCCTCCATGCCGAGGATGGCGATGATGTCCTGCAGGTCCTTGTAGCGCTGCAGCATCTTCTTCACGCCCTGGGCCGCGTCGTAGTGGTCCTGGCCGACGATCGACGGCTCGACGAACCGGCTCGACGAACCGAGCGGGTCGACGGCCGGATAGATGCCGATCTCCACGAGCGCGCGCTCGAGTCGCAGCGTGGCGCCGAGGTGCGCGAACACGGTCTGGATGGCGGGGTCGGTGTAGTCGTCGGCGGGCACGTACACCGCCTGCACCGAAGTGATCGAGCCCTTGTTGGTCGAGGTGATGCGCTCCTCGAGCTCGCCCATCTCGGTGGCCAGCGTCGGCTGGTAGCCCACCGCGGAGGGCATGCGGCCGAGCAGCGCCGACACCTCGGAGCCCGCGAGCAGGTAGCGAAAGATGTTGTCGACGAAGAGCAGCGTGTCGGCGCCCTCCTCGTCGCGGAAGTACTCGGCCATGGTCAGGCCGGTCAGGCCCACTCGCGCGCGGGCGCCCGGCGGCTCGTTCATCTGCCCGAACACGAGCGCCGTCTGCGGCAGCACGCCCGCGTCCTCCATCTCCTTGTACATGTCGTTGCCTTCGCGGGTGCGCTCGCCCACGCCCGCGAAGACCGAGCGGCCCTTGTGGTGGTAGGCGATGTTGCGGATTAGCTCCTGCACGATCACGGTCTTGCCCGTGCCGGCGCCTCCGAAGAGTCCGATCTTCGAACCCTTGGCGAACGTGCAGATGAGGTCGATGACCTTGATGCCGGTCTCGAGGATCTCCACCTTCGCCTGCTGCTCGGAAACCGGCGGCGCCGGGCGGTGGATGGGCCAGCGCGTGATGCCCTCGGGGGCCGGCTCGTCGTCGATGGGCGCGCCGATCACGTTGAACATGCGGCCGAGCGTCTCCACGCCGACCGGCACGGAGATGGGCGCGCCGGTTGCGATCACCTTGTCGCCGCGGCGGAAGCCGTCGGTCGCGTCCATGGCGATGCAGCGGACGACGTTGTCGCCGATGGCGCCCTCGACCTCGAGGACCACGGTGCGGCCGTCGCCGGTCTTGACCTGCAGGGCCTCGAAGAGCTCGGGCTGATCGCCAGGCGGAAATTCGACGTCCACCACGGCCCCGATTACCTGGCTGACGCGGCCTTCGCGCGTCTTCTGCTTGGTCTGCGCCATGTGTTCTGGTCCCCTCCTATTGCGAGGCGGCGCGCATCGCCTCGGCGCCGCTCACGATCTCCATCAGCTCGGTGGTGATGCCGGCCTGCCTGACCTTGTTGGCGTAGAGCGTCAGGTTGTCGATCAGGTCGCCGGCCGCCTTGGTGGCGTTCTGCATCGCGATCATCTTGGCCGAGTACTCGCTGGCCTTGTTCTCCAGCACGGCCTGGAAGACCTGCGTCTCCACGTATCGGGGCAGCAGGCCGTCCAGGACGGACTCGGGGTCGGGCTCGTAGATGTAGTCGGCGCGCGGGCCTGACTGCTTCGCGTCGCCTTCGCGCTTCGGTATCTCCGCCGGGATGAGCGTCTGCACCGTCGGGTCCTGGCGGATCGTCGAGATCCACTTCGAGTAGCACAGGATCACCGCGTCGGTGTTGCCCTTCGCGTACTCGTCGAGGGCGACGGTGATGGCCGGCAGGATCTGGGCCATCGTCGGCCGGTCGGCGATGCCGCTGACCTCGGCGATGACCTCGCGCCGGTAGCGCAACAGGAAGTCGCGGCCTTTGCGGCCGACGGTCACGTAGCGCTGGCCCTCCGCGTAGTTCTCGTTCATGAAGCGCGTCGCGGCGCGGAGGTTGTTGACGTTGATGGCGCCGCACAGGCCTTTGTCGGTGGTGATGAGGACCATGACTGCGCGCTTGCCCTCGCGGCGCACGAGGAACGGGTGCCGGTACTCGGTCGCCCGCTCGGTGGTGGTCTGCAAGACCTCGACCATCTTCTCGGCGTAAGGCCGCGCCGACTGCACGGCCTGCTGCGCGCGCCGCAGCCGAGTCGCCGCCACGACCTGCATCGCCTTCGTGATCTTTTGCGTGTTCTTGATCGAGTCGATGCGCCGGACGATGTCTCGATATGCAGGCACTTACTTGCTCTTTTTCTTGGGTGGTGCCTTCGGCTTTTCTTCGGGAGGAGGTTCGGCCTTGGCCGCGGGCTTGCTCGGGCCCGGGTCGGCGACCTCGCTGTAACCCTCGACGCCGAACTGGTGGTTGAAGGTGGAGATCGCGGCCTTCAGGCGCTCGAACAGCGGGTCGTCGAGGGCCTTCTTCTCTTCGATCTCCTCGACCACGCCGGGTCGTTCCGACTTGAGGAACCGCACAAACCCCGTCTCCCACTCGCGGATGCGCGCCGTCGGCACCTTGTCGAGGTGTCCCTGCGTGCCGGCGTAGATGGCCGCCACCTGCAGGCCCAGGGAAACGGGCTGGTACTTGTCCTGCTTCAGCAGCTCGGTGAGGCGCGCGCCGCGCTCGAGCTGGTTGCGCGTGGCGCTGTCCAGGTCTGACGCGAACTGCGCAAAGGCGGCCAGCTCGCGGTACTGCGCGAGGTCGAGACGCATCTGGCCGGCGACCTGGCGCATGGCCTTCGTCTGCGCGTCGCCACCGACGCGCGACACGCTGATGCCCACGTTGAGGGCGGGGCGCTGGCCGGCGTTGAACAGGTCGGCCTGCAGGTAGATCTGGCCGTCGGTGATGGAGATGACGTTGGTGGGGATGAAGGCCGAGACGTCGTTGGCCTGGGTCTCGATCACCGGCAGCGCTGTGAGCGAGCCGCCACCCTTCGCGGGGCTCATCTTCGCCGCCCGCTCGAGCAGCCGGGAGTGCAGGTAGAACACGTCGCCCGGGTAGGCCTCGCGGCCTGGCGGGCGGCGCAGGTTGAGCGAAAGCTCGCGGTACGCCCACGCCTGCTTGGTCAGGTCGTCGTAGCAGCACAGCGCCTCTTTGCCCTGTTCCATGAAGTACTCGCCCATCGCGCAGCCGGCGTAGGGCGCGATGAAGTTGAGCGAGGCGGGCTCGGAAGCGGAGGCCGCGACGATGATCGTGTAGTCCATCGCACCCTGCTCCTCGAGCGTGGCCGCGACGCGCGCGATCGACGCGGCGTTCTGGCCGATCGCGACGTAGATGCAGATGAGGTCCTTGCCCTTCTGGTTGATGATCGTGTCGAGCAGGACCGTGGTCTTGCCGGTGAAGCGGTCGCCGATGATGAGCTCACGCTGGCCGCGGCCGATGGGGATCATGGCGTCGATCGCCTTGATGCCTGTCTGCACCGGGCTGTCGACGCGCTTGCGCGTGATGACTCCGGGCGCGATCTTCTCGATGGGCAGAGTCCTGGTCGTCTTGATCGGGCCCTTGCCGTCGATGGGCTGGCCTAGCGGGTTGACGACGCGGCCGATGAGCTCGTCGCCGACCGGCACCTCGAGCAGGCGGCCCGTGGTACGCACCTCGTCGCCCTCGTGCAGGTGGCCGAACTCGCCAAGGATGACGGCGCGGACCTGGTCCTCCTCGAGGTTCAGGGCCAGGCCGTACGTGTCGTGCGGGAACTCGAGGAGCTCACCGGCCATCGCGTTCCGCAGGCCGTAGATCTGCGCGATGCCGTCGCTGGTGGCGACGATGCGTCCGACGTCAGTGGCCACGAGGCTCGCGTCGAAGTCCTTGAGCCGTTCTTTGATGACCTCCGAGATCTCTCTGGTGCTGATGCCCATTCTTGCTCCTAAGACGCTTCTGTCAGGCGGCGGCGCAGCTGCTGCAGGCGGGTGGCGACACTGGCGTCGATGAGACGGTCTCCGTACTGGACCTTGAGCCCGCCGAGGATGCGCGGGTCGACCTCGACCTTCATGCTCACCGTCTTGCCGAGCTGACGCGACAGCTGGTCGGCCACACGGTCACGGTCGCGCGAGTCGAGCTCGACCGCGGTGGTCACGGTCGCGCGCACTCGGCCAGCGGCCTCGTCGGCGAGGCGCTCGAACTCGTCGGCGATGGCGCCGATCTCGTGCACGCGGCCCGACTCGATCAGCAGCTTGGCCATGTTGGTGGCTTCGTCATCCAGTGACGTGGATGAGACGAGCTCCATCCGCCGCTCAATCGGGATGGTGGGGTTAGTGAGCACGGCCGCCACCTTCACCTCAGACAGCAACGCACGCACCGCTGCCAGCCGCCGGCTCCACAGCTCGATGTCGTGCTCCGAGCCGGCCAGCTCGAAAGCCGCGCGCGCGTAGCGCTTAGCGGCTGCCGTCGCCACTGGCGACCTCCTCAATGGCCCGGTCAATGAGCTGTTTGTGCTTGGTCACATCGAGCGTCTCGCCGATGACCTTTTCGGTCGCAGCGACCACGAGCCCGGCGACCTCGCCGCGAACCGACTGGAGGGCGCGGTCGCGCTCGGCCTCGATCTCCTTGCGCGCCGACTCGGAGATTCTCTTCGCCTCTGCCTCGGCCTTCTCCTTCATCTCCGCGCGCAGCTGCTCGGCCGACTTGCCGGCCGCGTCGATCACTCCCTGCGCGGTCTTGCGTGCGTCGTCGAGCCTGGCCTGCGCCTCCTTCAGGTGCGTCTCGGCGTCGGCGCGAGCCTTCTCAGCCTCCGCCAGCTGCTCGGCGATTGCCCGCTGGCGAGCCTCGGCCTGCCTGACGATCACCGGGTACACGTAGCGGGCCAGCAGGCCGAACATCACGAGGAACGTGAGCAGCTCGACCCAGACGGTTCCGTTGATGTCGATGACGCCGGCTGTGCCTTCGAGATACATCTGGGTCTCAGTGAACCTGTCCCAGGAACACGAAGCCGAAGGCCAGGTTGATGAAGTACATCGCTTCCACGAGACCGACGATGGTGAACAACCAGGGAATCATGCGGCCCTGTGCCTCGGGCTGGCGAGCCACACCGCTGATGAACGCGTTGCCGGCGAGGCCGTCACCGACGGCGGCGCCGATGGCGCCGAGGCCCATCAGGAGGCCGAAGCCGATCAACGCGCCTGCAAGTTCGATTCCGTGGTCTGTCATTTATGCCTCCTTATGGGCGTGCTCGTGCTCTAGGCCTTCACGGCCCATGCCGAAGTAGATGACCGTCAGCAGCATGAAGATGAACGCCTGGATGAAGCCGATGAAGAGAACGTCGAACGCCTTCCAGACCGCGAGAAGCACCGACCCGACGACGATCGTGGGCACGTTCTGGACGGCGGGCAGGTACAGCAGGCCGATGCTGGCGATTAGCGTGATCATCACGGCGCCGGCGAAGATGTTGCCGAACAACCGCAGCGAGAGCGTGACCGGCTTGACCAGCTCCTCGAGGACGTTGAGCGGGATGTAAGCGATGCGCGCCGGCAGCGGCAGCTCGAACGGCTTGGTGAAGCGACGCAGATAGCCGCGGAATCCCAGCACCCGGATGCTGTACCACTGCACGACGACGATAACGATGAGGCCCATGGCGAGCGTCTGATTGAGGTCGGCGTTGGCACCGTGGACGATGTCGTTCGGAAAAATCGCCAACGGAAGCAGCTCGACGTAGTTGGCGATCAGGATGTACAGGAACAAGGTCATCGCCAGCGGCACGACGAAAAGCGCGTCCTCGGATACGTTCTCCCTGACCAGGCCGCGCAGCAGGTCGTAGCCCCACTCGAAGACCGCCTGCACCTTGGACGGCTGTCCGGACCGCAGCTGTCCGCGTATCCACAACGCGATCGCCACCGTCAGCACGACTGCGATCGCGCTCGAGATGATGCTGTCGTAGTTGAAGGTGCACAGCGTGCCGCACCCGGCGCTGATGGTTGGGTGAGTGCCGAACGACTCAGTGTGGATCATGCCCGCAGACCCTGGCGTATGGACGCCACCACCATCACCGCCTGCGCCGCCCCAACTCCAAGCAGCACGGCCCACGCCTCGCTTCGAAGCAGAAACGCGATTCCGATCGCCGCGGCGCTGAACGCCGCCAGCCGAACCACGGTCGACGCCACCAGCGGAGTGCCGCGCACCATGAGCGCGGCAAGCGCGTGACCGTTCAGCGAGCCGATGATGAGGCCGGCGGCCAGCCCGACGCCAACGGCTTGCTGCCCAAGCAGCAGGCTGCCGAGGATGGCGGAAGCGGCGATCGCCGCCGAGGCGACCACTGTCTCTCTCAACATCCCGCCGAATCTCACCGGGTGAACTCCCTGATCTTCAACCAGACCGCCGCGGCCCCCGCGGCCAGACCCACGAACAGTCCTACAAGTACGAAAACCGGGGACGTATGAAGCCATCCGTCGAGCGCGACTCCGCCGAGGATGGGGAGCAAAGCGGCTGCTGCGAAATAGAACCCGACGCCCGCCATGTCGGCCCCGGTCGGACCCTGTTTCGCCGGGCGCATGCCCGCGCTAAATGCTACCGGGAACCAGGTTCGGGCAGAAGCCGCCGCAGGTACGGATGGTCCAGCCGCCAGGTCGACTTCTGCAGCCGGTCGGCGACGAAGGTCGAGACCAGCACCAGCCAGGCCACCAGGACCACCGCCACGATGCGTTTGTGGCCGAACAGCATCAGGCCGACCGCCCCCAGCAAGCCGCTCGCGCTGTAGAACACAAAGCAGGTCTGGCGCGCGTCGAG
>DASSLR010000036.1:0-92050 GCA_035689345.1 Candidatus Dormiibacterota bacterium
ATCAGAAGCTGGTCAGAGGTTGTTCTTGGCAACCTCCACCAGCCGGGCAAAGGAACCGCTGTCGCGCACGGCCAGGTCAGCCAGCACCTTGCGGTCGATCTCCACTCCGGCCTGGCGAAGGCCGTGCATCAGCTTGTTGTACGGAAGCCCCGACTGCCTCGAGGCGGCGTTGATCCGCGCGATCCAGAGCCGCCGCATCTCGCGCTTGCGCCGGCGGCGGTCTCGGAACGCGTAGGCGAGGGCGTGCAGGACCGCCTCGTTGGCGGGCCGGAACAAGAGCTTCTTGGAGAGCCGGAAGCCCTTCGCGCGCTCCAGGATCGACTTGTGGCGGCGGTGTGCCGGGACTCCGCGCTTGACTCGCGCCATCCGTCTACTTCCCCAGGGCCCGGCGGACGGCCTTGCGGTCGCCCTTGGCCACCGGCTGCTCGGTGTGATCCATGCGCTTGTGCTTCTTCGACTTCTGGTGGAGGCGGTGGCTCATGAACGAGTTGCGGCGCACGATCTTGCCGTTGCGGGTGACCCGCACGCGCTTGGCGATCCCTTTCCGGGTCTTGAGCTTAGGCACTGGTCGCCGTCTCCTTCGGCGCGGCGCCCGCGCCCTGGCGGCTCGGCGCCAGGATCATGAAGAGGTTTCTGCCCTCGAGCAGCGGCTGCCGCTCGACCACCGCGAACGTGCGCGAGTCATCAGCGACCCTCTCGAGGATCTTGCGGCCGATGTCCTGATGCACCATCTCGCGGCCCCTGAACATGATCGTCACCTTTACCTTCTCGCCGGCTTCGAGGAACTGCTTCAGCCCTTTGAACTTGGTCTGGAAATCGTGCTCGGCCACCTTCGGCCGCAGCTTCATCTCCTTGAGCTTGATGACGTTCTGCTTGCGACGCTGGTCCTTCTCGCGCTTGACGGTCTCGAACTTGAATCGTCCGTAGTCCATCAGGCGGCAGACCGGCGGGTTCGCTTGCGGCGCCACCTCGACGAGGTCGAGTCCCTTCTCGTTGGCGATGCGCAGCGCGGCGTCCAGTGAGAGCACGCCAAGCTGGTTGTTCTGGTCATCGATCAGCCGAACTTCAGAGCTGCGGATCTGATCGTTGATCCTTAGCTCCTTAAACGGTATGGGACATTACCTCGGTCAAATTCAGGGTTCTGCTACTCCTCCAGTGGCTCTGAATAAAACAAAACGGACAGCTGGCGCAGCGTCGCGACCCGCGTGCCGCGGACCGCTCGCTGGTCCGTCCGCGCTTCTGGACCCATTCGGCTGGCGCCTGAGGGTGAGGGTCGGGCCCTGCTTCAGCCTGTGGATGGTACCGGAAACGTAACCGCAGGTGTAGGGGATCGTTCACCTGCTGATGGGAACGCCCCAACTCAGGACGGCACTCGCGGCTTCGATCGGCGCCCTCCTGCTGGCGGCCTGTTCGAGCGCCGGGGGACAGGTCGCCAACCATTCCGCGTCGCCGGTCCGGACGGGCGCCTCGCCGGCCTCGTCTTCGCCCTCCTCGGCCTCGCCGCCGGCCACCGCGCATGCGGCCGATGCCTACGGCGTCCTCACCGACTGGCAGCCCGGTGCTTCGACCTACAACGTCTACCTCGTCACCCCCGACGGCGGGATCGCCGCCCACGCCCAGGCCTCAACCCCGGCCATCGTTACGTGCGGACCGGACAACTCGACGCCCTACCTGCCGCCGCCCGTGAGCGCTTCTCACTCGCTGGCCTACTTCATGGACGCCCGCGGCGACGTGCGGTCCCTCTCGCCCGACGGCTCGACAAGCGACGCCCTCTTCCACGTCGCGGTAGGCGCCAACAAGTGGAGTTTCTTCGCGGTGAATCCAGATGGCGTTCACCTCGCGGCGACGACGGTGACGTACAACGGCCAGGGTTTGGCGACGACCCAGCTCTATGTCGACCAGATCGTGCCCAACGGAGTGGAGCAGGTCGGCACGCCACCATCGCTGCGCTTCCAGGAGACCGGCTCCACGACGCTTTGGCCGGTCGGGTGGCACGCCGGGCTGCTGGTCCTGGCTGTGGTGCCTGCATGCCCGGGCGCGATCGGCCCGACCTACTGGGCGAGCGAGCTGCACGTGGTCGACCCGGGCACCGCGGTCCGGAAGGTGACCATCGGCGGGGCCGGCTGCGTGCTAGCCGGTCCTCCGTCGCCCGCGGGTGCCGTTTGCATAACCGGCTCGGGAGACGCGCAGGTCGTTGGCTGGGACGGGAGACCGCGCAACGCGGGTCCGGCCGGCACCCCGCATCCCATCTACATCTCCCCCAACGGCCAGCTTCTCGCCAGCGTCGCCGACACAACCACCAACGTCGTGTCCGGCGGCACGATCATCGGAGCGCAGAACACTACGGTCAGCCTCCCCTCGCTGAGCATGTGTGGTTGGGTGGATGACTCACATGTGCTTGGTGCCGGGGGCACCGGGCCGGCCAAGGTCGGCAACGTCGCCGACCGCACGGTAACCACACTGAATGTGTCCGGGTTCTGCGCCGGCCGCATTCCGGGCGACCTCTGACGCACAGCGCCGTGAGGGCTCAAAATACCGGCGGTCTCTTGAAGGTCGTCGCCCACGTCATGGCCATGGTCGTGGTCGCAGGTTGCGGTTCGTCGAGCGTTGCCGCCAATCACACGCCGGCTCCATCCCCCAGCCCGGCGGCGTCAGCGTCGCCGGCGGCCTCCCCCACCGCCTCGCCCTCGGCGCCTCCCGTGCCGCTCGCGGGCTACGGAGTCCTGGTCGCCCTGGGCTCCGGCGACACGTATTCGGTAAGCCTGGTCGACAACACGGGCAAGGTCGTCGCGTCCGCGCAGCCCAGCGCCCCCGCCCAGGTCTCCTGCGGAACCAGCGCGGGGGCAGTGCTGCCGCTGCCCGTGAGCACCAGCAACACCCGCGTGTACTTCCTCGACCAGCAGGGGAACGTCGACTTCCTCTCGCCCAACGGCGTCACGGGGATCGCCACGCACGTGCCGACTGGCGGCGCGGTCCGGAGCATGTTCGCGGTGAGCCCCGACGATCGGCGGATCGCGGTGGTCGAGGACACGTTCAATTCGAGCGGCGCGACCACCGTCCTGTACGCCGAAGACCTGAACGGCGGCACCAACCACGTGAAGCTGTTCACGGAGAGTGGAGCTTCCTCGCTATGGCCGGTCGGCTGGCATGGCACCAACAATCTCGTCGTGGCCAAGGTGCCGTCGTGCACGCAGGGCGGCGGGCCTGCCTGCTGCGGCCCGCAGGAGCTGCACGTGGTCGATCCGGCCACGGCCGGCCGGCGCTTCACGCTCGGCGGCAGCGCTTGCGTTCCGGTGGGCGCGGCCACCCCCGCGGGCGCCCTGTGCGAGAACACCGATTTCAACCAGGTCCGCGTGCTCAACTGGACGGGAGGCGTCGTCCAGAGCTACCCGATCCAGGGGCCGACGCCGGCGTACTTGTCCCCCGACGGCACACGCGTGGCGCTGGTCGTCGACAACGCCACGACCTTCGCCGGCGCCAAGCAGACGCTCGACCTGATCGCGTGCGGCTGGATCGACAACACGCACGTGCTTGCCGGCGGCGACGCGCAGCGGCAACCGCGCATCGGTGACGTGACGACGGGCGCCATCGCGCCGGTCAGCGCGCAGGGGGTCTGCGCGGGCACGATTCCGGGCGGCCTCTAGCTCACCCCAAATCGCGCGTTTTGTTCATATCGCGCGGCCACGCGAGCTCAGGGCGCGCGATTTGGCGAAAAAGCGCGAAATGCCGGGGGCCTAGCGGCGGCGCTCGGCGATCTCCTTGACGACCCGCTCGATGAAAGCGTCGACCGTTTCCTCGCTGCGCTCGTCGGCGCGGTTGCGCACGCTGATGACGCCGCCTTCGACGTCGCGCGGCCCGATGACGACGATGTACGGGACCTTCTGCAGCTTGGCGTCGCGCACCTTGCGGTCGACCTTCTGATTCCTCCCGTCGACCTCGACCCGGATCTTCGCCCGGCGCATCCGATCCGCGATCTCCTTGGCCGCATCGTGCTGCGCGTCGGTCAGCGGAGCGATGACGACCTGTACCGGGTGCAGCCAGGTCGGGAACGCGCCGACGTACCGCTCGATGAGATAGCTGAACAGCCGCTCCATCGACCCCGCGGCGCCGCGATGCACCATCACGGGCCGCCGGCGTGAGCCGTCCTCGGCCACGTACTCGAGCTGGAAGCGCTCGGGCAGCTGGAAGTCGATCTGCACCGTGGAGTTGGTGAACTCGCGGCGGTGTGCATCCTTGACCTGGAAGTCGATCTTCGGTCCGTAGAACGCGGCCTCCCCCACCCCCACCGTGTATTTCTGGCCCATCGACTCCAGCGCCTGAATCAGCCCTTGCTGCGCACGGTTCCAGTCCTCTTCGGTGCCGAGCCACTTGTCCTTGACGTCGTCGCGGAACGAGAGCCGGTAGTGGAAATCCTCGATGCCAAGCACGTCGGAAAAATAGAGCGCGATCTCGAGCGCACCCCTGACCTCGGTCATCAACTGGTCGGGCGTGCAGAAGATGTGGGCGTCGTTGAGCGCGAAGGCGCGCACGCGGTTCAGGCCGATCAGCGTGCCCGAGCGTTCGTAGCGCCAGTTGTTGCCGATCTCGGCGATGCGCATGGGAAGGTCGCGATAGCTGCGCAGGTCGGACTGGTAGACGACGATGTGGTGTGGGCAGTTGACCGGCCGCAGCTCGAGCTCCTCGCCGTCCTCGAAGACCATCGGCGGGTACATGTTTTCCTTGTAGAGCAGCACGTGGCCGCTCGTCTTATACAGCTCGAGGCGCGCCACGTCGGGGGTGCGCACGTGCAGGTAGCCGCGCGCCAGCTCCTCGTCCACGATGAACCGCTCGAGCTCGCGCCGAACCGTGGCTCCGTTGGGCAGCCACAGCGGCAATCCCGCCCCGACGCGCTCGTCGACCGTGAACAGCTTGAGCTCCTTGCCCAGGCGCTTGTGGTCGCGCTTCTCGGCCTCCTCGAGGAACTTCAGGTATTCGTCGAGCTCTTTCTGCGTCGGCCAGGCCGTGCCGTAGATGCGCGTGAGCTGCGGCTTCTTCTCGTCCCCGCGCCAGTAGGCGCCCGCGACGCGGAGCAGCTTGAAAGCCTTCAGATCTCGAGTCGTCGCCACGTGCGGGCCGCGGCAAAGGTCGAGGAAATCGCCAGTGTGATAGACGCTGACCTCGTCGCCCTCGACCTTGTCGGCGATCAGCTCGAGCTTGTAGTCCTGGCCACGCTTGCGGAACTCCTCGTTCGCCTGAGCTCGAGTCATCGTCTCCTGCACGAACGGGCGTCCTTCCTGGGCGATGCGTCGCATGCGTGACTCGATCGCCGGCAGGTCGGCCTCGGCTAGGGGCTTCGAAAACGCGAAGTCGTAGTAGAAGCCATCCTCGACCGGGGGCCCGATGCCGTACTTCGCATCGGGGTGCAGCTCCGTGACGGCGGCCGCCAGGAGATGCGCGGCCGAGTGCCGCAGGATGTGGAGCGAATCCTCAGACGATTCGTGATCGGCGTACTCGGCCATGAGGAACGCCAGTATATGAAGGACTTATGAGAGGAAACCCGGATGGTTTCCTCTCATCGCAGCGCCACGCGCTGCTGCTCTCCTTCCGGAATGCGGTTGGGACTCATTTAGAGTTGGCCGAACCGCCATGCCAGGTGTGTTGAGGACAAAGTCGAGGCTGGGCCAAGCCCAGCCTCCCCGGCGACGCTAGTTGCAGATCGACTGGATGGCCGTCGTCGACGCCATCGGCTATCCCGCGGCGGGCCTGGGCATCCTGATCGAGAGCGCCGGAGTGCCCTTCCCCGGGGAGCTGCTGCTGCTTGCCGCTGGGGCGTGGGCCGCCGCCCGCCACCACAGCATCGTCCTGGTGGTCCTCTTCGGGTTCCTCGGCTCCACCGCGGGCGCGGATCTCGGCTACTGGCTCGGCCACCGCGGCGGCCGGCCGTTCATGGAACGGTTCGGCGCGCTGTTTCGCGTGCGCCCGGAGCACATCGCCCGGGCCGAGCTGTTCTTCGCCCGCCACGGCGACAAGGCGATCCTCGCCGGGCGCTTCGTCCTCGGCCTGCGCACGTGGGGTTCGATGCTCGCCGGCATGGCCCACATGCCCTTCTGGCGCTTCCAGGTCTTCAGCGCCATCGGCGGGCTCGCGTGGGCGATCCTGATCGGCGCCGCCGGCTACCTGCTCGGCAGCAACCTCGACCTCATAGCGGCGGTGATCCGCGACGTCGGCATCGGGGGACTGGCGATCGTGGTGATCGTCGTCATTCTTGCGGTGCTGGCGCAGCGTCGCGCGTCCAGGCCATAGCCACCAGCACGCCTCCTCCGATCAGCAGCACGCCAAGCCCTCCGATGACGTGCGCGGTGCCGATCGTGTCGGCGAGCCCAGCCGCGACGAGCACCGGCACGGCGGTCACGCCGTTGATGACCATGTAGAGCAGGGCGAAGATCCTGCCGCGGATCTCGTCGCTGGTCGTCTCCATGAGGTAGGTGACGGCCGGGATCATGATGGCGCCGAACTCGAGCCCGAGCAGCAGGCTGAAGGCGGCGCCGGTGAGCCTCGCGTGGACGTGCAGGTCCGGCAGCTGCGCCATCGCCTGCGGCACCGCGGCCAGGCCGAGCATCGTGATGCCGTTCGCGATCATCGAGGTCGCGAGCAGGCGTGCGCGGTCGAGGTTGCGCAGAAACTGGCCGAGCACGATCGCGCTGACGATCGCGCCCGTGGTGGCCGGTACCAGGATCACGTACGTGTCCTGGGCGGCGATGCCGATGACCGTGCTCACGAAAGCCGGCGCGAGCGTGAAGAGCATGAAGAGCACAAGCACGGCGATGCTCACCTGCAGGAACGCGAGCATCAGTCCGCGCGACGCGCGCACCACGTCGATTCCTTCCTTGATGTCGTTCAGCATCGTGCGGAAGCGGCTCGCGCTCTCCGCGACGGGCGGCTCGCTGGTGCGCTGCAGCTTCGGAATGTCCGACGCGAAGATGAGCGTGCCGGCGATCGCGAGCAGGGCGGCGCCAAACCAGTAAGGCGCGTAGAGGTCGATCCTGGACAGGATCGGCGCCAGCGCGCCGCCGACGACGAGGGTGAGGACCATCGTCAGCAGCGCCATCGAGTTGGCGGTGATGAGCCCTGACCGCGGAAGGATGGTCGGGATGACCGCGGCCTCGGCGGGCCCGAACAGCTGTCCGACCGACGAGAACACGAGCGTGATCAGGAGCAGGTGTGCGAAATCCGCGCGCAGGCCGGGCACGAACGAGAGCAAGGGGATGAGGGCGATCGCTGCGCCGCGACCGAAGTTGCTCCACATCATGATCTGCTTGCGGTTGAAGCGATCGGCGATGACGCCGGCCGGCGGAGCGAACAGAACCGCGGGCACCGTGTAGGCGAGCAGCGTCACCGCGACCGGCGTGCTGCCTCCAGAGATCTTGTACGCGAGGATGATCAGCGAGAACAGCAGGAACTTGTCGGCGAGCTGCGCGGCGAGTTGCGCGAACCAGATGTTGCGAAATGCGGTGTAGCGCAGGACGGCTCGAAACCCGCCGGGCCCTTCGACAGGGAACCGAATTGGCGCCTCCACCGCGGGTGCAACTTTAACGGCCGCTGGCCGCAAAGCTACGAAAGATTGCCTCCCATTCCGCAAGGGTGAGCGTCTGCGGGCGCCGCTGCGGGTCGATGCCCGTATCGCGAAGACGAGCGGCGGCCTCCGTGCTCCCCCGGCCACTGATCCGTCCCAACGCTCCGCCGAGCTGCTTCCGGCGGAACTGGAAAGCGGCTTCCACGAATCGCAGGAAAGCATTCATGTCGTCGACATTCACCGCGGGTCGTTCACGCACCTCGAGCAGAACCAGGGCGGAGTCGACACGCGGAGGCGGTGTGAACGCGGACGCTGGAATCGTCATCGCGATTCGCGCTGTCGCGAATACCTGCACCGCGACCGTCGAGAGGCTCGCGCTCGTGCTGGCGGTCCATCTCTCGGCGACCTCCTTCTGCACGACGAGGGAAAGGCGCTTCGGTCGCGGTTCAGGCTGCAACAGCTTTTCGATGAGAGCGCCGGTCAGGCTGTAGGGGATGTTGCCGGCGATGACCTGGCCCGCGATCGACGCGTCGTACGCGAGGATGTCGGCGTTGATCACCTCCACGTTCGCGAGCGGCGACACGACCTCGCGCAGCGCCGGGATCAAGGTCCGGTCGAGCTCGACGGCGCGCACCGTCCGCGCGTGCCTGGCCAGAGCGATGGTCAGCGTGCCGACCCCGGCGCCTACCTCGGTGACGTCGTCCTCGGGGGTGATGCCGGCAGCTTCGGCCACCGCGTCGCGGGCGCCAGGGTCGATCAGGAAGTTCTGACCCAGCCGGTGCTTCAACTGGATGCGGTGACGGCGCATGAGGTCGAACAGCTGGTCGGAGTCGGCCGGATCGATCACTTACTTCATGCGGGTGAAGACTGACAGCGCGTTTTGAGTCTCGAGCTCGCCGAGCTCGTCGAGGCTGACCCCGCGCAGCTCCGCCGCCAGCTCCGCCGTGTCCAGCAGATACGCGGGCCGGTTCGGCATGCCCATCCGTTTGTGCGAGTTGCCGAAAGGCGAGTCCGTCTCGAGCAGGAGCCGGTCGGCTGGGCACTTCCTTACCACGTCGCGCAGCTCGTGGCGGCTGGGCCGAGTGATGAGGCCCGCGAAGGAAAGGTGGAAGCCGAGGTCGAGCAACCGCTGGGCGTCCTCCCATCCGAGGGCGAAGTAGTGCATGACGCCGCGCAGCCCGGCGTGAGCGGCGATCAGTTGCGCAACCTCGGCGGTCGCGCCTCGGTTGTGAATCGAGACCGGCAGGTCGAGCTCGATCGCCAGCGCAAACAGCGAGTCGAGGCGTGACATCTGCTCCCGGCGCTCGACCGTGCCGTGCTCGAAGTCGAGGCCGACCTCGCCAATGGCCACGACTCTCGGGTTCGCAGCCAGCGCGCGAATCGCCTCCAGGTCGGGAGTCGCCTCCTCCGTCGGGTAGTGGCCGGCGGCGGCCCAGACCTCGTCGTGGGCTTCGGCGAGCTCGATGCTCCGCCGGTTCGTGGCCAGATCGACGCCGACTGCGATCATGCGGGTGACGCCGGCCTCGGCCGCCTGCTTCACGACTTCAGCTGCGTCTCCCAGCTCCTCGAGGTGGAGATGGGTGTCTACGAAGATGCGGCTTCCTCTTCGACCGGGTCGAGGCGCTTGAAGAGCGCGACCGGCTCGGGCAGCTTGCGCCCGGCCTCGAGCCGGGAGGGCGCCCAACGATCGACAGGGTCGCCGTAATCGCCGGTGAGCACCCTGTGGCTCGCGCCATCTTCCGCATGCTCGCGCACGTCCGGCTGAGGCGCGATCACGTCCTCGTAGCCGAGCATCGCGTGCAACCGCTGCGAGGAGAACGGCAGGAACGGCGTGAGCATCGTCTTCAGGTTGTCCACGCATCGCAGGGCGACGTACAGGACGGTGCCCGCGCGCTCCCGATCCTTCTTGATGGTGTGCCATGGCTGTTCCGTGCCGAGATAGACGTTGACCTTCGAGGCCATGCCCATCGCGAGCTTGAGGGCGTTCTGGAACCTCGCCTGCTCCAGCTGGACTTCGACCTCCGCCAGCGCCGCCTCGCTTTCCTCGATCAATGAGTGGTCGGTAGCGGTCAGCGGACCCGGTTTGGGCACCTCTCCGAAGTTCCGATGCGCGTTGACGAGCGTGCGGTGCACGAGGTTGCCCCACGTTGCCACGAGCTCGTCGTTGTTCCGGCGCACGAACTCGTCCCACGTGAAGTCGGTGTCCTGGTTCTCAGGCCCGGCGATCATGAGGTAGTAGCGCAGCGCGTCGGCGTCGTATCGATCGAGGAAATCGCCGACGAAGATGATCTGGCCACCACGGCTCGTGGAGAGCTTCTTGCCGCCCATGTTCAGGTACTCGGAGGCGACGATTTCGTCGGGCAGCTCGAGGTTGCCGGCGCCCATCAGGATCGCGGGCCACAGCACGGTGTGAAACGTGATGTTGTCCTTGCCCATCACGTAGTAGGACCACGACTCAGGGTTCTCCCACCACTCCTTCCACGCATCGGGCTCGCCGCGCTGCACCGCCCACTCGATCGACGCCGACAGGTAACCGATGACGGCGTCGAACCACACGTAGATCTTCTTGTGCGGGTTGTCCTCCCACTCCGGCAGCGGCACGGGCACGCCCCAGTCGAGGTCGCGCGTGATGGCGCGCTGCTTGAGGTTGCGCACGAACTCGAGCGAGTACTTGCGCACGTTCGGCCGCCAGTTGTCGTGGGACTGGATCCATTCCGACAGCTGCGTGCCGAATGCCGGGAGGTCGAAGAAGAAGTGCTCCGTCTCCCGGAACTCGACTGGCGCGTCGCTGCCCCGTTGGTGCGGGTTGATGAGGTCGGTCGGATCCAGCTGGTTGCCGCAGTTGTCGCACTGGTCGCCGCGCGCGTCGGGGAAGCCGCAGATCGGGCACTTGCCTTCGATATAGCGGTCGGGCAAGGTGCGCCCGCTCGCGGGGTCGAACGCGCCCATCTGTGCCTTCTTGACGAGGTATCCCTTTTCGTACAGCTTCAGGAAAAGGTCCTGCGTGACGCGGTAGTGGTTGCGAGTCGTCGTGCGCGTGAAGATGTCGTACGTCATGCCGAGGCGGCGGAGGTCCTCGACGATGATCGCGTTGTTCTGGTCGACGAACTCCTGCGGGGCGATGCCCTTCTTGTCCGCTTCGTAGGTGATGGGCGTGCCGTGCTCGTCGGTGCCGCTGGCCATCAGCACGCGCGAACCGCGCAGGCGCTCGAAGCGGGCGAGCACGTCGGCCGGCACGGCGAAGCCGGCCACGTGACCGATGTGGCGAGGTCCGTTGGCGTAAGGCCACGCGGGAGCGACGAGGACTGTTCTAGGCACCGGAGATCACAATCGTAAATTCGCCGCGCGCCCGATCACCGAGGGCCGCCAGCACCTCCGACGCGGTGCCGCGCATGACCTCCTCATGCACCTTGGTGAGCTCGCGCGTCACGGTGAGGCCGCGATCGGGCAGCGACTCGGCGATCAGGGCCAGCGACTTGCGAATGCGATAGGGCGATTCGAAGGCGACGGCCGGTCGCGGGTCGGCGCGCAACGATTCGAGCCAGCGCCTCATCTCCCCGGGCTTGCGCGGCAGATAACCGTGAAATGAGAAGCCGGGTCCGCCATATCCGGCGATCGATAGAGCCGCGGTGACCGCGCTCGGACCTGGAATGGGCACGACCCTGTGACCCGCCGCCCACGCGGCGGTGACGAGCGCCTGGCCTGGATCGGAGATCGTCGGCGTGCCGGCGTCGCTCACCAGGGCGACGTCGCCCTCGTCCAGGGCGGCCATCACTCTGGGCAGGCCCCGGCGTTCGACCGGCGCGCGGTAGCTGATCAGCGGTTTCCGGATGCCGTGGCGCGCCAGCAGGCGCGCGGTCACGCGCGTGTCCTCGGCCGCGATCGCGCTCACGTCTCCAAGGACTCGAAGGGCCCGACCGCTCACGTCCTCGAGGTTGCCGATTGGTGTTCCGATGACGAAGAGGCGACTCACCGTTTCTAGCGTCGCAGGGTTGGCTCGGCTTCGCCGAGCCATGGCTCTGCGTTGCGGTGTCGCCCACGCGTGGTCAGGCGCCGGGGGGTTCTCACAAGGGGGCCTGCCCCCCTTGTGCAATCAACCTAACCAGGTCGCTACCTGGTCGGCGATCTCGGAGGCGGGGCCGACGAAACGTGACGCCGGGGGCAGCACCTCGAGGAACGCGCGACCGTAGTCGCGGCCGAGGATGCGATGGTCGAGAATCACGACCGCGCCGCGGTCCGTGGACGTGCGTATGAGGCGGCCGAACCCCTGCTTGAGGCGCAACGCGGCCTGCGGCAGCGCGAGCTGGGCGAACGAGTCGCGCAGCTGCTCGGCGCGGGCGGCGAAGACGGGCTCGGTCGGCACGGCGAACGGCAGACGCACCACGATCACGCAGCTCAAGCGGTCGCCCGGCACGTCGATGCCCTCCCAGAACGTCGAGGTGCCGAGGAGCAGGGTGCGGTCGGTCTCCTGGAACGACTTGAGCAGCTGCCGGCGCTGGCCGTCGATGCCCTGACCGAGGATCAGCAGCTCGTCGAGGTCAACTCGGTGCTTTAGGGCGGTGTGCACGTCACGCAGCTGGCGGTGCGACGTGAACAGCACGAGGGTGCGGCCTCCGACCCGCTGCGCCGTCTGCGCGACTACGTCTTCGACGGCGACGTCGAAGTCCTCGTCCTCCGGCAATGGAAAATCGGAGGGCAGGCACACCAGGGCCTGGTGGTAGAAGTCGAACGGCGACGGCAGCACGAGCTCTTCGACGTTCTCGCCGAGTCCGATGCGCGAGCGGAAGTAATCGAACGTGCCGCCCACGGTGAGCGTGGCCGAGGTGAAGACGATGGAGCGGCGCTCCGCGTACACGCGGTCGCGCAGCAGGTTGCCGACGTTCAGCGGCGCCGAGCGAAGAAGCACCGTGTCGTCCCTCTGCGTCAACGCGAACCAGTACACGCGGTTCGGGTGCGGTGTGTTGAGCGCCTCGCCGATCAGGAGCAGTGCCGCCAGGAGCCGTCCGCGGATGATCTCCAGCTCACGCACGCCCTGGTCGGGTTCATCCCCGCCGAGCCAGTCGCGAGCCTGGTTGACCGCGGCGCGCAGCGCCGCTTCGAGCGCGGCCAGCGCGGTGGCGGCGTTCTCGCCCGCGAGGGCGACGCCGGCCCACGCCGGGTCGTCGCGGAGCTGCGACGTAAGGCGAAGCGATTCCTCTCTTCGCTCGCCGTCGCTCAGCCGCGCGAGGACGAAATCGGTCGCGATCGCGAACAGGTCGTGCACGCGCGTCCGCGCCGTGTGGGCCAGGGAGATCGCGTTATCGAGGTCACCGCCGGCCGCTCCCAGTCGCGGCTGGGCGCGCAGCTCTTCGAGCAGCCCGCCGCCCGAGGCGGCCAGGCGGTCCAGCAGCGCCTCCAGCGCCGGCCCGTCGGCCTCCTGGCGCAATCCCTGCGTCGCGGACTCCTCGAGGTGATGGGCCTCGTCGACGATGAGGTGGTCGTACTCCGGCAGCAGGCCGCCGCCCACCTCGGCATCGGCCAGGAGGAGCGCGTGGTTGACGACGACGAGGTCGGATGCCTCGGCCTCGGCGCGCGCGCGATGCACGTAGCAGTCCTCGGCGGTGCAGCGCACGCCGACGCAGTCGAGTGGGTCGGACGCGATGTGCGTCCACAGCAGCTCCTCCCGACCCTGCAGGCGGAGCTCCGAGCGATCGCCGCTCTCGGTGGTGTGCAGCCAGACGAGCACCTTCAGCTTGAAGCGCAGCTCTTCGGCGGTCTCGCACGGCTCGCCGAGATAGCGGCGCCAGCGCCGTAGCGAGATGTAGTTCGAACGTCCCTTGAGGAGGCAGGCCTTGAAGGTCCACGGCAGCTGCGAGAGGCCGGGCAGGTCCTTGGTCATCAGCTGCTCCTGCAGCGTGTGCGTGTGTGTCGAGACCACCACGCGCTCCTTGTGTCGCACGGCGCGGGCGAGCGACGGCAGCAGGTACGCAAGGCTCTTGCCGGTGCCCGTGCCCGCCTCGACCAGCAGCGTCCCGCCGCGCGCCTGGATCTGCCCTACCGCGAGCAGCATCTGGAGCTGCGGCTCGCGATGCTCGTAGCCGGGCAGCGTGCCGGCGAGGGCACCTTCCGGTGACAGCATGGCCGCCATCTCGTGCGGATCGTCCGGCGGCGCCGCCGCGCCGTCCCGCTGCACCGTCCGCCGCCCCCTGCTGACAGGCAGTGCCGGGGTTTCAGGGTTGGGCGCGGTCAGCGCGTCCGCGAAGAAGCGCGCCAGCGCCCAGCCATAGGGCGCGACCAGGGCGAGCATCGACTCTTTCAGCCCCTCGTCGAGAGCGGCGGCATCCTCGCGCAGGCGCAGCAACAGCTGGCGTGTCGCGTCGGCGTCATCGAGCGCGCGGTGCGGCCGCGGCTGCGAGAAGCCGAGCTCGGTGGCGAGCAGCGGCAGGCTGTGACTCGCGGCCGCGGGCATGAGGATGCGGGCCACGTCGAGCGTGTCGAGGATGTCGGACTCCGAGTCCCACAATCCGGACGCCGAGAGGAACTCCAGGTCGAGGCGGGCACCATGTCCCACCGGCTGCCGGCCGCCGATGAAATCGATCAGCTCCCTCACGGCCGACTCCTCCGTCGCGGCGCCGCGGAGGTCGGCCTGGGTGATGCCCGTGAGCCGGGCGACCGCTTCCGGAAGCGGACGCTGCGGGTCGACGAGGCGTTCGAGGGTCGCCAGCGTGCGATCGGGAGTGAACGCCACGGCGCCCACTTCGATGACTCGATCGCGGGCCGGATCGAGACCGGTGGTCTCGAGGTCGAGGGCTACGTACTCCGGCACCGGTGGGGATTCTACGGGCGGGCGCGGGGCGTCATTAACAGGGTCTTAACGGGGGTTGGGGTGAGTCCCGATTGGTATATTTGCGCGCGTGGTAACGGGCGCCATCGAGGCTCCGCACCGACTCGAGGACCTGCACGTACGTCGAGACCTGGTCGCGAGCCTGCTCCTGCGCACACTTGCCTTCGCGGACCAGCTGAGCGGCGCCGCCATCGAGACGCGCCTCGGCCTGCCCTTCGAGACGCTGCAGCCGATCATCGAGGAGTTCCAGAAGGCCCAGCTCATGGACACCATGGGCTTCTCCAACGAGCCCGGCCTCGAAGGACGGCCGATACCGGTGCGCATGAGCTACACGGTTTCGTCGGCGGGCCGGCAGCGTGCGGCCGAGATGTCATCGGTGCAGACGCGATACCTGGGCCCCTGCCCCATCAACTTCGACGACTACCTCACGCTCATCCGCTCGCAGGTCACCGGCAAGGCCAACGTCACCGACGCGGCGCTCAAGCGCGCGCTCGGCCAGCTCGAGCTCGAGCAGCACGTCATCGATCAGATCGGCGGCGCGATGGTGTCGCGGGCTTCGCTCTTCATCTTCGGAGCGCCTGGTAACGGCAAGAGCACCATCACCGAGCGCATGGCGCTCCTGATGGGCGCGCCGATCGAGATCCCTCACGCCGTCGCGATCGGCGACGAGATCATCCGCGTCATCGACCCGGTCTACCACAAGATCGCCGAAGGCGACCAGCCCATCGACCGCCGCCTGGTCAAGGTCGAGCGACCGGTCGTGGTGGCCGGCGGTGAGCTGAAGCTCGAGCAGCTCGACCTCACGTACGACACGGCCAACCGGTACTACGAAGCTCCGCTGCAGTGGAAGGCCAATGCGGGCGTGTTCGTGATCGACGACTTCGGCCGCCAGGAAGTGCCGCCGATGCGCCTCCTGAACCGCTTCATCGTCCCGATGGAGAAGAAGGTCGACTACCTCGACCTCTCGGCGTCGGGCCGCAAGATCGAGCTGCCGTTCCTGTGCCAGGTGGTCTTCTCCACCAATCTCTCGCCCACCGAGCTCGTCGACGAGGCCTTCCTGCGCCGCATGGCGTACAAGATCGGCGTCGGCAACCCGTCGCCGGAAGCTTTCGGCCGCATCCTGAAGTACGAGTGCGAGCGGCAGGGCGTCGCGTTCGACCCGAACGCGGTCACGTACCTGCTGCACACGCTGTACGGCAAGAAGCCGCTGCGCGGCTCGCACCCGCGATCGCTCGTCGCGCGGCTCGTCGACCTGGCGAACTACCGCCAGGAGTCGCCGCGTCTGACCCCGCAGACGTTGAAGGAGGCGTTCGACGCCTGCTTCAACCCCGCGCTCGGCTCCGTCACCGAGGACGACTGGGCTAGACCCCAGGTCACCTAGAGCGGCGTAGCGACTCCGTCGAGTCGATTGCGTTGCGCGTCCAGGTCGCTGAACTCTCCGCGCATGTCCGCGGGCAGCAGTTCGGCGATGCGGACCATGATCGCGTCCGACGCCTCCTGGTGGCTGACCTTCGTGCCGTCGGGTCTTTTGGCGGCGACGCGAAACGGCTTGCCGAACGTCATCGACGCCCTGGCGCGTCGCGGAAACCGGGCACCTTTGGGCATCACAGCACGCGTCCCGGTGAGCGCGACCGGCACGACCGCGCACTCGGACTTCTGCGCGATGAATCCGGCGCCAGGCTCGGGCTTGACCAGCACACCGTTGGGGGTGCGCGTCCCCTCCGGATAGATCAGCAGCGCGTGGCCGTCACGCAGGAGCTCGAATGAGCGTTTCAAGGCCGCGCGGTCGGCGGTATGCCGCACCACGGGAAACGACTGGTACCACCTGAAGAGCCAGGCCATCTTCGTGCGGAAGTACTCGGACTTGGCCAGGCTCCAGACATCCGTGCGCGGCGTGAAGGCCGGCACCAGCGGTGGGTCCACGGTGCCCGCGTGATTGGGGCACACGAGCAATGCCCCGGTGCGGGGTACGTTCTCGAGGCCGTTCAAGGTGAAGAGGCCGCCGACCAACAGGCCGCGCGTGAGCGTGCGCATGATCCACGTCAGGAAGCGATACCTGATCATTCGCCGCCCACCGTGTCGCCGATCTCGGTGACTATCGTGTCGACGACGTCGTCGAGCGAGAGGTCGTCGGTGTTGATCACCACAGCGTCTTCTGCGGGCCTCAACGGCGCGATGGCGCGCTCGGAGTCGACGCGGTCGCGCACCTCGACCTCCCTGCGCATCGTCTCCTCGTCGACGGCCTCGCCGCGGCGCTCGTACTGAGCCGCGCGGCGCCGCACCTTCTCGTCGAGGCTCGCCGTCAGGAAGAACTTGTGGTCGGCGCCGGGAAACACGACGGTGCCGATGTCGCGGCCCGCCATCACGACGCCGCCCTCGCCCATCTTTCGTTGCTGGGCCACCAGCGCCTCGCGGACTCCGGGCGTCGCGGAGATGACCGGCAGCGCGTCCGCGAAGTCGGAGTCGTAGATGCCCTCGGTGAGCTCCTTGCCATCGGCCCACACGCGCTCGCCGTCGATGCGGACGCGGGTCGCGTGCGCCAGCCTCGTCACGGCGGCCGCGTCGTGCGGGTCCATGCCGCGTTCGGCGACGAGCCTGGTGATCGCTCGGTACATGAGGCCGCTGTCCACGAACGGGAGGCCCAGAACTTCGGCCACGCGCTTGCCGACCGCGGACTTGCCTGACGCCACGCCGCCGTCGATGGTGACGATCAGGTTCACGTGAGCCCCGCGCTCCTGCGCAGTGCCGCGACCTCGGCGTCACCCAGGACGCGCCAGCTTCCCGGCTTCAGCCGGCCGAGGCGCAGCGGCCCGAAAGCGGTTCGCGTCAGCGTGTGAACGCGATGGCCCACCGCGAGAAGCATGCGCCGCACCTGGCGCTGGCGACCTTCGCGGATGACGACTCGCAGCTCGGCGCTCGGACCTGGCAATACGCGCAGCACCTCCACATCGGCAGGCGCGGTCATCCCGTCGTCCAGCCTCAGGCCCGACCGCAGCTTTTCCAGGTCGGCTCGGCTCGGATTGCCGCCGACGACCACGACGTATTCCTTGTCGACCTTGTAGCGGGGATGCGTCAGGCGGTAGCCGAGCTCGCCGTCGTCGGTGAGGATCAGCAGCCCGGTGGAGTCCGCGTCGAGCCGGCCGACCGGAAACACGCGATGACCGCTCGCGCCCTCATCACCCAGGACGTCGAGGACGTTCGTCCGGCCGGCTTCGTCCCTGGCCGTAGTGATGACGCCCAGAGGCTTGTTGAGCATCACGTAGCGGTAGCTCGCGAGCGGCTTGACCGTTCGTCCGTCGACGGTGACGGTGTCTTTTTCAGGGTCGATGACGACGCCTTCGGGCGGTGGAGTTCGCCCGTTGACCAGCACGGATCCGGAAGCGATGAGCCTGTCCGCGGCGCGCCTGCTGGCAACACCGGAGCGAGCCAGGTACGCGTTGAGCCTGGTCGCGCTCAGCTCTGCCCGCCGCTGCCGGGAGTCGGCAGGTGGTCGAGCGACTCGAGACCCAGCACCTGCAGGAATCTCATCGTCGTGCCGTAGAGCTTCGGCTGGCCGGGCCCGCTGCCCCGCCCCACCTCGGTGATGAGGTCGCGCAGCTCGAGGTTTGTGAGCACGCTCTCGCAGTTGACCCCGCGCACCTCCTCGATGCGCGAGCGCGCGACGGGCTGGTTGTAGGCGACGATCGCCAGCGTCTCGTAAGCCGCGGCCGACAGCTTGCCCGACACCTCGGGCCGCAGCGCGCGCCGCACGGCCGCCGCGTACTCGGGCCTGGTCGCGAGGTGCAGCTCGTCGTGATGGCGCATGAGCATGACGCCGCGGCCCTCCAGGGTCGATCGCAGCGAATCCAGCGCGTGCTCGACCTCGTCGCGCCCCGAGTCGGTCGCCTGCTGCAGCTCCCGGACCTTCAGCGGCCGGTTGGAGCTGAAGAGGATCGCCTCCAGCTGCGCCGCCAGGTTGCTCACGCGGCCTTCGCCTCGATGTGGATCGGACCGAACCGCTCCTTCTGCTTCACCGTGATCGCCGACCGGCGCACGAGCTCGAGCACGGCGACAAACGTCACGACCGCCTCGAGCCTGTCCTCAGACTCGAGGATGAGCGCGAGCAGCTCGATCGGTCCTTGCCGCAGGCGCTGGGTGATGAGGTCGAGCTTCTCCTCGAGCGTCCACGTCCGCCCGGTGATGACGACCGGGCGGGGCGGAATGCGCGCGAGCACGCTGTTGAACGCCGCGACCAGGATGTCCACGTCGAGCGGCTCCTCCTGCCCGCCCGGTTCGACGTCGCGCGCCGGCGGAGGGAATGCGAACGTCTCCTGCTCGGCGCGAGCCATGAGGTCCTGGGCCATCGCCTTGTAGGCGCGGTACTCCTCGAGCCTCTGGCGGACGTCCTCCTCCCAACCGAGCAGCTCCGCCTCCTCGTCGCTGGGCTGTTCGCCGGGCAGCAGGCGGATCGACTTCAAGAGGAGAAGGCGCGCGGCCATCCACAGGAACTCGGCCATCTCCTCAGGGTCCTGCACGTCTCGCGCCGCGATCTCGGCCAGGTAAGCGTCCGTGATGCGTGACAGCGATACCTGGAAGATGTCGACCTCCTCGCGCTCCGCCAGCGCGAGCAGCAGCTCCAACGGACCTTCGAAGACTGGCGTACTAATCGGAAGGCGCGGGCCAGCGATCGGCGGTTCCATTCGGTCGGTAAGCCTATCGCAGGCCTACTTCATGGGGACGAGCGGGCGACCCCAGCCGAGCTTGTCACCAAGCCGCCGGTAGAAATCTTCAGGCGGGCCGAAGCGGATCACCTTCAGCCTCCGCGGGTGCGGGGCGCAGCGCAGGGTGTCGCCGGTCGCGACCGCCCGGCCGCGCCTTCCACCGTCGACGCGCATCTCGGCGGGCCCGCGCACGATCGAAAGGACGATGTCCTGCTGCGGTGAGAAGACGATCGGGCGCACGGTCAGCGCGAAAGGGTTCATCGGCACGAGCAGCAGGTCGCGCAGCGTCGGCTCCAGGATGGGTCCGCCGCTGGCCAGTGCGTATGCAGTCGAGCCGGTCGCCGTGGCCACGATCACGCCGTCGGCGTCGATCACCCCCACGCCCTGGCCGCCCACCTCGATCTGCACGCGCAGCATTCGCGCGTCCTCCGCGCGATTCACGACGACCTCGTTGAGACCCATGGTCCGTGCGACGCGTCGCGAGCCGCGGAGCAATTCGACCTGCAGGATCGTGCGCTCCTCGATCCGGTGCTTCCCGGCGATGTATCCGTCGATGCCGGTCTCGAGCTGGTCCTCCTCGAGCTCGGTGAGGAAACCCAGCCGGCCGAGGTTCACGCCGAGGAGAGGGATACCGCGAGGCCCGGCCAGGCGCGCGCCCGCGAGGAACGTGCCGTCTCCGCCGAGCGTCACCAGCAGGTCGGTCTTGGTGAGGCGGGCGGTGATCGCGCTCTCGGGTTGGTCGCGCTGCGCCTGCCAGCACTCCACGCCGTGACTGGCGAGACTCGCCTCGGCGCGCTTGAGGATCGCCTCGGGCGCGCCGGGCCCCGACACGATGCACGCGATCATCGCGGCTCTTGTGCCAGGTGCACGAATATCTCGCGATTCCCATCGCTGCCCGCGAGCTCCGATGGCGCCTCGGCTATGACGCGGAGCGAGTGCGCGGCGCACCACTCGCGAAACCGTTGCAGCGCCGGGTCGATCGCGGTCTGGTCGCGCACGATCCCGCCCTTCCCCACCTGGCCGCGCTCCACCTGGAACTGCGGCTTGAACAGGGCGACCACCTCGGCGCCTGGGGCGGCGGCGGTGACCGCCGGCAACACCTTCTCCAGTCCGATGAACGAGACGTCGATGACGACGAGGCCGACCGCCTCCGGAAACGCGTCGAGGTTGCGCGCGTTGACGCGCTCGATGACGACCACGCGCGGATCCTGGCGCAGGCGCCAGTGCAGCAGGCCCCGGCCGACGTCGATCGCGTAGACGCGCGCCGCGCCGCGGCGCAGCAGCACGTCGGTGAACCCGCCGGTCGAGGCGCCGATGTCCGCGCACACGCGACCGTCGACTGCGACGTTGAAGCGGTCGAGGGCAGGGCCCAGCTTGTAGGCGCCGCGGCTCGCGTATTCGGGGTCGGAGTCGACAGCGATCGGCGTGCCCTCTGTCACCGCGCGGTCCGGCTTGCGAACCGTCTCGCCCGCGACCTTCACCTTGCCCGCCAGGATCAGCGCCTGCGCCCGCTCGCGCGAAGGCGCGAGCCCTGCCTTGGTCACCAGCGCGTCAAGCCTCGGCATCACAGGATGAGTCCGACGGCGATGCCCAGCACCGCCCCGACCAGCACCTCGAAAGGCGTATGGCCGAGCAGCTCGCGGAGCTCCTGCTCCTGCATGCCCCGCATGTGCACGAGGTCCTGCACGAGCCGGTTCAGCACCGCCGCCTGACGCCCCGCCGCGCGGCGCACCCCGGCCGCGTCGTACATGACCACGAACGAGAAGATAAGCGCGATCGCAAACGAGGGGCTCGTGACGCCTCCGTGGTGGCCGATGGCGGTCGTCAAACCCATGACGATCGCGCTGTGGCTGCTGGGCATGCCGCCAGGGTCGGCGAGCACACGCAGGTTGAGCCGGCGCTGCCGGATGGAGCTGATCGCCACCTTGGCCACCTGGGCGATCGCCCAGGCCACGATCGGCGCCAGAAGGAACGTCATGGCGCCGTCAATTGTCGGCTGAGGTCCGCGACTCGGGTCCTCAGGGCGTTCAGCTCCTCTTCAGCCTCATCCAGCAGCTTCACCGCCAGCTCGTGGGCGCTGACCAGCTCTTCGAGCGGCGCGTTGGGGTCGGCGAGCCGGGTGATGGCCGCCTCCAGCCGGTCGAGGACGTCGGCCGGCTCGCCCGTCATGAGGTCGGTGCGGCCACGCGTCCCAGGATGCCGTTGACGAACCTGCCGGCCTCATCGCCGGAAAACGTCTTGGCGAGCTCGATCGATTCGTTGATGGCGGCCTTGGTGGGGACGTGCTTGTCGACGGTCAGCTCGTAGACGGCGATGCGCAGGATCGTCCGGTCCACCTTGGCCATCTGCTCGACCTTCCAGTGCTCGGACGCCTCGCCCAGCACGGCGTCGAGCTTTTCCCGATTGGCCAGGACGCCGCGCACGAGCTCGCTCGCAAACGCCACGACGTCCGGAGTGGCTCCGCTTTCGGACGCGTGATAGGCCAGGACCTCGTCGGGGTCCTCGGTTGACGTTTCGAGCTGGAACAGCACACGCAACGCCAGCTCGCGCGCCTGGTGCCGCTTGCCGGAGTGGGCTCGGTGGGGTTTGGAGCTTTTAGCTGGCAAACGCGACGCTGGAGACGAAGACGTTCACCTCGCCGACCTCGAGACCCAGCATGCGCTCCGTCGCCTCGACCACGTTGCTCTGCACGGCGCCGGCGACAGAAGCGAACTGCGATTCCGAGTCGACTGAGATGAACACCTCCAGATGGATCGAGCGGTCGGCCTCCACCTGCACGCGCACGCCGCGGTGGGCCGTCTGCCGCCTGACCCAGTCTCCGAAATGCCGCGCCGCGGCCTCGTCCATCCCCGCAACGCCCTCGACCTCGCACGCGGCCATGGCCGCGATGGAGGCGATGACTTCGTTGGCCACACGAACGGCTCCGAGAGTGGCGGTTTCTCCCATTCCGGCCACCATACGCCCTGAGGCGCCGAGATCGCTAGTGCCCGGCCACCAATTTCAAGCGCGTTCGATGTAAGTCCGAGTCCGGGTGTCCACCCTGACGACGTCGCCGGTCTGGATGAACAGCGGTACCTGGATGGTCGCCCCGGTCTCGAGCTTCGCCGGCTTGGTCGCGCCGGAGACCGTGTCGCCGCGGAAGCCCGGGTCCGTCGACACCACCTTCAGCTCCACGTTGATCGGCAGGCCCACACCGATCAGCCGGTCGTCATGACGCTGCAGGAAGACCTCGCTGCCTTCCTTCAAGAACGGCAGGACGTCCTCGAGCATGTCCTCGTCGACCGGCACCTGGTCGTAAGTGCGCGAGTCCATGAAGTAGTGGTGATTTCCGTCGGTGTAGAGGTATGTCGCTTCGGTGCTGTCGATGCGGACCGTCTTGAACTTGTCGCCGCTGCGAAAGCTCTGCTCGAAGATGGAGCCGGTCATCACGTTGCGCAGCTTGGCTTTGATCACCGCGCCGGCGCGCGCCAGCTTGATGTGCTCGACCGTGACGATCGACAGGAGCTGACCGTCCATCTCGAACATCGTGCCCGCGCGAAAGTCGTTAGTGCTTACCACTTTCCTTCGTCAAGAACTCCAGGGCAAGGATGTAGCCGTCAAAACCGAGGCCGGTGATCACGCCGCGAGCTGCGCGAGCGGTCACGCTGCGCGATCGCCATTCCTCGCGCGCGTGGATGTTCGAGATGTGAACCTCCACGACCGGCAGCGCGAGCGCCTGGAGGCAATCGTACAGGGCAAGCGAGTAGTGCGAGAGCGCGCCCGGGTTGATGATGACGCCGGCCGAGCCTGGACCTTCTTTCTGGAGGAAGTCGATGATCTCGCCCTCGCTGTTGCTCTGGAACAGCGACACCTCCAGGTGCAGCTCGTGGGCGCGCGCGCGGAGCATGTCGTTGAGGTCCGCCAGCGTCCGCGTGCCATAGATGTCGGGCTCGCGCTTGCCGAGCAGGTTCAGGTTGGGGCCGTTGACGACGAGCACCCTGCTCATGCGATGGCGCTCCGCAACACGCGCCGAACCAGGCGCATGGGGACGTCCTGGCCGATGACGGCGTGGCCGACGCGCCGGGGCAGCACCCACGCGACGCGCCCTCGCCGCGCCTTCTTGTCGGTCGGGATCGCCGCCATCATCCGCTGGAGCGAGACGCGCGGGTGCTCGTCACGAAGGCCATACGTGATCAGCAGATCGTCCTGAGCGTCGACGAGGCGATCTGAGCACAGGCCGAGGTCGGAGGCGATGTTCGCCGCGATCCGCATTCCGAAAGCGACGGCTCTACCGTGCGAGATGCGGTAGCGGCTCGCCGCTTCCAGGGCGTGTGCGGCTGTGTGCCCGTAGTTGAGGATCGCGCGCGGACCGCGGTCGCGCTCGTCGCGCGCCACCACCAGCGCTTTGGCAGTGGCGCACCTGTAGATGACGTCTTCCAGAGCGTCCGGGTCGCCGGCGGTCAGCCTCGCGCTTTCCCGGCGCAGCACGTCGAAAAGAGAGCGGTCCATGGCGACGGCGTACTTTACAACCTCGGCGAAGGCCTCCCGGTAGCGGCTGCGCGGCAGCGTGTCGAGGCAGACGAGATCGGAGATCACCGCGGACGGCTGCCAGAACGAGCCGATCGCGTTCTTCATGCGCACCCCGTTGATGCCCGTCTTGCCGCCGATGCTGGAGTCGACCATCGCCAGCAGCGTGGTAGGCACCTCGACGTACCGAATGCCGCGGAGCCAGGTCGCCGCCGCCATGCCCGCGAGGTCGCCCAC
This sequence comes from Candidatus Dormiibacterota bacterium, assembly GCA_035689345.1. Classification (GTDB taxonomy): domain Bacteria; phylum Chloroflexota; class Dormibacteria; order Dormibacterales; family Dormibacteraceae; genus CF-118. The sequence continues at coordinate 23,819 of DASSLR010000036.1, forward strand.
GGTGCCTCCGCCGACAGCCACGACGCAGCCGGCGCGGTCGATGCGCTGGCGCTCGAGGAAGGCCAGCACACCGCCAAGCGCGGCCAGGGACTTCGAACGCTCACCTCCGGGCACAACGTAGATCGCGTTCTTCACGCGCGCCGCTGTCACGTGCTTGGCGACCGCCTGCGCGATCGGGCGCACGCCGGCGTCGGCGATGATCGCGGCGCCCGTAGGCTCGAGCCGGGCCATGGTTCGGCGGAGCTCCTTCAGCGCCCCGCGCCCGATGTGCACCGGGTACGTGCCTCCCGGCGTGTCGACGATCAGTCGGGCCACAGCGCCAGAAGGTCGGTGGCCACCTCATCCGGCGGGCGATCGGCGTCGATGCGCCGCCAGGCCTCTTCGTAGCGGGGCCGCCGGCGCGCAAAGAGATCCTCGACCTCGCGGCGCAGGCGTCCGGCGACGAGCGGACGGCTGTCGCTGCGCCCGATGCGCTCCCAGATCGTCTCGAAGGACAGCTCCAGGTAGACGGAAAGCGAACGTTCGCGGATGAGCTCCCAGTTCGCGTCGTCCATCGGTGTGCCGCCGCCCAGCGCCACGACGGCGCCGGTCTGCAGCGCTTCCGGCAGCAGCCGCGACTCGAGGCTGCGGAACGCCGCCTCGCCGCGCCTGGAGAAGATGTCAGGGATGCTCATGGCCGCCTCGTTTTCGATCATGAAGTCGAGGTCGAAGAAAGGCGCGTGCGCGCGGTACGCGACCAGCGCCCCGACGACGCTCTTGCCCGAGCCCATGAAACCAATGAGAGCCAGTGCCTTCTTGGGCGGATGGATGTGGGTTCAGACGCCTGACTGGCCGGCCGGGCTGCTGGGAACCACGCCTCGCCGGCGTTCCGACTGCATGAAGACCTGATCTCGAAAAGTTCCGGGTTTGGGCAGGTGCTCGAGCACCTCCGCTCCCTGGATCTCCCCCGCCGAGTCGATCAGCACGTGGCCGTATCCGAGCATCCGTCCGACCAGAGAAACCTTTGTGGTGCACGCCTGGATGCGATCGATGGGAATGATCTTTTCGGACCGGCTGAACACTCCGCTCTGGATCATGATCCGCTGGTCGGTGAGCGTGTAGGTGACGGATCGCCAGCGGATCCACACGACGATCAGCCACAGCAGCGCGATGGCGACCACGGCCAGGGTGAGCGGGAGGATGACATTGCTCGCGGTGCTCGAAGCGAGAAGGATGTCGGCCACCACCACCAGCAGCAATAGCGCGATCGGGATGAGCAAGGACTTGGCCACGAAGATCCAGTGCTGGTGGACCTTGAGGATCAGGTTCTCGCCGGGAAGCAGGTCGCCCGCCATCGGCGCCTAGGGTAGCGGAAGAAAGTAAAGGCCGAGCAGCGCGCCGGCGGCCAGGTACGGGCCGTACGCGATGTTTCCCTTCAGCGACCGGTGCCAGACGATGAAGACGATGGCACCGAGCCCCGCCAACAGGACGCCGTAGAAGAGCGCGGAGAAGATCATGGGCGCGCCCAGCAGGAGGCCCATGAAGACGGCGAGCTTCACGTCGCCGAAGCCCAGCGCCTCCTGCTTGAGCAGGGCCGAGCCGCCCGCGGCGAGGATGAAGAACAGAAGGCCGGCGCCGAAACCGGTGGCCAGGCCGGCCCACCACGGATGGCCGAACAGGCTCACGACGGCCGCGACCGCCATGGCGGGAAACATGACGCGGTCGAGGATGAGGTGGTGCTCGAAGTCGAAGAAGATCACCTGCACGAGCACGAGGACGAACAGGCTGCGCAGCAGCAGGAGCGGCAGCGTGCCGGCGAGCGCGTAGCCGAAAACCCCGAAAAGCGCGGCCGAAAGGATGGGCGGTCCGTACACCTGCCAGCTCTTGAAGCCAGGTTCCAGGCCTTCGAGGCGCGCGAGCTTGACCGAGCCCCAGCGCATGCCCCATCCCGCGACGGCCCCCAGCACCGCCCAGGCGACGCCGATCACGATCGGGTTCACGGCGCGAGCGCCTCGCGCATCGCGTCGACCGGGGCCGCCCGGCCGGTCCAGATCTCGAACGACCGCGCGCCCTGGGCGACGAGCACCCCCCAGCCGTCGGCCGTGCGCAGGCCCAGGGATCGCGCCTTGCGCACCAGCGGCGTGCCGCCCGCGACGTAGACGAGGTCGATCACCGCGCCTTCCTTGGGCAGTGCGTTCGGACGCATGGGCATCTCTTCGCGCCTGCCGAGCGGCGTGGCGTTCAGCAGCAGGTCGGCGGATCGCACCTCTTGCTCCCAGCCCTTGTCGGTCCACGCGGCGACGTGTCCCGGGAGCTCGCCCGCGGCTTCCGGATGGCGCGCGACGAAGGTGATGTGAGCGCCGTCGAGCGCTACACCCGCCGCGCGGGCGGAACCTCCCGCTCCCAGCACCACCACCCTGGCCCCACGCGGCTCCACCAGCCCCACTTCCTCCATCGCCGACCTGATGCCCACGACGTCGGTGTTGGATCCCACGAGGTGCTCGCCGTCGCGGCTGATCGTGTTGACCGCGTGCGCGCGCAGCGCGTCCGCGTCGAGCCGGTCGAGTCGTTCCATCACCGCGAGCTTGTAAGGAATCGTGACGTTGGCCCCGGCTACATCCGGTGCGTGCAGCTGCTCGAGGGCGGCGTGGAGCTCGCCCGGCGGCACGTCGAGGAGCTCGTACGTCCAGTCCAGGTCGGCCGCGAGAAATGCCGCCGCCTGCATCGCCGGGCTGCGCGAGTAGGAGATTCCGTGGCCGAGAAGATAGACCTTCAGCTTCGGTTGGAAGGCGTCATGACCCGCTGACCCCGTACTTCTGGATGTCCTTGTCGAAGTCCGCCTGGGTGGTCTCGAAATGCGTCGTGCCGTTGCGGTCGGTGAAGTAGAACAGGTACGCCGTCTTCGGCGGGTTGATGCACGCGAGGAGCGCGGCTTTGCCCGGATTGCTGATCGGGCCCGGCGGCAGACCCGCGTGCTTGCGAGTGTTGAAGGGGACGTTCATCTGCAGCTCCGGGTACGTCGGCTCAGGTGAGAGCCGGCCCAGGAAGTAGAGAAGCGTCGCGTCGACCCCCAGCGGGATGCCGCGAGCGAGCCGGTTGTAGTAGACGCTGCACACGTTGCCGCGGTCGGAGTCCTTGTTGGCCTCCCTCTCGACCATCGACGCCAGGATGACGATGTTCTCGATCGTCTCCGCCGGCCTGGACGAGGTGGCCTGGCCGATCTGCGCGCGCAGGTCCTGGGAGAAGACCGTGCCGAACTGGTCCAGCTGGTCCTTGATCAGTGCGTTGACGCCCGCTGTCGGATCGATCGAGTACGTGTCCGGGAACAGGTAGCCCTCCAGCGGTGGGTTGGCGTCGGCCGGCCTCGTGCTCAGGAAGTCGTACTGCTGCGCCCAGCTCGGATCCGCGGCGGCCTTCAGGTAGTTCTGGCCCATGCCCGGCCAGCTCTTCTCCACGAAATTCGCCTGGAACTTGAGGGGATAGCCTTCGGGGATCGTGATGTTGATCGCGTCGGTCTTACCGCGCAGGAGGGCGTTGGTGATCTGCACGATGCTCATGTTCTTGTTGAGGATGAAAGATCCGGCCTGGAACTTCGAACCGATGCCTGTGATCCGCACGTACAGGTCGAAGATCGTCTTGTCGCGGATGAGGCCCTTCGAGTAGAGATCGTCTCGGACCTGGTCGGGAAGCTCACCCGGCTGGATGTGGAACACGACGGCCTCGCTGGTGCCTGACGCCGGCGCGTTGATCTGGCCGTTCCACCAGTCGTTGGCCCGGGACGCGCCGAAACCGAGAACGGCCAGGACCAGGACCGCGGCGATTAGTTTCTTCAATCGACCTCATCATGTTCCAGCGCGGTCATCACGCGCTGAAACTCGGCGCCGTCGACGGTCTCGAGCGCGCCGTCGACCTCGCGCAGCAGCAACACCTCAGACGGGTCGTCCGCCCCCTCGACCAGGTAGTACGTCACGCCCTCGAGGTCGAAAGCGTCGTGCAGGCGGAAGGCACGCTCCGATCCGTTCTCGTCGATCAGCGTGATCGACTCGGGCTGTTCAGCCGGCATGCCGGGACCTGCGCGCGCGGTCGAGATGGCCCTGCAGCAGGATCACCGCCGCCACGCGGTCGACCGCGGCGCGGCGCTTCGCCCGCTTGACTCCTCCGGCGATGAGAGATCGCTCCGCCGCCGCGGTGGTCAGACGCTCGTCCACCGTCTCGACCGGAAGGCCGGATGCCTGGCGCAGCTCGGCCGCCAGCCGCTGCGCGGACGCGGCCTCCGGTCCTCGCGAACCGTCGAGCCGCAACGGAAGACCCACGATGATCCGCTCGGCGGAGCTCTGCGCCGCAGCCTCCGCGATTCGCGCCGCCAGGGTCTCCGCCGGCCCGGCATCGATCGTGGCCAGGGCGGTCGCGATGGTGCCGCTCGGGTCGCTGACCGCGAGCCCGACTCGCCTGGACCCAGGGTCGACGGCGAGGATGCGCAGGCTAGGGTGAGGGCGACGCGGTGGAGTTGAGGGCCCCCGCCTGCCCCGGCTCGACGATGTACTTGATGGTGATGCGGCGGGCGAGCAGCGGCATCAGCGGCAGCGGGATCGGCGACTCCACGATCGTGGCCGATCGAATGGGCAGGGTCTGCAGGTAGAACTTGGCGCCCTGCAGAGGCCGGCCCACGATCGACGACAGGATCTTGTTGTCGTCGAGCCTCGGCGCCACGAACGCCGTGGCGTTGCCGATGAAGGTCAGATGCCCACCGGTCGTCGCCGTCAGGATGCGGTAGTCGACCTTCACGCCGGAGTCCGTGAGCAGCTGCTGGTTCGTCGGCACCCGCTGCTCGAGGTAGGTCGTGTAGGCCTTGGCCACGTCGGAGTCGACGTAGTAGTCACCCTCGCCCTGCACCGTCATGGTGCCGCTGAAGCTGGGCACTGCGTCCCCGGGCTTGTGATCGGTGTTGAACTGCGGCGCGCCGTAGACGATCGTCGAGCTCAGCTTCTCGCCCTTCTGCAGCCCGGCTTCGAGCTGCTGGGCGATCTCCTGGTGGAGCGACTGCTCGAGCTGCGCGCGGCCGGCGTCGAAGTCGGACTCCGACATGAACGGCGCGTCGGAAGGGTCGGTGCCGCCGCCCGCAGCCTGAGGGTTGGTGGCGGTGACCTTGGACGGGTCGTACACGAGGTCTTCGATGGTCGTGATCACGTTGTCGCCCACGTTGCCGACCGTGCCGGGCAGCACCGCCTGCACGGTTACCGTGGCGGTGCTCTTCCATTTGACGAGAGTGTCAGGCGAGATCTGCGCGAACTCGAGCCCGTCCTTGTTGTCCTTGAGGCGTTGGCCCCGGGGGAAGATCAGTCCCGCCGATCCGCAGTCGGCGCTGGGGCAGCGCGGCTGCGAGAGGTCGTTGGTGTAAACGACCTGCGCCTGCGCCGGCGCCAGCGGAACGTGCTTTACGCCCGTCGTCTTGAACCCCTGCGAGTCGGTGCGCGAGATCTGGCTGACGCGGACCTTGATGGGCGCCTTGCCCGGCTCGGCCTGGATCTCGATGTCGCGCTGTGAGAACGGCGCGGCCTGCGCGATGAGGGTGACCTGCGCGCTCGGCACGAACACGGCCATCGCCGAAAGGCCGACGAGCAGGATCATCAGCAACGCCATGTAGAGCAGGAAGCGCCCCGGCTTCAGCTCGGTCACCGACTTGGTGATGAGCTTGGTGGGCGCGATGACGCCGATGTGCGGCGAGAGCGTCGGTCCCTTGCGCTGCCACCACTTCTTCGGCGCCGGCGGCGGCGGCTCCACGGCCGCGATGCCCTCACCCGCGGGACCCACGGTCCCGAACACGGTGAAGCCGGTCTCCGAGGCCATCTTCAGCACCGCGGGGTCGTCGCAGACGACGGTCACGCGCTTGCCCATCCGCGCTGCGTAGTTGCGGAGAAGCTGGAAGTTGAACCGGCTCTGGCCCACCCGCGAGCGCGCGGGCAGGACGAGCATGGTGTCCTGGCCGGTCGTGCGCCTGATGCGCTCGACGACCTCGGGGATCTCCTCCTCGGTCTCGACGTAGATCGGGTCGGCTGCCATGGCGTCTACAGGTCTCCTGGAAGGGTGTGTCTCAAGCCTTTATAGCGCTTAGGACCCGCCGCATGACCGAGTTCACGGTGTCCCTCTCCTCCGTCTCCGTTCGGAGAGCGTGGTTCGCGAGGCCCATGGGGGCGATGTCCTGGGGGCTCGAAAGCTGGCCCGTGGAATCGGTCAGGTTGCGTACGTCCGGCGGGACCAAGTGGCGGATTTTAGGCGATCTGGGGAACGGAAGTCCGTTGGACCAGTTGTTCTTGCCCATCTCGATCGTGAGCTCCGGGAGCAGGCTTCCGCCGCCGCACAGGAAGATGTTCGAGGGCAGCCGGTCGCCTCGGGCTAGCTCCTTCAAGCTCAGGGCGAGGCCCTGCAGCAGGACCTCGGCGTCGGCGCTCAGCAGCTCCGAGACCTGGCGGTGCTGCTCGGCCGACAGCAGCCCTTCCGAGTGGCGCAGCTTGCGCGCCTCGGCCTCCTCGTAGCTCAGACCGAACGCCAGGGCGAGCCGGCGCGTGAACGCGCGGCCGCCGAGGTTGAACATTCGCGTCCCCTCCACCCCACCGTCGCGCACCAGGGCCACGTCGGTCGTGCCGCCGCCGACGTCGACGAAGATGCCGCCCTCCGACCAGACTTCCTCGCTCGCGCACGCGCGCGCCAGCGCGTACGGCTGCGCCACGGCCGAAGCCAGCTCGAGGTCGAGCTCGCGCACGACCGTCTCGACCGCGTCGATGTGCGTCATCGGCGCGAAGGTGTTGAACACCGTGACCTCGAGGTTCTTCCCGGTGAAGCCGACGGGGTTCGTCACCGGGTAGCCGTCGACGCGCACGTTCGTGATGGCGGAGTGGACGAGCCGCGCCTCGAGCTGGCCGTAGCTGCGCTCGAGCTCGAGCAGGTGCTGCGCTTCGCGCAGCGCGCGGCGCTGGACCATCTGCAGCATCGCCGAGATCTCGCTGGACCGGACGCGTGACTTCGAGTTGTCGCGCGGGTAGGCGATCGTCGAAGAGAAGCCCTTGATGAGCTCGCCGGCGATCCCGACGACGACCTGCCCCGGGACCGTGCTGGCCATGTCCTCGGCCGCTTCGAGAGCGCGGTTGCACGCCTGGATCACCGCCTCGAGGTCTGCGATCGCGCCGCCAGACATCGCCGCCGGGGCCTGCGGCTCGCGCCCGACGCCGAGGATCTCGCCGTCAGGTCCGTCCCGGCGGACCACCAGCACCTTGATCAGGTCGGTGCCGATGTCGAGCACGGTGAAGTGCCGGTAGTACTCGCTGCGCTTCCGAAGGAATTTGAACTTCGTCATTTCAAAACGTCTTCAAGGCGACGAAATGCCTCGTCCGCGGGGACCGTAAGCGTACCCGTCACGAGGTGCGCCGGCCCGCCGCCCTTGCCGAACAGCTCCTTGAGGCGGTTGGCATCGTACTGGCTGGTCAGGTCCTTGGACACCTTGATGACAAACTTGTCTTTGGCCGTGACGGTTACGATCCCGGACTTCAGCTTCTCCAGGTAGCGATCGGCGTACGACTTCAGCTCGTCCACGTTCGAGGCGTCCACGGTCTCGGTCACGTAGTCGACCTTGCCGTGCCTGACGGCCATCCCGTCGCCCCCGATCCGCTCACGTCGCACCCGGTCGCGCTCTCGTTCCGCCTCTTTGAGCTGGGTGCGCAGCGCGTCCACGCGCGAGGGCAGCTGCTCCGGCGTGACGTTGAACGACCTGGCCATCTCGGTCAGCAGGTCGCGATCGCGGCGCACCAGCTCGTCGGCGGCCGCGCCCACGACCATGTCGATGCGCCGCAGCCCCGACCCGATGCTCGACTCGCTCAGGATCAACGCCGTGCCGACGTCCGCGCTGTTCCTCACGTGGGTGCCGCCGCACAGCTCGCACGTCCAGTCGCCGAAGCACACGACGCGCACGGTGTCGCCGTACTTCTCCTCGAAGAGGTGCATCGCGCCCTGCGCGACCGCTTCCCTGTACGGCTTGATCGTCTCCTGGAAGGGCAGCGCTTCGCGCACCTTCTCCATGACGCGCCGGTTCACGGTCGCGATCTCCTGCTTGGTCATCGCTCGGTTCAGCGGAATGTCGAAGGTGGTGTGGTCCGGGCCGACCCACGAGCCCTTCTGGACCACGTTCTCGCCGAGGGTCTCGCGCAGAGCCTTGTGCAGCAGATGCGTCGCCGAATGGTGGCGCGCGATCTCGGACCTGCGCGCCGCGTCCACGGACGCCGTGGCGCTGTCCCCAGTGCGGACGTCGCCTGTAACGACCGTGCCCAGGTGCGCGATCACGCCGTCCGCCGGCTTCTGCGTGTCGTCGATGCGCACGCGCCCGGAGTGCGTTCTGATGCTGCCCGTGTCACCGATCTGCCCGCCCGACTCGGCGTAGAAGGGAGTCCGCTCGAGGAAGACTTCGACCGCATCGCCTTCGGTTGCGCTGTCGGCGGGCTTGCCGTCCTTGCGCAGCGCCACGACCTTGCTCTCGGTCGAGAGCTCGCGGTAGCCCGTGAACTCCGAACGAGGGAGGTTTTCGGCGGAGATGAGCGCCTGCTTCGACGAACCGCGTGAACGCTCGCGCTGCCCGTTCATCGCCGCATTGAAGCCTGCCTCGTCGACCTCGATGCCTCGCTCCTGCGCCAGCTCCCGCGTCAGATCGATAGGGAATCCGAACGTATCGTGGAGTCGGAACGCGGCCTCACCTGAAATCGCGCGTCTCGCGGCAGCCTTCTCGAACTGCTCCATCCCGTTTTCAATCGTCTTCTCGAAGTTGAGCGCTTCCGCGCGCAGCGCGACTCCGATCTGCCCTTCTCGCTGCGTCAGCTCGGGGTATGGCTCGGCAAAGATTCCGGCCACGATTTCCACGATCTCGTGGAGCGGTCGTGTCAGGGCAACACGGCGCGAATGCAGCGACGCGCGGCGGATGAGCCTGCGCAGAACGTAGCCCCGCCCCTCGTTCGACGGATGCACGCCGTCGGCGATGCAGAAAACAGCAGCCCGGACGTGGTCGGCGATGATTCGCTCCGACAACTTCGTCGGCCTGGAGCTGTTCTCCCGCACGAATTCGACCAGTGGCGCCATCAGGTCGGTCTCGAAGATGTTGGACTTGCCCTGGAGGATGTAGGAGATGCGCTCGATGCCCATGCCGGTGTCGATGGCGGGCCTGGCCAGGGGCACGAGCGCGCCGTCCGCGACGCCGCGCTGGATCGCCTCGGCCGTGGTCGGCGGTCCCGAGAGGTCGGCCCGCTGGTCGTACTGGGGGAACACGAGGTTCCAGAACTCGGTGAACCGCTCGCAGTGGTCGGGCACGCAGTCGTCGCGCCCGCATCCGCTGTCCTTGCCGCGATCCCACCAGATCTCCGAGTCCGGGCCGCACGGTCCGCGGCCCAGGCCCCACCAGTTGTCGCCGAGGCGAGTGATGCGGTCCTTGGCCACGCCGGTGTTCAACCAGATTTCGTGCGCCTGGTCGTCCGAAGGATGGATCGTCACGCGCAGCCGGTCTACCGGCATGGCGAAGCCTTTCGTCACCAGCTCCCACGCGAGCGGGATCGCCGTCTCCTTGAAGTAGGCGCCAGTCGGCGTGAAGTTGCCGAGCATCTCGAAGAACGTGTTGTGCCGGTCGGTCTTCCCCACCTCGTCGATGTCGCCCGTGCGCAGGCACTTCTGCGCGCTCGCGAGCCTGGGCGCGGGAGGATCGCTCAAGCCCAGGTAGTAGGGCTGGAGAGGCTGCATTCCGGCCGAGATGAACAAGGTGCTCGGGTCGTCCTTGGGCACCAGCGGTGCGCTGGGGAGGACCTTGTGCTCCCGGCTCGCGAAATGCTCTAGAAAACGTTGGCGGATCTCGTTCCCGGTCATGACGGGGCTGACTTAGTGTAGGGCGGCGGGGCCGCGCAGCCGGTGGGCGGCATCGGCGCCCGACGCCAAGGAGAGGCGAGGACGTTCGAGGAGCGCACCGGAGGTGCGTGACGAGAACGCCCGGAGACTCGACGCCGGCGTCAGCGCGCGCAGGGCGCTCGGGCGCCTAGGACGCTCCACCGACAAGCGGATCCCGCCGTCCCCACACAGGTTTAGGGGGCGAGCCGTTCGACCCGCCAGCCGCCTCCCGTTCGCTTGACGTAGCGCAGCCGGTCGTGCAGCCGGTCCTCGCGGTTCTCCCAGAACTCGATCCAGCGAGGGGTCAGGGCGTAGCCCCCCCAATCGCGCGGCAGCGGAACCTCGCCGGGATATCTGGCGGCGAGCTGCGCCACCGCCTTCTCCAGCACCTCGCGCGAAGCCACGACGCGGCTCTGGCGTGACGCCAGTGCCGAGAGCTGCGCGCCGCGCGGCCGCGTGTGGAAATACTCGGCCGAGGCCTCGCGTGAGAGCCGGCGCACGGTTCCGGACACGCGCACCTGGTGGCGGACGATGCTCCAGAAAAAGACGAGGGCGGCGCGGTTGTTGCGCGCCAGCTCGCGGCCTTTGCGGCTCGCGTAGTTCGAATAGAAAAGGAAGGCGCCGCCTTCCAGGCCTTTGAACAGGACCATGCGCGCCGACGGGGCGCCTGATGGCGAAGCGGTGGCCAGCGCCACCGCGTCGGGTTGCAGCGCACCTGCCTCCGCGGCCTGCCGAAACCAGCGATCAAAAAGCACCAAGGGGTCCTTGGGCGCCTCGGATTCGAGCAGCGCCACCGGGTGCCTATGCCTCCGTCAAGAACAGTGGCGAAAGTTCGCGCATGTCGAGCGCAAACTCGGGCTGCGGCGCGTCCTTTTCCGTCCCGGGCGCCGGATTGCGCTCGATATAGCGGACGCCGATCCGCTGGGTCGGAAACATGGCGTAGATGCGCACGGCATCGTCGGTGCGGTTGGTGACACCGTGAGCCACGCGCGCCGGGATGAAGATGACAGTCCCCGGCTCGACTTCTCGCCTCTCGTCTCCCAGGCGCACCTCCGGCCTCCCATGCTGGATGACCATGACCTCGCTGACCGGATGGTCATGCGCTGGAATGCGATCGCCCGGCGCTATCTCCTCCGAGACGAAGGTGATGTCCTCCACGCGCTCGCGCTCACTCACGCCCGGATCGACGAGGAAGGCCGCGGAAGAGTTGGGCCGATAGTCGTCGGGATCACCTTCGACGAACGGCAGCCGCTTGTACGTCGCAATGATCGCCATCCCCTCTCTCCTCCCTACCGATCAGCCGGCGCTTTCTTGGGGCACATACTTGCGCAGCTGCTCCAGCGCTGCGCGCTGCAGACGCGAGACGTGCATCTGGCTGATGCCGAGGCGGCGCGCGATCTCCGACTGCGAAAGCTGCTCGTAGAAGCGCATCGCCATGATCGACCGCTCGCGCGGCGTCAGGTGCTCCATCGCGCGGTTCAGCAGGTCGCGCATCTCCACGCGATCCAGCTCGGTGTCCTCCGCGCCGATCGACTCGGCCACCGAACGCCCAGCCTCGCCGTCAGTGGAACCGATCGTCTGGTCGAGCGACAGAGGCGTCTGCGCGGGCCCCATTTCCATCGCCTCCGTGACGTCCTCGGGAGTGACGCCGAGACGTTCCGCCAGCTCCTGCACCGAAGGCTCACGGCCGAGCTCGTTCTTCATCTGCTCGTTCACGCGCACGGCGGACTGGTGCAGCTCCTGCAGGCGGCGCGGGAACCGGATGGCGGTTCCCTTGTCGCGGAAATGACGCTTTATCTCCCCGGCGACCGTGAGCGTCGCGAACGTCGTGAACTCGTAGCCGAGGTCGGGATCGAATCGCTCGATCGCCTTGATGAGGCCGAGATAGCCGACCTGCACGATGTCGTCGAGCGGCTCGCCGCGGTTCTGAAACTTGCGCGCCAGAAAGTAGACGAAGTCGTGGTAGGAATCCACGAGCTGCGCGCGGATGCGGTCGCGCTCGGCAGGATCCTTGCTGTCGCGGTAACGCCGGTGGAGCTCCCGCAGCTCCTCGCGGGACAACCGCCCCGTGTTGCTGCTCAACGCTATTTCAGTTTGCGGTGCGCGCGAAACGGCTGTGGCCGGCGCTAGCCGGCCAGGTGCTTGACCATCCGGAAGCGGACCTGGCCCGTCCGAGGTTCGATGGACGGCCGGAAGTCGTCGACGAAGCAGCGGATCATCTCGTAAGCCAGCCTCTGCATCTCGGCATCGACGAGCTCGTGATGCTTGGCCACAGCCTCGGCCGGGTGCCGCGCCGCCTGATGCTGCGCCGGCAGGAGGTCGACGTCCACGACCAGCGCGCGGTCGGTGGCGAAGTACGTGAGCTTGAGGTCGTGCTCGCCGCCGATGTCGTCGGCCGCGTTGATGGCGCTGTCGCACGCCTGGGTGAGCGCGATGCTCAGCTCATCGAGGTCGGTGAGGCTTAGGCCGAGCTGGCTGCCAAGCGTGCTCGCCACGCGCTTGGCGACCGGGATGAACGTCGAGGACGCCGGAATCCTCAGCTCGGCGAGATCGCGCTTGGCCAAGTGCTGCTGCTACTCCTTCTCCGCGCCGCCGTTGGTCGCCTGCTGGATCTTGCTCCGCGCCGCGGCCTCGAGCTCCTCGCGCCGGCGCTTGGCGGCCGCGACTCCGTCCTGGATCGCCTTGCCGACCGGGTGGTCGGGGTCGCTCATGACCGCCCGCGCGCGCTGCGCCGCTTCCTTCGCCTTCTGCACCGGTTCGCTCGTCGAGAGCTCGATCGTCTTGCTGCGCAGGTTGTCCACCTGGCCGCGACCTGGACCTGACGCGATGTACGCGCCGGCGATCAACCCGAGCACGCCGCCGAGCAGAAACCAACCGAACCCGCCACCGCCACCTCTGTCTTCCGCCATCGCTCTACCTAACCTCCTAGGAATGAGCGGACCAGGCTCTGGCTTGCGACCTTCGCGCCGTGAGCCGCTGCGCTCACAGTACGCCCGATCGCCTGAGCGCCCCTACCCGCAGTCCGCAGGCCGACGTTCACCCCCATCGCGATGCCGTTGACGTTGCCGATGGTCTCGCGCACTTCCGGCAGCGTCTCCTTCATCTCGTCGCTCGTCGTGTCCAGCAGCTCTTGCATTGCACCCAATGTTCCGCGGAGCCTGAAGAGAACCGCCGCCAGGGCCAGCGCCACGATCAGGGCGCTGATCCCAAACGCGATCCACATGAACTCCACTGCTGCAATTACCCCCTGAGGAGATGCGACAAACACGCGAATGCTACCCGGAGGGTGGCTGTTCGGCAGGCTCCTTGGGCTCGCGGCCCGGCCGCGGGATGAAGCGGGCGAGCGGCTGCAGCAGCAGGGCGAACCCCACGGCCGGGAGCACGTTCGCCTCGCCCAGGTTGAACGACGGAAGTCCCAGGTACTCCCAGAGCTGGCCGAGCCCGAAGCCCGCGGCGGTCGTGACCAGGATCGGGATGTACGCGCGGCGCCGGTAGCGCAGGGCCGCGTAGAAGACCTGGGACGTGATGAGGACGAGCAGCACCGCCACGACGATGCCCGGCGGCACCAGGCGTACCTGGTTCAAAGAGCTTCCCCCGGTGCGCAGGGACGGGTTGTCCTGAGCGAGCTCAGGTGGGTCCCCTGCCTTGGCTTTCCAAGTCCCGCCGATCGGGCATGTGGTCTGCTGTCCGGACTCCGGGGTCCCTATCGATCGACTGTTGGGCAACGCGCGTATGCCCGCGCCCGGTAGGAAGCGCCCTCATCTTACGAAGGCTTCGTCGGGGGAACCACACGAATGTGCAGCTCGTCCAGCAAGGCCTGCTCCACCGGGCTGGGCGCGCCGAGCATGAGGTCCTGGTGGCTCTGCGTCTTCGGGAACGCGACCACGTCCCGGATGTTCTCGGTGCCGAGGATGGCCATCATCAGGCGGTCGATGCCGGCCGCGATGCCGCCGTGCGGGGGCACGCCGTACTCGAACGCGTCGAGCAGGTGACCGAACTGCGCGCGAATCCTCTCCCGCGTCATCCCGAGGATCTCGAACACCCTCTCCTGCAGCTCGCGGTCGTGGATGCGGATGCTCCCTCCGGACACCTCGACGCCGTTCAGCACGCAGTCGTAAGCACGCGCCCTCACCTCGTAAGGCTTCGTCGCGAGCAGGTCCATGTCCTGCGGCCAAGGTGACGTGAACGGGTGATGGCCGTACGTGAGGTTGCCCAGGTCGTCCTCTTCGAACAGGTACATGGGGTAGACCCAGAGGAACTGCCACTCGCCCGGGCGGATGAGCTTGCGCCGGCGCGCGATCTCGCGGCGCAACAGCCCCATCACGGTCTCGGCCTTTCGCCGCCGGTCTGCGACCAGCAGCACGAGATCCTCAGGCCCGGCGCCCGCGGCGGCGCTGATCGCCGCCACCTCGCCTTCCGCCAGGTGCCGGTCGAGCGGCCCGGGCAGCCAGGCAAGGCCCTTCGCCCCAGCTCCCTTGACCATCAAGGTCAGCTCGTCGAGCTCGCGGCGCGACAGGTCCTTGCCGCCCGGCACCGCCATGCAGCGCACGACACCGCCCGCTTCCAGCGCGCTGCGAAACACGGTGGCCGACGTCCCGCGCAGAGCGTCGCTGACGTCGGCGATGAAGAGGTCGTAGCGCAGGTCGGGCTTGTCGGTGCCGTACTTCAGCAGCGACTCCTGCATGTCGAGACGTGGAAACGGAGTCTTGATCTCGACGCCGAGCACGTCCTTCCACACGCTCGCCCACAATCCTTCGATGAGGGCCAGTACGTCCTCCTCGTCGCAGAAGGACATCTCCACGTCGAGCTGCGTGATCTCGACCACGCGGTCGGCGCGCAGGTCCTCGTCGCGGAGGCAGCGGGCGATCTGGTAGTAGCGACCCATGCCCGCCACCATCAGCAGCTGCTTCAGCTGCTGCGGCGACTGTGGCAGCGCGAAGAACTCACCGGGGTGCAGACGCGACGGCACGATGAAGTCACGCGAGCCTTCCGGTGTGCCCTTGAGCAACATCGGCGTCTCCACTTCCACGAACTCGTGCGCCGTCATGTAGCGATGGATCGCCTGGACCACGCGATGCCGCAGCTCGAGGTTGCGCGTCATCTTCGGGCGGCGAATGTCGAGATAGCGGTACTTGAGGCGCGTCGCCTCGTCGGCGTTGACGTCGTCCTCGATCTCGAACGGCGGCGTCTTGGACTCGGAGATGACCTCCAGCGCGGTCGCGACGACCTCGATGTCGCCGGTGTCCAGCTTCGGGTTCTCGGAGCCTGCGGGCCGGCGCGACACCGTGCCTGTCACGTGCACGACGTACTCGTTGCGAACCTGCGTCTCGGTCCGGATGACCACCTGCACGATTCCCCACCGGTCGCGCAGGTCCAGGAACGTGACGCCTCCGTGGTCGCGCCGGCGCGCGACCCAGCCGTAGAGCTCGACCACTTTGCCCTCGTCGGCGGCGCGCAGCGACCCGCAGTGCGGGGCGGAGAATCCGCTCAAGCCAAGAGTTCCGGGAGGTCCGCCCACGCCACCTCGCGCTGCTCGCCCGACCTCATGTCGCGCAGCTGCGCTACCTGGCGGCTCGCGTCGTCAGCGTTGAGCAGCAGCGCCCAGCGCGCGCCGAGCTTGTCCGCCGCGCCCATCTTCCTCGCCAGGCTGCGCGGTTCGTAGTCGACCGCGACCGACCGCACGGCGCGTGCGATGCGCGCGACCTCGGCGGCGTCGACGGCCATGTCACCGTCCGCGATGACGACGACCTCGGCGGCGGGCTCGGGCAGCACCTCCTCGCCCTCGGAAGCCATCAGCTCGGTCACGCGATCGAGCCCGCCCGCAAATCCGACGCCGGGCGTGGAGTTCCAGCCGAGCGACTCGGCGAGACCGTCGTAGCGGCCGCCCGAGGCGAGCGCGTCCTGCTGGCCCGTCGCGGTCGCGGGATAGATCTCGAAGACAGTGCGCGTGTAGTAGTCCAGGCCGCGCACGAGGTACGGGTTGACCAGGTACTCGAAGTGCGCCGCGTCGAGCAGCTGCCGCACGAGCGTCCACGCGGCCTCGCAATCGGCGCAGAGGTGGTCGGTCATCCGCGGAGCGTTCTCCTTGAACGGCTGGCACTGCGGCACCTTGCAGTCGAGCAGGCGCAGCGGGTTGATCTCCAGCCGCCGCTGGCAGTCCGCGTGCAGCTGCGCCTTGAACGGCCGGTAGTACTTGCGCAGCAGGTCCAGGTAGGCCGGCCTGCACTTCCCGTCGCCGATCGTGTTGACCTCGAGGCGAAGGTTGCGCAACCCGACCTCGAACAGCCAGGCGCGCGCGACCTCGATGACCTCGACGTCAAGCGCCGGGCTGGCGCTGCCGATCGCCTCCACGTCGAACTGGAAGAACTGGCGGTAGCGGCCCTTTTGCGGCCGGTCGTAGCGGAACATCGGGCCGATCAGGTAGAGGCGCTTCGGCTGCGGCCCCTGCTGAAGGCCGCGCTCCCAGTAGGCGCGCATCACACCCGCGGTGGCCTCGGGCCGGAGGGCCAGCTGGCGGCCGCCCCTGTCCTCGAATCGGTACAGCTCCTTGGAGCCGGCGTCGGCGTCCTCGCCCACGCCGCGCTCGATCAGCTCCTGGTGCTCGATGACGGGCGTCTCGATCTGGCGGTACCCGAAGCGATGCGCGACCCTCTTGGCGGCGACCTCGGCCATCCGCCAGATGGCGCGTTCTTCCGGCAGGATGTCGCGGACACCGCGGACGGCCTTGATCGGCTCGGTTCGGGGCATAAGAGAGGTCGATTGTAGGAAACCACTCGCTACTATCTCGGGGCGATGGAGACGACCAGCATCGTGCAGCTCATCTCGTTGGTCCTCGCGGCGCTGGCGCTGCTGATGGGCGCGTACCTTCTCGTGATCGGCAAAAGGCCGTGGCGCGGTGAGGAGCAGCAGCGCGTTGCGCCCCGCGTGCGCCTGCTCGGGCTCAGCTACATGCTCGTGTTCGGGTCGGCGATGATCCAGATCGTCGCCGAGCCTTCGGGCCTCGAGGCCGAGGCGCTCGGCGGCTTGATGGTGCTGGGCGGCGTGATCGTGATCGTCGTCGTGCTGCTGGAGGCACGGGCCTCCCGGAGAAGCGCGATCTAGCCGAGCGGCTTGGGCGCGGCTCTGAAACCGGCCGCCGCCTTCAACGCCTCCGCGAGCTCGTCCATGTGCACCGGCTTGGACATGTAGTCGTCGAAGCCGGCCTTGCGGCAGCGCTCCTCGTCGCCCGGTCCCGCCATGGCCGTGAGCGCGATCAGCCTTGGCCGCGTGCCGCGACTCCACCGGCGGCAGATCTCCTCGGCCGCCTGCAGCCCGTCCATGCCGGGCATGAGCACGTCCATCAGCAGCGCGTCGTAGGGCTGCTGCTCCACGGCGTTCACCGCCTCGCGGCCGTTCGACACGACGTCGACCGTGTGGCCGAGCTTGCTGATCTGGCGCCGCAGCATGTTCTGGTTCAGCGTGTTGTCGTCGGCCACGAGGACCTTGAGGCTCACGGTCCCAACCTCTTCCACGGGCGGAGCCACCGCCGGCGCCGCGCGGCGCACGCCGACCTGGGCCATGACGTCGCGCAGCTTCTGCGGCGGCACGGGCTTGGCGAGCGTCGCCTGCACGACACCGCTGTCCGCCGCCATCACCTCGTCGGTGCCCAGCGTGCCCGCGACGATGAGGACGATCGGGAGCTCGTGGCGGCCGCGCTGCGAGCGCAACTCCGTCGCCACCGCAACGCCGTCGATCACCGGCTTGCGGTGCTCGATCAGCGCAAGGTCGAAGGCCTGGCCCGCGCCGACAAGGCGCGCCGCCTCCGCCGGTTCCGCGGCCGTGGAAGGCGCGCCCCACAGCTCCGCCTGCATCGCGAGCACGCGACGTTCGGTGGCGTCCGCGGCCACGACCAGGACCTGCATGCCCGCCAGGCTCGCGTGCTGATCCGTCTCCGCGTCCGACGCCTCGGCGAGAAACGTGAAGTCGACCTCGTTCATCGCTGTGCCATCGCCGCCGCGACGGATGGAAAGGTCGCCGTCCATCATCTCGACGAGGTGACGCGTCGTGTGCAGGCTCAACGCCGCGAGTCTCTCGCCGGGCGCGAGCTCGCCGGCGACCGATCCGTCGGTCCACGCGGCATCGAGCACGCGCTGCGGTACCGCCTCTCCGGAGTCGCGGACGATGAAGCGCAGCTTCAGTGGCCCCTGGTTGGGCTCGCAGGAGAGCTCGATGTGGATGGCGCCCTGCTGCGTCCTCTCGGCCGCCATGCGCAAGAGGCTGTGCAGGATCTGCTCGAGCCTGCGCGAGTCGCCCACGATGACCTTCGGCACGTCCGCGCCGGCGCTGAAGGAGAGGTTCACGCCCCTGCTCACCGCCGAGGTCGCAACGCGCGCGAGGCATGCCTCGACGCTGGCTCGCACATTGAAAGGATGGAGTGCCAGCTCGAAGTCACCGCTGTGGATGACCGGCGAATCGAGGACCTCGTCCACCAGCCCCGCCAGCTCCTCCGCGCCGGTGAGGATCACCGAGGCAAGCTCGCGCTGGTCGCTGGAGGTCGCCGTGGCTGAAAGCAGGCCCGCGGCGCCGACTATTGCGTTCAGCTGGTTGCGCAGCTGGTGGCCGAAGTCGACCAGCAGCTCGGGCTCCAGCCTTGCCTGGCCCGCCTCCGCACCGTTGGTCTTGGTCTCTTCCATGGGTAAGCCGCTAGACGAAGCTGGCGGCGGGAGGCTCCGGGGTCGGGGCGAAAAGCGCGTCCGAGAGCTCGATGCCGTCCGCGCGGAAATGCTGCATGAACATCGAGCGGGCGCCGGTGGCCGTGTGATATCCGATGGCGCGCCCATCCGCCGAGACGCCCATCTGCCGGAAGGCGAACAGCTCCTGCAGCACGATCTCGCCGTCTTTCATGCCGAGCACCTCGGCGATCGAAACGACCTTGCGCGCGCCGCCGCGGAGACGCTCGGTCTGCACGATCACGTTGACGGCTGAAGCGATCTGCGTGCGGATCGCGCGCGATGGAAGCTCGGTGCCCGCGAGAAGCACAAGCGTCTCCAGGCGGTTCACCGCGTCGCGCGGGTTGTTGGCGTGCAGCGTGCTCATCGAGCCGTCGTGGCCGGTGTTCATCGCCTGCAGCATGTCGAGCGCCTCGGGCCCGCGGCATTCGCCGACGACGATGCGGTCCGGCCGCATGCGCAGGCAGTTGCGGACCAGGTCGCGAATCGAGATGGCCCCGCGACCTTCGACGTTCTGCGGCTTGGACTCGAGGCTGATCACGTGCACCTGGCGCAGGCGCAGCTCGGCGGCGTCTTCGCACGTGACGATGCGCTCGGCCGCGGGGATGAAGCCCGAAAGCACGTTGAGGAACGTGGTCTTGCCGGATCCGGTGCCGCCCGAGACGATGATGTTGAGGCGCGTCTTCACCGCGGCGTCGAGGAACTCCATCATCGGCGCGGTCGCGCCGCCAGACCCGATGATCTGCTCCGGGCTCAGCACGTCGCGGCCGAACTTGCGGATGGTCAGGCAGGGGCCGTAGATGGCCACGGGCGGGATGACGACGTTGACGCGGGAGCCGTCCTTGAGGCGCGCATCGCACATCGGCTCCGACTCGTCGACGCGCCGGCCGATGGACGACACGATCCGGTCGATGACGCGGCGCAGGCTGTCCTCGTCCTCGAAGGCGAGGTTCGTCAGCTCGATGCGGCCGCGGCGCTCGACGAAGATCTGCTCCGGGCGGTTGACCATGACCTCGGTGATGTCGGGGTCGCGCAGCAGCGTCTCCAGCGGACCGAGGCCCACCACCTCGTCGAACAGCGTCTCGACGAGCCGCTCCTTTTCCGCGGTGGTGACGCCGAGGCCAGGCTTGGCCCGGAAGTGCTCCTCCGTCAGCTGCTGCAGGAGGCGCCGGATGCCGGGCCGGTTGTTGAGGTCGATCTGGGCGGTGTGGTGGGCGAGCAGCTGCGCGTGGATCTCGTTCTTGGCGGTGGCCAGGGCAGGCGTGAGCTTGACGGCCGGCTCGGCGGAGGTGGCGCTGGGCGCCGAGGGAATCGGGATGACTGTGGCGGTCGACACCGGGTCAGGCGTCGGGGCTTCGGGTGCCGGCGCCGGTGCGGCAGGAGCCGCGGGTCCAGGCGAGCGTGGCGCCACGGGCACGCCCAGGGGCGTCTGCTGATAGCGGCGGTCGAACCGCTCCGACAGCTTCACTGGGACCTCTGCACGCCGGGATGGTAGCGCCGAAGCGCGTGGGTAGCTGCCTCGGAAACCACAGAATCGGGATCGACGCCGAGGTTGCGAAGGACGCCGGCGGCCGCCCGGTCGCCGATCATGCCCAGCGCCCGGCAGGCCGCCGCCCGCACCTCGGAGGGGGCGTTCCGGTCGCGCGCCATCGACACCAGGCGCGGGAAGCGGAGCGCGTCGCCCCTCAAGCCGCACGCGAGGGCGACCACGACGCTGGTCTGGGCGCTGCCCCCCAACCGCAGGAGGCCGTCGAGGTCGATGTCGGACGCCGCGCGGGCCAGTGCGACCGCGAGCAGGTGCGGCGGGAAGCCCGCGACGTTGGCCATGAGGGCGTCCACTGAGCGCCGCCCTCCCGTCCGCCCGAGGGCTCGAGCCGCGGCCATCCTCACCTTCTCCTCCGGATCGGTCAGGAGGTCGCTCAGCCAGGCCACCGAGTCGGCCAGCCGGAGCGCCCCGCACAGCTGAGCCGCGGCGGCCCGGGTGGCGGGGTCGTCCGCGGCCAGGGCGTCCAGCAGCTCACCGCCCAGCCCCCCGCGCTGGATGGCCTTCGTCACGTGCCACTGCTGGGCCAGCGTGATGCCGGGACGGTGCATCACCGCCGCGATCGCGGGCGCGACGGCGCCGGCGTGCTTCAGGAGCTCGCTCGCTTTGATGGAGAGCATGGCGTTCTGGCCGGTCAGCGCCGAAACCAGTGTCTGGTTCACCTGCTCAGCGACCCGAATCGAGTCCGAATCG
Organism: Candidatus Dormiibacterota bacterium; assembly: GCA_035689345.1. Classification (GTDB taxonomy): domain Bacteria; phylum Chloroflexota; class Dormibacteria; order Dormibacterales; family Dormibacteraceae; genus CF-118. The sequence continues at coordinate 44,651 of DASSLR010000036.1, forward strand.
TCGGACGAGAGGCCGCTGCCGGGTACCGATGTGGAGTTCGGGGGGGACGTTGCTACAGTATCGGCGTTTTGTGCGCCCGCGAGGTTCGAGAGAGCCACGGGCCGCGGGAGGAAGAGGTGTCCGAGGAAGAGCCGACGGCGCAGATGCCTGCGCTCGAACAGGCCCCCTCGGTTCTTCAGCAACGCGCCCGGCTGCTCGAGATGTCGTCGGTCTTCTCCGAGCTCAGCGACGGCACTCTTCGCGCCCTCGCGAGACGGATGCGGCCGGTGAGCCTGGCCGCCGGTGAGACCCTGCGCCTGGGCGCTCGTGGCGGCGACCTCGTCATCTTCCTGTCGACCGGCTCGTGTGAGGGCGCGATCCTCGACGCCAATGGCAAGGTCGTGCTCACGCGCCGGCCGAAGCCCGGCGACCTCCTCATCCTCCCCGCTCCGCGTGGAGGCGACCGTTACGTGACGAGCATCCACGGCCTCAGCGACGCGACGCTGCTGACGCTCGACCGCGACGGCCTGATGGAGGCTCTCGGCCCGGACGTCGAGACGGTCAGCGCCGGCCTCGACAAGCTCTGGGACCAGGAGCTCGCCGCCGCCGACGCCGCGCAGGCGCAGGAAGCCTGGCGTGCGGCGGCGCCGATCGCGGCCTTCTTCTCGGCCAAGGGCGGCTCGGGCGCCACGACCCTGGCCATCAACACGGCAGCCGCGCTGGGCGACAAGTACCCGCGGCAGGTTCTGCTGCTCGACCTGTCCGAGCCGTTCGGTCACGCGGCGCTGCTCGCCGACCTGATCGCGACAGGCTCGATCGCCGGCGCCTCGAAGGCGCCGCTGGCGGACTTCACCAAGAACCTGAAGGGCGCCATCGTCAACCACCGCTCTGGCCTGGGCGTGCTACCGGCGACGCTGCGGCCGGAGGAAGTCGACCTCCTCAACGCGGACCTCACCACCCGCGCACTTGACGTGGTGGCGCCGGGCCAGCGCGTCATCGTGGCCGACCTCGGCACGAGCCTCGCGGAGGCGGCGCTGGTCGTCATCGAGCGCGCCCAGTGCCTCGTCATCGTCGTGCCGCCCGAGATCGCCGCGATGACCGACGCCCGGCGCGCCCTCGCCGTGTTCCGCGACATCATGGGAGTGCCGCCGAGCCGGATCGAGGTGGTGCTCAACCAGCGCTCCCAGCACACGCCGCTCGACAAGGCGGCGATCGAGTCGGTGCTCGGGCGGCAGATCTCGGTCACGGTCGGGTTCGACGGCCCGCGACCAGAAGAAGCCACGCTCTCAGGGTCGCTCGCGATTCAGCGCGATCCTTCCTCCAACATCGCCCGCGGTGCGAACGAAATCGCCCGCCTCATCGGTGCGCATCTCAAGCTCAAGCTTTAGAGCTGCGGCGGCAAGCCGCAGCCCACACCACCGGAGTCGCGGGCAAGCCCTGGTCGAGTTCGCGATCGCGCTGCCCATCCTGATGCTGCTCGTCGGCGGCACCGTGTTCGTGGGTCGCGGCTACTCGTTCGCGGTCGCCACCTCCAACGCCGCGCGCGACGGCGCGCGCTACGTGGCGGGCAAGACGTCGACCACTAACGGTCCAGGCCTCACCAGCATGTGCAGCGTCGTCACGGCCGACCTGGCCGGCGTCACGTCGAACGTGAGCTGCCCGACGCAGGTGGGACACGCGCCGCCATTCGTCGCCGGCGCCGATTACACGAAGCCCGCGAGTGGACAGGCCGTTGTGGTCGTCTACTGCGGAACAAGCGCCAACTGCACGGGCGGCGTCGACACGCTCTACCAGTCGGAGGTGGACGTGTACGTCTTTTACGGGTTCAACGACCTGAACCTCTTCGGCGGCCTGATCACGATCAGCGGCTCGGCGCGGACGACCACCTCATGGTGAAGCGCCGCCTGGTCATGCAGCTCGGCCAGACCCTGGTCGAGTTTGCGCTGGTCGCTCCCGTCCTTTTATTGATGATCGGCGGGACGGTCGACCTGGGACGCGGGGTCCTGCTCAACAATCTTCTCGCCGGCGCGTCACGCGAGACCGCGCGGCTTGCCGCACTCGCCGAGAACAGTGGCTCGAACACGCTGCCCCCCGCGTGCACGGCGCTGGCCAGCCCCTGCGCCCGCACATCTGTCGTGCAGGGCGCGCACATGCTCGACTCGCTCGGCGTCGGCGTCGTCTACCAGGATTCCGCGGCCATCGGCTCGCCGCCCGCGTACGGGACCTACACGCCCAACGCCGACCCGACCCAACCCGGAACCATCGCCCTGACGGCCGGCACGAGCACCAACACGGTCTACGTGTTCGTCTACGAGATCGATTCCACGGCCGGCAACCCGAGCCCGCGCTGGAGCTGCCCGGCAGCGGCCTGCACGGCGACGTACGGAAGCGCGGTCCGGACGTCCGGCCACCAGCTGGTGGTGGTCGACCTCAAGCTCAAGTGGCAGCCCGTGCTGGCGAGCTTTCTCGGCATACCCACCGTCATCACCTTCGATTCCCAGTCGGTGGACCGGATCGAGTTCTGATGACGCGATCCAGACCACAATCGGGCCAGGCCCTGGTCCTGGTGGCTGTCGCGATCCTCGCGCTGGTCGGCTCGGCCGCCCTCGTGCTGCTCGCCGGCTCGGCCGCATCCCAGCGCAACCAGCTGCAGTCGCTGGCCGACACCGCGGCGCTCGATTCGGCGCTGAAGATCGGCATCGGCTGCAACGCGGCGATGGCGTCGACGGTGATCACCGAGGCCGACAACTTCCTCGCCACCCAGCGCACGCGCACCGGATCGCTCGGCATCGCGGCCGGCACGTGCGCCGCGCCGTACCACGGCACCGATACGTTCGCCGGCGGCCTGAGCGCCGACTACTACTGGCCTTACAAGGGCCACCAGCAGCAGGTCGAGGTGCTGTTGACGCTGAGCCTCCCCATCTCGTTCGGCGGCGCGGTCGGCTCGACGAGCACGACGCTGACGCGTTACGCGGTCGCGCAGGCTTTGAGCGCCTCGGTGCCGGCCATCACTGCAACGAACCTCGCCTGCACCGGCGGACAGGTGAACGCGGTCGGGGACATCCTGGCGTCCAACGCCATCACCCTCAGCGGCGGCTGCGCCCTTTACGCGCACCAGAACCCCGCGTCGGGCGCCTACTCAGAGCTCGGCAACGTGCGCGTGTACGCGGGCGGCCAGTCCTGGCTGAACGGCGGAGGCAGCTGCATCGCGGGCGCGAACTCGGGATCCAGCAACGCCATCTGCGCCGACGGCTACGAGCTGTCCGGGCACAGCGGGACCGCGTGCGGCGGCACCACCGAGTACCTGTCGGCCGCCAACGCCGCGATCAACTCCAACCCATGCGCCGGCGGCGTCGGCGCGCAGCCCGTGCCGCCGCTTTCCGCCCTGCTGCCTCCTGACCCGAACGCGGACCCCGCAGCCATCGCCACGCTTCAGGGCACGGGCGGCTCCGCGTGCTCGGCCGGCGGGGCCTATCCCAACATCGTCGCGGGCGGGATCACGTGGGGCACCGGGCTCGCGCCCGCCCCCACCAAGGACGCCGCGGGTTTCTGGCATTTCAAGCCGAGCTGCTACGGATACCTGACCCTCGGCAGCGTCGCGGGGGGCATCGCGATCAAGCAGATCGGGGCCGAGAGCGCTGTGCAGACCCACTTCATCACGGCGACGCTTCCTGTCGCGAGCACCGCGGGTACGCTGCTGGTCGCGACGATCAACTCCCAGACGACCCCCAACAAGTTCGCCGGGCCCGCCGGCTGGACGTCGGCCGTGGAGCAGGACAACCCGGCGGAGGGCCGCAGCGAGATCTGGTACTACCCGAACAACCCCGGCGGCATCACAAGCGCCACCTTCACCATGAATCCGGCAACTGTCAGCGGCGCAGCTGAGATCACCGAGTGGAGCGGAGCCGCAACCCTCGCACCCCTCGACCAGACGGGCGCGACCAGCGTCACGGTCCCCGCCACTTCGGCCACCACATCGACGGTCGGCGCGATGGCTCAATCGGGCGAGCTGGTGGTGACCAACATCGGGTTCAAGATCGCGGCCGGCAACAGCTACTCGCAGGGCGCCGGCTGGAACAGCATCGTCAAGGACAACGCGTTCGGCTACGCGTCCGAGTACCGGCTCGACCTGCCTGCCGGCACGGCAAGCGAGACCTCGACCACGACCACCGCAAGCGCGTGGGCCAACGTCATCGCCACATTCAAGCCGGGCTCTTCGGCCGCGGGCGCGGTGCTCGACCCCGGCTTCTACTACTTCAACGGCTCCGGATTCGCAGGGGGAGGCGGCATCTGCTTGAACGGAGGCACGCTGCTCGCCCGTGACGTGACCATCGAGTTCGTCAACCAGGCCGGGTTCTCGACGGGGACATGCGCCGCCGGCGGTGGCGCGGGCTGTTCCACCGGGGCCTGTGACTTCGGCAGCAACCCGGCCGGAAGCCTGGTGGACACCTCCTTCAGCTGGTTCGCCGCGCCCTGCGCGCAGGATCCGAGCGCCAGCCCGCCCGACGCGAGCTGCCTTGGCGCTTCCAGCTGGTGCCCGGCCGGCGACCGGTCCTGCTGGAACCTGCTCCTGTACCAGCCGGCCTCGGCGACTGGCCAGATCGCGGTCAAGGGGACGGTGGCCAGCGAGTGGCTGCTCGGCTCCACGTACTGGTCCGGCACCTGTACCGAGACGATCACGGGCGCGTCGACGATCGCCGGCTCCCTGGCCTGCGGCAGCCTGTCGATCTCGGCCGGGGCCGGCGCAGGAACCGCGGTCGGGGGCGATTACGGCATCAACACGGCGGTCGTCGAGGCGGTTTTGGTGGAGTGAACCAGGGTCTTTAAGTGCATCATTTGCTGCGCCAAATGAGCACCAGACCGGAGTCAGACTGAATGGCAACCTCCACAACGGTCGGCCGGCCGCGGCGCAGCCGCATGTACATCGTCATCGGTACGGTCCTCGCCGTGGTCGCGTTCCTGGCCGCCGCGGGCCTTGCGTCCTTCCCGTACCTCTTCCCCTCGAGCCCGCTGGGGACCAAGGTGGTCGTCGCCAAGTCAGCGATCACCGCTCGCACCCGGATCACGGCCGCCGACCTCGAGCTGAGCGCGATCAGCCCGGTCCCGCCGCAGTCGTTCACCAACATCTCCTCGGTCGCCGGCAAGGGTGCCCGCGTCGACATCCCGGCGGGCGAACCGGTCACCGCGAACCTCATCGCCGAGAGCCCCGACCTGCTGAGCAGCAGCGACGTGACCTACCTGCCGATCCCGCAGGGTTACGTCGCTGTCGCCATACCGACCTCGGAGCAGGCCGGCGTCGCCGGGTACGTGCAGGTGGGCGATCGCATCTCGATCCTCGCGAGCGTCAACACGCAGGTGTTCGGCTCCGGCCCTTCGGTGCTGGCCGTGCGCACGGTCTTTCGTGACGTCCCGGTGCTGCGGGTCGGGCCGGTCGCGACCGCGCAGGGCGCATCGCAGGTGGGCACGAGCCTCACGGTGATGCTGACGGCCTGCGACGCGGAGTTCATGTTCTGGCTCCTGAACAACGCGACCCTCAAGTACGAGCTCGAGTCCTACAAGGACTACGGCGCTACGCCGACCCAGCCCGATCCCGCGTGCCAGTCCGTGCTGGCGGCCAAGGGCGCCGGGCCGGTCGAGGTCAACAAGCGCTGGAGCTTCACCACCCCCTGACGCGATGCCCTCGCTAGCGATCATCGTCGCGGTCGGAGCCGCGCTCGGCGTGGCGCTTGTGGTCTACGGGATCGTCGCCGGCGGCCGCGATGAGGCGGGCCTGCCTTCCGGCGTCGGCGCGCGGGTCACCTACCGCACGCTCGCCGACGTGCGCGAGCAATTGCGCCGCCGGTTCGAGCCGACGGGCGCGCCTGTCTGGGTGGCGGGCCCGAACACCAACGCCCTCGCTCGCGACCTGGCCAGCGCAGATCTTCAGCTGCGCCCTTACGAATTCCGCCTGCTGCAGGTCGGCGCCGGGCTCGCGCTCGGTCTGATCGCCTTCCTCCGCTTCGAGGCAAGCTTTGCCGTGCCCGTCGCGGCGGTGATCGGATACGTCCTCCCCGCCTTCTATCTGCGCAATCGCCGAGGCCACCGGCTGCAGAAGTTCGACGACGAGCTGCCCCGCGCGATGGAGCTCATCGCCAACTCGATGAAGGCCGGCCAGTCGGTCGCCCAGTCCTTCGCGGCGGTGACCGACAACGCGCAACCGCCCGTGTCCGAAGAGTTCAGCCTGGCGCGCCGAGAGATCGAGCTTGGTGCGTCGGTCGAGAGCGCACTCGGCAACATGGAGAAGCGCATGGGCAGCAGCGACCTGCGCTTGATGATCATGGTCATCACGATCCAGCACGCCGTGGGCGGCGACCTGCCTGCGATTCTCACGACGCTTGCCGACACGATGCGTCAGCGCCGCGAGATGCGCGAGGAAGTGCTGGCGGCGACGGCGCAATCGCGCGCGTCGAGTGTGATCATCACCGCGCTGCCGCTGCTGGTCGCGGCGTTCGGGTACTTCGTGCTGCCCGATTACTTCAGGCCGCTGTTCGTCAACCCGGTCGGCTGGGCGCTGCTCATCATCGCGGCGGCATTGCTCGGCACCGGGACCTTCATCATCCGCCGGATCACGGCGATCGCATGACCACCCTGCCCGTCCTGCTCGGACTGATCGCTGCGCTGGGCGTCGCGCTAGTCGCGCTGGGCATGCGCGCGTCGCAGGCAACCGACGCCGCGACGCTGCTGCGCGAGCGCCTCATCCGCCAGGAGCTGGGCCTCGGGCAGAGCGCGATCGCCCTGCAGCTGGAGAGGCCGCTGCTCGAGCGCCTGCTCGACCCGGTGCGCAAGAGCATCGCCCGCCAGATGAACCGGCTCACGCCGGCCGCTCAGGCCGCGAGGTTCCAGCGTGAGCTGGACTTCATCGGCAACCCGTTCGGGCTCGACCCCGCGGGCGTGCAGACACTGCGCATCGCCGCGGCGGCCGGGCTCGGTGCTGTGGGCACAACGCTCGGCGTGCTGATCGGCCAGCCGCTGGCGGTGGCGGTCGCACTGGTCGCGGGCGCGGTGCTCGGCTTCTACCTGCCGATGCTGTGGCTGCGCCAGCTGGTGAGCGAGCGGCGCGCGCAGCTGGAAGCCGTGCTGCCGAACGCGCTCGACGTGATCGCCATCAGCATGGAGGCGGGCCTCGGCCTCGACCGCGCGCTGGAGCAGCTGGTCCGCCACCAGGAAGGCCCGCTGACGCTGCTCGTGGCCCGCGCGCTGCGCGAGATCGAGCTCGGAAGGCCGCGCGCCGACGCCCTCAACGACATGGCCGAGGGGACCGGGGTTGAAGACTTCACCGGCCTCGTGCGCTCGATCCTCCACGCGGAGCGCACCGGCGTACCGATCGCGCGCACGATCGCGGCTCACGCCGCGCAGATGCGCGTGAAGCGCCGCCTTCAGATCCGTGCCGACGCGGCGCGCGCCTCGTTGAAGATCCTGCTGCCGACCGTCGGGTGCGTCTTCCCGACGCTGTGGCTGATCCTGCTCGGGCCGGCCCTGATCGTGATCCTGTCGATCAACTCGCACTGACCACCGGCGAGTGCCGGCACTCGCACAACGAAATGTGCCGATTCGGCGTCGAGTGCCGGCACTGGCACGAGGAAACTAACTGAGGAAGGGGTTAGTTTTTCGCTCCCGGCCGATGGTCGTGTCGGGCCCATGGCCGCTGTGCACGATCGTTTCGTCCGGCAGCGCCATGAGCCGGCGGTGGATGCCCTCGAGCAGCGCCCGCGGGTCGGAGTTGTGAAAGTCCGAGCGACCGACCGAGCCGGCGAACAGCGCATCGCCGGTGAACACGTGGCCGTCGATCTTCAACGAGACGCCACCAGGGCTGTGACCTGGCGTGTGGAGCACGTCGAACTCGAGAGAGCCTGCCCGAAACGTCTCCGACTCCGCGAGTGCGGTGACAGTCTCGACTGGCGGGAGCTGCACGGGGAACTGGCGGCGCAGCGGCCTCGACTCGGTCACGACCTCGCGCTCGGCATCGTGGACCGCGACCGGCACGGCGCCCAGCTCCTGCAGCAACAGCGGCAGCCCGGCGATGTGATCGACGTCGGTGTGCGTCAGCAGGATCGCCTTGATGTTGGCCTGGCGCTCGCGCACGAGATCGACCATCAGCTCCGGCTCGAGGTTGGCGTCGATGATCACCGCGTCGTGCGTCTCTTCGTCCTCGACGAGGTACGAGTTGGTGGCGAACTGACGGTCGGCGGTCGATTCGACGCGAAGCCTCACGCCAGAGTCTTGCGCATGACGAAATAGCGATCGTTTTCGCGGTAGGGCTCGAAGCCGGCCTTCTCGTACATGCGCAGCGAGCCGCGGTAGTGCGCCTGGTCCGTGCCTTCGTCCTGCTTGCGGGGGTAGGCCTCGACGGCGCGCATGCCCCGCTCCCGCAGCCGGTCGACCGCTGTGTCAAGCAGCCTGGTCGCAACGCCATGACCGCGGTACGGCGCCGCGATGACGAAACAGGCGATCGAGCCCACGCGGTCGTGCTCGGCGGCGTCGAGCCCCAGCTTCATCATCACGCCGCTCAAGCGCGTGGTCTCTCCGTAGTTGCACCAGCCGACGGGCTTGCCTTCCGCATACGCGAGCAGCGCAGTCACGCGACCGGCGCCGATCATCGCCTGCATGTCCGCGCGGTTGTCGGCGCCGGTGCGAGCGGACCACTCCTCGTCCGTGTGGTCGCGGTGGGTCTCCATGCAGTAGCACGACTGCCACGCCGGGAAGTCGCGAAACGCGCGGTGGTCGAAGAAGTCGAGATAGTCGTCGACGCGGTCGGGCGTCACGTCGCGCACGACGACCTCGCCGATCTCAGGGAGGCGCGCGAACTCGGCCCTCGCGGACGGGTCGACCGCCAGCCGCAGGCCGCGCAGGATGCCCTCGCCCTCCGACGCGTAAAGGTTGCTGGCCGCCGGCTCCGCCTGCCAGGACAGGGTCACGAGCGATCCGCCGTCATCGGGCGCGACCTCCCACACGAGCCGGTGCGGAGGCAGCTCCGCCAGGTTGGGCGCGAACAGAAGCTTCGTGCGCAGCTCCAGCCGGCGCGGCGGATCTGCCGCCACCACGTCCGCCTCTTCGGCGAGGTCGCCGCCCGCCTTCCAGATGACGTGCTCGCCGGCCGCAAACGTGCCCTCGACGTCGAGCATGAAGTACCAGGTGTTGCGACCCTGTTTCGTGATCTCCTGCCACACCGCCTCGGGCGCGGCGTTCACGTGAAGCTCGCGCTTCATCGGGTCACAAGGCGTCGCGGGCCACGGTGTGCACGTCGCGCACGCCTTCTATCTTCTCCATAAGCCGCGACAGCTGCGCGAGCGAGTCGATCTCCACGGTCGCCGAGACGACCGCGGTCTTGTCCTCGTGCACCTTGACGTCCAGGGACGACATGTTCACTCGGTTCTCGGCGATGACGGTCGCGATGTCGCGCATGAGTCCCTGGCGGTCGAAGGCCTCGATCTTGATGGCGACCGGGTAGGTGTGGTCGGCGGCCGTCTCCCACTCCACCTGCACGACACGCGCCTGGTCCTGCGCATTGATGGCGTTGATGCAGTCCGCGCGGTGCACGGTCACGCCGCGCCCGCGGGTCGTGTACCCGACGATCGGGTCTCCGGGGACCGGCTGGCAGCAGGGCGCGACCTTCGTAAGCAGCCCGGTCACGCCGCGCACGAGCACGCGCGGCGTGGGCTGGCCGCCCGGGATGAGCGGGATCGAACGCAGGTCGGAACCCGCGCCGTCGGTGGGGAGAGCCATGCGCATCACCACCGCGTGCGGCGAGAGGTCGCCGTAACCGATGGCGGCGAGGAAGTCGTCCGGGGTCGCGAACCTGTGTGCTGAAGCTATCTCGGCGAGCTTGTTCTCGGGCAGATCCGCAAGCGCCACGCGGTGCATGCGGTGCAGCTCCTTGTCCAGCAGGTCGCGGCCCTTGGCCACGTTCTCCTCGCGCCGCTGGCTCTTGAACCACTTGCGGATCCGCTCCTTGGCGGACGCACTCTTCACGAAGCTCAGCCAGTCGCGGCTGGGCCCATGCGGCGCCTTCGTGGTGACGATCTCGACGATCTCGCCGTTCTTCAGCTCGTAGTCCAGGGGCACCATCCGCCCGTTCACCTTCGCGCCGACGCAGCGGTGCCCGACCTCGGTGTGGATGCGGTACGCGAAGTCGACCGGCGTCGACCCCGCCGGGAGGTTCAGCACGTCGCCCTTGGGCGTGAAGACGTAGACCTCGTCCTGGAACAGGTCGATCTTCACCGTGTCGACGAAGGACTCGGCGTCTCCCACCTCGCTCTGCCACTCGAGCAGGCTGCGCAGCCACGACAGCTTCTGGTCGAAGCTCGCGTCGTTGCCGCCCTCCTTGTACGTCCAGTGCGCCGCGACGCCGAACTCGGCCACGCGGTGCATCTCGTGGGTGCGGATCTGGATCTCGATCGGCTCGCCGGTGTGCGCGATGACAGTCGTGTGCAGTGACTGGTAGCCATTCGACTTGGGCATGGCGACGTAGTCCTTGAAGCGACCGGGCACGGGCTTCCACAACGAGTGCACGACGCCGAGCACCCCGTAGCAGTCGCGCACACTGTCGACCAGCACGCGAATGGCCGAGAGGTCATAGATCTCGGTGAAGTCCTTCTGGTCGCGGGTCATCTTCTGCCACACCGAGTAGATGTGCTTCGGGCGGCCGGTGATCTCGGCCTGGATGCCCACCTTTTCGAGCTCGCGCGCGAGCACCTCGCTGAGGTCGGTGACCAGCCGCTCGCGCTCGTGGCGCTTGCGCGCGATGCGCTTGGCGACGTCCTCGTACGCGTCCGGCTCGAGGTTGCGGAAGGCCAGGTCCTCGAGCTCCCACTTGATCTGGCCGATGCCGAGCCGGTGAGCGAGGGGCGCGTAGATGTCGAGCGTTTCGCGCGAGATCTTGCGCCGCTTGACCTCCGGCAGCGGGTCCAGCGTGCGCATGTTGTGCAAGCGGTCGGCGAGCTTGATGAGGACCACGCGGAGGTCCTCCGCCATGGCGACCATCATCTTGCGGATGTTCTCGGCCTGCTGCTGCTGGTCGGAGCGCAGCGATATCCGACCCAGCTTGGTGACGCCGTCGACCAGGCGGGCGACCTCGGGGCCGAACTCCTGCTCCACGGCTTCGGAGGTCAGCGGCGTGTCCTCGACCGTGTCGTGGAGCAGCGCCGCGGCGAGCGTCTCGGCGTCCAGCTCGAGGTCCGCCAGGATCGCCGCCACCTCCATCGGGTGGTTGACGTACTCCTCGCCCGACAGCCTCCGCTGCCCCGCGTGGGCCGCCAGCGCCCGTTCGTAGGCCCGGCGGACGATCTCCTGGTCCTTGCGATCCAGGTGGTCGGCGATCCGGAGGAGCTCAGATACGGTCATTTCCAGGTTGGTGCTGAGTTTAGGAGAGCCCGGCGCTTACGAAGTCTGAGTCCGTGATACCCACTCTTAGAATTTCGAACCGCGGTGGCACAGCGAGCGTCTTTCGCCATGAGGATCGTGTTCTCGGGCGCGGCGGGGGTGCTGATCCTCTCCGGGGCTTCGATGAGCGCGGGCGTCGGCCGTCCGGGGTCGGACGTGATCGTGCCCGCGATCGCCGGGCTGATGGCCGCCATCGCCGGCGCGACTTACTTCGAGTGGACCATCGCCGGGCCCATGGCCGTCGGGTCGCTGCTGGTATGCCTGTTGTCGGTCCACTTCAACTTCACCAACCCGAACCTGCCCTTCCAGCTGGGCGGGCTTTTGCTCCTCGCGCTCGGCGGTATCACCGGCGTCACCGCGTACCGCAGCTTCAGCGGCGCCCTGGCCCACGATCAGCAGTCGCTCGCCGACCTGCAGGCTCAGCTCGAGGAGAAGCACCGCGCCTTCATGGTCGCGACGCAAGATTCGGAAGGGGCGGCGCAGCCCGGTGACGCCGCGGCCCTCACCGCGCGGCTCGCGCAGCAGCTCGGCGCCACTCTCGCGTGCGACTACCTCGTCTCGGCCGACGGCAGGCAATACGTTCCGCAACCGCCCGGCGTCGGGCTCGGCCGTCTGCACCCGCAACCGGTGACCAGAGGCGCTGCGACCGCGGGTCCGCTGCTCTCGGCGATCGACGCGGGCAGGGATTACGTCGGCGCCGACAAGGCAAGCCTCCTCGAGCTCGTCAACTATGTCCCCGACGAGCTCGCGGTGGAAGGCCTGCTCGCGCTGCCGATGCTCATCGGTGAGCGCGTCGGCGGTTTCATCCTGCTGGGCAACAAGCCCGGCGGGTTCACCGACGACGACCGGCGCCTCGGCATGACCCTGATCCGTCGCGCGGGCACCCAACTGGCGAGCGCGCATGCGGTGGCGCTGAGCCAGCGCGAGTCCGAGCGCTACACGTTCATGAACGAGCTGGTGACCGAGGCTTCCGGCAAGACGATGAAGGAAGTCCTGACCCTCGTCCTCGACCGCATGGGCCGCGTCGTCCGCTATGACTCGGGTCGGGTCGCGCTGTTTCAGCCGGATGACACGTATGAGTACATCGACGGCAAAGATGCACCCGCGCCGGTGGAGGGACCGATGGCCCGCGTGCGCAAAGGTGAAACCGTCATCCGCAGCCACGCTTCGGCCGACGACGGCATATTCAGCGGGCTGGCGCCGAGCACCACCGCCCGCACCGTGAACGAGTTGCTGGCACCCATTCGGGGCAAAGAAGGCGTGCTCGGGGTCATCTGCCTCGGGCGCACCGCGAGCACCGGCTTCAATCAGCTGGACGCCTCCGCGCTGGAACAGCTCGGCTCGATGGCGGGCGTCGCGGTCGAGAACTCTCGCATCCTGGCGACCGTCACCGGCCAGGCGTCCAAGCTCGACACCGCGCTCGACGCCCTCGGTGAGATCTCGCAAGCGCTGACCACGGTCACGCAGGGATCCAACGTCCTCGAGCAGAAGACCCTGGAGACCGCCACGCGCGTCACGGGCGCAAGCGCGGCGATGCTCACAAGGACGAGCCCCAAGGGCACTCAGCGAGTGATCATGTCCCTCGGCTTCCCGGTCGAGGTCGAGAAGATGGAGTTCGACAACGGCCAGGGGATCGTCGGCGCCGTGATGCTGAGCCAGAGCGTGACGGCGCTCGCGGACATCACCGCCAGCTTCGACCTGAGCTCGCCTCCCGACTTGAAGGCATATGGGCTGCGCTCGGCGCTGTGCACCCCAATGCTGGAAAACGGCGAGCTGTGGGGCACCCTGAGCGTGTTCGACGTCCGTCCTCGGGAGTGGACCGAAGACGACCAGCGCGTGCTGGCGACCCTCGGCAACCAGGGCGTCGTCGCGGTGCGCAACGCCGAGCTGTATGACGACAACCAGCGCAGCATCTGGGAGCTCAAGAACCTGCAGGAGGCGCTGCAGGCCGCGACCTCGACGCTCGACCTGAACCAGGTGCTGCAGCAGGTGCTGGCCGGTGCGGCCAAAGCTTCGGCCGCGCAGATCGGCTGCCTAGCGCTGGCGGACGGCGGCCGGCTCATCCTCAAGGGCGGGTTCGGCACCGACTCCAAGACCGCCGAGAAGCTGGCGCTCGGCCTGGGCGGCGACATCTGCAAGCAGGTCATGAGCTCGGGGCAGCCGTTCATGGAGGCCATGGAGCGCAAGCCGGGCACCGACAGCCCGCTGAATCCCCGCGCCGTGCTGTGCGTGCCGATCACGCTGCGCGGCAAGCCGCTCGGTGTTCTGTTCCTCGCCAACTACCAGGCGGGTCGCGTGTTCACGCAGGACCACCGCAACCTCGTGACCGAGCTGGCGACCCAGGCGGCCGTCGCGATCGACAACGCCACTTTGTTCAGGGACCGGCAGGACGCAATCTTCCAGTCCCTGGTCGCGCTGGCCAACGCGTCCGATGCTCGGGATCGCTACACCGCCGGCCACTCGCAGCGTGTGACCCAGTACGCGCTGATGATCGCGCGCCAGATGAAGTACTCACCCAAGGACCAGGAGGCCTGGCAGAGGCTCGAGCGCGGCGTGCGCATTCACGACATCGGCAAGATCGGCGTGCCGGACGCTGTGCTCACCAAGCCCGGCAAGCTCACGGACGAAGAGTTCGCCCTGATGAAGGCGCACACCACGATTGGCTTCAACATCCTGCGCGACCTGAAGATGCTGACCGACGAGCTCGTCATCGTGCGCTCGCACCACGAGCGTTATGACGGCAAGGGCTACCCCGACCGCAAGAAGGGCGACGAGCTGCCGATCTTCGCGTGGATCGCAAGCGCCGCCGACGCGATCGACGCCATGACCTCAGACCGCCCCTACCGCAAGGGCATGTCGCTGGAGGTCGCCATCGACCAGGTGCGCCAGGGAGCCGGGACCCACTTTCATCCCGACGTGGCCGAGGCGGTGCTCGACGCCGCGCACAACGGCACGCTCACGATCATCCCGCAGGAATCGCTGTACAAGGACGCGCCGGCGATCGGCGCCTTCGAGAACCCAGTGTCCGAGGATCCCACGCGACCGATGGCGCGCGCGAAGACCCCGACTCAGAACTAGCTTCTAACTCAGTGGAGCTCTAGGCCGGATTCACTCCGGCCGTCACCAGGCGCTCCACAAGTGCACGCGGGCAAGGTGTCACTCGGTGGGGGCTCCACGGGGGAGGTCGATTGACTTCCCCCGTGCCTTTTAGTAGGCCTTGGCCAGTGCGACGCGCATGGTCGCGGGCTTGCCGCACACGAAGCACTTGCCCGATGGCCCGGCGCTCTCATCGATGGTGCGGATAGTCACGCCACCGGCCTCGGTTTTGACCCGGCCCTCCTCCGCCTCTTCCCCGCACCAGTCAACCCAGGCGAACCCGCCGCGCTCGCGAAAGTGCGCGATCACCTCGTCGAGCGTGCCGAGCTCGAACGTGTTCGCGCGCTGAAATTCCAGCGCGCGCTCGAACAGCCGCTTCTGGAACGTTTCCAGCTCCGACTCGAGCGCAGCGCCGATTCCGGTCACGGGCAGCGCCCTGCGCCCGCGCGACAGACGGTCCACAAGCTCGACCTGGCCGGCGTCCACGTCGCGACCGCCGACGTTGAGCCTGATGGGCACGCCTTTGAGCTCCCAGTGCGCGTACTTGTCGCCGGGTCGGTCGTCGCGCCAGTCGACGCGAAAGCGGATGCCGGCGGCCTTCAACTCTGGCGACCATCGGTTGATGAACGTCTCCACCTTGTTGCGGCTCTCGGAGTCCCGAAAGATGGGCACGATCACGACCTGGACCGGCGCCACCTTCGGAGGCACGATCAGGCCCGAATCGTCGCCGTGCGCCATGACGATCGCGCCGACCATGCGCGTGCTGATGCCCCAGGACGTCGAGTAGCAGAGCTCGCGCTCGTTGTCCCTGTTGGAGAACGAGATGTCGTAGGCACGGGCGAAGTTCTGGCCGAAGTAGTGCGACGTGCCCATCTGCAGCGCGAGGCCGTCGCGCATGAGGCCTTCGATGGTGAGCGTGTGCACCGCGCCGGGAAATGTCTCGGCCGGCGACTTCTTCCCTGCGAGCACCGGCACGGCGAGCCAGTCCTCGGCGATCGAGCGGTAGTAGCCGAGGATGAGATCCGCCTCATCCACAGCCTCCTGCGCCGAGGCGTGGAACGTGTGGCCCTCCTGCCACCAGAACTCGCGGCTGCGCAGGAAGAGACGGGAGCGCATCTCCCAGCGCATGACGCTGTTCCACTGGTTGGTCAGCTTGGGCAGGTCGCGGTGGCTCTGGATGTACCGCCGGATGATGTGGCCGATGATCGTCTCGGACGTCGGCCTCACGGCCAGTGGCTCCTCGAGCTCCTCCATCGCGGCCCCGGCCTTCGTCACCCACGCCACCTCGGGCCCGAAGCCTTCGATGTGCTCCGCTTCCTTGACCAGCAGGTCGCGAGGGATCAACAGCGGGAAGGCCCAGTTCTCGTGGCCGCTCTCCTTGATCATGTCGTCGAAGGCGCGCGTGATCGCCTCCCACATCGCCCAGCCGTAAGGGCGCACGACCATCATGCCGCGCACGCCGGACCAGTCCGCCAGCTCCGCCTTGCGGACGACGTCGGTGTACCAGCGGTCGAAGTCGACGGACATCTTGGTGATGTCCTTCACGAAATCCTGCTGCTCTTCCACTGAGGTCTCTTTCATCTCAATCGGCTCCCAAGTATCGACGTGATGAGTTCACACGCACGCCCGCGCGCCGGCGCGGGCTAGCTCGGGAGCGGGGCCGCGGGGGCGTGCTCGGCCGCGATCGCGTCGATCTCGGCCAGCAGCACTTGCAGGAGGTCTTCCTGGGGCACCGTGCGGTACAGCTTACCTTTCTTGAAGATCACTCCCTTGCCGCGGCCGCCGGTCACACCGATGTCGGCGTGGCGCGCTTCGGCCGGGCCGTTCACGACGCAGCCCATCACCGCGACAGTGATCGGCACCTTGAGCGCGGCGATGTGCGCCTCGACCGCCTTCACGGTGGGCACCATGTCGTACTCGAGCCTTCCGCACGTCGGGCAGGCCACCAGGGTCGCGCTCTCGTTGCGGAACGCGAGCGTCTTCAAGATCTCGTGCGCGACGCGCACCTCCTCCCGCGGATCCGACGTGGCGAGCGAGACGCGGATCGTGTCGCCGATGCCTTCGCTCAGGAGGATGCCCATGCCGACCGCGCTGCGGATGCTGCCTGCCTGCACCGGGCCGGACTCGGTCACGCCCAGGTGGATCGGGTAAGGGCGCGCGGCGGCGAACTTGCGGTTCGCGAGCACGTTGGTCCAGACGTCGGTGGCCTTGAGCGAGACCTTGACGTACCCGGGGCCGTAGTCGAGGTCCTCGAGGATCTTGCAGTGCCCCAGCGCCACCTCGACCATGCGGTCCGCCGTCTGCTCGCGATCGTCGCGGTTGATCTGGTGCTGCTCGCGCATGCTCTTGTGCACCTCTTCGGGCAGCGACCCTGCGTTGACGCCGATACGAAACGGGATCTGCCGTTCCTTGGCCGCGGTGACGACCTTCACGACCTTGTCGCGGTCGGGGATGTTGCCGGGGTTGAGGCGCAGGCAGTGCACGCCCGCCTCGATGGCCATCAGCGCGAGCGTGTGGTCGTAGTGGATGTCGGCGATGACCGGCAGCGGCGAGCCTTTGACGATCTCCTTCAGGGCCTCGGCCGCCTCTTTGTCAGGCACCGCGGGACGCACGATCTCGCAGCCGGCTTCCTTCAGCTCGTGGATCTGGCGCAGCGTCGCCTTGACGTCGCGCGTGTCCGTCTTGGTCATGGTCTGCACGGCGATGGGCGCCGCGCCTCCGATGACGACGCCTCCGACGTTGACCGGGATGGATTTACGCCGCGTGACCATCAGTGGACGCCGTTGAACTGTCCGGTGGCGATGCGCTGGATGTCGAGGAAGCTGATCACCACCGCAAGCGCAAGGAGCGCGACCAGGCCCCAGCGCTGGAAGTTGAGCTCGCTGTTGCGATCGAAGGGACGCCGGCGCAACCACTCGATGACCACGACCACGATCCGCCCCCCGTCGAGCGCCAGCAGTGGTAGCAGGTTGGTCACGCCGAGTGCCACCGACAGGATCGCAACCAGGACTATGTAGTCGTCGGGGCCCTGATTCACCGCGGTGTAGGTGACCGCCGCGATCCCGATTGGCCCGGTGAGACCCTCCTTGCCGAACAGCCCGCCGGGCACCTGGCCCGTCACCAGAGATTCAAGCCCCTGCCATATGACGTTGAACGCGGTGAGCGGGAAAGTGACCCCATCATGCAGCGCGGTCTGGAGCGTCTCGGTAGGCGTGATGAACACACCGATTCGGCAGGGCCCCGTACTGCAGTTCGGCGATACCTGGAGACTGAACCGCGTGCCGTCTGGATGGACACCCGTGATGACGACCGGGACACCCGCGCCGGCTGCCTTCTGCAGATCAGTGGCGGCCTTCATCGGCGTTCCGTTGACAGTCCGGATGCTGTCTCCCGCTTGCAGCCCTGCAGCGGCGGCAGGCGAGTCCTTGACGATGGCGCCGATCTTGCCAGGGTCCGAGTTCACGTGTGTCAGATTCAGACCGGTTACCAGGAGCGCGGCCACGACGAAGTTGGCCATGGGACCGGCGAGCAGGATCGCGATTCGCTGCAGAGGGTTCTTGGAGTGGAAGCCGTTCGGCTCGTCGAAGTCGCCCGCCTCCATGCCTCCCATGCGCACGTAGCCGATGACGGGGATCAGCCGAATCGCATAGAGCGTGCCGTTGCGTGTCATCGACCAGAGCCTAGTGCCCGCCCCGATCGAGAATTCGATGACGTGAACCTTGAAAAGCTTGGCGAGGAGGAAATGGCCGGCCTCGTGGGGCGCGATCAGGAGCAAGAACATGCCCGCGATGGCGATGGCGACTACGACGGCGTTGAGGAGCCCGCTCACGCCTTCAGCCTACCGAAACTAACCCCGAGGTAATCCCGCGTCCAGCGATCCGCCTCGAGCACGTCCTCCAGCTCCTCGCCGCCCCCTGGAAAGGCGTGCAAAGCCCTCTCGACGGACGGGATGATCGCGCTGAAGGGCAGATCCCCGGAGAGGAAGGCCGCGACGGCCACCTCGTTGGCCGCGTTGAGCACGGCGGGCCTTCCGCCGCCGGCGGCGGCGGCCTCCCGGGCGAGGCGCACGGCCGGAAATCTCGTCTCGTCGAGCGCGTGGAACTCGAGGCCGGATAGCTCCTCGAGCGCCACCGGCGGCACGGCGTCCGGGAGCCGATCCGGGTAGGCGAGCGCGACCGCGATCGGCAGGCGCATGTCCGGCCGGCCCAGCTGGGCCTTCAGCGACCCGTCGATGAACTCCACGACAGAGTGAACGACGCTCTGGGGGTGGATGGATACGGCGATCTGGTCGAGCGGGATGCCGAAGAGGTGGTGCGCCTCGATCACTTCGAGGCCCTTGTTCATCAGGGTGGCCGAGTCGATGGTCACCTTCGGCCCCATCGACCATCGCGGATGGTTGAGCGCCTGCTCGACGGTGACGCGGTCCAGGTCGAGGTCGGGGTGCGCCCAGAACGGGCCGCCGGAGGCGGTGATCACGAGCCGGCGCACGTTCTCCCGCTGCTCGCCCCACAGGCACTGCCAGATCGCGCTGTGCTCGGAGTCGACCGGCCGGATGCCGCGCTCGCCCGCCGACTTCATGACGAGCGAACCGGCCATCACGAGCACTTCCTTGGTGGCCAGGGCGATCTCCTTGCCCGCCTTGAGCGCGGCCAGCGTCGGCCTCAGCGCACGCGCCCCGGGAATCGCGACCAGGACGAGATCGCAGCGCGGGTCGGTGACCATCGCCTCCACGCGGGCGTCGAAATCGGGATCCCCCGCCTGCCCCTGGATTACGTACTCGGCGCTGTGCGCGCTCGTACGCGTGCCTTCGGTCAGGCCGAACAGCTTCAGGCGCGATGGGTTGCGGTCGATGACGTCGAGGGCCTGGCGCCCGATCGAGCCGGTGGCGCCGAGCACCGCGACGTTGGCGGGCCGCGTCACCGGGGGGCCCCCGCGAAATCGCGGTGGCGGGGTGCGGATTTCGCGGGGTACTTCACCTCACCAGCAGCCCGAACATCGACACATAGAAGTAGACGAGGATCGGCGGAAACAGGATCGAGTCCAGCCGGTCGAGCACGCCGCCGTGGCCGGGCACGAGGTTCGACGAATCCTTGACCTCGGCGATGCGCTTCATCTGCGACTCGACGAGGTCGCCCATGATCGCGCTCAGGCCGACGAGCACGCCGAGCACGAGCGCGTGCACCGGCGATATGCCGAGCACGCCCGAGACCCCGAGGAACATCACGATGACGGCCGCCACGACGCCGGCTACCGCGCCCTCGACGGTCTTGTGAGGGCTGATCGTCGCGAAGAAAGGATGGCGCCCGAGGCGGCTGCCGACCAACAGCGCGGCGGCGTCGCTGGCGATCACGGCGAACACGGTGAAGACGACCCAGACGAGGCCGTGAGGCTGGGACGTGTACAGCAGCAGGTAGTAGTTGAAGGGCATGCCGATATAGAGCGCCCCGGCCATGCCCATCGCCCAGCGGCCGAGGCCCTGACGCCGCCCGGGCACCACGAGAAACGTGCCCAGGCCCGCGACGAGCGCCAGCGAAAGCACCACTGCGACGTCGACCTGCTTGAGCACCGTGCCGCTGAACGCGAAGAACGCGCCGAGCGGGAGCAGCAGCCACAGCGGCGCCCTGAACCCCATCCCGTCGGACAGTCCGCGGAACTCCCAGAGCGCGAGCCCCGCGAGCACCACCACGAGCCCGTACACCGCGTATGTGCCGCCGTAGAGGGCGGCGACCACGACGGCGATGAAGACGAAGGCGCTGAGGATGCGGATCATCAGCGGGCTGGGCTTGATACTCATCGCGGCGGGCGTGCGCGTGGCCGTCATGCCCCCGCCGCCACTTCGCTCTCCGGGCGGCCGCCGAAGCGGCGGACCCGCGATCCGTACTCCGCGATCGCCGCCTTCAGGTCCTCGACGTCGAAATCCGGCCAGAGGCGATTGGTCACGACCATCTCCGAGTACGCCGACTGCCACAGGAGGAAGTTGCTCACGCGGTGCTCGCCCGCGGTGCGGATGATGAGGTCAGGGTCAGGCAGCTCCGGGTTGTAGAGACGCGACGCGATGGCGGCTTCGTCGATCTGCTCCGCCGTGAGACCGTCGGCGGCGATCCGGCGCACGGCGTCGACGATCTCCGCCCGTCCTCCATAGTTGAGACATACGTTCAACACGCCGTTCGTGTTGCGGGAGGTGCGTGCGATCGCTTCATCCAGGCGCTCGCGCATGCGTTGTGAAAGCTCGTCACGACGCCCGCTCACGACGATGCGCACGCCGCGCCGGTGCATCTCGTCGATCTCGCGCTGCATCGTCTCGTGGAACAGGCGCATCAGCGCCCGCACCTCGGCGCGCGGCCGCGACCAGTTCTCTGTGGAGAACGCATAGACCGAAAGGATCTCGACACCGAGCTGCTCGCAGCCTTCGAGCACCCGCTTGATCGCGCGCACGCCGGCCCGGTGCCCGAAGCTCGCCGGATGGCCCTTGCCCCGGGCCCAGCGCCCGTTGCCGTCCATGATGATGCCGATGTGGCGGGGTACTGACCGCTGCACGGGTGTCAAACGGTACTAGAGAGGCTAGACCTCTAGGACTTCGTGCTCTTTCCGTGCCGCCAGGGCGTCGACGCGCTCGACCTGGCCTTCGGTGAGCTTCTGCAGCCGGGCATGCGCCCGCTTCGACTCGTCCTCTGCGACCTCGCCGTTCTTGGTCATCTGGTCGAGGCGGTGGATCTCGTCGCGGCGCACGTTGCGGATCGCGACCCTGGCCTCCTCGGCCTTCTGACGCACGAGCCGCACGTACTCCTTGCGCCGCTCTTCGGTCAGGGGCGGGATCGGGACGCGGATCACCTGGCCGTCGTTGGCGGGGTTCAGGCCCATGTCGCCCGACCGCAGCGCTTTCTCGATCGCACCGATCTGGCTCTTGTCGTACACCTGCACCACGAGCAATCGGGGCTCCGGCGCGCTGATCTGCGCGAGCTGGTTCAGAGGCGTCGGTGTGCCGTAGTAAGGGACCATCACGCGGTCGATGAGCGCCGGATTGGCGCGCCCGGTGCGGATGGTCGCGAGCTCGCCGCCGAAATGATCGACCGACTTGCTCATCTTCGACTCGGCGTCGCGAAGTATCGGGTCGATCACGTGCCCGCCCCGACCAGGGTGCCGATGTCCTCGCCGAGCACCACCCTCTCGATGTTGCCAGGCGTCAGCAGGTTGAAGACCACGATCGGCACGTCATTGTCCATGCACAGCGTGAGCGCCGTGTTGTCCATGACCTCGATGCCCCGGTTGAGCACCTCGAGGTAGTCGAGGCGCGGCAGCATCACGGCCTTCGGGTCGCGCTTCGGGTCGGCCGTGTAAACGCCGTCGACCCTCGTCGCTTTGAGGATCACGTCGGCCTCGATCTCGACCGCGCGCAACGCGGCGGTCGTGTCGGTCGTGAAGTACGGGTTGCCGGTGCCGGCGGCGAGGATGACGACGCGGCCCTTCTCGAGGTGCCGCACGGCGCGCCGCCGGATGTAGGGCTCGGCGACCTGGGGCATCTGGATGGCGGTCATCGTCCGCGCGGGAATGCCGGTGCGCTCGAGGGCGTCCTGCAGGGCCAGGGCGTTGATGACCGTGGCCAGCATGCCCATGTAGTCCCCGGTCGCGCGATCGAAGCCCTGGTTGCTGGCGGCCAGGCCACGAAAGATGTTGCCCCCGCCCACCACCAACGCGATCTGCACGCCCATCTCGTGCACGCGCTTGATCTGCGCGGCGATGGTGCGCACGACCTCGAGGTCGATGCCGTAGTCCCGCTCTCCGCCGAGCGCCTCGCCGCTCAGCTTCAGCAGAACGCGGTTGTACTTGGGCGAGCGATCGACCATCTCGCTGATAGAGGTTATGCCTTATCCCTCTCGGACGTTGAAGCGAGCGAACCGCCGGACCGTGATGTTCTCCTGGAGCTTGGAGATGTTCTCCTTGATCAGGTCCTCGACGGTGAGCTTCGGCTCCCGGAAGTAGGGCTGCTCCAGCAAGCAGTTCTGCTTGAGGAACTGCTCGACCTGGCCCTCGACGATCTTGGGGACGACCTGGGGCGGCTTGCCGTCCTGCTCCGCTTTCGCTTGCGCCACGTTGCGCTCTTCGACGAGAACGTCGTCCGGGACCTCGCTGCGGGAGACCCAGCGCGGCTGGTAGCCCGCGATCTGCAGTGCGAGCTCCTTCGCCAGCTTGCGAAAGTCGGGGCCCTTGGCGACGAAGTCGGTCTCGCAGTCGACCTCGACCAGCACGCCCACCTGCGCCGGCAGTCCGTCGCCGGTACTGTGGAGGTACGCCTCGACCAGGCCCTGCCCGGTCTCCCGTCCGGCGCGCTTGGCCGCCTTGGCGATGCCCTTCTCGCGCAGGATGGTGAAGGCCTTCTCGATGTCGCCGTCGGCCTCTTCGAGGGCGTGCTTGCAGTCCATCATTCCGGCTCCGGAAAGCTCGCGGAGCTGCCGGATGAGCTCAGGCGTGATCCTCGCCACTAGCGGGCCTCCTCGTCGTCCGCCGTGCGCCCGATGAACTCCTCCTCGGAGACGGTGGGCAGGTAGTCCTCCTCGTCCTCGAGGTATTCCTCGATCTCCTCGTAGCGAGGCGTCTCCAGGAATTCGCGCTCTTCGACCTCAGGCAGGATCTCGCCCCGGGCCTGCGCCTCCTGGCGGCCTTCCTGGCACGCGTCTGCGATCTTGCCGGTGAGCAGCTTGACCGCGCGAATCGCGTCGTCGTTGCCGGGGATGACGAAGGTGATCAGGTCGGGATCGCAGTTGGAGTCCGTGATCGCGACGACGGGGATCTTCAGGCGGTTGGCCTCGGTCACCGCGATGTGCTCCTTGCGCGGGTCGACCACGTAGATCGCGCCAGGCAGCCGCTTCATGTCGGCGATGCCGTCGAAGTGGAACATCAGGCGGTCGAGCTCGTCCTGGAGCTTCTTCGCCTCCTTCTTGGGCATGTTCTCGAACTGCCCTTCCTGCTGCATCTTGCGCAGCTCCTGCAACCGCTCGATCCTCTTCTTCACCGTGGAGAAGTTGGTGAGCATTCCGCCCATCCAGCGGCGGTTCACGAAGTACATGCCGCAGCGCGCGGCCTCCGTCTGGATGGTCTCCTGGGCCTGCTTCTTCGTGCCCACGAAGAGCACGGGCCGGCCGCTGGCGGCCACTCCGCGCACGAAGTCCCACGCGTCATCGAGCAGCCGCACGGTCTTCTGCAGGTCGATGATGTGGATGCCGTTGCGGGCCGTGAAGATGTACGTCTTCATCTTCGGGTTCCACCGGCTGGTCTGGTGCCCGAAATGGACTCCCGCTTCGAGCAACTGCTTCAACGTCACCTGAGCCACGTTCGATTGCCTCCCTGTTTCTCTTCCGCCCGGTTCTGGCCTTCGCAGGACAGGGGGTTTGCCCCGGGCGTGCTAACTCGGTTGGCTTGCGCTAACCGGCTCTCGGAGTATACCCGTCAGAGTCCGCCGGGAAACCGGCCAGCGCAGACGCCGCTCTGAGGCAGCGGCGTGACGGCCGTGTTGACCTGCACGTTGCCGCCGGTCTCGGCCGGGAACTGGATGACGGCGTCGGGCGCGAGCACGTGGTCCTCGTCGATCCACAAACAGGCTGAGTGCCCCTGCACCGTCGCGTACGGACCTGGCCCCAGCTGAACGAGCCGCGTCGCAGGCGCCGGTGCGCCGATACCGGGCCTGATCGAGAAGAGAATGCTGTTGCCCGCGGGCGAAAGGGCGGTGCCCGCATAGTCGAAATTAGGAACACCTGGCCCGGTCACGCTGATGACCTTGCCGTCCCAGCCATAGGTGGTGGTGGTTCCGCTCGTGCCGCTGCACCCGACGCCCGCGGGGGACGGAAAGAAGCTGAGTGCGCAGTTATTGGACTTGATCGTCGCGATGCGAACAGCAGTCGATGCACTCGATACGTGCCATTCGTCAGGAACCAGCCCAGCCGGCTCAAACGAGCATGCGGCGACCAGAGCCAGCACGAGCGCGCCCGCATGCCAGCCCATGGGCCACAGCGTGGCGCCGCTCTTTCCTTTCGCAAAACTCGTGGTGTAGATGTCCGCGTGGTGCCCATGACCGACCAGGTCCTCGACGTATAGCCGCAGCGAGATCGTGGACGCCCCTGAAAGGTCCTCCACCAGGACCGCGATTCGCTTGTCGTCTGGGCTCACCGAGAAGAAGCTGACGACACTGGCACTGCCCGGCACCGTCGTCACGTCGACCGCGGAAGAAGGAGGCACGACTTCGCGGATCCTGGTATCTCCGTCGCGGAAGTAGACCTGATCGCGACTGGCGCTGACCGGCGGCGCTTGTAGCGCCGCATCGCTGTTCGCAGAGCAAGACCCAACCGACGAATCGGCGATCGCCGTCGACGCGAACACGGTCGCGTCGCTTTTGATCAGCTCGAGCTTGCCGCCTGCAATCAGCAATCCGTACTGGCCCGTCAACGGGCTGACCGGTGCTGGGCTGGATCCCGGCGGCGGTGCGGTCGGCGCGGCTGAGGCCGAGACGCTTGCGGTGCCCGAAGGCGCCGGGCTGGAACGGTGCTGTGCAGCCAGGCTGGTGCTGCCACAGGCGGAAACAATCGCCGCGATAGCGATGAGCGCAGCCACAAGCCGCATGGGGCAAGACTGTAGCCCCGCCGCCGCCTGTGGGACCCGTCAGACCTCGGCTTTCTTCACGCCTTTTGGCCCCGGGCAGTTCGGGTAGTCGGAGCACGACTTGAACAATCCGTAGCGGCCACGCCGCTCGACCAGCGGCTTGCCGCAGATCGGGCACGGCTCGTCCAGCACCTTCGGGCCCGCCGTCGCTTTGCCGTCCTTGCCCACGTTGGCGCGGTACTTGCAGTCCGGATAGCGGTTGCACGCGACAAACGGTCCGTACCTGCCTGTGCGCTCGACCAGCTCACCTTCTCCGCACTGTGGGCACTTCTGGCCCGTCGGCTTCGCCGCCGCCTGGGACGCATCCTTCTTGATGTATTTGCACTCGGGGTAGCCCGAGCAACCTACGAACTCGCCGTAGCGCCCGGTGCGCAGCTGCAACGGGCGGCCGCACAGAGGACACGGCTCCTCCAGCAGCTTGGGCTGCGCAGCCTCGCCGTTGACGGTCAGCGCGCGGCGGAACTTGCACTTCGGATAGCGCGAGCAGCCCATGAACGGACCGAAGCGGCTGGCCTTGCGCACCAGGTGGCCCTCGTGACACTCCGGGCACACCTCATCGGTGTCCGCGGGCATCGCCTCCTGGGCCGCGGTCAGCATCTTCTGCAGGGGCCCGTAGAAGCCGCTCACCACCGGCACCCATTCCTCGCGCCCGCTCTCGACCTGGTCGAGTCTCTTCTCGAGGGTCGCCGTGTACTCGTCGTCGCTGATGACCTTGAAGCGGTCGACCATGATCCCGTTGACGGCCTCGCCGATCGGCGTCGGGTGCAGGCGCCGCTCCTTGATCTCCACGTAACCGTGGTCCTTGGTGATGGTCTCGACGATCGGCGCGTACGTCGACGGGCGGCCGATGCCCCGCTGCTCCAGCTCCTTGATCAGCGTCGCCTCGGTGTAGCGCGGCGGCGGCTGGCTGAAGTGCTGCTCGGGCTTGAGGCCGTGGAAGTCCAGCGCTTCGCCGTCGGCCAGCGCGGGCAGCTCCTGCGCTCCGTTGTCCTCGTCTCGCGGCCACACCGCGTAGAACCCGTCGAACGCGAGCACGGAGCCCGTGGCTCTGAAGACGTACTCGCCACCCTCGATCTCGACCTGCGTCTGGTCGTAGACCGCCGGCGCCATGCGGCTCGCGACGAAACGCCGCCAGATGAGGTCATAGAGCTTGTACTGCTCGGGCGTCAGATGCTCCCGGATCGAATCGGGAGTGCGATTGACGTCGGTCGGCCGGATGGCTTCGTGCGCGTCCTGCGCGCCGGGAGCGGACTTCGCCGCGCGCGGGCCACCCACGTACTTCGGGCCATGCTTGCCGGCGATGTAGCCCTTGACGCGTCGCTCGGCTTCATCCGAGATGCGCGTCGAGTCGGTGCGCATATACGTGATGAGGCCGGTCGCTCCTTCGGCGCCGAGCTCGATGCCTTCGTACAGCTGCTGGGCGACGCGCATGGTGTTGCGGGGCCTGAAGCGCAGGCGGCTCGACGCGTCCTGCTGCATGGTCGAGGTGATGTACGGCAGGTATGAGCTCTTCGTTCGGCGCTTCTTCTCGACGCCGAGGACCCTGTAGCTCGCGCCCTCCAGCTTGCGCACGAGCTCGTCCGCCTCGGCCTGCGTCTTGACCTCGAGCTTGGCGTCCTCCGCGCCCGCCGGCGTCCCGCCGACACGGTTCAACCTGGCCAGGAAATGCTCGGGCGCGCCCTGCTTCGAGAGCTCGGCGTCGATCGTCCAGGACTCGACCGGTACGAACTTCCGGATCTCCTCCTCCCTGTCCACGACCAGGCGCAGCGCCACCGAAGAAACCCGGCCGGCGCCGATGCCCTTCTGGACCTTGCTCCACAGGAACGGGCTGAGCCCGAAGCCGACGAGCCTGTCGACCACGCGCCGCGCCTGCTGGGCGTTGACGAGGCGCATGTCGATCTCCCGCGGCGCCTCCAGGGCCCGCCGCACGGCGTCCGAGGTGATCTCGTGGAACTCGATCCGCTTGGGTGAGCGCAGGTGCAGCACCTCGGCGAGGTGCCAGGCGATCGCCTCACCTTCGCGATCGGGGTCGGAGGCCAGGATCACGTCTCCGGGGTCCTTCTTCACCGCGGCGCGCAGGTCCGTGATGGTCTTCTGGCGGTCGTCGACGACCTGGTAATGCGGCTGGAAGCCCTTGTCCACGTCCACGCCCAGCTCCTTTTCGGGCAGGTCGCGGACGTGCCCCATGGACGCCAGGACGTCGAAACGGTCACCCAGGAACCGCTTTAAAGTCCGCGCCTTGGCGGGGCTCTCGACGATGATCAGACCTTCCGGCACAGCTCTTCCTTTATTCCCATTCCGGCTGTTGAATTCCCCCAGCCGGGTTCTGGGCGGGCAATCCTACGCCCGTCCTCCACCCCGGCGCAATGCCTTGACGTATCCGCCGGCGTGCCGGCGGACGGCCCCCTCCAGTTCCAACGATGTCAGGCGGCCGACCACTTCGGCCACCGGCAACTCCACCTTGCGGGCGAGCTCGGCGGCGTTCACGGCCATCGTTTCCGAGAGGTGGACCAGGAGCCCGTCGCCCGCCCTGGCGGGCTCGAAACCGAGGCCCCGTGGAGGCCGCAGAGGGTCGTCCAGCACCTCCAGCGAACGGCCGAGGACCGTGAGCACGTCGCGGGCGTTCTGGACCAGCCCGGCGCCGTCCCGGATGAGGGCGTGGGCGCCCACCGAGAGCGGCGAGAAGATGCTGCCGGGCACGGCCATCACCTCGCGGTCGAGGTCCAGGGCCGCTTCGGCCGTGATCAGCGCGCCGGAGCCCTCCGCCGCCTCCACCACGACGACCGCGTCCGAGAGCGCGGCCATCGTCCAGTTCCGAGCCGGGAAATTGCCGCGGCGTGGCTGGGTGCCGTCGGGGAACTGGCTCACGAGCGCTCCGCCCGACGCGACGATGTCCTGGGCAAGGTGGGCGTGGGCGGCCGGGTACACGATGTCGACGCCTGTGCCCATGACGGCGACGGTCGAGCCGCCTGCGGCCAGCGCACCGCGATGGGCGGCGGCGTCGATGCCCAGGGCCAGGCCGCTGATCACCACCACGCCCGCGGCGGCGAGCTCGGCCGCCAGCTGCTCGGCCACCGCTTCGCCATAGGGCGACGGCCGGCGCGAGCCGACCAGCGCCACGCGCGGCCCCGGCGGCGGCGGCCATTGCCCACGCGAGCGCAGCCCGAAGTCCTCAGGCCGCGGCATCGTGCAGCCTGTAGCCAAGGGCCTCGAGCACGTGACGGTCGTCGATCCGGTCGACACCGTCAAGGTCGGCCGCCGTCCGCGCCACTCGCCAGGCCCGGTGGAAGCCTCGCGCCGAGAGGCCCTGCTGCTCCGCCCAACGCTCGAGCGTGCGCCGCGGTCCGGGCTCGAGCGATGCCTGGGCTCGCAGCCGCGCCGGCCTGAGCATCCCGTTGAGACAGCCCTGGCGTTCCAGCTGCCGGCGCCTGGCCGTGACCACGCGCGCGCGCACGGGTTCCGACGCCTCGCCGGCGGGTTCGCCGGACAGCAGGGCCGGCGGCACGCGACGCACGTCCACCTTCAAATCGATGCGATCGAGCAGCGGACCCGAAAGCTTGCGCCGGTAGGCATCGACGACCGCCGGGGTGCAACGGCAAGCCCTGCGCGCATCGCCCGACCAACCGCACGGGCACGGGTTGGTGGCGGCCACCAGCGTGAACCGCGCGGGGTACGCGACCGCACCGCCGGACCTCGTGATCGTGACACGGCCTGACTCCAGGGGCTGACGGAGCGCCTGCAGGACGGTCGACTGAAATTCGGCGAGCTCGTCGAGAAACAGCACACCCTGATGCGCGCGAGAAATCTCTCCGGGCATCGCCAGCCCGGAGCCCCCGCCGATGAGCCCCGCCATGGAGATGCCGTGGTGCGGCGCGCGGAACGGACGCACCCAGTCCACCGGTTTTCCCGGCGGCAGCTCGCCCAGCAGGCTGCGCACCTGCGCCACCTCCAGCGCTTCCCCCAGCTCGAGCGGCGGGAGGATCCCGGGGAGGCAGCGCGCCAGCATCGTCTTGCCCGCGCCCGGAGGTCCGGACATGAGCACGTGGTGCCCTCCGGCCGCCGCGATCTCCAGCGCCCGCCGAGCCTCTTCCTGGCCGTGAACGTCGATCAGGTCGTACTCCGGTGGCCGCGCGGCTTCGCCGGCGTCGGCCCGCCTCGCGTGCATCGCGATGGGAGGGCCGCCGGTCACGTGCCTCAAGACGCTTGCGAGGTCGACGCAAGGAATGACCTGCAGCCCGTCCACGAGCCCGGCCTCCGCGGCGTCGGCCTCGGGCACGAAGACGCGCTCGTACCCGCGGCGGTGCAGCCACCTGGCCGCGACCAGGACCCCATCGACATGGCGCACAGTGCCGTCGAGCGCCAATTCGCCGAGGAACGCCGACCGAGGCGGAGGCTTGAGACCCTGGTGCGCGAGCAGGATGGCGACGGCGATCGGCAGGTCGAGACTGCTGCCTTCCTTTCTCATCTCCGGCGGCGCGAGGTTGACCGTCAGCCGGCGCTGAGGAAACGGCATGCCGCTGTTGCGAATCGCCGAGCGGACGCGGTCGCGCGCTTCCTTGACCGACGCCGATGCCAGACCGACCAGGCCGAACTTCGGCTCACCGTTGGCGGCGTCCGCCTGCACCTCGACGAGCCTGCCCTCCATGCCGGCGAGCAGGCACGAGTCCACGGTTGCGAGCATCGCGCGAGCAAGTTACCGGCGGGCCGCGGGAAAAGCAGCCCTGCCTGTTAAGGCGGCGCTAGATCAACCTGGGCTCGGGACGCCACCTGCCGTCGGATTCGAGGTAGCCGGCCGGCTGGTCGACCTCGTGACTCAGCACCAGAAGCCAGCGATGCTTCTGCGCTTCCTCGAGCAGGCGAGCCTTCTCCTCCAGCAGGCGCAACGCGTCCAGGTCCGCCGCCATCGTCCAGGGCACCCGAAGGTGCGGGGCCATGCCGACGAGATCGCCTGTCACCACGCACGCGAACTCACCGGACTGCAGCAGCACGACCTGGCTGCCCGGCGTGTGGCCGCCGACGTGCCGGACCTCGACACCGGGCAGCACCTCGGCGCTCCCGTCGAGAAACTCGACCAGGTTGTGGCCGTCCATCAAGGGCGTGAAGTCGTCTGTGATGTAGACGGACCGGCTGCGCACGTCGGGCTGCAGCGCGTAGTCCCACTCGCTCTTCTGAATGAAGTGCCGCGCCTTGGGGAACGTGAGCTCGAACGTTCCTCCTTCCCCACGCCGCGTCAGCCCGCCGGCGTGGTCCCAGTGCAGATGCGTGGTCACCACGGCGTCGACCTCGTCGGGCCGGATGCCGAGCCGGTGCAGCGCGTGCAGCAGTCCCTCCGGCTCGCGCAGCGCCACCTGCTGCGCCCGCTTCTCGCTGATCTTCGTCCCGATACCTGTCTCGCACACGATCACCCGCCCGTTGATGCGCGCGACCAGGCACACGCAGGCGCAGTCGATCATGTTGTTGGCGTCCGCGGGCTTGTGCCGTTCCCACATGACCTTCGGCACGACGCCGAACATCAGCCCGCCGTCGGCCTTCCAGTGGGAAGCGATCAAAAGGTGCAGCTCGAGGTCGCCGTGAAACATGCCGGCTTATATGCTGCGCCCATGACGGTCGCGGCGCTCAGCACCTCACGGTTGACGAAGGATTACGGCGCCGGCCGCGGCCTGTTCGACCTCGACCTCGTCATTCACCCGCAGCAGGTGTTCGGCTATCTCGGTCCGAACGGCGCGGGCAAGACGACGACGATCCGCTGCGTCATGGGCATGATCCGGCCCACCTCCGGTGGAGCGTTCGTCTTCGGCATCGACTGCTTGCGCGACGCGGTCGAGGTGAAGAAGCGCGTCGGCTACCTGCCTGGCGACATCCCTCAATTCGGCGGTCTTCGCGGCAAGGAGGTGGTCGCGTACTTCGGCGGCATGCGCGGCGGCGTCGACGCCCGCCGCGTGACAAATCTTTGCGACCGTTTCGACCTCGACCTCGGCCGCAGGTTTCGCGAATACTCGAGCGGCAACAAGCAGAAGCTCGGCATCGTCCTCGCCTTCATGCATGCGCCGGACCTCCTCATCCTCGATGAGCCCACGAGCGGGCTCGATCCTCTCAACCAGCAGGAGTTCTATCGCCTGCTGCACGAGGAGCGCGAGCGGGGCGTCACGGTCTTCCTTTCCTCACACGTGCTTTCAGAGGTCGAGCGCGTGTGCGACCAGGTGGGCATCATTCGCGCCGGCCGCCTCGTCAAGGTGGCGGATCTCGCGGAGCTGCACCGCATCCGCTTTCATCACGTCGAGCTCGAGTTCGCCGAGGCAAGCGAGATCCCGGAGCGAAAGATCCGCAGCGCCGAAGGTGTCGCCGAGGTGCGGGTCGAGGACCGCATCGTCACCTGTACGGTGCATGGGAGCTTCGCGCCGCTGCTCGCGGCGCTGCACGGCGCCGAGGTCACGAACCTCGTGAGCCGCGAGCCGAGCCTGGAAGAGATGTTCCTCGAGTACTACCAGGAGCGCAGTGGGCTTCCTCTACTCCCTTAGGCTCACGCGCTGGGGCATCGCGGGTTTCTCAGCGTTTGGATTCGTCGCGACCATCTTTCAGGCGCTCGGTTTCTACTCAATCGCGGGGCACACGGCCGCCGAGCGCGCGACCTTCGGCCGCTCCATGCAGGCGCTGGCGGGCCAGTTCACCGTGCTCATCGCGGCGCCGACCCGCCCGGACACCGCCGGGGGATACGTGCAGTGGCGCGCGTACGGCCTGCTGGCGATCGTGTTCGGAATCTGGGCCCTGGTCTCCGCCTACGGAGCAGCACGCGGCGATGAAGAGCGCGGCCTGGTGGAGGAAGTCCTGGCCACCGGCACCCCTCGCGCGGACGCGATGATCACACGCTTCCTCGCGTTCGCCGCCGGCGCGATAGTGGGCGTGAGCGCAGCGGCCCTCGGCGTGATCGCAGGTGTGTACCTCGGTCACGAGACTATCGGTGGGTCCGACCTGGCCGGCGCGTCCGTCAACCTGCTCGGGCTCGCGCTATTCAGCTACGCGATCGCGATGCTGGTCTGTCAGTTCGCTGGGAGCCGGTACTCGCTTGCCGCCTCCGCGGTGGTGCTGCTGTCGCTGTTCCTGCTGAACAGCCTCAGCCGTCAGCTCGACGTGCTCGCCGCCTGGCGGTGGCTCTCGCCCTTCAGGTATTACGACCTCAGCCAGCCGCTTGCGCCGGGCGGCGCGTTCGACGTGCGCGGCGTGGAGATCTTGTTCGGCGGAGCCGTGGTCTCGATGGTCGTGGCCACGGCGGCGTTTGCCTTCCGCGACCTTGGCTCGCCGCTGGTGCGATTGCCGGCGGCGACGCATCCAGCGGTCCGTCAGCCCGACGCCAACCCGCTGTGGCGCGTGCCCATCGTGCGCGGCGTCTTCGACCGCCGCGTGGGTTTGCTGGCCTGGACGCTGGGCGTGGCATTCCTCGGTGCGCTCTTCGTCATCGTCACGAAGTCGGTGGTGCAGCCGCTGCTCGGCCTGGTCCAGCTGCGGCCCTACCTCGACGCCATCCTCGGCGGAGCCATCTACCAATCCTTCCTCGGGTTCATCTGGTTCGGCTTCGCCCAGCTTCTGTTCGCGGGGTTCGCGATCGCGCACGTCGCGCGCTGGTCCAGCGAGGACACAGACGGACGGCTCGAGGCTTTGCTCAGCGGGCCGACCTCGCGCCGGATGGTCGTCGTCGAGCGCGCCGCCGTGCTGCTGGCCGGCGCCCTGTTGGTGGCGGCGGTGAGCGGCGTCGCGGTCGGCGTCGAAGCGCATGCGCAGTCGATGGACCTCGACCGGAGCCGCCTGGTCGCAGCCTCGCTGCTGCTCGTCCCCATCGCCATGTTCTTCGCCGCGGTCGGGTCGGTGCTCATGACGGTGCTTCCGCGGGCGACGGTCGGCATCCTCGGCGGCTTCGCGTTCGCGAGCTACCTGCTCGATCAGCTGGGTCCCCTTTTTCACTGGCCGGGCTGGGCCCTGGATCTTTCCGCTTTTCACCTGTACGGTCAGCCGCTGCGGCAGGGCGTCGACGGCACCGGGCTCACCATCGTTCTGCTCGCGGCCCTGGTGGGATTCGTCGCCGCGGCGTTGATGATGGAGAGGCGCGACATCGGCGCGTAGCCGTCTCGCGCCTACAAAAAGTAGCCGGGGGCACCGGCCCAGGAGGTACACTCCGCTTCATGCCGCGATCGATGTGGAAAGGCGTCGTCTCTTTCGGAATGGTCTCCATCCCCATCCGTCTCTACAACGCGACCGAGTCGAGCTCCAAGGTGTCGTTCCGCCAGCTCTGCCCTGACCACAAGTCGCCCATCAGCTACAAGCGCTGGTGCGCCGAGGGCGAGCACGAGGTGGCGTACGGCGACATCCTCAAGGGCTTCGAGGTCGGGCGCGACCGCTACGTCATCCTCGACGACAAGGACCTCGACAACCTTCCACTCGCCACCGCCCACTCGGTCGACATCCAGGAATTCGTGCCGGCCGAGGACATCGAGCCGGGCCTGTACTTCAACAGCGCTTACTTCGTCGAGCCGGAAGAGCTCGGCAAGAAGCCCTACCACCTGCTGCGCAAAGCACTCGAAGCCACCGGCCGCATGGCCATCGCCAAGATCGCGCTGCGCGACCGGGAGCACCTCTGCGCCCTGCACCCGAACGGCGAGGGCATCCTGATGAACACCCTGCACTGGCCCGACGAGATCCGCTCGACCGAAGGGCTGAAAGGCCTCGAGGGTGAGGTCAAGATCAACCCCAAAGAGCTCGAGATGGCCAAGGCGCTCATCGAAAGCCTGGCCGACAAGTTCGAGCCCGAGCGCTACAAGGACGAGTACCGCGAGGCGGTGATGCGCGTCGTCCAGGCCAAGATCGACGGCGAGGTCATCGAGGCCCCGCCCGCGCCGCAGGCCGCCAAGGTCATGGACCTCATGGAGGCGCTGCGCGCTTCGGTCGAGGCCGCCAAGAAGCAGCGCTCCAGCCGCGGTAAGGAAGCCGCGGCTACAGAGCAGAAGAAGGCGAGGCGCAAGGCGTCCTGATCGCCCGTCCGGAGAGGGCGGTCTAATCTCAAGCGTCGTGGAGAGCGCCGCGGACCAGCTTCAGATCGACCTGGAGGGGTTCCCGAGCGAGGTACGCCCGATGCAGGCGGCTTCAGCCGAGGCGCCTTTCAGCTCGCCCGACTACGTGTTCGAGGTCAAGTGGGACGGCCTGCGCTGCCTACTGTTTCGCGACCCGCATGGGCGCGTGCACATCCACGATCGAGGGTTCAACGACCTCACCTCCGGCGTGCCCGAGGTGACCGCGGCCGCTTCACGCGTGCCCCCGGGCAGCGTGATCGACGGCGAGATCGTCGCCACCGACCGCGACGGCCGGCCCGACTATCACCGGCTACGCCAACGCCTCGCGGGTGGCGCGGCCATGCGCGAGCAGATTCCCGTCGCGTATCTCGCGTTCGACGCGCTGTACCTCGAGGAGAAGCCACTGCTCAAGCAGCCCGTCGTCAGGCGCCGCGCCCGGCTCCAGAAATCGGTCGAAGCCGGCGGCCACATCTTCGTGCCCGACCACATCGACGAGGACGGCGTCGAGCTGTTCGAGGCTTGCCTCGAGCGCGGCCTCGAGGGCGTCGTCGCCAAGCACAAGCAGAGCCCCTACGTGCCGGGCCAGCGGAGCCCGTTCTGGCTCAAGGTGAAAGCCGTCAAGTCCGACGACTTCGTGGTCGTCGGCTGGATGGGCGAGCGGCTCTTCGACGCGCTGGTCGTGGGCTTCTACGAAGACGGGCGCCTGCTGCCCTGCGGAACCGTCGGTGGCGGATGGGACGACGAGGCCGCGGCCGTGATCCGGTCGAGGCTGGCCGAGCTGGCCACCGAGTCTTCGCCGCTCGAGCCGGCGCCGATCATGGTCAAACCGGTGCACTGGTGCCGGCCTGAGCTCGTGGTGAGCATCAGGTACTCGGAGTGGTCGCCCGACGGGACGCTGCGTTTCCCGATCTTCAACTCTTTGCGGCCCGAGGTCCACCCCGCCGAGGCGGTGCGCCACCGACCGCGCGTCGTGATCACGGGTCACGTCAAGCCGGGATCCCTCGCCTATGACCTGACGCGCTTTCCCTTTTGATGGAGCAGGGTCGCCAGGCGGGCGTCGACTGCGTCACCGGAGCCTTCAGCTACACGGGTCGCTTCATCGCGCGCCGGCTGCTGCACGACGGGCGGCGCGTGCGCACGCTCACCAATCACGCCCATCGCGCGGGAGCCGAGGACGTCGAGGCCGCGGTGGAGGTGGAGCCTCTGCGGTTCGACGATCGAGCGCGACTCGTGGCATCGCTGCGCGGCGTGGACGTGCTCTACAACACGTACTGGGTGCGCTTCCCGCACGCGGGGCTCGACTTCGACCTCGCGGTCGCGAACATTCGAATCCTCATCTCGGCGGCCGAGGCAGCGGGCGTGCGCAAGTTCGTGCACATCAGCGTGAGCAACCCCTCGGTCGACTCCCCACTGCCTTACTACGCGGGTAAGGCTCGCGCGGAAGAGTTGGTCCGCCAGTCGGCCCTCGAGTGGGCGATCGTGCGCCCAACCCTCGTGTTCGGGCCGGGAGACATCCTGGTCAACAACATCGCCTGGTTGCTCCGGCGCATGCCGGTGTTTGCAATCCCGGGCCTCGGCCATTACCGCCTGCAGCCCGTGGCCATCGAGGACGTCGCGGACATCGCCGTCACCGCCGCGCAGCACGCCGGCAACATCACGGTCGACGCCGCGGGTCCCGAGATCCTCACGTACGTCGAGCTCCTCGACCAGATCGCCATCGCGGTGCGGCGCCGGCCTCCGTTCCTTTACCTGCCACCTTCGCTGGTGATCTTCGCGGGCAAGGTCATGGGCCTCTTCCTGCGCGACGTGGTGCTGACGACGGAGGAGGTCAAAGGCCTGATGGCCGAGCTGCTCGTGTCGAGCGAACCCCCGCAAGGCATCCGTCGATTCGATGACTGGCTTCTCCGCGAGGCCGACACGATCGGCCGGACGTACGCCTCGGAGCTGGACCGCCATTTCCGGCGCGCGGGTCCGGCTACTCGAACGGGTCCTCGACCAGCTCAGCCCTGAAACCGCTCGCGGGATCGCCTGTGAGCCCGACCACCGCGAACCGGATCGGCCCGCGCCAGCCCGCCAGTGCGCGGTACTCCGCCGCCGCGGCGCGCAACGCTTTCTTCTTGCGCGGGCCGACCGCCTCCAGCGGCGTGCCGAACGCGTCCGTGCTGCGGGTCTTGACCTCCACGATCACGAGCTCCGAGCCACGCCGGCACAGGAGATCGATCTCCCCGCGACGGGCGGTGAATCCGGCGCCGACGACCTCGTAGCCTCGCTGCGTCAGCAGCTCGGCCGCCGCCCTCTCGCCGGCCTTCCCTAGTTCGCGGCTGCGATGAAGTCGCGGAAAGGCTGCCAGGTGGTGCGGTGGATGGGGCTCGGTCCGAGCCGGAGGATCGCCAGCTTGTGCGCCCGGGTCGCGTAGCCCTTGTGGCCGGCGAAGCCGTAACCGGGGTACATGCGGTCGTAATCGATCATGGCCCGGTCCCGCGCGACCTTGGCGACGATGCTCGCGGCCATGATCGACGCGCAGGTGCGGTCGCCCTTGACCACGGCCAGCTGCGGCAGAGGCGCGTGAGGCACGTCGAAGGCGTCGACCAGCAGGTACTCGGCGGGCACTCCCAGGCCCGCGACCGCGCCCGCGGTGGCGAGCTGACGCGCTCGCGTCAGGCCGAGCGTGCACACCTGCACGTGGTCGACGGCGCACACGGAAACCGCCACGGCCTTGCGCCGGATGATCACGTCCAGCCGTTCGCGATCGGCGAACTTGAGCAGCTTCGAATCGTCGAGGCCCGAGATCTTCACCCCGATCGGCAGCACGACCGCGCCACCGACCACCGGGCCGGCGAGCGGTCCCATCCCCACCTCGTCGACCCCGGCCACGACCTGGTAGCCCATGGCGTTCGCCATGCGCTCGTAGCGCCAAAGCATCGGCCTGCCCACTGGTCTCGGAGATTACCGGCGAACCGGCTCTCGCCTCAAGTGGTCGTTAACAGGGCCGCTAGGACTCTTCCTGCTCTTCTTCTGTCTCGGCCGCTGCTTCGGCCTCGGGCTCCTCGCCGGCCGCGGCCGTCACGGCGCCGCGCCGCTCGCGGATGCGCGCGCCCTTGCCCACCTTGCCGCGCAGGTAGTAGAGCCGGCCCTGGCGCACGTCGCCGTGCCGGAGCACGTCGATCTTGTCGATGCGGGGCGAGTGCACGAGAAACGTGCGCTCGACGCCGACGCCGTGGGTCACACGTCGCACCGTGAAGTTCTGGCGCAGTCCGCCGCCCGTCACGCGAATGACAGTGCCCTCGAACACCTGGATGCGTTCGCGCGTGCCCTCGACCACCTTGGCGTGCACCTTGACGGTGTCGCCGGCGCGGAGCGCTGGCACCTTTGCCTTCTGCTGCTCTTTCTCGAGCTGCTGGATGACGTTCATTTCAAAGTCTCCTCGTGGATTTATATCAGTGCCGCTGCGCGCTCTGCGCGTGGCGCTGAGCAGCTTGCTGCTTGCGCCACTGGCGGATGCGGGAGTGATCGCCGGAAAGCAGGACCTCCGGGACGCGCATGCCCCGGAACTCCGCCGGGCGCGTGAACTGGGGACAGCCCGCGAGCTCGCCCGTGAAACTGTCGTTCTCGAGCGAGCTCGGGTCGCCCACGACGCCGGGCACGAGCCGGGCCACCGCGTCGATCAGCACCATGGCCGGGATCTCCGCGCCGCTGACGACGTAGTCGCCGATCGACACCTCGCGTGCCGACAGCCCGGTGCGGACGCGGTCGTCGACGCCCTCGTAGCGGCCGCACACGATGATCAGGCCGGGCTGGCGCGCCAGCTCCTCGGCGAGCCGCTGGTCCAGGCGCTCCCCCCATGGCTCCATGAGGATCACGGGACCGGGGTTGTCCAGCATCACGCTCTCCACGGCCTCGAAGATCGGCTCGGGCTTGAGGACCATGCCGGGCCCGCCTCCGAACGGCACGTCGTCGACCTGACGGTGCCGGTCGTGGGTGTAGTCGCGCAGGTCGTGCGCGTGGAGCTCGACAACGCCCTTGGCCATGGCGCGGCCGACGACGCCGTGCTCGAAAGCCGGCGCGAACATCCCGGGGAAGATCGTCACCACGTCGAATCGCATGACTTACTTCGCGTCCTCGACGTTCATGAGCCAGTTGGCCACGGTGATGACCTTCGCCTCGAGATCGACGTTCAGCACCGCGTCGCGCGTGGCGGGGATCAGGTGCTCGACCTGTCCCTGGCGGCTCACCCACACGTCGTTGGCGGGCTTCTCCAGCACCTCTTCCAGCAAGCCGAGGGCGTCTCCCGACGCGGTCACGACTTCCAGCCCGATCAGCTGGTGGTGGTAATAGCGACCCTCGCCCGCAGGACGGCCGGCGTGCTCGCCGACCTCCAGGTAGCGGCCGCGATACAGCTCGGCCACGGTCCGATTGTCGATGCCGGCGAGCTTCACGACCAGGCCGCCTCCCGCCTGGCGGCTCCACTCCACCCTTCGCTCGGCGCCGTCGAGGAGCAGGGTCGACCCTCGATCGAAGCGGTCGGCGAAATCTGTCAAGGGCACGACCTTGACAGCACCGTCGACTCCGAAAGGGGAAGCGACCTGACCCACGCGAATCACCTCGGCGGGTTGGCCAGGTCCACGAACACGCGCTTGCGGTCACGCATCGAAGCCACACGCACCAGCGTGCGGATCGCCTCGATGTTGCGGCCCGCCTTGCCGATGAACCTGCCGACGTCGCCGTCGGCGAGCTTCACCTTGATCGCAACCGTGCCACCGCCGCGCTCGAACGATTCGACGTGGACCTCATCGGGTTTCTCGGCGAGGGACTTCGCCACGTACTCGACCAGGGCCCGGTAGTCGATGCTCGGCCCCGACGGTCCCTCGCGCCTGTAGCTCCCGCGGTTGTAGCCACCGCGGCCGCCGTCACGCCGAGGCGGTCGACTTGCGCGTCTCTGCAAATCGCTCAAGGATCCCCTCCCGCTTCAAAAGGCTCCGCGCCGCCTCGCTGGGCTGGGCGCCCTGCTGCAGCCAGCGCACGACCTTGTCGACGTCGATCTTGACCTTCACCGGGTCCGTCATGGGGTCGTAGTAGCCGAGGTGCTCGATGAACCGCCCGTCACGCGGCGAGCGGGCGTCCGCGACCACCAACCGATAGAACGGATGCTGCTTCGCGCCCATCCGTCGAAGCCTGATCTTTACCAATTGCCTCCTCCTTGACCGAAAAGCCGGGGCAGCCCGGCGAGTCCGCGCTGTTGGGGCCGGCCCATCTGCCGGGCCAGCTTCTGCATGGCGTCCCTGGCTTTCAGGACGCGGTTCACGTCCGCCGGCTGGGTGCCGCTGCCGCGGGCGATGCGGCGCTTGCGAGCTCCGTCGATCAGCTCCGGCCGCGCCCGTTCACGCGGCGTCATGGAAAGGATGATCGCCTCCATCCGGCCGATCTCCTTTTCGGTGTCCTGGCCGGCGACCTGCGATTTCAACGCCGAACCGCCGGGAAGCATGTCGAGCACGCCTTCCAGCGAGCCCATCTTGCGCAGCTGCCGGATCTGGGTCAGGAAGTCCTCGAAGGTGAGCTGGCCCGCGCGGAGCTTGCGCTCGACCTCGGCCGCCTGCTGTTTGTCGACGGCCTGCTCGGCCTTCTCGATCAGCGATAGGACGTCGCCCATGCCCAGGATCCGCGAAGCCACCCGGTCCGCCTGCAACACCTCGAGATCGGCCGGCTTCTCGCCGGTGCCCGCGAAGCGTATGGACTGGCCGGTGGCCACGCGCAGCGACAGCGCGGCGCCGCCCCTCGCGTCGCCGTCGAGCTTGGTGAGGATGACGCCGTCCAGGCCCACCTTCTGGCCGAACGCCTCGCCGAGCTTCACGGCGTCCTGCCCCGTCATCGCGTCGGCCACGAGCAGGGTTTCGGTCACAGGCACCGCGGCCTTCAGACGGACGAGCTCGTCCATCAGCTCCTCGTCGGCGTGCAGCCGGCCGGCGGTGTCCAGGATCACGAAGTCGGCACCCGTGCGAGCGGCTTCGTCCAGGGCTGCCGCGGCGATGGCCTCGACGCGACCCGTCCCCGAGTGAAATGGAACGTTCTCGCGCTGGGCAAGGGTCTGCAGCTGCTCGACCGCGGCCGGCCGGCGCAGGTCGAGACCGACGACGATCGGCCGGTGGCGCTCGCGTCGGGCGAACAGCGCGAGTTTGACGGCCGAGGTCGTCTTGCCGGATCCCTGCAGGCCTACGAGCATGACCACCGTGGGCGGGGCGCTCGCGTACCGAAGACCCGTCGCGGTCCCACCAAGGAGCACCACGAGCTCGTCGTGCACGGCCTTGACGACCTGCTGCGGCGCGGTGAGCCCCGGTGAGATCTCGACACCGGTCAGCCGGGCGCGCACTCCCTCCACGAACTGCTTGACCACCTTGAAGTTCACGTCGGCCTCGAGCAGCGCGAGGCGGACCTCGCGCAGCGCGGCGTCGACGTCCTCGGCCCGCAACACTCCGCGCCCGCTGATCTTGCGCAGCGCCTCCGTGAGGCGAGCCGACAGGGTCTCGAACATCAGGCCGACAGTCTCGCCATGCGCCGCCGCAGTCCGGCGATGTCTTTCTCGAGCGCCTCGATGGTCCGCTTGCGCCGCTGGGCTTCGGCCAGCAGGCCGAGCCGTCGCTCATACTCCTGCAGCGCGCGTGTCGAGCGGCGCACGAGGTCGTGCACCGCGGAGCGCGATGTGCCCTCGTGCTCGGCGATCTCCGCCAGCGACCAGTCGCTGCGCAGGTACAGGTCGAGAATGACGCGCTGGTGGTCGGTCAGGAGCGATCCGTAACGCTCGTACAGGGCCAGCGAGCGTCCTCGCGCCTGGAGTCTGTCAAGTGCCACTACTTGACAGCTTACCAGAGCTTATGATCGAGTCGTGCTGACCGCCTTCATCCTGATCAAGTCGTCGCGCGAGGGCCTGACCAGCCTCGGGCCCCACCTCGCCGACATCGCGGGCGTCGCCGAGGTCTACACGGTGACGGGCGACTGGGACTTCATCGCCATCGCACGCGTGCGCGAGCACGAGGAGCTCGCCGAGGTGGTGACGCGGCGGCTCACGCAGCTCAAGGGCATCGACAAGACCCAGACCATGGTGGCCTTCCAGCAGTTCTCGGCTCATGACCTCGAGGCCATGTTCGGCCTCGGCCTGGAAGACAAGCAGAGCTGAACGCCTGAGCGACCTCCTCCCCGTAGCCCTGCGCGCGGCGCGCGCCGGAGCCGGCGTCGTCCGGAAGTACGGACTTCACCACCCGGGCCTGCACGCCGACGTCAAGCGCGCCGGCGACTACGTGACGGAGGCCGACCGTGCTTCCGAGTCGGCGATAGTCGAGGTGCTGGCGCGCGAGGCCCCCGGCATCCCGATTCTTGCCGAGGAAGAGGGCGGCAGCCGCGCGAGCACGATGTGGGCCGTCGACCCGCTGGACGGCACCACCAACTACATCCACGGCTTCCCCGCGGTCGGCCTTTCGGTGGCGCTGCTGGATGCCGGCAGGCCGGTCATCGGAGTGGTGATCGCGCCGTTCCTCGACCTCGAGTTCGCCGGAGCCCAGGGCGCGGGCGCAACCCGCAACGGAGAGGTGCTGCCAGGGCTGCGCAACCCCGACGTCTCGCGCGCCGTGGTCGCCACGGGATTCCCGTTCCGCAACAAACCGCGCCTGGAGAGGTACCTTCCCGTCTTCGCGGCGGCGTTCAGCCAGTTCGAGGACCTGCGGCGGGCGGGGGCGGCGGCGCTGGACCTCGCGTGGACAGCGTCCGGCGTGTTCGACGGATTCTTCGAGCTCGGCCTCGGCACCTGGGACGTCGCCGCGGGAGCGGCGCTCGTGCTCGAGCTCGGCGGCCGCGTGACCGACTGGTCGGGCGGCGACTCGTGGATCGAGACCGGCGACGTGGTCGCAGCTCCGGCCTCAGTTCACGAAGCGCTCCTCCAGATCACAGCTGGCGGCGGAGACGCTTGATGGGCACCTCGACCAGGGCGCGCCACTGCTGGCGCAGCGCGATCCCCGCCGGCACCGCGCGCCGGATACCGAGTCGCGGGCGAGTCCGCCGCTCCATGATCGCTGCCCTGAAATCGCCTTCATAGGCGGTGACGACGCGCGCGATGTCGTGGCTGCCGAAGTGGCTGTCGCTGGCTCCGATGTGCGCGCCCAGGCGCTCGCTGTTCGCGGCAAGGAACGCGTCGAGCGTCCGGCGCCTCCGCTTGCCGATGGGCACGGTGAACATCACCTCGATGCCGTCGACCGCCTGAGCTTCGATCAGGCGCCGCAGCATCCCGGGCTGGATCGATCCGAAGTAGCTCGGCATGAACGGGTGCGGAACGATCGCCAGCCCGCCCTGGTCGTGGATGGCGGCCACGGTGTCGGCCAGCGACATCCCGCTGCGCACCGGCCTCTCGAGAAACCAGCCGAGCATGTGCGTCTGGGCCGGCCACGCGGTGGTGATCTCCTGGCCCGCGACGGCCTGCAGGCCCATGGCCTCGCTGCGTTCCCGCACCTCTTTGACCGACCGCATCGTGTCGTGGTCCGTCACCGCGATCAGGTGTAGGCCCGCCGCGACCGCCGCCGCGACCAGCTCGGCGGGCGTGACCATGCCGTCTGACGCTGTGGTGTGACAGTGCGGATCGGCGATCGGCATCAGTCTTGGACGAGCGAGCGAATGTATGCCGGTGCGTCAAACGGTGCGAGGTCGTCGAGACCCTCGCCCACCCCGGCGAGCTTGACCGGTACGCCGAGCGCGCCTTCGATGCCGACCACCGCGCCGCCTTTCGCCGTGCCGTCCAGCTTGGCGAGCACGAGCCCGGTCATCGGGATGGCCTCGTTGAAGGCGGCGGCCTGGGTCAGGCTGGACAGACCGAGCGTCG
The DNA here is from genome assembly GCA_035689345.1 of Candidatus Dormiibacterota bacterium. Lineage (GTDB taxonomy): Bacteria > Chloroflexota > Dormibacteria > Dormibacterales > Dormibacteraceae > CF-118. The sequence goes on from DASSLR010000036.1 coordinate 87,710, forward strand.
CGTCGAGCACCAGCAGTGATTCCAGGGCAGAGCCTTCGAGCGCCCTGGACGTCACCCGGCCCAACTTGGCCAGCTCCTGCAGTAGGTTGCGTTGCGACTGGAGCCGGCCAGCGGTGTCCGCCACCACCACGTCGTGACCGAGCCGGCGCGCCTGCTGCACGCCGTCGAACACAACCGAGGCCGGATCGGCGCCCGGCGCGCCCGCAAAGCTCGGCACGCCCGCGCGCCTGGCCCACTGCACCATCTGGTCGATGCCCGCGGCGCGATACGTGTCCGCGGCCACGATGAGAGGCCTGCGTCCGACTCTCAAAAGAAAGTGGGCGAGCTTGGCGGCGGTCGTGGTCTTGCCCGCGCCGTTTACGCCGTACAGCAGGATGCACGCGGGGGGTGGCTCCAGCACCAGGTCGCGGGAACGTTTTGACATCACGCTGGTCGCGCCCGCCACGAGCGCGTCGCGGGCCTCATCGGCGGTGTGCGGCGATCGCGCGCGGACGAGCTGCACCAACTTTGCCGCCATCGCGGGGCCTACGTCTGCGCCGAGAAGGAGCTCCTCGAGCTGCTCGTAGTAGTCAGGGCCCAGCGGCGGGCCCAGCGCGCGCAGGCCGGCGGCGAGCAGGCTGCGCGTGCGCTCCCCCACTCGACTCCACATGGAATCGAGCCTAACGGAAGGTTGTTACCCGGCGGCGCGAGCGGCGGGGTTGTGCCGCACGATTGGTTTATCCCCCACGAACTCAGAGGCTTCGCCGTGAGTTCGCGGGGACCCCTTGGAGACGCGCACGTCCTCCAGGCGCACCGACACGAGGTGCGAGGTGCCGCTTTCGTCCAGGTGGATTCCGTACAGCGTCGACGCGTGCGACATCGTTACGTGGTTGTGGGTGATGACCAGGAACTGTCGCTGCCGGCCGAGACGCGCGAGCATCTCCCCGAACCGCCCGACGTTCGCGTCGTCGAGCGCGGCGTCGACCTCGTCGAGGATCGTGAACGGGCTCGGATTGACCTCATCGAGAGCGAGCACCAGCGCGAGCGCGGCCAGGGATCGCTCACCCGATGAGAGCAGCGTCACGTTCTGCAGTCGTTTCTTCGGCGGCTGCACGAGGATCTCGACTCCTGAGCGCGGGCCGTCGTCGCCTTCCGCGTGGCGCAGCGTGGCGCGCCCGCCGGGCGCAAGCTGCGAGAAGTATTCCTGGAAGTTCATCGCGACCGCGCCGAACACCGCGTCGTAACGCGACTCTTCCTCGGCGCGCAGCTTCTCGATCAACGTTTCGAGATCGGTACGCGCGGCGGTGATGTCCTCGAGCTGCTGATGAAGGTTCGCGTAGCGCTCCTCGAGCTCCCGGCATTCCGAGTCGGCGAGCGCGTTGGTGGGACCGATCTCCTCGAGCCTGCGTTCGAGGGCGCGCATCTCGCGTTCCCGCGCCTTGCCCCCTGGTATGTCCTCCGGCGCCACTCCGTCCGGCATGCGCGCGCGCATCTCCTCCATGCGCGCGCCCAGGAGCTCGACCTCGCGATTGATGAGGTCGAGGTTGCCTTCGAGCGTGCTCGTCCTGAGTCGCGCATCGATGCGCGCCTCCTCGAGTGCCACGAGCTTGCGCGCGCCCTCGGCCATCTCAGCCTCTTCCTCAGGAGATTCGGTCTCGGCATCGGCAAGGTCCGCACGAGCGGCTTCGAGAGCCGCCTCGAGGGCGGGCAGCGAGTCGGTGGCCGCCGCGGCAGCCGCGTCGGCGGCGGCGAGCCTGTGCGTCCTGTCCTCGGACGCGTGGGTCATGGCGACGAGGTCCTGGCGCACCGAGTGCAGGCGGCGGCCCAGGTCGTCGATGCGGTCGCGCCAGCGCACCCGCTCGGCGTCCACCTGGTGGGCGGCGACGCGGTGTTCGCGCATCTCCTCGGAGCGCGCCTCGTAGTCGCGCTCCGCCGCAGCCGATCGCTCCTCGGCCTCGGCGCTGGCGGCCTCCAGCTCACCCAGCTTCGCGAGCGCCGACTCCTCTGCGCCGCGCGCCACGTCCAGCAGGCGGCGCGTCTCGGCGAGACCGCCCGCCTCGGCGGCGCGGGCACGCAGCTCGGAAAGCTTGCTCTCCAGACCGTGGGCGCGAAGCGCGGCGTCGTCGTGAGTGGCCGCGACCGGCTCGAGCTCGGCGATCCGCGCACGCAGTTGCGCGCGCCGCGCCGCCACCGAGACACGACCGTCGTCGCCGGCACGCACCAGACCGGGCACGTGATAGACGCCCTCGAGCGTGACGTCCCGGCCGATCACCACGTCGCCCAGAAGGCTGCGCGCGATGCCTTCGTACCCCGCGTCCACGCGGACCCGCGCGAGCAGCGAGCCTTCCGCGGCCTCCGCAGCGGAGACCGGGTACAGCACGGTCGTTGGACCCGAGGCCGCTGTGGCGGCCGAGATCGCAGTTTCGGCGTCAGGCGCGACAAATGCCTCGGCGAGAGGTCCGAGCACCGCGGCCAGCGCCTTCTCGTAGCCGGCCTCGGGGTGGATCACGTCGCCGAGTCTCGTGCCGGAGGACGTCCCCGTGTACAGGCTCTCGAGACCTTCGAGCTCCGCGGTCAGCCGGGTCAGCTCGGTCGAGGCTGCCTGCGCCGCGTCGAGCGCACGCCTCGCTTCGGCCGTGTCCGACTCGATGGCGGCTATGTCGCCCAGCGCCACCGCCAGGGGCTCGACACGATTCAGTTGCTGCTCGAGAAACTCGCGGCGCGTGCGCAGCCCGGCAAGCGTCGACGCCGCGGCCGCCGCCGCCCGCCGCGCCTGGTCGGCTTCGCGTCGCGCGTCGTGCAGGTCTTTCGGATCGGGGCCGGCGATCATCAAGGCCGGCGCCGCGGGCATCGTCTCGAGCGTGGCCTTGGCCTGCTCCAGCTCCACCACCAGTTGATGCTGGAGCGAACGGGCGGCCGTCTCGCGCGCCGTGTTCGCCGCCTCCTCCTGGCGCACCGTGGCCGCGATCGCCCTCTCGTTCTCAGCCCGGGCGAAAGCCATCTGCACGGCGTGCTCGGCTTGCGAGAGGTTGAGCCTGCGCTCGCCGAGCGTGCGCTGGCGCGAGAGCCGGCGGTCCTGAGCGGCCTGCACCTCGGCCCGCCACGCCTGGAACTCTCGCTCCGCGGTCGCCGCGACGTCGCGAGCTTCCGTCAGGCGCCGGTCGAGCGATTGCGCCTGCGACGATGCCCGCCGGTGCGAGTCGCGCACCTCGCGCCACTCTTCCCACAGGATGCTTCCGCGCAGCACCTCCAGTCGCGCCGACGCCTCGGCGGCCTCGCGGGCGGTCGACGCCTGCGCGCGCAGCACCTCGAGCCGCGGCTCGATCTCGGACTTCAGGTCTTCGAGCCGCAGCAGGTTCTGCGCGAGCTCGGCGAGCCGCTGCGAGGCTTCGTGGCGGCGGGTCTTGACGCCCCGCACCTGCGCCGCCTCTTCGAGCAGCTGTCTGCGCTCTGCCGGGGTGCAGACCACGATCGACTCGATGTCGCGCTGGTCGATGATCGCGTACGAGTCGACGGTCAGCCCGGTCGATGCCAGAAGGTGCAGCAGGTCGCGCCGCCGCACGCGCGTGCCGTTGAGGAAGTAGTCGCTCTCGCCGTCGCGCTGCACGCGGCGCGTGATCGCGACCTCCGCGTAGTCGACCGGCAGGCGTCCTGCCGTGTTGTCGAAGACGACCGAGACCTCGGCGAAAGCCGCCCGCGAGCGCCGCTCTCCACCCGCGTAGATGACCTCCTCCATCTTGCGGCCGCGGAGGTCACGTGCCTGGCCCGAGCCGAGGACCCATTTGACCGAGTCGACGATGTTGGTCTTGCCCGAGCCGTTGGGGCCGACGATCGCCGTCACGCCGCCCTCGAAACGGATCTCGGTGGGGCGGGCGAACGTCTTGAAGCCCAGTAGGTGCAGCGAACGGAGGAACAAGGGCCGCTTCACGGTAGCAGATGTTGAGGACATTCCGCTATCAGCTACCAGATCTTCGGTTGGCTACTCGATGGGAGCTCCAAACTGCCGGCTGGGAGGTGGTTCAGGCGTATCCACCGCCTCCGGCGCCCCATCGCCTGACGGTAGCACCGCGAGCGGAGCGACCGGCTCCTCGGGCTGGGCGGCTTCTTTCTTGGCTCGCGGCTGGCGGGCAGCACGCCTGGTGCGCGTGCGGGTCGTGCGTGGTGGCTTCACCGCCTGCGCCGGCTTGAGCGCTCCGACGAGGCCCTCGAGCGCGGCTCGGGCGGCGTCCTGCTCGGCTTCCTGCTTGGTCGCGCCGTGTCCGGTGCCCAGCGGTTCGGCACCCGCGAAAACGACCGAGGTGTACTCGCGACGCGCACCGACCTTGGCGCCCTCGCTGTCGTATACGGGCGTCTGCCCGAACC
>DASSLR010000037.1:0-35171 GCA_035689345.1 Candidatus Dormiibacterota bacterium
CGCCTTGTGCAGCTTGTCGCCGGCGTGGATGAGCTTGCCGGTGTCCTCCTCGAGGTGGACGCGGCGGATCCTGACGCTGCGTCCTCCGACATCGAGGTGGCCGTGCTGGCTCATCGGCAGGTCGTACTGGCTGATCTGGTAGCCCTTCGGCAGGTCCGGGTACATGTAGTTCTTGCGGTCGAACTTCGTGTGCCGCGGGATCTCGCATTCGAGCGCGGCCGCCGTCTTCAGGCACGCCTCCACCGCCGCCTTGTTGATCACAGGCAGCACGCCCGGCAGGCCCAGGCACACCGGACACGTGTGCGTGTTGGGCGGCGCGTTCAGAGGCGCGACCGCGCACCTGCAGAACATCTTGGTGCGCGTGGTCGGCTGAACGTGCACCTCCATGCCGATGACCACTTCCCAACCCTCACGCTTACCCTCTCCCGCAAGCGGGAGAGGGGACTTGCTAGTCGACAAGCGCCACCTCGACGCGCATGTCGCTCGCGACCTCGTACGCGCGCGCCACGCGCAGGGCTGTGTCCTCGCGCCACTGCGGCGCGAGCACCTGCAGGCCAACCGGAAGTCCCTCGCTCATGCCGCACGGCACGCTGATCCCAGGCAGTCCCGCCAGGTTGCCGCCGAGCGTTAGCACGTCACACAGGTACATCGACAGCGGGTCCTGCGTCCGGGAGCCGATCGGGAAGGCGACCGTCGGCGATGTGCCGCTGACGATGGCGTCGCAGTGCGCGAACGCGTTGTCGAAATCCTGCTTGATCAACGTGCGCACCTTCTGCGCCTTCAGGTAGTACGCGTCGTAGTAGCCGCTCGACAGCGCGTACGTGCCGAGCATCACTCGCCGCCGCACTTCGGCGCCGAAGCCCTTGCGCCGCGTCTTCGTGTACGCCTCGGTGATGTTCTGCGCGTCCTGCTCGGACATGCCGAAGCGCACGCCGTCGAAGCGGGCGAGGTTGGACGAGCACTCGGCCGGGGCGATGATGTAGTACGCGGCGAGGCCGTAATCCGTGTGCGGCAGGCTGACGTCGACGAGCTCCGCACCCGCGGCTTCGAGAGTGTTGAGCGCCTTCTGGATGGCCAGCCTCACGCCCGGCTCCATGCCCTCGACCTCGAAGTACTCACGCGGCACACCGAGGCGCATCTTGTCGACACCGTCGTGCAGGCCACGCGTCACATCGTTGGGACGGTCCGCGCACGTCGAGTCGAGCGGGTCGTGACCCGCCATTGTCTGGAGGATCAGCGCGCAGTCCTCAACCGACCTCGTGAACGGGCCGATCTGGTCGAGGCTCGAAGCGAACGCGATGAGGCCGTAGCGGCTGACGCGGCCGTAAGTCGGCTTCATGCCGATCACCCCGCAAAGCGCCGCCGGCTGACGGATGGAGCCGCCCGTGTCGGTGCCCAGGCTGAAGACGGCCTCGCCCGCCGCCACCGCGGCGGCGCTGCCGCCGGAGCTGCCACCGGGCACGCGGTCGAGCGACCACGGGTTGTGGGTCGGGAAGTAGCCGGAGTTCTCGGTCGAGCTTCCCATCGCAAACTCGTCGCAGTTGGTGACGCCGAGCATCACCGCGCCCGCGTCGAACAGCCGCTGCACCGCGGTGCACGTATAGGGCGGCTTGAACCCAGCGAGGATCTTCGATCCGGCCGTCGTCTCGATTCCCTTCACGCACAGCACGTCTTTGACCGCCATCGGAATTCCCGCAAGGGGACCCGCCGTGCCTTCGCGCAGCGCGCGGTCGGCCGCCTGCGCCTGCTCCGCCGCTCGAGCGGTGCTCAGGCGGAGGTAGGCCTTGACGTCGGCATCCGCCGCCTCGATGCGTTCCAGGTGAAGGCCCAGGATCTCCTGCGCCGACAGCTCGCGTTCGTCGAGCAGGTGCCGGATCTCGCTGATGGTCAGATGGGTCGGGTCCATCAGGTCTCTTCTTGAATGGATGGCACGCGGAAGAACCCGTCGACCGCGGCCGGCGCGTTGGCGAGCGCCTCCTCCTGGGTGAGGCACGGAGCCGGCTCGTCCTCACGCAGGGTGGCCGCCACCTCGACGACCTGCGCGGTCGGTGGTATGGCGTCGGTGTTCAGCTCCTGCAGGCGGTCGATGTGCTGCAGGATCCCGCTCAGCGATTCGGCGTAGATCTCCTCATCACCGGGCTCCAGGCCGAGGCGCGCGAGCAGCGCGACGTGGCGGACTTCATCTCGCGAAAGCGGCATAGCCCCTCACCCTACCCTAGGCGCCAGGCGCCGTAAGGACGCGTTACTCGCGCTGAACCTGTGCTCCCGCAAAGCGGGAGAGGGGCTTACTTGTTTCCGACCAGCTTCAGGAATTCCTGCTCGTCCAGGATCTTCAGCTTCAGCTTCTGCGCTCGGTCGAGCTTCGATCCCGCACCGGGCCCGGCCACCACGTAGTCCGTGCGTGCGCTCACGCTACCCGCGGCTTTGCCCCCAAGCTTGCGCACCAACGCCTCGGCGTCGGGGCGGGGCATCGTCTCGAGCGTGCCCGTGAACACAAACGTCTTGCCGGTGAACGGTCCCTCGCCGGCGGCCTCGGCCGCCTGCGGCTCCACGCCCGCGGCGAGGATCTTCGCAACCAGCTTCCCCCCCGACCCCGAGAAGAACATGAACACCTCGCGCGCCATGTTCGGACCGACTCCCTCGACACGCTGCAGGTCCTCTTCGCCCGCCTCCTGCAGCCTCTCCATGCTGCCGAACTCGCCCGCCAGCATCTCGGCGGTCGCCTCGCCGACCTGCGGGATGCCCAGCGCCGAAAGGAACCGGCCGAGCGCCGGCTTCCGGCTGGTGGCGATGCGGTCGACGAGGTTCTGCGCCGACTTGTCGGCGAAGCCTTCCAGCTCGACGACCTGCTCCTTGCGCAGCCTGAAAAGGTCGCTCGGGTCTTTGGCCATGCCGCGTTCGATCAGCTGGTTGACGGTCGCGTAGCCGAGGCCTTCGATGTCGAGCACGGCGGCGAAATGCCGCAGTCTCTCGAGCAGCTGCGCGCCGCAGAACGGGTTGATGCATCGGTGCGCGATGTAAGGCTCTTCGCGCACCACCTCTCCCCCGCACACGGGGCATTTCTTCGGCATCTTCCAGCCGGTCTTCGGCCTGGCGACGCTGACGATCTCGGGGATCACGTCGCCGGCGCGGTGGATAGTGACCTTCGCGCCGACGTAGACGCCCTTTTCGTTGACCTGCGCCTCGTTGTGCATCGTGATGTTGCGCACGGTCACGCCGCCGACGACCACCGGCTTGACGTGCGCCACCGGAGTCAGCACGCCGGTGCGGCCGACGTAGCACTCGATGGCCTCCACCACCGTCTCGGCCTGCTCCGGCGCGTACTTGAACGCGATGGCCCAGCGCGGCGAGCGCGCGACGAAGCCCAGCTCGATCTGCTGCTGAAAACCATCGACCTTCACGACGATGCCGTCGATCTCGTGCTCCAGCTCGTGACGCTTGCGCTGCCACTCCGCGTGGTACTCGATCACCTCGTCGATCGAGTTGAGGCGGCGGCGGTGCTTGTTGACGCGGAAGCCCATGCTCGCGAGCGCCGCCAGCACGTCCCACTGCGAGCGTGCTTTGCCGGCGGGATCCAGCGTGTACATGAACGTCTGCAGGTCGCGCGACGCGGTCACGCCGGCGTCGATCTGACGGACGCTGCCCGCGGCGGTGTTGCGAGGGTTCACGAAACGCGGCTTGCCCGCCGCCTCCATCTCGCGGTTCAGCTTCTCGAACCCGGCGATCGGGAAGTACACCTCGCCGCGCACCTCGAAGACCTCGGGCAGGCCGGGCACCGGCTTCACGTTGAGGGGCACGCTGCGGATGGTCTTGATGTTGGCCGTCACGTCCTCGCCCACCGTTCCATCGCCGCGCGTCGCGGCCCGCGTCAGCCGCCCCTTCGTGTATGTGAGGCTGATGGCGAGGCCGTCGATCTTCAGTTCGCAGCAGTAGACGACGTCGCCGCCGATCGCCGTTCTGACCCTTTTGTCGAAGGCGCGGATCTCGTCCTCGTCGAAGGCGTTCTGCAGGCTGAGCATCGGCGAGCGATGACGCACCTTCGCGAACTGCTCCGACGCCTCCCCGCCCACGCGCTGGGTCGGCGAATCGGGCGTGACCAGCTCGGGGTGCTGCTCCTCGAGACCGCGCAGCTCGAGCACAAGCGCGTCGAACTGAGCGTCCGAGACTTCGGGCGCGTCGAGCACGAAGTAGGCGTGCTCGTGACGCCTGATCTCGTCGCGCAGGCGCTCCGCTCGCCTGGCCGGATCTCCTCCCCGCTGGCGGGGAGGCCGGGTGGGGGGCCCAGAGCTCTTTACTTTCGTCACTTCGTGAGCGGCGCGAGCATGCCCGAAAGGATCTTCAGGCCGGCCTTGTCGAACTTGACCAGAAGCTCCTCGTCGGTGCGCGTGAGCGTGCTCTTGACGACCGTGCCCACGCCGAATGACGGATGAGTTACCCGGTCGCCTGTCGCGAAGCGCTGCACCGGCGGCGCCGCCGGCGCGGCCTGGACCTGGCGCTCCTGGAACTTCTCTCTATAGCCCTGGCGCGGCGGCGCCACGGGCGCCTGGCCTTGCGGCGAAGCCAGCAGGGATTGCGGGATGTCGGCCAGGAAGCGGCTCGGAAACGCCGGCTGCGAGCGCCCGTACAGGTGGCGGCGGAACGCGCAGCTGAGGTACAGCCGGTCCTTGGCGCGCGTCATGCCTACGTAGCAGAGCCGGCGCTCCTCGGCCATCTCGTTGGCGGCGAGATCGACTGTGATCTTCTCCTCGGTCTCGTCCAGCGCGCGCTGGTGAGGCAGCAGGCCCTCCTCCATCCCGACCATGAACACCACCGGGAACTCGAGGCCCTTGACCATGTGCAGCGTGATCAGGGTCACGCCTTCACCGTCTTCGTCGTAGGCGTCCACGTCGGAGACGAGGGCGACCTCGGCCAGGAAATCCTCGAGGCCTTGCGCTGGATCGCGGTCGTCGAAATCCTCGGCCAGCCCGCGCAGCTCGTTGATGTTCTCCAGCCGCGCCTCGCCCTGCGGCGTCCCGTCCTTGTAGTGCTGCTCGAGGTTCATGACCTCCATGACGTGGTCGACGAGCTCGCTCGGCCGGAGCACGCCGAGCACGGAGCGCAGTGACTCGAGCTGAGCCCGGAAGCCCTGCAGCGGGGCCGCCGCCGCGCGGGGCAGGCCGGGTACGCGCGCCGGGTCGGCGAGCAGGGTCAGGATGTCGGCCTCGGAATCGCGCGCGAACGCATTGATCGCTTCGACGGTCACGTTGCCGATCTTCCGCGGTGGCACCGAGACGATGCGCGCGAAGCTCAGGGCATCGCGCGGATTGAACGTGAAGCGCAGGTACGCGACCAGGTCCTTGACCTCGCGGCGCTCCCAGAAACGAACGCCACCGACAAGTCGGTAGGGGATGCGGCGCCGCGCGAGCACGTCCTCAAAGGACCGCGACTGCGCGTTGGTCCGGTACAGCACCGCGAAGTCGGCGTGCCTGCGGCCCTCGGTCTTGCGCAGCCGCTCGATCTCGTCGGCCACGAACTCCGCTTCCTCGACCTCGTTGTAGGCCTGCGTCGCAAACACCTTCTCGCCCCCGGCGCGGGACGTCCACAGGCGCTTCTCGGCACGCTCCGGGTTGTGGCGGATGACGCTGTACGCGGCGTCGAGGATGGCCTGGCTCGAGCGGTAGTTCTGCTCCAGCCGCACCACCTCGGCGTCGGGGTAGTCCTTGCGGAAATCCAGGATGTTGCGCACGTCCGCGCCGCGGAAGCGATAGATGGACTGGTCGTCGTCGCCGACCACGGCCAGGTTGCGGTGCTCCTGGGCGAGCAGGTTGACGAGCACGTACTGCGCGTGGTTCGTGTCCTGGTACTCGTCGACCAGGACGTGGCGGAAGCGATCACGCCACTTGGCCAGCGCCTCCTCGTCGGCCTGCAGCAGCTCGACGAACTTCATGATCAGGTCGTCGAAGTCGAGCCCGCCGGAGCGCCGGAGCAGCTCCTGGTACGACTCGTATACGCGACGTGTGACCTCGTCGTGGTAGGAACGGTTCGGGTACTGGGCCGGCGTCTTCAGCTCGTTCTTGGCCTGCGAAATGCCGTGGCTGAACCCGGCCGGCGGGTAGCGCTTGGGGTCGATCTTCAGGTCGTCCATGGCACGCTTGATGGCGGCGCGGGTGTCGTCCTCGTCGAAGATGACGAAGCTGGACGCGATGCCCAGGCGCGGCCCGTCCCGGCGGAGAACCCGGACCGCCGTCTGGTGAAAGGTCCCGACCCACATCTTCTTCGCACCCTCGCCCACCAGGGCCTCGACGCGTGAGCGCATCTCGCGGGCGGCCTTGTTGGTGAAGGTCACGGCCAGGAGCCGGTCCGGCCAGACCCGCCGCGACGCGATCAGGTGGGCGATGCGGACCGTGAGGACGCGGGTCTTGCCGCTGCCCGCGCCGGCAAAGATCAGGAGAGGTCCGTCCCCGTGCTCGACCGCCTCTCGCTGTTGCGGATTCAGGTGCGCCAGGGACGCGTCGACGGCCGACTGGAGGGATTCACCGGAAACCACGGGAAATCGAGTTTACCGATGGGTGGGGGTGCGACTACGGACGCTAGACTGACCGCGGACATGGCCCAGGAGCAGGACGTCCAGATGCGCGATCACCTGCTGATCGAGCTCGCCCGAGACCTCTGCTCCTCGCTGAACCAGGACGAGGTCCTCCAAAGGGCGATCGACCGCGTCATCACCTACATGCACGCGTCGAGGGGCTACATCGTGCTGGTCGATCCGGCGACCGGCAAGCTGTCGGTCGAGGTGGCCGGCGGCGAGACCGACCTCGAGAAGGCAAAGAGGTTCCTGGGCTCCAAGACCGTGATCGAGCAGGTGGTCCAGACCAAAAAGGCGGTGGTCTCCACCGACGCGAGCCTGGACGACCGGTTCAAAGGCCAGCAGTCGGTCATCCTCCAGAACCTGCGCTCGATCATCGCCGTGCCGCTCGTCACCAAGGGTGAGGTGATCGGCGCCGTCTACGTCGACAACCCCTTCCGGGCGGCGATCTTCGAGGAGAAGGACAAGGAGTTTCTGCAGAGGATCGCGGACCTGGCGGCGATCGCCATCGACAACGCCCGGCAGTACGCGCGGTCGGAATTCCTGCGCCACCTGTTCGAGGGCTACGTCAACAAGCAGGTCACCGACTACGTGCTCGAGCGCTCAGCACCAGGCACCGTCTTCCTCCCCGGCGAGCGCCGCGAGGTGACGATCCTGAACTCGGACATCGCGGGCTTTTCGACCCTCTCTCAGAGGATGCCTGCCGAAGACCTCCTCAACTTCCTCAACAGGTACTTCCGCCGCATGATCCCCATCGTCCTGGACCACGGCGGCAACATCGACAAGTTCCAGGGCGACGGCATGCTGGTCGTCTTCGGCGCGCCGAACCCGATGGACGACCATGCCGAGCGCGCCTTCGCGGCGGCGCAGGCGATGGTGCAGGAGGTCGACCGCCTCAACCAGGAGTTTGCCGCCGAAGGCTTGCCGGCCATCGCCATCGGCATCGGTCTGGACACGGGTGAAGTCATCGCCGGCCACGTCGGCTCAGACGAGCGACTGGAGTACACGCTCGTCGGCGTCCGTGTGAACAACAGCGCCTTCCTCTCCAAGGTGCGGCCGCCGCGCGTGCTGATGTCAGAGGCGACCCGCGCCGCGCTCCGCGACCGGGTGGCCGTGATCGACTACGAGCCGATGCAGTTCAAGGGCACCAGCGAGACGCAGCCGACCTTCCAGCTCGAGATCACGGTCACCCCCGCCGAGAGCTGATTCCTGCTGCTGCCGGCAGCGGCGGGTTTGGCGAGTGGTTGCATACCCGCGAGTGCCGGCAGCGGCGGGTTTGCGAGGTTGGCGGCTAGCCCTGGCAGACCCACTGGCTGGGACCGTCGCGCGCGTACAGCCAGGCGGCCGCGTTCGAGTTGGCGACCGGGTCGAAGGGCGACTGGTTGTGCTGCGGCGTGAAGGCCCAGGTGCTGGGCAGGAACTGGAACAGCCCAGAGGCGCCGCTCGAGCTGTTGACCGAGTTCGGGTGGTAGCGGGACTCGCACCAGGCGACGTTGAAAGCCCACTGCACGGCGCGGTCGCCGAGCGGGGCGAAGGCGTTGTGGATGGCCTGGGCGATGTTGGCCGGGGCCGCTGGGTGGTTGCTCAGGGCGGCGATCCGGGCTGCCTCGGCCTGCGCCTCGGCCTCGGCCTGAAGCCTCGCCTGGTAGGCGTCGTAGTTCTGGGCGAACTCGGCCGACCATGCCTGCGCCAGGGCCTGGCGCTGGGCCATGGCCTTCTGGTTGCGGACGTCCTGGGTGACCGAGAAAGCCTGGTACGAGCTCAGCTGGGTCACGGCCGGGTTCGCGGTAGGGACCGGCGGCTGGACGCGCGGCAGCATCACCGAGACCAGCACGACCGTCCAGACGAGGACGGCCCTGAAAAGCGGAACCAAACCTGAGTCGCTCCTCCTTGGGGACGCCCTACCCCTGGGGCGCCTTCAGGCCTGAGCACGGAGCGGGGACGTTGGGTGGGACCGCTCAGGTAACCGGGAAAGAAGCCACCTTACCAAAGAGGTCCCGGGCTTGTCGCCGGGTTAAAACCGGCCATTTCGGCCGGGAAACTAAATCCCGCTTCGCGGCGTCCAACATGGGTGGACATGTCGCGAGCCGTCGCGGTGCCCGCCGGGCCACCCGACTTCGACACCCTGGTCGGCCCCCACATCGAGCCCGGCTTCCGGCTCGCGACCACGTACCTCAACGACCCCGACGAGGCCCGGGACGCGGTCCAGGAGGCGGCCATCAAGGCGTGGCGGTCGCTCCGCCGGCTACGCGACCCCCAGCAGTCACGCGCCTGGTTCCTGTCGATCGTGGCCAACCAGTGCCGGTCGACGATGCGCCGGCGGTGGTGGTCGATGGGCCGGAACCCGCTGGGCGCCGTGCGGGTCGAGTGGCGCGAGGATTCCCTGGCGCGGTCCATGGACATCGAGGCCGGAATGAGGCGCCTCTCGCCCGACGACCGCGCGATCCTCCACCTCCACTTCTATCAAGACCTGCCGCTGGAGGACGTGGCCCGAGTCCTGAGCATCAGCACGGGCGCCGCCCGCTCCCGCCTGTACCGCGCCGCGAGGAGGCTGCGACCTTCCCTCACCGAGGAGGACATTCGATGACGTTCCGCGACGACGTCCGCGAGTACTTCGAGCGAGAGTCGCGCCGCCTACCCGCGCCGGCAGGCCTCCGCGCGGATGTGACAGCCGGCGCCCTCGAAAGGCCGCGACCCACGAGCACGGTGCGTTGGGCCGCCGTCCTCGCGGCGTTGCTGGCGGTCGCAATCGTGGCCGGGCTCCTGGCGTCCAGCGAGCTGCGCAAGGTGCTCAACCCTCCTGTCGTTCCTGGACACGTGCACGTGGGCGCGGGGCAGACGCAGATCTTCCTCGACGTGTCCCCGATCGACGGCCTCCACGCGTACGCACTGATCGTCTTGTGCGGCGCCGACTACATCACCAACTGCCAGGCCTGGGTCGAATCGACGGCCGACGGAGGGCGGACTTGGGGCGGCGCGGTGAAAGTCGGTCCGACGTTCCGGGGCAGCGACGCCGACACGATCCGGCACATTCACTTCGCGACTGTGGCTGATGGTTTCGTGTACGGGCTCGGGGTCGCCTATGTCACCCACAACGCCGGCAGGACGTGGAGCCAGGCGCCGAGCGATTTCTCGAACCTGGTCTGGATCGCGGGCGCCACTGCGGTCTGGGAGCTCGTGGATCCGTGCCCCGCGGGAACGGTGTGCCCGATCGGGGTCCGGATGAGTGTCGACGGCGGGCGCACGTGGTCCACCGCCGCGGCCCTGCCTGGCGGTCTCGAGCCACAGGAGATCGTGCCCTTCGGGGCGTCAGGGCTCCTACTGGGCAGCCCGGGAAAGGGCGACATGGCGATCACGACCGACGGAGGCCGCACGTGGCGTTCGATCGGCGGACGTTGCTCTTCGGACAGTCCTGGCAACTCGGTCGCCACTTCGGATGGCCGCGAGATCTGGCAGGTGTGCGGCACCCAGTCCCTCGGCGTCTTCGTCAGCACGGACGGCGGAGTCCACTGGACGGCCCACCAGAATCCGGGTGTCGGAAACCTGGTCGGACCGATCCTCATCTCCCCTGTCCCCGGCACGGCGCTCCTGACCACGTCGACCACGACCGCCGGTGTCATCTCGGACCTGCTGGTTTCGCGCGACGGCGGCGCCTCCTGGCAGCTCATCCCGGCCGCCCGGGGGTTCTGGCCGCCTGAGTTCACGCAGGCTGGAGTGGCATGGTCCGTTGATCTGCACGGCTACGTCTGGATCTCGACCGACGACGGGCTGACCTGGGTGAAGCGCTCCCAGCCCTCACCCTAACCCTGGGCGCAAAGCGGGAGAGGGGACAACCCCCCCTAGATCGAGAGGTTCAGCCAGGCCACCTTGACCTGGGTGCAACCGAGCGCGCGGTGCAGCGACCAGGTCGCCGAGGCCAGCGTCGCCGAATCGGTCTGCGACAGCTGACCGGTCCTGGTCTGCGCGGACAGATCGTTCAAAGCGGCGTCGAGCTGATTGCAGGTCGCGTTGGTGTCGCCGCGCCCCAGTGAAGCAGCGGCGGCGCGGTACTTCGCCTGCAGCCCGTTCTCACCGCTCAACTTCGCCACGTAGCCCTGGATGATGGCCAGCGCCTGCGCTGGCGTCTGCACGGTGATCTTCGTGGTGGCCGTGCTCGTGCCGCCGTCGTCGTCCTTCACCGTGTACGTCAACGTGTACGTGCCAGGCTGCGTGTAGTAGAAGGTGTCGTACGTGTCACCCGAGCCTCCGGCCGGGTAAGGCACGCTGTCGCCCGACGATCCGTTGCCGTAGTCGAACGTCGACGTGTGCGTGTCCAGCACGCCGGGGTCGGTGTAGCCACCCTCGACGGTGATCGCCGTGTAGGGCAGCAGCACGATGCCGTCGTGCTCGACGCTGCTGATGGTCGCGGTCGGATTGACGTTGGCGCCGTTGACGGTCGCGGTCACGCTCGCGCCGTTGCCACCATCGTCCACCGCCTGCAGTGTCACCACGAATGCGCCCTCATCGTCGGGCCTGAAGGTGAACGAAGTACCCGTGCCACCTGTGCCGAACGCGGCGCCATTCTTGGTCACCGACCACGTGTACGTGAATCCGGCCGCCTGGTCGGCGGCGCTTGGGCTTGTCGCCTTGCCCGTGACCGTGATCGGCGTGCCTTCCGGCCCGTTCCCGGGCGCACCCGTGATCGTCACCACGGGAGTGACCGGGGTGAACGTCACGTTGAACATCACCGACGACGTGCCGCCCTTGCCGTCGTTGGCCGTGATGGTCACCTGCTGCGCGGGCGACTCGTCGGCCCCGACCTCCGACCACGACCACGTGCCGCCGGTCGTGCCGGTCTTGGTGAGAGTGCCCGACGAAGCCGACAGCGCCACGTTGTCGCCGTCAGGGTCGGAATATGTCCCGGTGTTCGCGGCGGTCGATCCCTCTGGCGCCGTCACCGAACCGTTGCTCGACGTCAGTGCGGGCGGCCGGTTGACGTTGCCGCTGACCACCCACTCGTCGAAGTCGAAATCGCGACCGAACGACGTCTGGTAGATCCAGGCGCCGGCCGAGCTCAACCACATCTGGCCCCGCGTGTAGCTGTCGACCGAGAAGTTGTCGTACCACGTAAGGAAGCCGGACGGGGTCACGACGATCGCGTACATGGTGCCGGCCGAAACCGGAACCGTGGGCGAGAAGCTGAAGTCGCGCCAAGCCGCCGGATTCACGACGCCCGTGAAGGAGCTGGAGCCCAGCACGAGGCCGTTGGGCTTGCCCGAGCTGGTGCCCTGGATCTGAACGGTCATGGAGATCGAGCCAAACGACATGGCGATCCGCAGCGACACCCGGTCGATCTGACCCGACGTGGCGGGCGTGAAGGTCTGCGCCATCGGCGTGCGCAGCGTGTTCTGGTTGGTGGAGACTTCCTGGGACTGGTCTTTGACGTCGGCAGCCTGGACGTTGGCGACGGTCATCAGCGGCAGGGCGGCCGCCGCCGCCGCCAGCAGGGTGCGCCGCAACCGCCAGGGACCGCCCATTTGAAGGTAGGACGTGCCTAAGCGCGAATTCCTGCGCGCGCTTGCAGACGAAATGCGGTGACCGGCTCCGCGAACCCTTTCAGGTGGAGCGAGACCCGCTCCGCGGCGTAGCCCTCCGCCTCCAGCCACTCGCCCACGCGGCGGTGGGCCTCGTCGCTGATGACCACCTCGCCCGCCCTCGCCTCGGCCTGCAGCCGCGCGGCAAGGTTGGTGACGCTGCCGAGCACGCTAACGTTGGCCGACTCGGCCAGCCGGCCGACCACCGCCGGGCCGACGGCGACGCCCGCTCCGACCGGCAGGCCCACGAGCGCCGCCTTGTCGATGATGGCGATCGCCGCCCTTACGGCTTGCTGGGCGTGATCGACGGTCTGGCCGGTCACGTTGAACGTGGCCATCACGGCGTCGCCGGCGAACTTGTCGACGATGCCCGAATGGCGGGCGACCTCCTGGGCCGCCCAGCGTTGCAGCGACGCGATGCGGTCGACGAGCTCCGAGGGGGCCGAGGCGCCGGCGATCTCCGTGTAGCCGCGGACGTCGGCGAACAGCACGCTGACCATCCGCTCGCCGACCGGCCCGACGACCTCGGTGGCGGGAGCAGCGGGCGTGGGCGCGGCCAGTTCGAGCCCCAAACGCCCTGCGGTCTCGCGGGCGAGCCGCGCGGCGAGCATCGCGCCTGCTCGCTCAGCCTCGACGACCGTTTGATCGAGCAGCGCGGCGGCACGATCGCGGTTGCCGGAACCCACCTCGGCGCTCGCCAGCGCCCGGCTCGCGTGCCACGCGTCCAGGACGAATCCCTCCTGGCGGAGCCTCGCCACCGCCGCCGCCAGGGTCCGCTCGGCGTCCGCGACTCTGCCCTCCGCGAGGGCGAGCCGGCCGCGCGCCACCTCTGCGCGCAGCAGAGGCGGGTCGACGTCCTGGTTCGGCATCCCCTCGACGAACTGGTGCAGCCATTCCGGCTGCGAGCCCGCCGCCTCGGCGATCGCGTCGGCGGGCGACCCGAAGTGCGTCAGCCGCGGTGGAAAATCGCGGACCGCTTCGAACGCCGCCTCGCCATCGCCCGCGGCGAGCTGGGTGCGCACCCGAGCCGTGGTGTCGTAGATGGCGTCCTGGCCCTCCACGCGGCTCGAAACCGGCGGAAGCTCGGCCGCCGCGTCGGCGTGCAGGTCGCGCTCCGCCAGGACCTGCGCGAGCATGACTCGCGAGCGCCAGATGTTCTTCTCGTTGCCGGCATCCGTCGCGTTGCGCAGCGCCGTGCGCGCGAGCCGCATCGCGTCGCTCACACGTCCCTCGTGCAGCGCGAGCAGGGACTGCGTGTAGTACGGCCACGACTCGCCACCCCATTCCTCCTCCCGCCCGACCCACTTGCGCGCTTCCCGCCCCCGGCCAACGTGAATCGCGCACCAGCTCGCGTTGTAGATCGCATTCAGCGTCTGGAAGTGGAAGTTGCCCTCCCGTGCCGATACGTAGCTCCGCTCGAAATACTCGAAGCCTTCGTCCAGGTGACCCGTGGCGATCGTGGGCAGGGCGATGAAGTTCCACGACCAGGCGAGCGCCATCGCCGAGCCGGCGTGCCGCGCGATCTCCGCCGCTTTGTGCGCCTCCTCGAGCCCGGCCGACCCGCCCTCGTGGATCGACGCGAGCAGCGAAAGACGGAGGTACGCCACCGCCAGGGCTTCGCTTGGCCCCTGCGTCTCGAGCACGTCGCGGGCGCGGATGAACTGTTCACGCGCGAGGTCGGTGCGAAGCAGCTCCCAGTAGCAGCGTCCGAGCAACAGCCGGTGACCCGCGGCCTCGACCGTCAGGCCGGCGGCCTCGAGACCGGCGATGCCTTCCTCGAGCAGGCCCTTGGCGGCCTGCGTTTCGGTGTTGTTCCAGTAGGCATCCGCCGCCCGGCACATCAGCCGGCTTCGTTCGACCACGTCCTTCACATGCGGGATGGCGCGCTCGAACAGGTCGGCTGCGTCGCGGTAGGCGTGCGCCGCCAGCGCTTGTTCCGCCGCGGCCACACACATGCCGACCGCCTGCTCGTAGCTGCCCGCCATCAGCAGGTGGTGCGCGAGGTCGACGGCCTTCCAGTCGGGTCGCGCCTCGAGGACCTCCGCGATCCGCGCGTGCAGCTGTTGCCGGCGCGACGCGACGATGTCCTCGTACACGGTCTCTCGGGTCAGCGCGTGGCGGAAGCAGTAGCGGCCGGCCTCACGGTCGGCCTCTTCGAGCAGCTGGTTGGCGACGCAGGCCTCGAGCGCCGCGGCGACGGCCGAGTCTGGCTTGCCCGTGACCGCGGCGAGCATGGCGACGTCGAAAGTGATCCCCACCGCCGAGGCCGCCGACAGCACCTCGACCTCCACCGGCTGCAGGCCCGCGAGCCGGTGAAGGATCGCGTCGCGGACCGTCCTGGGCACACGGATCTCGTGGACTGCCTTGCGGTCCCATCCCCGCTCGGTGCGAAAGATGTCGCCGCGGTCGATCGCATCGCGCAGCATCTCTTCGAGCACGAACGGGTTGCCCTCACTGCGCTCGCGCATGAAGTCGCGGAACTCATCGCTGACCTGCACCTCTTCGAAGATCGACATCACCATCGCCTTCACGCTCGTCGCGTCGAGCGCGTCGATCTCCATCAGCTGCGCCAACCCGGAGCGGCGCCACGCCTGGATCGATGGCAGCAGCGCGTGCTTCCGGTGCAGCTCGTCGGTGCGGTAGGTCGCGAGCATCATCACCCGCGTCGAGCGCAGTCTTCGGGTCGCGTAGTCGACGAGCTCGCGGGTCGCGGGGTCGGCCCAGTGAAGGTCCTCGATGACGAGCAGCACGCCGCGGTTCCGCGCCGCGTCGGTGAGCAGCAGCATCATCGCCTCGAACAGCCGGAGCTTGGACATGACCGGGTCGGTGCTGACCGCCGCCGCGTGGCCCATCTGGGGAAACAGCTGCGCCAGGTCCCCCGCGGCGGCGCCGAGCCGCTCGCGCAACGCCGCCACGTCCTGGCGGGTCAGGTAGTTGCCGATCGCCTCCAGAAACGGCAGATACGGGAGTGACAGCTCGGCCTCGCTGCACCCGCCGGACATCACCGCGCAGCCAAGCCGTTCGGCGCGCTGGCTCAGCTCGCGCACGAGGCGTGACTTGCCCATCCCCGCCTCGCCGCCGAGCACCGTGACGCCGCCCTCGCCGCGCACGGCGGACAGCAACGAGTCTTCCAGCTGGGACAGCTCTGATTCGCGCCCGACGAACGCCGGGCAGATCACCCGGGCGGCGGCCACCATCGGATCCTCGGGCCTCTAGCGGGCTTCTCTCGCCTCTTCGGCTTCGCGCAGGCGCCGGCTGAGCGTTTGGAGCAGGCGGTACGCGACCTCGGGGTGGCTGCTGAGGAACTCCTTGAACTCCCACTCGGGGATGGCCGCGGACACCAGGTCCGTGCGCGCGGTGATGTCCGCGCTGCGACCCTGCATGTCGAGCAGGGCCATCTCGCCGAAATGGTCGCCGGGGCCGAGGATGCGGTGGCGCCCGTCGACGGTGCTGACCTCCGCCTGGCCCTCCAGGATCACCATGAAACCGACGCCATCCTTGCCCCGCAGGACGGGCTTGGCGCCCTTCGGATGCTTGACCTCGCGCATCTGCTTACCGAGCTTCTTCAGGTCGCCTTCGGGCATGCCCTGAAACAGACCGACCGGCTTCAAGTCCATCGTTTGCCGATTCTATCCGCTGGCGTCGGGGGCCGCTAAAAGAGGTGCGTCAGGTAGCGGCGCAGGAGCTTGGGGCCGCCTGGCTCCGTGTACGGAGGCACGAGCTGACGCATGCGTTCGTACGCCAGCTTGGTCAGGCGGACGGGGTCCTGGCCGGCGGTGGGGATGGGCGCGCCCACGAACACCGTCAACTTCTTCCGAAACCACACGTCCTTGGTGCCAGACAGGCCGACCGGGACGACGGGGACGCCGGCCCTGATGGCGAAGTGCGCAAAGCCCCGGTGAAAGGGCACGAGCTCCCCTTCCGCCGGGCCGTACTGGCCCTCGGGAAAGATGGCGATCGCCCCGCCGATCTCCAGGCAACGGTCGACGTGCTCGTAAAGACGCCTGTCGCCGTGCCGGCTCTTCACCACCGGCACATAGCCGCCGCTGTGGCGGACGACGAACCACTGGAACTTCCGCGTCACGAGCAGTGTCGGGTCGGCCAGAAAGTGCAGTCGTGGCTCGATCGGAAACAGCAACAGCAGCAGGAACTCGTCGGGCCAGTTCAGGTGGTTGGCGATGACGATGTAGTTGGGGCCGCGCTTCTGCGGGATGTTCTCGGCGCCGTGGACTTCGATGTCGAATGCAAGCCGCATGATCGGCACGGCGAAGAGGCGCACGATGCGATACGGGATGTTGGCCTTCGGGCCAACCGGCAGCAGGTCCGCCGCGGGCAGCGCCTCGTCCGCCGTCGCCATTTGGTGCTGGCGCGGAGTCTAGGTCACGACCGGCTTGAGCGCCTCCGCCGGCGGTGGCGCCACCGCCGAATACTTCTCCATCTGGCGTTCCGTGGGCAGGAACCAGGCGACCCCGATCGTGATCACCACGAGTATCACGTGCGTCATCAGCGAGCGCTGCAGCCCGATGGCGTCGCCGATGGCGCCGTTGATGGGCACGCCGACAGCCCCGGTGACGAAACCGAGACCCATGACCAGTCCGGACGCGAGGCCGGCGCGCGACGCCATCAATTGCTGCGCCATCAGGAGCATCAAGGGCGCGGTCGACGCGGCGAGGAACCCGATGGCGATGCCGGTGAGGAATGCCCAAGGACCTGGGAACAGCGTGTACAGGAGGATGGCCGGGATGCTGAGCACGAGGGTGGCGATGATCACCGTTCGCCGTCCGTAGCGGTCGGCGAGCGCTCCGCAGCCGACAGTTCCGACCGCGCTGGAGAGCACGAGCGTCGTGACGAGCGGTCCGTAGAAGCCTGGACCGTAGCCGAGTTCCTTGTACCAGGTGGGCGTGAACGACTGGAACACGTAGACGGTCCAGCTGCGCGACATCATCACGCCGATGACCGCGGCGAGCGCGAGCATGGGCACGACCTGCGTCGATGCGGGCGCGGGCTTGCGCTCGGTCGCGGCGCCCGTCTTCAACCTTCCCATCCGCCACAGCAGGTAGGTGCCGGTGGCGATGCCGGGCAGCACCAGCAGCCCCGTGCCGTGCAGCCCAAAAAACGAGAACAGACTGATGCCGATGAGCGGACCGATCGCCACTCCGACCGTGCCCGCGGTCACGTAGATCGACATGCCCGCGCTGCGGCTGCGCTTGGGGAGCAGAGCGCGGACGTCGAGCGCGCCGAGCGGGTGGAACGCGCCGGAACCCAGGCCGGAGGCGCACGCGAGCGCGACGAGCAGCGGGAAGGTGGGCACGAACCCGACGAGGGCGAACGTGACCGCGGTCCACGCGAGCGTGAGGCCCGTGAGCCGCGTGCCGTAGCGGTCGGCGATGACTCCGAACAGTGGCTGCGAGATCGCCGCCATTCCGCTGTACGCGAGGCTGATGAGGCCGACAGTGGCCAGGTTCAGGTCGAACCGCCCGATGAGCAGTGGATAAAGGACGGGGATGACGCCGACGTAGCTGTCGACCGTCAGGTGGCCGAGCATCAGCGTGATGAGCTTCCCGTCGCGCAGGAAGTCCCTCACGCGGACTAGGTTAGCGAGCTACGTCGTTTACGCCTCGATACGCGTGCGCAGCTTCGCGAGGCCGCCGGCGATGCGCTGGCCGACGGTGCGTTCCGACACTCCCAACGCGGCTGCGATCTCGCGGTTGGTGTAGCCGTGGTAGTACCGCATGACCAGCGCGGCGGCCTGTTTCGGTGGAAGGCGGCGCAACTCGTCGAGGATGGTCGTGGTCCTCGCGGTGTCCGGCGGGTCCGAATGGAGGCGCAGCGGACCGAGCCGGCCGAGCAAGGACGGCAGCGCCCGGATCGTCTCCTTGCGCTTGAAGGAGATCGCGGTGTTGATCGCGATGCGGTGGAGCCAGGCCTCGGCGGGGACCTCGGCCTTCCAGCGCGACCACGCGCTCAGCGCGCGGGCGAAGGCTTCCTGCGCGCAATCTTCGGCCGCCTCCTGCGAGCCGACCACTCCGACCAGCGTGCGCACGACGCGGGCGTAGCTCGTGCGGTAGAGGCGGTCGAAGTCCTCGGCCGATCCCGGTGCGTATCCGGTGGCGAGTTCCTGCTCGCGGTCCCTCTCACTGATCGCGGCGAGCACTACCCCTTCCCCGTCCGCCGCAACCTAGCCGTCCCCTCCTTCTCCGGGCGACGGCCCGCTGGTCGGACCCTCGGACCCGCTCGGCTCCGGTGACTCGGGATGCTGGCCCGAGGAGGGCGAGTCGGACGGCTCACGCTCGGTGTCCGGTGACTGCGCCGGCTTCTCGCTGGGTTCCGCTGCCTCGCTCGGTGACGGTCTGGCCGCCGGTTCGTCAGAGGGCGTGACGACCGGCGGGTTGAAGTGGCTCGTCCACTGCGACAGCCGCAGCCACTGGCCCGGGTCGGGGCTGCCGGTCGCGGCGGTGGCCAGCCCGGCGAAGGCGATCGTGGCGGCCATCGCCAGGGCCAGAGGCCGTGCGACGCGCCATACGGCGCGGCGGCGCCGGTGGCGCAGGGCCGGCCGGGCCGCGGGCGTGCGCACGTCCAGGCCGTCCAGCTCGGCCCGCAGCCGCCTCGCGAAAGTTCCCTCGAAGGTGTCGACCGCCTGCATCGCAGCTACATGACGCTTGACGCCCTCGAGGTCGGAAGTCCGGCTTCCGCCTTTAGGCGGCTGGTGCGTCTTTAGGAACCGACCAGATCAGAGAGGGAGGTCCGACATGTCTTCGACTCCGACTTCGAACGTCCTCGCCGAAGCCGCGTCCCGGTTGATGACCGCGATCGCGATTGGGGCGTTCTCGACGGCCGCCGCGGGGGCCGGAACGGCCATCATCCTGACCGGCAGCGCCAGCCCGGCCGCCTGGGTGGCCGCCTATCAGCATGCCCAGGAGTGCTCGATGGACGGAGCGGCGCAGGATCCGAACTGCAGCCCCGCGGCCGCTCGAGCCCTGGCCGAGGAGCAGCTCGCGGCGCAGCTGGAGCAGAAGGCGTCCGATCTGAAAGCCCGGCAGACTCCGGGCGCCGGCGCCTCGAGCGGCGCGGGCGGACCGGCCCCGAGCTCTCCCGCGGCGGCGCCGGCCGCGCCGGCTCCAACCACGCACAGCGACGACGGGGGCGAGGGCAACGATGACTGACCTCGCTCGCATCACGCCGATCAGCACACAGTCGACGCGCAAGAAATCCAATGACCGCCTCGCGAGGCGGGTCACCACCGGGGCCGTCAGCCTTGCGGTTTGTCTTGCGGGCGTTCTGACCGGCGCCGCATCAGGTGGCCAGGTCGCGGCGCGCACGGCGATCGGGCCAAGCACGCAGCCCGACGACCCCGGCTCGACCACGCTCGCCAAAGCGTTCGCCGACTATGAGGCGGCGGTCGCGGCCCAGCACCACGCGTCCTCGCCCGCACCCGCACGGCTGCAAGCGCCGGCTGCGCCGCCGCGCCGCACCGCCGCACCGGCCCCGGTGGCGGTCACCGGCGGGTCATGACGGCGCCCAGCCCGCTCTGGTTCGTGACGCGCGGCGCCGGCACGGTGAGCCTGGTTCTGCTCACC
This sequence comes from Candidatus Dormiibacterota bacterium, assembly GCA_035689345.1. Lineage (GTDB taxonomy): Bacteria > Chloroflexota > Dormibacteria > Dormibacterales > Dormibacteraceae > CF-118. The sequence continues at coordinate 19,716 of DASSLR010000037.1, forward strand.
GTGGTCGTGGTCCTGGGCATCGCCACCACGACCAGGCAGTCGAGCGACCGGTGGCCTCGCTTTCTGAGCCCCCGTCTCCACTCCAACCTGGCGCTGGCCACGATCGTTTTCCTCCTCCTGCACATCGCGACCGCCGTCCTGGATCCATTCGCGCACCTGCGATGGCAGGACGCGATCGTCCCGTTTGGCGCCTCGTACCGCCCTCTATGGCTCGGCCTCGGCGTGGTCGCGGCGGAGCTGGTGGCGGCGCTCGCCATCAGCAGCGCTGTGCGACCGTACATCGGCTACCGCGCATGGCGGGTCGTGCACTGGATCGCCTATGCCTGCTGGCCCGTGGGCCTGCTGCACGGACTGGGGACGGGCAGCGATGTCCGGTCTGGGTGGTTCGAGCTGATCGACGCGGTGTGCGTGGGGGCGGTGGCCTCGACCGTCGTCGCGTGGAGGCTGGCTCACGGCTGGCCGCAAGCGGCCCGGTTCAGGACGCTCACCGCGATGGGCTCCGGCGTGGGCATCGTGGTGCTGATCCTCTGGATGCTGAACGGGCCGCTGGCTCCTGGCTGGGCGCGCGCCGCGGGCACGCCGCCCGACCTTCTGCACACGACCGCATCCTCCAGCCGGTAGGCCGCCTAGCTCCAGACGCTCTTGCTCTTGAGGCCGGCCGCGCGGATGGCTGTGCCGTTGAGCTCCTTGCCCGCGGCGTGCAACCCGCGCGCCGGCCACCTGCACGTGATCGTGATCGGGCCGTCGGGTGGTAGCGGCCACACGAAATAGTGGTAGTCCCACCGGGTGTCGCTTGCGCTGCCGCTCATCGGGCCGATGACGGGGCCTTGTGGCTCGGGCGGATCCTTGCCTTCGCTCCACTCCTGGAAGTAGTTCATTAGCTCTGGGCTCGGTCCGAATCCAGGTCTTCGCGAATCGCGTCCGTCGCTGTAGCGGATACCGATGTTGAAGCCGGCCTTTTCGTCGGGCTCATGCGGCCCGAAACCGGTTCGAATCGGGTCTTTCGACCGCATCGCGATTCCGAACGTGAACCCGTTCGAGTAGGCGACGCAGTCGGTGAAGGCGATGATGAGTCGCGGCTGCGAAGCGAGAACCATGCGCGCGGGCACGGCGACTCCGATCTCGTCATCCGGTGGCCCGCTCCAGTTCGGACGCGGAGGCGATCCTTCCCGGACCGGCGCCTTGTCCCTGCGAAACGCGACGATCGGCGCAAAGGGCCGGTAACCGGTCCATCCAAACAAAGCGAGGACTCCGTACCAGAAAGTCCTCAGCCGCCAGCGGAGGGAGCCGATGCGGTCCACAGCTTCTCGATTTTGCAGCCTCGCAGCTAGACTGCCGCCATCGTCGATCTCAAGGACGGCGGCTTCGAGCTACCGGCGTACCCCCGCGATTTTCAAGTCCGGATTATCAATTTCCTCCGTTGGGGGACTCCTTTGCTCGCGCTCGCTGGAACGGCGCTCAGCGTCTACGTGCTGGTGCGCTACAGCCTGTGGTCGCAGCTTGGGGCATCGATCGGACTGTGGGCGTTCTTCATCGTCTGCGGCGCGGTCGTGTTTTTCGGCATGCGTCCTCCGTATGTGCGCGCGAACGCCGAACAGGTCTGGGCCAACGGGCTCGAATCCTTCTTCGCCCCTACCCGGATGCCCAGAGCCGACCTCGCCTACATCTTTCGCGGCCGCGCCCTTGTTGGTAACCGTTTCAAGACCTGGCAGCCTGCTTACTTTCTGGTCACGAAGGACGAGACGCCGAAGATCGCGCTGCTGGGCGAAACGTTCACGGATGAGGGCATGACCGAGCTCGCCAAGCGCCTCGACGTGCCGATCAAAGGCGACTTCACGGCCCAGATTCGATGACCAGTGGTGCCGGCGACAGGATTCGAACCTGCGACCATCGGTTTTGAAAGGCTTGCCCCGAACTCCGCGGGACGCCTACGCCTCAAACATGCGGCGCCGGAGCACTGGCGCAATCGGTCGCGTCAACTGGCGGAGGTATCGCTACGGCGTATGCCTTGAGCCTTAATGCGCTGCTGAAGGATCGTCAAGGCGTTCACGAGATCCTCGGGACGAGGCGGACACCCGGGAATGTAGACGTCCACCGGCACGATCTTGTCAACTCCCTGCAGAAGCGCGTAGTTGTTGAACACGCCCCCAGTCGAAGCGCACGCTCCCATTGCGATGACCCACTTTGGCTCCGGCATCTGGTCGTAGATCGTCCGGAGAACGGGCGCCATCTTCTGCGACACGCGGCCCGACACGATCAGCAGATCGGCTTGGCGGGGCGAGGCGCGAAAGATTTCCGAGCCGAAGCGTGCGAGGTCGATGCCGGCCGTGGTGGCTGCGATCATTTCGATAGCGCAGCACGCAAGGCCGAATTGTGCTGGCCAGACTGAGTTGCCTCGGCCCCAGCCGATGAGCTTTCCTAATGTCGTCGTTAGGAAGCTATTTCCGAGTCTCTCGCCAGGGTCTTCCTGCCCCATTCGGCCAACGTCCCGCTGCCTCAGCCCGCGGCCCTAATCTCATCCGCCGTTCGGCGCGCGAGCGCCATGATCGTCACCATCGGGTTGATTCGTGTGGCGTTCGGGAAAGCGCTGCCGTCGCCGATCCACACTCCTTTGATGTCGTGAAGTTCGCCGCGTGTGTGCACACGCTGTGTTCGTCAGATGTCACCTTCACCGTGGCGTCATCCGATCCGCGCCGATCGCCTGCCGGTTGAGCAGCTCCTTCAGAAGGTCACCGGTCAATTTGGAGCTCTGGAACGTGTGCCCGGCGTCCAGCAGAGTCCAGTACAGACGGAGGACCAGCTCGCTCCGCCCCACCGCCGTGGCGTGCCAGTAGGGGGAGTCACGGAAGGCTCTGCTAGCTTCCCGAGCCACGGTCTCGGCCACGGCATCCGTGACGCCCTTTCCTTTCAGGTAACCGTGAACAAACTCATCGGGAACGATCGGGTGCAATTCGGCCCATGTCGCTGAGCCCTTGTATCTGCGTCCGGCCGGTGCTGGTGGGGAGATGGCTGGCGCTTCCATGGGCGCCATTTTTCGCCTGCAGGCGGCTGCCCCAACACCGGGAAATTACGGATTTACCGCTTGCTTGCTAGCGGTCGGCCAGCGTCGGAGCCCATTGCGGATGGACCAGCCGACGACGACGCCATCCAGCTGGCGATCTGAGCACGGGATTTGAAGCCGAGCTTGTTCATGATGCTGCGGACGTGACTTTCGACGGTCCTGTCCGAGATGAACATGCGCGCTCCAATTTCCTTATTGCTCAGACCCTCGGCAACCAGCTTCGCGACAGCCGACTCGCGCTTGCCAAGGAGATCGGTGCGATTGTCGGCTGGAGCTTCCGCGACTGCGCGGGGAGATTCCCCCATGGCGAGCGACAGCGCTGCGTCTCGGCTCAGGTGCCTTCCGGCGTTGAACTCGGCCTCGAAGCCCTCCTCTCCGAGGATCGCTATCGCAGCTTCTCTTGCCTGCACAAACACAGAGGGGGAGAAAACGAAAGCGTCTATTCCTACTTCGACTCGCAGCCGCTCCCCTGCCCCCAGCAGAAGCGCCGATTGTTTTCCATCGCCAGAGAAGGCCGCCAGGCCACCCAGACCCAAGAGCAGGTAGGCCAGCGTTTGACGGTCGTCGAGACGACGAGCGATGGAGACGGCTTCCTGTATCAGCGGCTTTGCGAGGGCCCCCTCTCCGCCCAAGAAGCAAGCGAGTGCAATTTCTGCGAGGCAGGACTCCGCCGTGAACAGGTCGCCTGACTCGCGGGAAGCATCTAGCGCTCGCGAGAACATGGCTTTTGCGAGGGAGAAATCTCCGTCGAAGAACGCGTTGAAGCCTTGGGCATACGCCACTGGAGCCGCTGCTCGCACCTCATTCCACACCTCGGCCAGGTTGCTCGCATCGGCAGCCAACTCAGCAGCTCGAGCGTGTTCGCCTGCGATGTTCTTGGCGACGGACAAGATCGAGACTGCCGTCACGAGGAGCCATGAGTTGCCGGTCTCGCGGATTAGGGGCAGAGCCTGCGACAGCGCGGCGCCGGCGGCAAGTGGATCGTTCTGTATCACCCCCAGCATGCCTCGCATGAAGTAGGCCTGTGCCAGAGCGGCGGGTTCAGCATCGCCGCGACCGAGGAATCCGTCCAGCCAACGAACTCCCTCCGTCGTCGCACGGCACCGCCAGTACCAGCCGAGAGAGCCTGCCAGCTCAACGCCCAGCCGGTAGTCTCGCGATTCAATGCAGCGCTGGAGGAGGGCGCGAACATGATCAATCTCGCCATCCATTCGCTCGAGCCATTCAACGACCTGAAACAGAGCCTCTTCGCCGCAGCGGCGGCACAGGTCCGCGTAGTAGTGGGCGAACCGTTCGCGAGCGCCTTCTTCCTCGCCAGCTTCGCGCAGCTTGAGCAGCGCATATTCCCGCATCGTTTCATGCAATCGATAGCGAGCCGAACTCCGCTCCTCCGTCTTCTCGACAAGTGACTTCTCGACGAGTGATGAGAGGACGTCGAGAACGTCGGGGCTCGGCACCTGGTCGCATGCACAAACCGCCTCGGCAGCTTCGAGCGTGAAGGCGGCGGTGAAGACCGAGATCCGCATCAAGACCACTCGCTCCGCTCCGTCGAGGTGGTCATAACTCCAGTCGATCGTTGTGCGGAGGGTCTGGTGGCGCGGCAGCGCCGCTTTCGCTCCTCCGGTGAGGAGTCGAAAACGATCGGCCAAGCGATCGAGGATCTGGTTAACAGAGAGGGCTCGCGTCCGCACTGCGGCTAACTCAATGGCAAGTGGCAGGCCGTCGAGACGGCGACAGAGTTCGACCACCGTTGTTGCATTGGCTTCGGTCAACTCGAATCTGCCCGACGCAGCGCTCGCCCGCTCCACGAACAATTCGACAGCCTCGTTGCGAAGGACGCGGCCAGCAGGCTCACTGGCGTTCACCTCAGGTAAGTCAAACGGCGGGAGTGGCAGCACATGCTCACCGGAGACCGAGAGCGGCTCACGGCTCGTGATCAACAACTTCACGCCCGGGGCCGAAGCGAGAATCTGGGTTGCCAACGAACGGGATGCTGCAATTAGATGCTCGCAGCTGTCGATGACGAGCAGCAGTTCTGTGCCACGCAAGTAGGAAAGCAGCAGCGTAAGCGGCTCTGCTGCGGTCTGGTCGCGGAGGTCCAGCGCTGAAAGCAGAGCGTTTGGGACCAGCGCTGGATCTTCTAGCCGGGCCAGTTCGACCAGCCAGGCGCCATCGGGAAAACTGCGACCTATTTCGGCTGCGCACCGGATCGCCAGCCGTGTCTTTCCCACGCCGCCTGGTCCGATCAGGCTGACCAGACGTGCATTGGCCAACGTCTTCTTGAGCTCGGCAAGCTCGCGATGCCGGCCGATGAAGGTGGTCGACTCGGCCGGCAGATTGCCTCTCGGGCGACGAGGCCGCCCCATGGTGATCATCGAAGGTACTACGACTTCGGGCCGAACGAAGCCCACCTGTTGAATCCAGTACCGGTTCAGGGCTTTGCCGGACTCCTCCGCCGGCAGGGCTTGTCTAGGCAAGCATCCCGAGCCTGACCCGCCGGTCAGAAATGAATACGGAGGATGGTGCCGGCGACAGGATTCGAACCTGCGACCATCGGTTTAAAAGACCGCTGCTCTAACCAGGCTGAGCTACGCCGGCTGAATACGATTTTGCCCGTTTCGGCGCCATCGCCCGCGAAACGCCACGTCGAGCCGTGCGAGTGCCGGCACTCGAGGCCGAAAACAGCGATTCCGAAGTGCGAGCGCCGGCACCCGCCGGCGCATTAGGACAAGCGCACCAATCCGCGACCACTGACCCGACCCGTTGCGTTGGTCTTGGTGGCCCGCTGCCATACCCCGTTTCAGCCCCCCGGCTGGGTGTGGAGGCAGCGGGTCTTTCTTTTCCCGCCGTTTGTATGCAAACGCGTGCTTGGCGAGCCGAATTCACCGCGTTTGTATGCAAACGCGCAACTGGGGTAGCCTTCGGCCCGTGAAGGCCTGGGTCGTGCACGAGCTGGGCGGCCCCGACTCGATGCGCTTCGAGGACGTCGAGGCCGGGCAGCCGGAGGACGGGCTCGTGCGCATCGATGTCAAGGCGTCCGGGATCAACTTCTTCGACGCGCTCATGGTCGCGGGCCAGTACCAGTCCAGGCCCCCGCTCCCATTTGTGCCCGGCACCGAGATCGCCGGCGAGGTCGCGAGCGCGCCGCAGGGCAGCGGCTTCCATGCGGGCGAGCACGTGATGGCCCTGGTCGACAACGCCACGCTCACGCGCGGCGCGTACGCCCAGGTGGCCGACGCCATGCCACAGTCCATCACGCGCATCCCGGACGCGATGCCCTTCGAGGACGGCGCCGCGTTCACGCTCATCTACCAGACCGCGTGGTTCGGGCTCCACCGCCGGGCCAACCTCCAGGCGGGCGAGACGCTGCTCGTGCACGCGGGCGCGGGCGGCGTGGGCAGCGCCGCCATCCAGCTGGGCAAGGCCGCGGGCGCGAGGGTCGTCGCCACAGCGGGGTCCGACGAGAAGCTCGACGTCTGCCGCCAGCTCGGCGCCGATCACGCGATCAACTACAAGACGCAGGACTTCGCCGAGGAGGTCAAGTCCATCACCGGCGGCCGCGGCGCCGACGTCATCTTCGATCCCATCGGCGGCGACGTCTACGACCGCTCGACGAAGTGCATCGCGTTCGAGGGCCGCCTCATCGTGGTCGGGTTCACGTCCGGCCGCATCCCGACCGCGCAGCTCAATCACCCGCTAATCAAGAACTACTCGATAGTTGGCCTGCACTGGGGCCTCTACACGAGACGCGCGCCGGAGCTCATAGCGCCCGCGATGCAGACCCTGCTGAAGATGTACGAGGAAGGCCGGATCAAGCCGTACATCTCGAAGAAGCTGCCGCTCGACGAAGCGCCGCAGGCGCTCGCGCTGGTGGGCGGCGGCAAGAGCACGGGCAAGGTGGTGCTCGTCCCCTGAGGCTGAGAGCCTCGGTCTTGGTCGCCCTGGTCGTCATGCTCGCGCAGTCGTGCACGCTGGGCGGCGGCGGACCGCAGGAGCAGCTGGCCGCGGACCAGACGCTCAGCTTCCCGATCTCGCAGGAGATCAGCGACTTCGATCCCGCCCAGATCACGTCGCCGGCCGACGTCGACATCCTGCGCAACGTCTTCTCAGGCCTGTACGGGTTCGACGACCACCTGCACCTGGTGCCCGACATCGCTTCCGGGCTGCCGGAAATCTCGGCGGACGGCATGACCTACACGTTTCACCTGCGCCACAACGCGCGTTTCTCCAACGGCGACGCCATCACCGCCGACGACGTGCTCTACAGCTGGAACCGCGCCGCCGCCAAGAAAGGCGACTTCGCGTCGCTCTTCTCCCCCATCCGCGGCTACGAGCTCGTCTTCCAGGGAAGGGCCACGCAGCTCGCCGGCCTGACCAAGACCGACGACTACACCGTCGTCGCCAACTTGAGGACGCCGGCCGGCTACTGGCTCACCGAGGTCGCGCTGTGGCCGTACTGGCTCGTCGACAAGAAGGTCGTGTCAGCCGCGGGTGACAGCGTGTGGTTCACCGAGCCCGCCACGCTCATCGGCAGCGGCCCGTTCAAGCTGACCGCGCACTCGGCGGGGCAGTCGCTCGACTTCGAGCCGGTGCCGCACTGGTACGGCGGTTCCACCGGCGCGCTCAAGCGCGTGCACGTCGAGATCGTGCCCGACGCGGCCGCGCAGGTTTCGAAGTACGAGTCCGGTGTGTTCAGCCTCATCGGCTACGGCCGTCAGTCATTGGCACCGGAGACCGCGGCCCGCTACCAGAGCGACGCGAAGCTGCGCGAGCAGCTGATGCTCGTGCCCGCCGGCGTCACCTTCTGGGCCGGCTTCAACATGGCCACGGGACCGTTCGCAGGCGACGCGGGCAAGGCGGGACGCCACGCCTTCGCGACCGCCATCGATCGCAACGCGCTGGCCGGCGCGGTCTGCACCGCCGGCACCACGTGCATCGCCGCGACAGGAGGGGTGCTCAGCAAAGGGCTGGCCGGCTATCTCGGCGACGGCGCCGACGTGAACGCCAGATTCGACCCCACAGCGGCGAGCGCCGAGTACAAGGCCTGGGACCCGACCGGCAGCAAGGTGAAGAACCTCGCGTACACGTACGACACCGATCCCTTCAACCAGGCGGTGTGCCAGAACCTGGTCGCGCAGTGGCAGAAGAATCTCGGCGTCAAGGTCGCCTGCAACGAGGTCGACCGCCAGACGTTCTTCGACCAGCGCAACGGTCGCTGCGCCTACACGCTGTTCCGCCAGAGCTGGAGTGCGGACTACAACAACCCGCAGGACTGGTTCGACTATCTATTCGTGTCGCACGCGCCCTCCGGTGGTGCGTGCTACTCCAACCAGAACCTGGACGCTCTGGTCGGCAACGGCGATTCGCGGCCCGTCGGGCTCGCGATCAGCTACTACCAGGCGGCGAGTCACGTGCTGATCAGCGACGTCGAGTACGCCGCGCTCGTGTACGGCGTGCAGCAGTACCTTGTGCATCCGTACGTCGCGGGCGTCGGCGGCACGGCGCTCTACGACTTTTACTGGACCCAGGCTCGAATCGACGCCCACTGATAATTAACCGGATGGGTGCAGTCGGGCAGTCGACCCGCCGGCTCGAAGGCCGCGAGAAGGTCTCCGGCGCGACCGCCTACACGGCGGACCTGGACGTCGCAGGGCTGCTGCACGTGCAGCTCGTGCTCAGCCACCTGGCGAGCGCGCGCATCAGGTCGATCGACACGTCGGCCGCCAAGTCGTTGCCTGGCGTCGTGGACGTCGTCATCGCGTCGGACCTGCCGGAGCAGGAGGTCGCGGGTCCCGAGCAGCCGCTGGCCACGGACCGCGTTTTCTACGTCGGCCAGCCGGTCGCCGCGGTGATCGCCACCAGCGAGGCCGCCGCCCATGACGGCGCGGCCGCGGTGCAGATCGACTTCGACGAGATTCAAGCCGTCACGGACGCCGCAGCCGCGATGCGGGACAGCTCCCCGGTCGTGCTCGACGTCGAGGAAGAAGCTGACGAGGGCGACGCCTCCATGCACGGCGCCGCCGCGGACAACGAATCCGAGCCCGTCGAGAAGCCGCGCAACGTGAGCTCGGTCGCGTCCATCAAGCGCGGCGACGCGAGCGCGGCGATGGCCGAGGCGGACGTCACCGTCAAGGCGACCTATTCGATCGCCGGCGTGCACCACACCGCTATGGAGCCGCACGTCTCGGCCGTGCGACCCGAGCCCGGCGGCGGCCTGACCGTGTGGTCGCCGACGCAGGGCCCGTTCGCGCTCCGCGACGAGCTCGCCGGCAAGCTCGACATCCCGGCGCACAAGATCCGCGTCGTGCCGATGCCGGTGGGCGGCGGATTCGGCGGCAAGGTCGCGCTGCTGGAAGGCCTGCTCGCGATGCTCGCGCTGCACGCCAAGCGCCCGCTGCGCCTGGTGCTCACACGGCGCCAGGTCTTCGCCCTGGCCAAGGGTGCGCCGGGCGCGTCATTTGAAATCGAGATCGGCGCCAGGAAGGACGGGACGGTGACTGCGCTCCGCGCGAAGTTCCACTACGACAACGGCGCGAGCGCGGGCTGGCACGGCGGCATCACCGCGGCGTTTCTCGCGGGCACATATCGCTGGCAGGCGGTCGACCTCACGGGCTACGAGGTGTCGACCAACAAGACGCCGGTCGACGCTTACCGGGCGCCCGGCGCGCCGCAGGCGTACTTCGCGCTCGAATCGGCGATGGACGAGCTGGCGCAGAAGCTGCAGATGGACCCAATCGAACTGCGTCTTAAGAACGCGGTGCGCGAGGGCGACAGGGACGGGCAGGGCACTACCTGGCCGCGGATCGCTTTCGTCGAGTGCCTGGAGGAGGCGCAGCGCCATCCTCTGTACACGGCGCCCCTCGGTCCCGGCGAGGCCGTGGGCGTGGCCGCCGGCTCCTGGGGCGGCGCCCGCACGCCGTCCGCGGCAGGGTGCCGCGTCGAGCCCGACGGCACGCTGTCGATCCTCGTCGGCACGCCGGACATCAGCGGCTCGTCCACCGGCCTGGCGATGATCGCCGCCGACGCGTTCGGCTACCCGGTCGAGAAGGTGCGGATCGAAACCGGCGAGACCGGGATCGCGCCCTACAGCGCGGTGGCGGCGGGCAGCCAGACGACCTACAGCGTGGGCGGTGCGGTGCACGAAGCCGCGCTCGAGGCGCGGCGCCAGCTGCTCGAGATCGCCACCGAACAGCTCGAGGCAGCACCGGAGGACCTCGAGATCGTCGACGGCAGGGTCGCCGTCCGTGGCGTGCCCGATCGCTTCGTCGAGATCACGCAGCTGGTGACGCTCAGCACGGAGTTCATGGGCGCGTTCCGCCCGGTCCAGGCCACCGGCCGCTCGGCGGTGAAGTCGGCTTCGCCGCAGTTCACCGTCCACATCGCGCGCGTCAAGGCCGACGCCGAGACAGGCGCCTTCCAGATCACCGGCTACGCGGCCATCCAGGACGTCGGGCGCGCCATCAACCCGGCCGAGGTCGAAGGCCAGGTGCACGGCGGCGTGGCGCAGTCGGTCGGCCGCGCGCTTGGCGAGCAGCTCGCCTACGACGCCGAGGGCCAGCTGAGGACGGGCAGCCTGCTCGACTACGAGCTTCCAAGCGTCGATCAGCTGCCGGGCATCGACGTGCGCATGATCGAGGTTCCGTCGCCGGTCGGGCCGATGGGCGCGAAGGGCGTCGGCGAGCCTCCTGCCGTGCCAGGCGCCGCGGCCGTCGCCAACGCCGTGTCGCGCGCCACCGGCGTGCGCGTTCGCACGCTCCCCATCGATCGTTCACAACTAGTTCACTAGACGCGCGTAGCGTCGAGCCCATGAAGCTTGGGCTCCACATCCCGGACTCCAACTGGCGTGGCGGACCGCCGGCGCTTGGCGGACTGCTCGCCGAGGTGGTGGGCGCGGCCGAGGACGCCGGCTTCGACCTCATATCCGTCGCGGATCACGTCTGGATGCACCCCATCATGGGCGGTCCGCTGAAGGGCCACCTCGAGGCGTACACGACGCTCGGCTACATCGCCGCTCAAACGAAGAAGGTCCGATTGCTGGCGCTCGCGACGGCGGCGAGCTACCGGCCGGCGGGCCTGCTGGCGAAGATGGTCACGACGCTCGACGTGCTATCGGGCGGACGGGCGATGCTCGGCATCGGCTCCGGCGACTACGCGGAAGAGGCGGCGGGGCTTGGTCTCGCGTTTCCCGAGCGCGCGGGCGAGCGTTTCGACGTGCTCGAGGCGACCGTGCGCGCGTGCCTCGAGATGTGGGAGGGCAATCGCGGCAGTGAGAAGTCGCTGGACGGCGATCACGTGAGGATGGGCCGCGCGCTCAACCTGCCGCAAAGCCTGCAGCGGCCGCACCCGCCGATCCTCATCGCGGGCAGCGGCGAGAAGCGAACGCTGCCGCTGGTTGCGCGCTACGCGGACGCATGCAACATCCGTCCCTCACCCGAGATCCCGCGCCAGCTCGAGCTGCTGCGCGCGCTGTGCGCGGAGACCGGCCGCGATTACGAAGCCATCGAGAAGACTGCGCCGTTCTTCTTCGATCCCGGCGAGGACGGCGCGAAGGCCGGTGAGCTGATCGGCAAGCTGCGCTGGCTGGCGTCCATGGGCATCGAGACCGTTTTCGGTTGGGTCGTCGGAGTCGACGGACTGAAGGCGCTCGAGGTCATGCGGCGCGAGGTGATACCCGCCGTCGCGGAGCTACAGCCGGCTCACACCTGAGGCCTGGCTCTCTCCACGATCGAACGCAGCTCGGCGCGCGGCCGGAGCGTGCCGAACTGCTGGCCGTGCGCGCCGAGGCGCGATTCACAGAACACGTCGGCTGCTGCCGGATCGCCCGAGCGCAGCATCAACGAGGCCTGCAGCACGATCGCCATCCGCTCGACGATCCAGCGCGCCCGCGCCTCGGCATCGCGCGTATCTGACAGCGCTTTCTTGAGCTCCGTGAGGGCGCCATCGATGCGCTTGTCGCCGCCGACCTCGGCGAAGAATGCCTCCACCGATTCCGGCTCCCGGCTCATCGCTCGCAGGACGTCGAGGGCGTTCACGTTGCCAGAGCCCTCCCAGATCGAGTTGAGCGGCGCCTCTCGATAGAGACGCGGAAGGATCGACTCCTCCACGTACCCGTTGCCGCCGTGGCACTCGAGGGCCTCCGCCGCGACCGCGATCGCGCGTTTGCAGCACCAGTACTTCGCGACCGCGGTGGCGATGCGCCGGAAGTGCGCGTCCCGGCCGTCGCCGTCGAATGCCCTCGCCAGCCGCATCATCAGCACGGTCGTCGCCTCCGACTCGACGGCGATGTCGGCGAGCACGTTGACCATCAGCGGCTGCTCGCTCAGGGGCTTGCCGAAGGCCGAGCGATGCGCCGTGTGATGCGTCGCCTGAGCCACGGCCTGCCGCATCAGCGACGCCGAGCCGATGACGCAGGCGAGGCGCGTGTGGTTGACCATGTCGATGATCGTGCGGACGCCCCTTCCCTCTTCGCCGACCAGCCACGCGGTCGCGTGGTCGAACTCCACCTCGCTCGAGGCGTTGGAGCGGTTGCCGAGCTTGTCCTTCAGGCGCTCGATGTGAAAGCCGTTGCGCGTGCCGTCGGGCAGGACGCGGGGTAGCAGAAAGCAGGACAGGCCGCCGGGCGCCTGCGCGAGCACGAGGAACGCGTCGCACATCGGCGCGGAGACGAACCACTTGTGGCCGGTGATCACGTACTCGCCGTCGGAGCCGGCCGGCTCCGCGCGGGTCGTGTTGGCGCGCACGTCCGATCCGCCCTGCCGCTCGGTCATCGCCATGCCGAAGAGCACACCGCGCTTGGTCGAAGGCACGCGCAGGCCGGGGTCGTAGTCGAGCGATTTGACGAGCGGCTCCCACTGCGCCGCGAGTCGCGGGTTCTTGCGCAGCGCGGGCACCACCGCATACGTCATCGAGACCGGGCAGCCGTGGCCCCCTTCGACCTGGGACCAAACGCTGAACGCGGCGGCGCGCGCGGCGTGGGCGCCGGCACGCGGCTCGCGCCACGGCAGCGCGTGCAGCCCGTGGCCTATCGCCACCTGCATGAGCTCGTGCCACGCGGGGTGGAACTCGACCTCGTCGATGCGATGTCCGAACCGGTCGTGCGTGCGGAGCTGCGGTGGGTTGGCGTTGGCCTGAAAGCCCCAGCGGATCGCCTCTTCGGTGCCGGCGAGGCGGCCCAGCTCCGAGACCAGTGGCTGCGCCCACGAGGCACCTTCTCGCTCCAGCGCCTCGCGCAGCGGGCGGTCGGCCTCGAAGACGTTGTAGTCGACGAGCGGCGGCGGCTGGTTCAGGACCTCGGAGTCGATGCCGACTCGACCTCCTGCGCCAGCTCGGCCACGAGCCTCATCTGCTCGATGCGGTCGGCAGTGTCGACGGCGATGCCCGCCACCACCAGCGTGTCCACGCCGGCGTCGCGAAACTCGCGGATCTTGGCGCGCGCCTTGTCCCGCGAGCCGACGATGCTGACGAGGTCGATCATCTCGTCCGGCAGCGCCTCCATCGCCTCGGAGCGCCGGCCCTCGAGGTAGAGATCCTGCACCTTGCGGGCTTCCTTCTCGAAGCCGTAAGACGACACGAGGCGGTTGTAGAAGTTCTGCTCGCGCGAGCCCATGCCGCCCACGTAAAGCGCGAGCATGGGCCGCATCGCGTTGCGCGCGGACTCGAGGTCGTCGCTGATCATCACGTTGACGGTCGGGCAGACGGCGAAGGCGTCGAGGCTGCGGCCGGACCGTCGGGCGCCTTCCTCCAGCGGCTCGCGCAGCGCGGCGGTGTGCTGCGGCGAAAAGAAGACGGGAAGCCAGCCGTCGGCGATCTCGCCCGCGAGAGCCACATTCTTCGGGCCGAGCGCCGCCAGGTAGATCGGGATGCGCTGCTGGATCGGACGGATTGACAGCTTGAGTGCCTTGCCTGGACCGTCGGGCAAGGGCAGGTCGATCGTCTCGCCGTGGAACTCGATCTTCTGGTGCTCGAGCGCCAGGCGCACCACCGCCATGTATTCGCGGGTGCGCTGCAGCTGCTTGCCGAACCGCACGCCGTGAAACCCCTCGGACACCTGCGGGCCCGACGTGCCGAGGCCCAGGATGAACCTGCCATTGGAGAGGTTGTCGATGGTGGCCGCGGTCATCGCGGTCATCGCGGCGCTGCGACCGGGGATCTGGAAGATGCCCGCGCCGAGCTTGATCCTCGTAGTCCCGGCCGCGAGCCAGGCGAGCGGCGTGGCGGCGTCGGAGCCGTAAGCCTCGGCGGTCCACAGCGAGTCGTAACCGAGCTTTTCGGCGGCCTGCGCGATCTCCAGGCCGGCCGCGGCGGTCATGCCGAAACCCCAGTAGCCGATCATGACCCCGAGCTTCATACGCGGCGTATCCTCACACTCAAATGATCGGCGTGCACGGGTTCTGGCTGCTGGGAATGATCGGGCCCTTGCTTCTCGTGGGCCTGATCGTGCTCGTGGTGTGGGCTGTCACCCGCGCCGGCCGCGTCATGCCGGCAACCCAATACGGCCCGCCACCCGCGCCGCCGCGCGAGGCGCCGATCGACATCCTGCAGCGCCGTTTCGCCTCCGGCGAGATCAACGCCGAGGAATACGAGAAGGCGCGCGATCTGCTGAAAGGCGACTCCCCTACCGGCCGCTGATCAGCAGGTAGAGCAGGAAGGCGTTCAGGCTCACGATCACCGTGATCACGGCCGTCGCCAGGGCGGTCGTGGTGGGCCGGTTGACGAGGGTGCCCATCAGCTTTCGGTCGCGGCAGAACAGCAGCAGCGGGATGAGCGCGAACGGGATGCCGAACGACAGCACCACCTGGCTCAGGACCAGCGCGCGCGACGGGTCGACCCCGATCGCGATCACCACCAGCGCAGGCGCCATGGTGATGGCGCGGCGCAGGAACAGCGGGATGCGGCGCTGGATGAACCCCTGCATCACGACCTGACCCGCCATCGTCCCGACCGAGGATGACGACAGGCCGGAGGCCAGAAGGCCAAGCCCGAACACCTTGTCCGCGCCGTGGTCGAGGGTCGAACCGAGGGCGTTGAACGCCTGGTCGAGCCCGTGGAGCGGGCCGATGTTCTGACCATGGAACGTGGCCGCGGCGACGGTGAGCATCGCCACGTTGATGAGGCCGGCGATGCCCATCGCGATGACCACGTCCCAGCGCTCGAAGCGGAAGATCTTCTCCTTCTGCTTGTCTGACACCCCAACGACGCGGCGCTGGGTGAGCGCCGAGTGCAGGTAAATGACGTGCGGCATCACCGTGGCGCCAAGGATGCCAGCGCCGAGGAGGATGCTCTCGGTGCCGTCGAAGCGCGGGACGAACAGCCCACCCGCGACTCCTGACAGCGACGGGCGGGCCAGCACCGCCTCGAACGCGAACGCCGCCACGATCACGCCCACGAGCACGGTG
>DASSLR010000038.1:0-100811 GCA_035689345.1 Candidatus Dormiibacterota bacterium
CGCTGAACCAGATTCGATCGCCGTCGACGGCCATGCCGCTCACTTCGTGAATCGATTCGCCGGTGGCGGGATTGGTGATGGCGGCCGCCTGATTGGGGCCGGTCACGACCCATTCCGTGGAGCCGTCGTTGCCATCTGCGCGCGCAATCACCTCGCCGTGACTCACAGCCTCGACCCAGACGAATGCTCCCGGCTGATAGAGCCAGGCCGTGGTCGCGCCGGTGGTGAGATCGCGCCGGTCCAGCTCGTTGGCCACTGGTCCGCCCATGCCGGAAACGGGCGGATGCGGATCCGCCGGGTTGAGCTTGCCGATCCACATGGCACCGTCGCCCACCGCCAGCACGAGGTCCTTGGCGTTGAGCTGGCGAATGGCGCCGGTCGCGGTGTCGACCAGCGACACACCAGGCCCCGTTCCTTCGCCGACGGTGTGGACATAGATGCCTTCGGCGGCGAACCGGAGAGCGCCGTACGGTCCTGGCGGCGTCGCCAGTGTGCGGTCGGCGCCGGTCGCGATTTCGACCACGTGCAGCCGGGCCTGGTAAGGACCGATGTAGTCGGCGTACACGTAGCGAGTCCCGTCGGGGGATATCAGCTCAGCGGCGGCGGGCACCCAACGATTCGCTGCGCGGTCGAAGGTGGCGGGCAGGTAACCGCGGAGGGTCGGGCTGGCGGCTGAGCGCACCAGGTTGTTGGAGTCGGCCACGAAGACGCCCGTGGGGTCGGTGGTCACGTCGCCGGTCTGGAGGTTGCCGAACCCCGCGGACGTGGGCGTGCCGGAGGATTGCGTCGCGGCGAAGGCGAGAGGCAGCTTGCACCCGGGCATCATCGCGACGAGATAGACGACGTGCGGGCTGCCCGTCGCGTTGTCGCTGATCTTCAGGTAGGCCGTCAGCGGCCCGGCTTTCCCGCCCTGGAACTTGATCGCCACTCTGCACTGAGCACCGGCGGCGATGGTTACGTTGCTGCAGCCACTCGAAGCGCTGAAGGCGGCGACGTCGGCACCACCGACAGCGATTGCGCTGATAGACAGCGGAGCGTCCCCCGAGTTCGTCATGACGAGCGTCTGGCTGCCCGCGTTAGTGCCGAAGTTGAGCATCTTCGAGCTGACCTTGAGCTCCGGGACGAGGAGGCCGATGCTGGCGATCCGGCTGACGCCGCTTTCGGTGAACCACATGCGGCCGTCGGATCCGGCCGCGATGCCGTCGGGCTGAGCATTGTCACGGGGCAGTGGAAACTCCCGAAACTTGCCGTCGGTGCTCATGCGCCCGACCGAGTTGTTCGGACCGTCGGTGAACCAGATGTTGCCGTCGGGTCCGGCGGCCAGCTCGACGGGTGTGCCTTCGCCGGTGAGGGGAAAGGTGGTCACTTCGCCCTGGAGCGTGATCTTCTCTATCTCCCGGCCCGCCGCGACCCAGAGGTTGCCGTCAGGTCCCTTGATGATCGATGTCGGATCGAGGTCGTTGGGCACTGCACCGAAGGTGAACTCGGTGATGACGCCGGCCGTCGTCGCGCGCGCGACCGCGGTGTGATACCGAGCTGATTCGACAAACCACAGGTTTCCGTCGGGGCCGGTGACGATGCCCCTGGGATTGCTGTCCGGCGTTGGGATCTCGAACTCGGTGATGACGCCCGCCGGGGTGATCCGGGCGAGCTTCCCGGCAAAGAACTCCGTGAACCAGAGGTTGCCGTCGGGGCCTTCCGTGATGCTCTCTGGACCGCTGTGCTCAGCGGCGGCGAAGCTGGTGGCCACGCCGCCAGGGGTGAGGCGAACTATCGAATCGGGCAATGTGGTGGCGATCCAGAAGTTGCCGTCCGGCCCGACCGTAATCGACCGAGATCCAGCGCCCGTAGCCGGAACCGGGAACTGCGTGATGACCCCGGCGGGCGTGATCTTGCCCACCATGTTGAGCCCGGCGTCCACGAACCAGATGTTGCCGTCTGGCCCGGCCACCATGCCCTCCAGGCTGGCCGTCCCGCATCCGGCGCACGACGTGCCCGGTGGCGACGGGTTGGGGACGGCGTACTCGACGACGCCGCCCGACGCGAGCTTGGGATTGGGCGACGCCGAGCCTGCAGGCCTGGCGGTCGGAGAGGAGTGCTGTCCGGTGCTGACGCTCGAAGTGCAGGCGGCGACCAGCACGACCAGCAGCGCGAACTTGGCGGCCCGCATGCCGCTCTAACGCCGCGCCGATTCCTGGGTTACGTACTGTGTCTCAGCATGACTGTCGCGTCGCTCTATGAAGGTTGGCAGAGGGTGCAAAACCACCTCGTCCACCGGTTGCCGCTTCTGGGGGATGAGGAGCTTGGATTCAGGGCGTCGGACGGGTCATGGCCGATCTGGGCGATCGTGAGCCACATCGCCGGCACGCGCGTCTACTGGCTTTGCATGCAGTTCAAGGAGCCCGGCATCGAGACGACTCCGTTTCGCGATGTCAGCGATGCCTGGGAGGACAACCTGGACGTGCCCCGTAGGTCCGAGGAGCTTCTGTTTGCCATCGAGAGCTCCTGGCGCATCGTCGAATCGACTCTCGAGCGCTGGACGCCGGACACGATGGACGTGGCGATCACACGCCAGGTGCCGAGCGGGATTCAGCGCCACACGCGGGCGTCAGTGTTGACCCGGATGGTGATGCACGACTCGTTTCATTGCGGAGAGATCTCGCAGCTGCTGGGAGCGCGAGGGCTCCGCTCGATGGATCCCTGGGATCCCGTCAGCTAGATCGGTCGTCGAACGGCGGCAACACCATCGTGAAGACCGCGCCATGCGGTCGGTTGTTGCTGAAAAGCAGGTCACCCTGGTGCTCCCGGACTATGCCGTACGACATGAAGAGACCAAGGCCTGTGCCGCCTTCTTTGGTAGTGAAGTGCGGCTCGAAGAGATGATGCCGGCGGTCGTCGGGTACGCCGGGCCCGTTGTCGGCGACGCTGACGAAGGGCCAGCCGTTATTGCGCCTCCCGGTCGATATCTCGACGCGACCGCCGATGGCGACAGCGTCGATCGCGTTGTTGACAAGGTTCGTCATCACTTCGCGCATCAGCAGGGGATCGGCCCTGACCGACACGTCCGCCGGCGCTTCGTGCACCGCTAGCTGGACGTCCTTGCCGCGGGCTCGCGGCCGAGCCATGCCGACCGCGCGGGTGACCAGATCGTTGAGGTCGACAGGGTTCGGCGCGTATGTGACCTTGGGTGTGGCGCCCTGGGCGAGATCGCGAAGTACAGCGACTGCGTCGTTGGCGGCGGCGGTGGCCGTCTCGAGACTTTCGCGGTCCGCACCGTCGAGCCTTCGAGTGTCGATCTCTTTGAGATACGCGAGGGCTGTGGCCATGTGATTGCGGAGGTTGTGGACGACGCCCTCAACGGCGCGGCTGTGGAAGAGGTGCCGGTCAGCATCCGAGAGCTCGGACTCCAGGACGTGGCGGACTCGCCGCCCCGCGATCGTGTCGATGAGGGCGAGCGCTAACACAAAGACAATGGTCCCCAGGAAGTAACCGATCGGCGAACCATCTAGGACGTAGCTGAGAAGTATCCCTGCCAGACCGAAGTACGCGAACGCAATGAAGAATGAGCTGGTGATGTTATGTCGCAGAACAGCCAGAGGCGACTCCCATTGACGGACGCCGAGCGCCACTGAAGCGAACGCCAGGTTCGCAGCCGTGACAACGAGCATGACGACAATACGAACGGTCAGCGATGGAGCGGACTCACCACCGTTCGCTACCGAAACGACAGAACCAAGCACCGCGGCGGTCGCCGTGGTCAATGCATTTCCGAGGACAAGCCAAGCGGTCTTTCTGCTTTCAAAGGCGACGAGGAGCGAGACGAGCGTTGCATCGATCGGATTCAACAGAATTGCCGCCGCGACACTGATGATGCCGTTTAGGGTTAAACGCCCCCGCTCGAGCCGCACTTCCGGAATGCACAGCAGTACCGCAGCAATCGCCAAGAAGATCACGACAAATGCTTGGTCGCGTCTCTCAGTGTTTCGATAGGCGTAGTCAATGCCGATTACAACGACAGCCAAACCGGACAGGAACGCCCAAGCGAAGAAGCGTCGCATTCCCTACTTGCTAAGCTGCTCCAATCGAAACGGCGACGCCGGCTTCAAAGTCGCTCAGGGTTCTCGTGGTAGATGACAGCTTGCTGCCCCGACTGGCTGCTCGCGCGCTGTTGGCCGAGGCGAAAGACATGCGACTACTCGGAGAGGTGGCCTCAGGGGATGAAGCACTAAAAGCCGCATCAAGGCTCAAGCCCGACGTGGTGCTTATGGATGTCCACATGCCTGGAATGGACGGACCAGAAACCACTGCAAAGCTCCTTAAGGAGTTGCCTGCGACGAAGGTCATCGCTTGGACGGTCTCGGAGTCTAGCGACGATTTGCTGCGAATGATGCAGGCAGGCTGCTCGGGCTATGTATTGAAGGACGTAGGGCCGTCCGAATTGCAGCGAGCGATCTGGGCGGCTGTCCGAAGTGAGAGCCCGGTACCACGGAAGATGATTCCGGACGTCTTGCGCCGTGTCGCGGTTCATGCGCCGCCTCCTGAAGCCAGCTCGGTCTCACTGACTTCACGAGAGATGCAGGTCCTACGTGGCCTGGCGAGGGGCTGGTCGACTAAGCGGATATCGCGCGAGATCGGCTTGAAAATTCCGACCGTCGAAACTCATCTCGGCAACCTCTACCGCAAGCTGGGAGTCGGCAATCGGGGCGAGGCTGTAAGCGCAGGGCTCCGCCTGAATTTGATCTCCCTGGCGGATGTCTAGATAGCGGCTACTCATGGTTTTCCATGACCGCGAGTCATGGGAACTCACGATTCTCATGCGGTGACCTCTTGCCCACACTGATCTCGTTCGAGATGGCACACGTGGAATGCGCGAACTCGGAGGTCTAAGGGGAGGAGAGTGACATGGTCCGCATGCTGAAGCGGTTTCTGAAGGGAGACAACCGCGTTCACATCGTCGGCTCTTGGGGCTTCTAGGAGACTGATAAAGGAAGGTCCGCGCAACGGCGGGCCTTCCGTGGGTTAAAAGGTAGGAAGGTCGCGGAAACGCGACTTAGAATGCCCCTGTTTTGCCGCCACTAGCCTCCCTGGACTGGAAGGCCAAGACGTGGGTAGTGTGCGTGCTCCTTCTTGGCATCGGCTTAGTGCCGTGGGCCTGGATGGTCAGCCCGATAACAGCCGACAAGGTCGGCACGCTCATCTATCTAGGCATTGGTACCCAAATTGCTGCACTTCTCCCAATCCGATGGCCGCTTGGCAATCAATACATTCATGATCCGTTACTGATCGCCACGGGCCTCTACGCGCCTGGAGCCGGTGTCGCTGTAGTTGCATGGCTTGCACTCTTTGACGGACGCGTCCCCGGCAGAGATGCGCCGTGGTGGTCGCTGGCGTTCAATCGAGCCAACGCAGCGGTCGACTATGTGTTGCCATCGCTTGCGGTCACGCTAATTCCCGGAGGGGAATGGTGGACGCTGCCGGCGCGGACGCTTGCATACGCACCCCTAGCGCTGCTACTCAACTATTCAATCCAAGCTCGCGCCTTCTCTTTCATCAACCGCACTCCATTCATGTCCACTCTGTCGCAGAACATCGGTATCCGAACGATGGCGTCGACCGTGGTGTTGAGCTTCTCCGGCGGAATCCTGTGGTTGCTCGTGCAGACGACCGTCGGAATGGTGATGGCGCCCGGCCTCTTCGGCTTCCTCTGGGCCATCCGTAACCAGGTCGCTGACGTTCAGCGACAGACTGAACTAAAAGACCAGACCCTAGAGCTCGCGGCGCAGGCCCTTGACGCTCGGGACCCGTACACCGAGTTCCACTCCAAGAGCGTCGCGGACCTCGCCGGGCGGCTGGGTGAGCGCCTGGATCTCGGCGACCGTGAGTGTGAACTACTGCGGACCGCAGGGTCACTTCATGACCTCGGCAAGATCGGCGTTCGCGACGAAATCCTCAACAAGCCCGGTCCACTCACCGACGACGAGTGGGAGATCATGCGCAAACATCCGGATATCGGTGCCGACATGATCGAGCAGCACACGGCATTGAAGGACGTAGCGCCGTCCGTGCGCCACCACCACGAGCGCTGGGATGGAACCGGATACCCAAAGGGCCTGAAGGGCGATGCCATTCCCTTCGGGGCGCGCATCCTCTCGGTCGCAGATTCGTTCGACACCATTACCGGGCCGCGTCTTTATCGCCGGTCGCTGATGACTCCTCTCGAGGGGGTCGAGGACATCAGCCGGCGCGCCGGACGTTGGTACGACCCGAACGTGGTCGACGCGTTGCGAGCCCTGCACGGGATGGAACCCCTGGATCTGCCGGACCGTCCGGAGGTCCCGCGCAAAGTGACCGCCTTCCGTGTTCTGCGTGCGAACCCTGGCTTTGCGCAGATGCTCGCGGCCATCGGCATCTCAGCGCTCGGCGACCCTCTGACCCAGGTCGCGGCGCTGATCTCGATTTTCGCTGCGACCAACCACGATCCCCTGGCCGTGGCGGCCGGCTTCATCGCTCAGGGCCTCGGGACCGTCGTCATGAGTGGCGCGCTGGGTGGAATCGCTGATCGATTCTCACGCCGCCGCCTGCTCGTGAGCCTGGAGGTCGTGCGTGCAGCACTTCTGATCGCCGCGCCCTTCATCGTGCACCTCTCGGTGTGGCTGCTCATTCCCACACTGTTTGCCCTCGCTGCGATCAACGCGATCGTCCAACCTGCTCGCCAGGCTGCGGTGGGCGGGTTGGTGCCCGCCGGTCAATTGGGCAAGGCCAACGCGATCGTCGCGGCCACGAGCTGGTTGGCAGGCGGCATCGGCTTTGCAACAGCGGGCGTGGTGCTGGCCGTCGCGCAGCAGGCGCACATACCCAGTCCGACAAACGTCCTCTTCATTGCGGACGCGGGCACTTTCGCGATCGCGGCCCTGCTGGTCCTGGGCATCAGGGGTCTCGGCGGCGGCACGACCGAGATTCGCGTGACCGGTTCGCTGCGTCGCGTGTGGGCTCTCGATGCGGCCCGCCCTCACCTCGTGGTGGGAACGCTCGCTGCCTTCTTGATCGCGATGAGCTTCCCCGCGCTTCTGGCCCTCGCGTTCCGCCTCAGCCCCGGCTCCGGCGGCCAGACCTACGCGTTGCTCGAGGTGGTCCTGTCCGCCGGCGTCATCGCCGGCTCGCTTGCCGTGGCTCGATTCGGAGCGATCGGCAGCCTCCGCACAGCCGGCCTCGGCTTGCTGCTCACCGGCATCTTCTCGCTGGCCATGACGCTGTATGCGACGCCGGCGTTCGTGGCCATCGCGCTGTTCATCGCATCCATCGGCAATCCGATCTATCTGGTGGCCAACCAGACCGCGCTCATGGAAGCGGCCAACGAAGACAACCGGGGCAGCGTCATGGCAACGCGCTTCAGCCTCGTTCAGACCGCTTCGATCGCGGGCACGGCGGTGGGCGGTTTTGTCACCCAGTACTTCCAGTACAACGGACCGTTCGTCGCCTACGGAGTGCTCGCGATCGGCCTGATCCTCCTCGGCATGTTCGCCCTGGCCGCGGGCAGGCGGACCATCAGTCCACTGCTTGGCGCCGAATACGAAGCCACGTTGAGGGCGGCCCAACCGGCCAAGTAAACCGGCCGCGTAACGGGGACGCCCTCCAAGAACGCTGATTCATACTGCTGGCTACCTTGCGCAACCCGCGTCCCTCCGGCCCCCACCATGAGCCGGAACCCGCCGAACCCGCTCCGCTGCCGACGGCCGTCGCGGTCGCGTGGTCGCTCGATCCGCGCCGCCGCCGCCTCTACCTCCAGATCGCGTTCGGCCTTGGCTCGGCACTGGTGGCGATCCTCGTCCTCTATCTGATCAGGGACGTCCTCGGCGCCTTCGTCCTCGGTGCCGCGGTCGCCTTCCTGATCCAACCCGCGATACATCGCCTCACGGAGCTCGGCGTGCCCCGGATCGTCGCCATCGCGATCATCTTCCTGGCCATCCTTCTGATCCTCGCGGGCATCGTCTTGCTCGTGCTTCCGCTCTTCATCAGCGAGGTGGGCCAGCTCCAGTCACAAGCGCCAGGTTTCGCCGCCGAAGCGCAACGGCGTATCACCGCCCTCCAGGGCGCGCCGATCAGCATCTTCGGCATCAACATCAACCTGGCGAGCTCGGCCGAGACTGTTAGCTCGCACCTGCGCGACTACCTGCTGGGGCAGTTCGGCAACGCGGTCAGCATCGGCCTCACAGCGCTGACGACGCTGCTCCAGATCCTGTTGATGTTCGTGGTCGCGTTCCTGCTCGCCCTCGACGCGCATTCCGTGCGTCGGGTGCTTCGTCGTCTCGTCCCGAACGACTACCGCACCGACTTCGATCAGATCTGGCGCCGCGTGCGGCGAATGCTCTATGCGTACGTCCGCGGCCAGATCATCGTCGCCGGCATGATCGGCATCCTCAGCGGCATCGGCTGCGCGCTGCTCGGTCTGCCCGACGCCGTGGCGCTCGGCCTGCTGGCGGGCATCACGGCGATCATTCCGTACCTCGGCCCTTTCATCGGCGCGCTGCCCGCCGTGCTCGTCGGGCTCGCCGCCGGGGGTGCGATCAAAGCCGTGCTGGTGGCGGTTCTGTACTTCGTGATCTCGAACGTGATCCTCAACTTCGTCTATCCGAAGGTCATGGGTGACGCGGTCCGCCTGCCGCCGCTGCTGGTGATCGTCGCCCTGATCGCGGGGTTCAGCTGGGCGGGAATCCTCGGCATGTTCGTCGCGGTCCCGCTGGCCGCGACTCTGCGCATCCTGTTCGACCACATCTATCCACGCCTCTACGAGAAGCAGGCGGCGTCGTGAAGATCGCGGTCTTCTCGGACATCCATGCCAACTGGCAGGGCCTCGAAGCGGTCATGGAGGACTGCCCGCCGGTGGACGAGACACTCTGCCTTGGCGACGTCGTCGGTTATGGCGGCGACCCGAAACGTTGTGTCGACGAGGTGATGGAGAAGGGCTGGCTGACGCTCGTCGGCAACCACGATCGCGCGTGCACCGATCCCGAGATCCTCGAGTGGTTCAATGACGACGCGGCCACGGTCGTGCGCTGGACGGTCGACGTGATCGGCAAGGAACGACTCGACTGGCTGCGCGACCTTCCCGACAGCCACACCAAGGAAAACGTGCTGCTCGTGCACGCGAGCCCGCGTGACCACATCTACGAGTACGTGCTCGACAGCGCGGTGGCGCACGCAAACCTCGAGCTGCTTCGAGGCAAGCTGTGCCTGCACGGCCACACGCACGTGCCTGGGATATTCGGTTTGTCGGACGGACAGGTGACCCACGACTACCGCGTCGACACGTTCCGGCTCGAGGGTCCGGCGCTGGTGAACCCCGGGAGCATCGGCCAGCCGCGGGACGGCATTCCGATGGCGAGCTACGGCATCTGGGACGTCGACGAGGGGACTTTCGAGTTCAGGCGAGTCCGCTATGACATCGGAGGTGCACAGAAGGCGATACGCGAAGCGCAGCTGCCCGAGCGCTTTGCGCAGCGCCTAGAAACCGGTCGATGAAGCGCTTTGCGCTTCGTGGCTGGCGGCGCCTGGCGTTTGCCGGAGCCGCCGGAGCCGGCGTCGGATGCTTTCTCGCGTGGGCCGCCAACTGGTTCGTGTTCATCAGCGGCAACCTGCAGGGCCCTGACTTCTTCTCCTTCTACGCGGCGGCCGAGATCTTCGTGAAGCAGGGTCCGGCGAACGTTTACGACATCCTGACCCAGAAGCAGTACGAGCTCGCCATCACACACCAACCCGCAAGCACCTTCATCGTCCTGCCCTACTTCCATCCGCCCTTCTACACACTGCT
Organism: Candidatus Dormiibacterota bacterium; assembly: GCA_035689345.1. Taxonomy (GTDB): domain Bacteria; phylum Chloroflexota; class Dormibacteria; order Dormibacterales; family Dormibacteraceae; genus CF-118. The sequence continues at coordinate 9,809 of DASSLR010000038.1, forward strand.
CATCTCTCCGCTCGCCTTCCTCGACTATCGCGCCGCCTACTACGCGATGACGGCCTTCAACGTGGTGCTGCTGATCGCGCTCGCGGTGATCCTGGTGCGTGGCAGCCTGCGCGTGCACGGCCGCGCGATCATCGTCGCCGCATCGCTCATCGCGGGCTTCCTGCCCGTGTTCGTCACCATCCTGCAGGGACAGTCAGACCTCGTGGTGCTCGTGCCGCTGGCCGGCGCGTACACGGCGTGGTCGCGCGGACGCGCGGGTTGGGCCGGGGTGCTGAGCGCTCTCGCGTTCTCCAAGCCGCAACTGCTGCTCCTCATCCCCATCCTGTTCATCACCCGTCGCTCGTGGCGCGCGATCGCCGGCTTTGCGGGGACGGTGCTTGCCCTGGGGCTGGTGTCGATCGCGGGCTTTGGCTGGGGCCCGGTCCTCGATTACGTGAACTCGGTGGGCGCCTGGGCGATCGGCGGCCAGCTGCCCACCCACGGCCAGGCCGTGTACACGGACACCGCCGTCTACTCGTTGCGCCACGTCCTCGAGATCCTGCCCGGCGGCGGGAAGGTCGTCGCGTTCGTGATCCTGGTGGCGTTGCTCGCCCTGGTCGCCATCTCGCTGAGCTGGCGTCCGGACAAGCCGCGCCTCGACTTCGCGCTGGCCGTGGCGGCGTCGCTGGTGCTGAGCCCGCACCAGAACGTGCACGACCTGGCTCTGCTGGTCATCCCTGGGTTTGCGCTCGCCGACATGGCGTACGCCGGCAGCCTGCGGTGGCCGGGCATGGCGGCGCTGGTGCTGGGTCTCGCGTACGCCGCCGTCAACCTGAGCCTCGCCACCAGCCTCTGGGCGGCCGCCGCGGGTGCGGTGGCGGTGGCGGCGTTCCTGACACTCGAGCGCATGGCGGTCCGCCCCGAGCCCGTGGCTCTGACGGAGCAGCGCTGGCAGGGACCGCGGCCGCATCGGGTCATCGTCCTGCCGGCTTATCGCGCGGCCAAGACGCTGGTCGAGGTGATCGGCGACATCCCGGCTGGTCACGCCGACCGCATCCTGCTGGTCGACGACGCCAGCGCCGACGCGACGGTGAGCGTGGCGGTCGCGCTGCACCTGGACGTCATCCGGCACCCGAAGAACCTCGGATACGGAGGCAACCAGAAGACCTGTTACCGGCGCGCCCTGCAGATGGGAGCGGACGTGGTCGTGATGCTGCACCCCGACGGCCAGTACGACCCTGCGATCATTCCGAACCTCTGCCGCGTCATCGAGGCCGGCGAGGCCGACATCGTGCTGGGCTCGCGGTGGCTCGGCCTCGACCCGGCGAAGGCGGGCATGCCCTGGTGGAAACGACTAGGCAACAGGTTCCTGACCGCGAGCGAAAACAGAATCCTTGGCTTGAAGCTGTCCGAGTACCACACCGGATATCGCGCCTACTCGCGGCGGTTCCTGGAGACGATTCCGTTTCTCGAGAACAGCGACGATTTCGTTTTCGACACGCAGGTGCTGATCCAGGCGGCAACGTTCGGCTTCAAGATCGGCGAGGTGCCGGCGATCGGCCGGTACCACGAGGACGCGAGCTCGGTGAGCTTCAAGACGTCGGCGGTCTACGGTCTCAAGACGCTGGCCGCGCTGGCGACGTACGTGGCGCATCGCTCCGGCTTTCCGAGCCGGTGGCTCACGCCGCGGTCAAACGTTGACGAACAGCCGCTTGCGGTACCCCAGGTAACCCACCACAGCCAGGTTCAATAGCAGCGCGCCGGCGCGGAACAGCGTCACCTTGTGCACGACCTCGTAGGCCTCGAAGGGAATCAGCAGCCCCGTGGCGATGACCGTGAGGTACTCGGCCCAGCGCCTGCGCATGGCGAGGCCGACGCCCTCCGTGCCTTCGAGCGCGGCGTAGGCGAACGCGGCGATGGCGAGCAGGGTTGTGTGCTGGAAATTTCCGATCATCACGAGCAGACGGAAGAAGAGCTGCTCGATGATCGTCTCGTCGCTGTCGAGGTTCAGCTGCTGCTGAGCGGCGACGGCCCACTGCGTCAGCCATCCCTCCCGTCCGGCGACGAGCAGTCCGATCCCGAGAGCGATCAGGACGACGGACTTGCCGACGCGCTCGAGGATGATCACCTTGATGAACGCGTCGTGCTCGCCGCCGATGCTGCCGAGCTCCTCAAGCAGTCGCGCGAAGTAGTGGGGCCGCGGCCGGGCGGCCTCTCCGCTCATGCCGTGACGTTAATGCCAGAAGGGACGCGAGTGCCGGCACTCGAGGCGAAAAGAGCCTGTTAGAGGGTGCGAGTGCCGGCACTCGCATTGCTGTTAGGCCAGGTGTTCCCGGTGTTCGCGGAACAGCAGCACCCGGCAGTTCGCGTTCTTCAGCACGTAAGGCACGGTCTTGCCGAGGTTGAACTCGCCGAACCTCCGCTTGTAGGGCAGCCCCATCACCAGGAGCTCCGCGCCCCACTCGACCGCCTCGTCCACCAGCGCCGGCCCGGTGTCGCGCGCCTGTACGAGCTCGGTCTCCACGTTGAGCTGGGCCTCCGTCGCGAGCTGCTCCACCTCGTCGAGGATCTTTTCCCCGCGTTCGACGACCTCGTCGAGCACGGCCCCCAACGGAAGCGAACGGTTGACCTCGATGATGTGCACGCCGTAGAGCTTGCCCCCGTGCGTGTCGGTCATCCGGCACGCCAGGCGCACGACCTCGGCGTCGATACCCTGGCCGCCGACGGCGACCATGACCTTCTTGGCGATCGGGCCGTGAGAGTGGTCGGGCATCTGGGCAGCCTAGTTGTCCGGCCCGCGCCGCAGCCGGCGCACCAGGACGTACACGCCGAACCCGAAAACCACGGCCGCGGTTCCATACGAGATCCATACGGACGCCGGATCCATGCCCGGATGGAAGGCCAGATACAGTGCCACCCACAGGCCTATGCCCATCGCGATCAGGCCCAGAAACGTGAACGGAAACCGCACGGCGAACCATGCTAGCCCACGCGTGAGCGGCCTGGAGGGCGCTCCCAAAGGCATCCCTATAATCGAGTCGCGTTGAAGATCGTGATCGTTGGCTGCGGTCGCGTCGGATCCCAGATCGCGGCCGAAATGGACCGCAGCGGACACGATGTGACCATCATCGACCGCGACCCCAACCAGTTCTCGCGAGCCTCTCAGCGCGGTGTCCTCACCAACGATTTCAAGGGCAACCAGGTCGTCGGCAACGGCACCGACGCTGAGGTCCTGCGCCGCGCCGGTGTGGAGGACGCCGATGGCTTTGTCGCCGTGACCGAGGGCGACAACCGCAACATCATGGCCTCGCAGATCGCCAAGCACGTCTTCAAGGTGCCGCGCGTCGTGTGCCGCATCTACGACCCCGAGCGCGCCGAAGCGTACGAAAAGCTCGGGCTGCACACCATCTGCCCCACGATCGACGGCGCCAAGCGCATCGAGAAGACGCTGCTGCAGCAATGAGGAGCACTCAGGCATGTATGTGATCGTCGTCGGAGGAGGCACCGTCGGCTACTACCTCTCACGCGACCTGCTCGACCGAGGGCACGAAGTCACGCTCATCGAAAAAGAAAGCCGCCGCGCCGACTGGCTCGAGACGCAGCTCGGCAGCATCGTCATGCGGGGCGACGGATGCGAGGTGAAGTTCCTCTCGCAGACGGGGATCGAGCGCGCGGACGCCATCGTCGCGGTCACCGCGGACGATGAGGACAACCTCATCGCCCTCCAGATGGCCAAGCGTCACTTCAACGTCAAGAAGACGATCGCGCGCGTGAACAACCCATCGAACGTGGAGATCTTCAAAACGCTCGGCGTCGATGACGCCGTGTCCGCCACCGAGATTCTTCTCGGCGCCCTGGAACCCCCGATCACCACCTGACGAACGAATTACCAGAAGAGGAGTAGGACCGCCGGCCCAGCGGTCCCTCATCCCCCCGAGTGCTTCTTACGCGGTCGCCTTGCCGATCTTGTAGATCTTCGTGCCGCAGAACGGACACGTGCCCACAGTTGCCGGCTTTCCGTTCTTCATCGTGATGGGCTGAGGGTCTTTCATCTCGACCTTCTTCTTGTCTTTCAGGCAGTAGCCTTCCACTAGTTCACCATCCTTCTTTTAGTATCGGTTGCCCGGGCGACTCGGCCCATTCTAGGGGGCCCCCAACTCGAATTCAACCCGAGTTCAGATGACCACTCACATTTGGCCTCGTCAGCGCGCACCAAAACTCGCGCGAAACGGCGGCTCAAATGCGTGCAAAGAGGCCTCGTCGTAGAGCACAAAACGCACCTCCGACGGCGACCATCCGTCATCAAGTGCGCGGCGAAGGCAGCTCGCCATGATGCGCGCGCATTCATCGAGCGGAAAACCAGCGATGCCGGTGCCGACCGCCGGGACTGCGAGCGTGGCGATGGAATTTTGGCGCGCGATTTCAAAAGTCGCCGTCATCGAGCGGCTCAGCGACTGTGAAGAAGTGCGGCCGCCGAGCGCCATGCTCGCGGCGTGGATGACGTGGCGCGCCTTCAGCTGCCCGCCGCCGGTGATGGCGGCCTCGCCCACGTCGACGGGACCGTGAGCGTCGCATTCGTCCTGGATGGATGGACCGCCCTTGCGCCTGATCGCGCCTGCCACGCCACCTCCGAGCACGAGGTCGTTGTTGGCGGCATTGACGATCGCGTCGACATCCTGCTCGGTCAGGTCGCCGGCGATGATCACGACTTGCGTCGCATGCATTCCATCACCTCCTCGACGCGCAATTCCAGCTGTGCTCGCGTCGCGCGCGCGATGCCGCGCAGCCCGATGTCTTCGATTGTGATGGATGCGCAGGCCACGCCCCACGCCAGTGATTCGCGCAGCGCGCCGTCGCTCCCACCTGAAACGAGCCAGTGGGCCAGCAAGCCCGCTGCGATCGCGTCGCCGGCGCCTGTGGTGTCGACGGCCGGGTGGGCCTCCAGCGCGGGCACGTGCACCGACCCGCGTTGCGTGTACGCCGTCACGCCGCGCGCCCCCGCCTTCACAACGAGGCCGTCCAGCGACCACCGAGCGCGAGACTCCTCCGGTTCCGCTCCGCCCAGCGCGACGAACTCCTCGTGGTTGCAGAAGTACCACCGAGCCCGGCGCAGCACGTCCCTCGCCTCCGCCGGCTGCGCGCGCACGTAGGACAGCATCGCGTCCGCCGCGAGCAGTTCCGAGCTCGCCAGGCGGGTGGCCAGCTCCGCCTGGCGGTCCGGACGCATGGAGCCCACGAACGACCATCCTGAGTAGCCCGGCGGCAATCTCGGTTCCCAGTGGTCGTAGATCGAGTCCTGGCTGCCGAAGTCGATGTTCCGCCCCTCCTCCTGCAGGGCGCGCCAGCGGTAGGTCGGGGCGTCCAGCACGTCGAGAAGGCTCAAGTCGATGGGGCGTGAGCCGACGACTTCTTCGACACGCGTCGACTGTTCGCGACCCACCGGCGCGACCACGCGCACCGGAGTGATGAGACTCGCGGCCAGCGCGAAATAAAGCGCGGATCCACCGAGCTCATCCTCGACGCGCCCGAACGATCCGTCGAGCGTGTCGAGGGCGATCGAGCCCGCGACGAGGAGCTCGGCCGTCAAGCCCGGCGCGTCGTGCCGCTCGCCGAGGTCACAACATGCCGCGCCTTCGCCAGGCTGGCGAGGAAATCGGCCGGTCCCTCGTAACCGTCGATCTCCATCCAGCTGCGCCCCATCTCCTCGACACCGTGCGAGTCGGAGCCGGTGGCGGCCACCTTTCCAAGCTCGACCGCGAGCTCAGCGGCGGCGCGATTCGCGCCCGCTTCGCACCATGGGTTGTACGTCTCGATGATGTCGATGCGGTCCGCGAGCTCGACGATGCGCTCACCGCGCCAGTGGGAGCGGTTGCGGTCGAACGGATGCGGGATGTAGGTGAGCCCGCCCATCTCGTGGATCTGGTCCATCGCATCCTCTGGACGCAGGTAGGGTCGCAACGTGCGCGTGATGAAAAGACCGATGAGCTCTCCTTCGCGCGTCTTTGCCTCCTCGCCGATGATCGCCAGCCCAGGCGCGATCTCAGCCAGCTTCAGCGCGCCCTCGGCGGTGTTGTGGTCGGTGAGCGCGATGCGGTCGAGGCCGCACTCGCGAGCCCGCTTGATCAACGCTTCGAGCGAGGTCGAGCTGTCGTGCGAATAACGCGAGTGGAGATGCAGGTCGACCCGCACGCGAACGAGTCTAAGAGACCGGGACTGCCTCGCCGAGCTGCCGGCGACGCGAGCCGGCGAAGAGCGGAATGACTTCCGCGGGACCGCGACTGTTGCACGCCTGCTCCATGAGCGCCGCCTGCGCGTCGTAGATGATCTCCATCACCTGCGTCGGTCTTCGCTCGCGACCCAGACGCGTGGGCAGCTCCGGATGCGCGTGGCGCAGCACCACCATCAAGCGCGCGACGAGCCAACCAGGAATCATGCGCAGCTCCTGCACCATGCACTCCTCGACCCAGTAGAGAAGCTCGTCCGATTCGCGCAGCAAGCGACGCGGTGTCATCACCTGCCTGCGACGACGATGCCATCGGAAATGCTGGTCTTGCTCTTCGATGGTCTGCCTGAGCATCGGGGACCCACTATATCAGCGGCTCGCCGCGCCACTTTTCAATTGCGCCGGATAGAACAGAGTGCGCCAGCCGCCCTCGCCCGGCACGAGATGCACCTGGCGATCGAGCGTCCAATCCTTCCACTGCTCACGCACGCGATAACGCAGCATCATCTGCGCGACGTTGCTGTAGGTGCGGTCGTGGCGCCGGTCGGTCCACGTGTCGAGCACCTGCACGTTGAGCACCTCGATGTCGATCAGCTCGATATCGCCGTGCGTCTGCGGCATGTCGCGCATGAATGGTTCGCGCCCGCCCCAGGCCGCCTGCGCGTCCTCGGCGATCATGTCCCACATCTCGTCGTAGCGCTGCTCGGCGTGCAGCCTCATGAAGAGCATCTCGAAAGCCGCCGGGGCGATACCCAGGCGTGACGGCGCCGGAAAGCGGTGCCTGGGCTCCTCATCCTCCTCCACCTCCCAGGGCCGGAAGCGGTCGATCAGGCGGGCCAGCTCCTGCCGCACTGCGGCCACCCATCTTCGCAATCGGCGCATAAGGGTATTGACCATTGGGGCTAGATGTAGTGTGATTTCCCCAGACTGTATACAGAATGTGGGTAACTGGCAACTACAAGCGCCACCCGACCTGTAAACGTCAATTCCAGCCGATCGGGCGGCGGGCCACCCGCCGGTGCGGGCGCCCCCGGCGCCTCCGGAGCTGGAAGCTCACGATCCGGCTGAGGCCGCGCTGAGCTCGTGCTGAGAATCGGCGTCGCGGCGTGGCGTGTCGGCCCGAGGCCTCAGCCCCTCGCCAACCGGCGCACCATCGTGGCCACTTCCTCCAACGGAACGCCCACCGGGCAGGCCGCCGACGCCGCCTCCCAGTCGGGTTCGTCGCCTTCGACGTCGCCGGCCGCGTCGCCCAGGCGCGAGTAGAGGCGCGCGTAGGAGGCAGCCAGGTCGGGCGGACGCGTGCGCGCCAGCCGGCCCGCCGCGAACGCGCACAGCCCGCAGTTGATGCAGCCGATGAGCTGCGGGTGCCTGTCCTGCTCTTCCTCTGTCAACGGAACCAGGCCGTCGGCCCTGTACATGTCGAGCAGGCGATCGAGCTGCGGGCTCGGCCGGCTGAGCCGGCGGCGCGTGAGGTGAATGCCGTACGCGAGAGCGAGCTTGGCGAGCGAATCGGTGCGGCCCATCTAAACGTAGAGTCCTCGCGTCGCGCCCTGCACCAGCTCTTCCTGCGCCCAACCGGAATGCGGAAGCACCGGCGCGCGACCAAGCCAGGACGACTGCACGAACTCGCGCACGGCATCGAAGCGTTGCGACGCGCTCCATCCGAGCTCGCGGCCGACGATCTCGGCCGCGCGCATCACGCACGCGGCGCCGGCGCACGGGCCGCCGGCCAAGCTCACGCGCCGGAACGCATCGGCGAGCGTGCGCACCTGTTCACGCCGCGCTGAGTACGCGAGCTCGGCCTCGGTCAGCGGCTCGCACCTGCAGACCACGCGACCCGCGAACGCGCCGTCGAGCACGTCTCCGGCCCTGCAGCCGTGACGGCTCTGCAGCTTGACCGCGGCCAGCGCGGAGATGCCGCAGCGGCGGGCGAGCTCCTCGGCCGGCTCCATGTCCGCTTCGCTTCCCGGCAGCGGCCTTGTGGCCGTCACGCACGGCGACTGGTGGCCCAGCTTCCGGCAGACCGCGTCCGACGTCTCCTCGGCCATCAGCCGGTACATCGAAAGCTTGCCGCCGGCGATGGTGACGAAGCCGTCGACACCCTCTGCCGCGTGGTCGAAGATCTGGTAGCGGCGTGACAGCTCGTCCTCGTAGCGCCGCCACTTGAAAAGCGTCGGCCGCACGCCCGTCGTCGTGCGCACCGGCCGGAACTTGCGAATGGCCGGGAACACGCGTTCGAATCCCTGCAGCAGGTAGTCGACCTCGTCGCGCAGCACCTCGATCGAGTCGAGGTCGCCGTAGAAGTCGTCGTCGGTCGTGCCGAGCAGCGTGAACCCGGCGTGCGACACCATCAGCAGGTCGCGGCCGTCGATCGATTCGGCGCTGATCGCGAAGCGCGAGATGCGGTGCGGGTACACGATGTGGATGCCCTTGGCCGGGCGCAGCTGCACGTCGACGCCGGCCATGTGTCCCACCTCGGGCACCCACGGCCCGGCGGCGTTCACGACAACCTTCGCCCGCGCCTCGCTGTAAACGCCGTCCGACGTCCGGTAGCGCACGCCGATCACCGCGCCGCCATCACGCAGAAGCTCGACCACCTTCGTGTGGTTCAGCGCGCGCGCGCCGTTAGCCATCGCGTCCTGCACGTTCGCGAAGACCAGCCGGTGCGGGTCGACGCCCCACTCCTCCGTGGTCACCGCGCCGACCATGTCGCGCGTGAGGCCTGGCTCGATCTGCAGGGCCTCTTCGGGCGTGAGCCGCGTGTGCGGGTGCGACTTCTTCAGCGGCTGGAAGCGGTCATACACCTCCATCGCCGTCTCCATGCGCTCGATGTTGTTCTTGTCGTGCGGCAGCACCGGGATGATGAAAAGGACGCGGTAGACGATGTTGCGCGCGATGGTCACGATGTAGCCCGCGTCCTTGGTGGAGAGACGCGTCGTGTCCCAGTCGAATTCGAGATAGCGCGGCCCGCCATGGATCATCCAGGTCGACGCGCCGCTGGTGCCCGCGCCCCAGTCTCCCTTGTCCAGGAGCAGCACCGACAGGCCGCGCAGCGACAGGTCGCGCGCGACGCCGGCGCCGGTGACGCCACCGCCGATGACGATCACGTCGTGCGCGCTCGGCTGCGCGCTCAATCCGCAGGCGCCTCCCAGATGAGCTCGCTGACGTCAAAGACGAGCTCGACGTCGGCCTGCTTGAGCTCGGCTGCCGGAATGTCGGTGGGCACACGCACCTCACCGGCGACGGCGCAGACGGCGTCGTTCAGGCGGCGGTACTTCTCGTGGTCGGTGACATGCCACGCCGCACCCACCACCTGTCTGCGCCCGGCCGGGTAGGCACGGCCGTAGCCCTGGAAATCGACCATGATCGTGGCCCCGTCAGCTGTTTCGATGAAGCCCTGCATGTCCATGGCGAAAGTGCGGTCGGTGCGGCGCCGCGGGTGATTGCCGCCGCGAAACTTACCTGAGATCGCGCCGGTGCACGTGCCTTCGGCGAAGTAATAGTGGTGCTCCTCGCGGCCCAGCTCGCCGGTCAGGGCGACCTCCCATCCGTCGGGATACCGGTAGCGCAGTGTATAGAGCGGTTCGAGCCGCAACCAAACCTCAGCTTGCGGCTTCGTGCTGCTTCTGGAACTCTTCGATGATGCCCTTGGCCAGGTGCGCGGGCATCTCGTCGTAGTGCGAGAACTTCTTGCTGAAGCTGCCGCGGCCCTGCGTGATCGAGCGGAGGTCGAGCGCGAAACGCAGCATCTCCGACTCCGGCACGGTGGCGCGGACCTTCTGGTAGCCGTCGTCGGGCTCGGTGCCCATGATCTTGCCGCGCCGTCCGTTGATGTCGGACATGATGTCGCCGAGGTTCTTCTCGGGCACGCGGATCTCGGCCTCGACGATCGGCTCGAGCAGCACCGGTCCTGCATCGAGGGCGCCCTTGCGGATCGCGAGCGATCCGGCGATCTGAAAAGCCATGTCGTTGGAGTCGACCTGGTGGTACTTCCCGTCGACGAGCGTCACCTTGACGTCGACCATCGGGTAGCCCGCAACCACGCCCTTGGCCATGTTGTCCACGATCCCCTTCTGCACTGAAGCCCGGAAGTTCTGGGGGATCGCGCCGCCGAAGATCTTGTCCTCCCACACGAAGCCTTCACCGCGCTTTGTCGGCGACACCTCGATGACGCAGATTCCGTACTGGCCGTGCCCGCCCGACTGCTTGACGTGCCTGCCCTCCGCTCGACTGTGGCCGGAAACGGTCTCGCGGTAAGCCACTTTCGGTGTCGCGGTGGTCGCCTCCACGCCGTACTTGCGCTTCAGCTTCTCCAGCGTGACGTCCAGGTGCACGTCGCCGAGTCCCGAGATGACCAGTTGATGCGTCTCCTCGACCCGGTCCACATGCAGCGTCGGATCCTCTTCCGACAAGCGCGCGAGGCCGCTGGAGATCTTCTCCTCGTCGCCGCGCGCCTTGGGCGTGATGGCCACGCTGTACGCGAGGCCAGGCAGGTCCAGGCCCGGCAGCGGGCCACCGTCCTTGGCGCCGAGCGTGTCGCCGGTGAGGGTGTGCGCGAGCTTGGTCGCGGCGCCGATGTCGCCTGCTTTGATCTCGGTCGCCGCAACATGCTCCTTGCCGCGCGGGAAGAAGATCTGCGCCAGGCGCTCGTCCGCCGTGTGGTTGAGGTTCGTGAGGTGCTGGTCGGCCTTGACGGTTCCCGCGACGACCTTGAAGTAGCTCACGCGGCCGAACTGGTCGCCACCGGTGCTGAAGACGAACGCGCGCGTGGGCTTCTCGGCCTCGCCCTCGGCCGGCGGCAGAAGCTCGCACAGCGTCGACATCAGGGTGCGCACGCCGAGCAGCTTGGTCGCGGAGCAGCACAGCACCGGAGCCACCTTGCCCGCGAGGATGCCTTCCCGCAGGCCTCGCTGGATCTCCTCTTCGTTCAGCGTGCCCGCGTCCAGGTACTTCTCGAGCAGCGAGTCGTCGCTCTCGGCTGCGGCCTCGATGAGCTGGCCGCGGTACTGCTCGACCAGCTTCTGCATGTCGTCGGGGATGGGTACCTCGCCGCCCTTGCCGTCCTGGGACGTGACGAACGCCTTCAGGTGCAGCAGGTCGACCACGCCGCGGAAGTCCTGCTCCGAGCCGATGGGCAGATGCAGCGGGAACGGCCGCGGCGACAGGTTCTCGCGCATCGCGGTCACTGCGCCGTAGAAGTCCGCGTGCTCCTTGTCGAGCTTGTTCACGACCACGATGCGTGGCTTGCTGCGCGTGTTGCACTGCTCCCACGCCACCTCGGTGCCGACCGCGAGATGGTCGTTGGGGCCGACCACCACCACCGCGCCCTCGGCCGCGCGCAGGCCGCTCACCGCCTGGCCGGCGAAGTCGAAGAAGCCGGGCGCGTCGAGGATGTTGATCTTGAACCCGTTGTGCTCGGCGAATCCGACGCCGAGGTTGATCGAGATCTTGCGCTTCTGTTCCTCGGGCTCCGTGTCGAGAGCCGCGCTGTTCTGGTCGGTCGAGCCCATGCGCTGCAGGCCGCCCGAGGCGAACATCATGGCCTCGGCGAGCGTGGTCTTGCCGTCGTGGGAGTGGCCGAGCAGGACCACGTTCCGGATCTTGTCGGGAGAGTAATCAGCGGCCATTCAAACCCCAGAACCAAGCCGACGCGCTTACGACCGTTAAGTCTAAGGATCGGTAGAATTCGGCTTCCATGGCCACCAAGCGGACGGCGTCCATCGAAGAGGTGCTGGCGGCGATCGAGGCCGCCCGCGACAAGGTGATGGCCGACGAGGTCAAGTCGCTCACGAAGCTGGGGATCCCCAAGGCGATGGCCTACCAGATGATCGCCAGCCGGTTCCATCAGAAGGTCGGCAACCAGGAGGAGGCGGAGCCCGATCCGTTCGAGGGCAACAACACCACCTCCTGGGAAGAGATCGGCTAGCCTCACCGCCCCTTGAATCGGGCTGAGCGTCTGGCTCGGCTTCTGCGGGTGCTCGCGGCGATCATCGCCGAGCCCGGCCTGAACCCCCTCGAGCTCGCCGAGAAGGCGGGCGTCTCGGAGCGCACGCTCCGCCGCGACCTCGCCCAGCTGCGCGACCTGGGCTACGAGGTCGCGTACACGAGCGGCTACGAGGTGCAGGAGAAGCTGCAGCTCGAAGGCCGGGCCAAACAGAAGCCGCGGCCCCGCGGTGACGACGCCTTGCTGCAGGCCGTGGCCCAGGCGGTCGAGTCCGCCGGGTTGTGGCGCGACACCACCCCGGCAAACGTGGCCACGCCGCGCAAGCGCGGGCGCCGCCCTACCGGCAAGCGGTCGCTGGTCCTGATCCCGAGCGGTCACGGCGACGCCGACTTCGTCTACGCCACCGGCATGGACGTCGAGAGCGCGCTTTACATCAGGCCGGCAGCGGGCGACGACGTCCTGGTCGCGAGCCCGCTCGAGATCGACCGCGCGAAATCAGAGGCGGCCAGGGTCGCGAAGATCCTTTCCTTCGCCGAGGCGGGCTACGCGGAGGTTGGTCCGTACAGGTCTTACGCCGTGCTCGCGGCCAAGCTGCTGCGGGCGCGGGGCGAGAGCGAGGCACGCGTCTCGCCGCGGCTGCCCGCGGGGTACCTCGAAGCCCTGCGCGACGCCGGTCTCGACGTCGAGGTCGACGAGACGCTTTTCGAAGCCGAGCGCCGGCACAAGACCCGCGAGGAGGCGGACAAGATCCGGGAAGCCCAGCAGGCCGCGGAGAAGGCCATGACCGAGATCGTGCGCCTGCTCGCGCAGGGAGAGATCCGCGACGGATTGCTCTGGGCCGACGGCAAGCCGATGACGTCGGAGTGGCTCTACGCTCGTGCGTCTCTTCTGCTCGCCGAGCTCGGATTTGCGTGCCCGGACATGATCATCGCCGGCTCGCCGGACAACGCCATGCCCCACTACCGGGGCGAGGGCCAGATCCGCGCCGGCGCGCCCGTGATCATCGACATCTTCCCGACGAGTCGCGGCAGCCACTACAACGGCGACCTGACCCGCACCGTGGTCGTGGGCGAGATCCCGGACGAGGTGCGCCGCATGCACGCGGCGTCGCTGCAAGCCCTGGACGTGGCGATCGAGTCCATCAGGGCGGGGGTGGCGGCCAACGAGGTGCACCACGCGGTGTGCCAGGTCCTGCTCGACCGGGGTTATGGCACCACCACCACCGGTTACGAAGGACCCGACGGCGTCGCCAAGATGAACCACAGCACCGGCCACGGCGTCGGGCTCGAGGTGCACGAGGAGCCGGGCGTGCGCGGCGCCAACAAGGAGCCGCTGCAGGAGGGCGACGTGATCACGGTCGAGCCGGGCCTCTACCTGATGGGCTTCGGCGGTGTGCGCATCGAGGACACGGGCATGGTCACCGCGCGCGGTTTCGACAATTTCACCAGCCTCACCCGCAGCCTCGACCCTCGCGACTATCTTTAGCCCGCGTTGGGCGAACTCAGGATCGAGCACGACGATCAGCAGACCGAGTCGGAGTGCGCCGACTGCGGCTCGCCGTACCGCAGCGTCATCGGCGTGATCTACGAGGACGACGACCCGATCGCCATCTACCGGGCCGACGTCTTCGAGCACTTCCACCGCGATCCCGCGCCGCGCGTGCTGCTCTCGATAGCGGTCGGCGACTGGAGCGACGGCACCGGTCGTGACGACCGCTGCTCGGCGGCCATCGAGGCCTGGCCCGACGGCGGCGGGGTGCGCATGGCGATCAGCAACCGGGCGGCGTCGCCGTGGGACGAGCTCGAGGTCGTGAGCTGGCAGCTCACCGCCACGGAGGCCGAGGTCAGCCCGCTGCGCGACGCCTTCTTCCGCCTGGCCGACCACATCGCCTACCAGGACCGGCGCCTGCGCAAAGCACTGACGGCGCAGGTCTCGTAAACGCCTGCTTGACGACCGTAAGATGATGGTCCAGTGCCACCAAACGAAGGCGATTCCCTGGGCTCGCGCATTCGCCGGATCAGGAAGGAGCAAGGCATCAGCCTGGCGAGCGTGGGGCGCGACGACTTCACCCGCGCCTTCCTGAGCCAGATCGAGCTGGGCCGGGCGCAGCCGTCGCTGCGCGTGCTGCGCGTGATCGCGGACCGCCTCGGCACCCACGTCGACTACCTGCTCGAGGGACGCGCGCCGGAGGTGGACTGGGAGCTCGCGATCGAGCGGGCCCGGGTGCTGCTGCTGCGCGGCGAGCCCAAGCGCGCGCTCATCAGCCTGCGCGGAGTCGAACGCACCGCGTGGCCGTACGGCACGGACGCGCGCCTGGTCGAGGCCGAGGCGCTCGCCCAGCTGGGCCAGCACGAGAAGGCGCGGAAGATCCTGGACGGCGAGCGCATGGTCATCTCGAAAAGGCGCGACAACCCGCGCATGGAGCGCTGGCGCGCGCTGTCAGAGGGCCGGCGGTTTTCCTACGGCAACGGCGACGCGAAGGCCGCCGCCGAGGCCCACCTGCTGACCGCCGAGCGCGCCGTCAGGGCCGCACGGCCGCTGGACGCGCTCGAGCACTACAAGTCGGCGAGGATCCTGCTGGAGTCCTAGCTAGAGGCCGTTGTTCGCGGACGATTTCCAGTCGAACGCCGGCGGCGCCTTGGCGGGGAACTGCGACGACACGATCTCGATGGTGACCGTCTCGTGCGACTTCAAAACGATCGCGTTCGGGTCGCCTTCGTACACGGTCGGGCCCTTGCCGTCGTCGAGGTCGATGTACGTGACGATCGACTCGCCGGGCTTCAACGTGAACGTGGTCGCGTGCGACGCATCGAGCTTGATGCTCGGCCCGCTGTTGTAGCTGTTGAACGCGGCCCACACCTTGATGAAGTCGCCGAGCGTGAACACGCGGTCGGCCGGCGACTCGATGTGGATCACGTCGGGGTTGGCGCTGTGCACGTGGAGCCAGTAGAAGCAGGTCGGCGCCGTCTCGCCGCCCTGGACGCCGGTGCCGCCGGGAGCGCCGTTGACCACGCTGCCCTGGTACATGATCTGGAGCGCGGCGTGGTAGTGGACCTGAGTGTGCTCCAGCTGGTCGCACGGGATGCTGCCGCCCGACCCCTGGACGGTCGGAATGGTGTTGGTATGGCTGTTGATGGCGCCGTAGATGATCAGGCCGACGAAAACCGCCGCCAGCACCACGCCGACGACGATCGCGAGGATGGGTGTGTCGGACTGCTTCACGGGCGCGCGGCGACTCGCCGCCCTGCCCTTCGCGCCCTTCACACCCTTGGACGTCTGCCTGGAACGAGAGCTCATTCGCGGAGCTAGTAGAATACCGACCTGACCTTTCTGGCCTCGGCCGGTCGCGTCCGCGTTCCGTTGGACCGGGGCCTGAAACCCATAGAAAGGAGGAATCGCCCCGTTGCGGGAATACGAAGTTCTGTACATCGTGCGCCCGGACTTCGACGACGAGAAGGTCCAGGACGCGGTCAAGCGGGTCAACACGCTGATCGAGCGCTCCGGCGGCTCCGCTGACCACACCAATCTCTGGGGCAAGCGCAAGCTCGCCTACGAGGTCAAACATCAGAAAGAGGGGATCTACGTCCTGCAGGACTTTCAGATCGCCCCCGACCGCGTGCCCGAGCTCGAGGCTGCGCTGAAGATCACGGAGGAGGTGCTGCGGCACCTCATCGTGCGCAAGCCCGAGAAGCCCACCGCGACGACCGTTGCACCGCCGCCGGCGGAGGTCGCGCTGGAGCCTGCCGCGGTCGACTCGAGAGGCGCGGCGGACGCATCGACCGGGGAAGGGGAGGAACCGTAAATGTCGAACCTCAACAAAGCACTGCTCATCGGACGGCTCACCAAGGACCCCGAGATGCGCTACACGCCGAGCGGCACCGCGGTGACCAGCTTCTCCATCGCGACCAATCGCTGGTCCACCGGGCCCGACGGCGAGCGCAAGGAGTTCACCGACTACCACAACATCGTCGCGTACCCGATCGGCAAGCGGAACCTCGCCGAGACCGTCGCGCAGTACACGCGCAAGGGCGCGCTCGTGTTCGTCGAGGGCCGCATCCAGACGCGCTCGTGGGAGGGCCAGGACGGCCAGAAGCGGCGCGTGACCGAGATCATCGCCAACGACGTGCAGTTCCTCGAGCCGCGCGGCGCCGGAGTCGGCGCGGGCGCGGGCGCGGGTCGCTCGGCGGCGTCTGCGGGCGGCGGATCTTCTCAGTCCGAAGAACCCACCGGTGACGACGTCCCGCGGGACGTCGACCCGGACGACATTCCTTTCTAGTCAGGAGATTTGATGGCTTCAACTTCATCCGATCGACCAGAGAGGCCACGAGAAGGGCAGGGTCCGCGCGGGCCCAAGCGGCAGCACCGCAAGGTCTGCAGCTTCTGCCTGGAGAAGGTCTCGTACATCGACTACAAGGAGACCTCGCGCCTCCGCCGGTTCGTCAGCGACCGCGGCAAGATCCTGCCCCGCCGCGTGACCGGCACGTGCGCCCGGCACCAGAGGCCGCTCACCACCGCCCTCGAGCGCGCCCGGGCGATCGCGCTTCTCCCGTACACGACCGAACTTCACTAGGGAATCCAGCCGAGTGCCGGCACTGGCACATCGATATCGCGATTTGGCAGTGCGAGTGCCGGCACTAGATCCAGGGATCTAGGGGTGGCGGAGCTCCTCGAACGCCTCGAGCGGGCGATGATGGCCGAACACCGTCAGTTCTACCTGGAAGACGACGGCGCCGAGGGCGACAGCGGCGAGGTGTGGACGGGAAGCGCGCTGGAGAACCATCTTGGCGCCGTGCCCGGCCTGGTAGCGATTGGCACCGGAACCCAGGACACCGTGCCGATCCTCATCGAAGTCTGGGACGCCGAGCCAGATCTGGACGTGGATGGTCACGACCATGTCGCGGAGACCTCGCTCGAGGTGCGATCGGGCACGCTTCTACTGGCCGAGTGCATGGGCAACGACCGGTTCGCCGAGCTGACGGTCAATCCCGGTTGGTATCGGATACGCGTGTCGTTTGATCGGCTCGATACTTCAGACGATCTCGATCACCAGGACAGCTACCGCTGCCAGCTGTGGCCCGCCCCGAAGGCGCCCGATCGCGTCCTCAAGTGGTTCGAAGGTTGGGCGCCGGACGACGCGACCGCAAACCCCTACGGGTTGCGGGTGATGACCGGCGCGCGCGCCTGGGACGAGCGCCTGAAGATGAGCATGATCGGCATTCGGGACATCGACCCGCATCGAAAGGCATTTCTGTACCGCGACACTGAGGGTGCGTACTGGGAGTACGGCTTTCACGGAAAGACGGCGATCGACCTGCTCGAGATACCGGCAAGCGAGATCTTTCGGTATGAGCCTTATCCGTCGAAGCGATAAAATTCAGGCGCTCGCCCAAGCCCTCATAGGAGCACGCCCATGACCTTCTCGAGCCAGCTGCGCATACCCGGACCGACACCCCTGCCCGAGCGCGTCATGCGCGCCATGGCGAGGCCGATGGTCGATCACCGCGGTCCGGAGTTCGCCGCGATCCTGGCCGAGATCACCGCGGGCGCCAAGCGCGTCTTCAAGACGTCGTCCGACCTCATCCTCTTGACCTCCTCAGGGACCGGAGGCCTGGAGTCGGCCGTGGCCAACCTGGTCTCGCCCGGCGACGAGGTCGTGGTGGCGCTGTGCGGCAACTTCGGCGAGCGCTTCGCGGCCCTGGCGTCGGCATACGGCGCGGACGTCGTGCGCCTGGAGTCCGAGTGGGGCCAGCCGGTCGACGCCGAGGACCTCTCGCTGGTGCTCGACAAGCACCCGAAGGCCAAGCTGCTGCTCCTCACCCACAACGAGACCTCGACCGGGTTGACCAATCCGCTGCGCGAGCTGGCCCGCGTCGGCCGCGACGCCGGCAAGGTCGTGGTGGTCGATGGCGTCAGCTCCATCAGCTCGATCGACATCGAGACCGAAGCCTGGGGCATCGACGTGGCGGTCAGCGGCTCGCAGAAGGGCTGGATGGCGCCGCCCGGCATCGCTCTCGTGAGCGTCAGCGAACGCGCGTGGGAGATGCAGTCGCGCGCCCGCTCGCCTCGCTACTACTTCGACTGGAAAGAGGCGAAGACCTGGGCTGACAAGGGCATGACGCCGTTCACCACCGCGGTCAGCGTCGCGTTCGCGCTGCAGGAAGGCATCCGCATGCTGGAGGAGGAAGGCCTGCCCAAGGTGTACGAGCGCCACGCGCGGCTCGCGCGCGCGACCCAGGCGGGCGTGCACGCCCTTGGCTTCAGGCTGTTCGCGCGCGACGGCTACCGCTCGAACACCGTCACCTCGGCGCTCCCGCCCGACGGCCTCAACGTCGAGGCGTTCCGCAAGCTCCTGCACGACAAGTACGGCGTGGTCATCGCCGGCGGGCAGAACAAGATGGCCGGCAAGATGATCCGAGTCGGCCACCTGGGCGCGGTCGCCGAGGGCGACGTGGTGCAGGTGCTGTGGGCCATGGAGCAAGCGCTCGAGGAGCTCGACATCGCGCCGGCCGACGGCCGAGGCGTGGCGGCGGTCACGAACTCGCTTTCCGGCGTGCCCGCCTAACTAGACTCAGTTTTCGTGGCCCGGATCCTGGTCGCCGATCCCCTCGCCGAGGACGGCCTCGAGCGGCTGCGCCGCGAGGGCGAGGTGACGGTTGCGACGAAGCTCCCGGAGGCGGAGCTCGTCGAGCGCATCGGCGGCTTCGACGCCCTGGTGGTGCGCAGCGAGACGAAAGTCACCGCGCCCGTCCTCGAGGCGGGCAAGCGCCTGCGCGTCGTGGGCCGAGCCGGCGTCGGCGTGGACAACATCGACGTGGCCGCGGCGACGCGCCACGGCATCCTCGTGGTCAACGCGCCGCGCGGCAACATCGTGGCCGCCGCCGAGCACACCATCGCGCTTCTCTTCGCGGTCGCGCGGTGGGTGCCACAGGCCGACGCGTCGATCCACGCCGGCGACTGGACGCGGTCGAAGTTCCTCGGCGTCGAGGTCCGCGGCAAGACGTTGGGTGTCATCGGCCTGGGCAACGTCGGCTCGGAAGTGGCCAAGCGCGCGCACGGCCTGGAGATGGACGTCATCGCTTACGACCCTGTGGTGGCGGTCGAGCGCGCCGAGCTGTTCAACGTCGAGCTCGTGGCCCTCGACGACCTGCTGCAGCGCGCGGATTTCGTCACCGTGCACGTGCCGCTGGTCGAGGCGAATAGAGGCCTGATCGCAGCGCGCGAGCTGGCGATGATGAAACCGGCGGCGCGCCTCATCAACACCGCGCGCGGCGGCATCGTCGACGAGGCGGCCCTGTACCAGGCGTTGAAGTCGGGGCGGCCTGCCGCGGCCGCGTCCGACGTCTTCGAGCAGGAGCCTCCCGGCGAGAACCCACTGTTCACGCTGCCCAACTTCGTCGCCACGCCGCACATCGCCGCCTCCACGGTCGAGGCGCAGGCGTCGGTGGCCTTCGACGTCGCGGAGGAGGTGGCGGCGGTTCTCGCCGGCGAGCTGCCGCGCTACGCGGTCAATGCGCCCGCCCTGCCGCCCGAAGAGATGGCGTACCTGCGTCCGTTCGCGCACCTGACGGAGCGGCTGGCCTCGCTGCACTCGCAGCTCTTCGGCGGCCGCGCGGGTGTGATCGAGCTCGATTTCGAAGGACAGCTCGCGCAGCACGACACCAACCTGCTCGTCGCGGCGGCGATCAAGGGCGTGATGCAGAAGCACACGGAGGACCGCATCAACGCGGTCAACGCGCGTCTGATCGCCTCCGCGCGCGGCATGAAGATCGTCGAGCGCAAAGCCGCAGCGCGCGGCAGCTACACGAGCCTCATCACGCTGCGCATGCACGGGCACGAGCTGAGCGGCACCGTGCTGATGGAGGAGCCGCGCGTCGTGCGCATCGATTCGTTTCGCGTCGACCTCGTGCCGGAGGGCCGTTTCCTCGTGAGCCGGCACGCAGACAAGCCGGGCATCGTGGGCAAGGTCGGCACCATCCTCGGCGAGAACGACGTGAACATCGCGAGCATGATGGTCGGCCGCGACGCGCCGCGAGGCAAAGCGATGATGATCCTGGCCGTCGACGACCCTGTGGCGTCACCACTGCTCGACCGGCTGCATCAGGTGGACGGCCTGGCCGACCTCCATTACGTGGAGCTGAGCGATAGCTGACGTCCGGGCGCTGCCCGGCATCCGTTACGCGGCCGCCAACCTGACGCGCCTGATCGCCCCGCCGTACGACGTGATCCCCGAATCGGATGTCGCCCGGTATCTGCAGCTCTCGCCACACAACGTGATCCGCCTCATCCGGCCCGGCGCGGACTATGAAGGCGCGGCGCGGACGCTGGACGCATGGCTCGCCGACGGCACCCTGGGCGCGGATCCACCGTCGATGTACGTCCACGAGGTGGTGCAGCACGGGCGGCGGCGGCGCGATCTCATGGCGGCGCTGCGCCTCGAGCCTTACGACCGCCGCATCGTGCTGCCGCACGAGCGCACGCATCGCGGTCCCAAGGAGGACCGGCTCGCCCTGATGCGCGCCACGCGCGCCAGCCTCGAGCCGCTCTGGTTTCTGTACGACGGAAGTGGGACACGCATGCCTGAGCTGCTCGCCGGGCTGCCCAAGGCACCCGACGTCGAGATGGCCGACAGCGAGGGCCTGTGGCACGGCCTGTGGGTGATCCGTGACGCCGAGTGGGCGGCGCAGATCAGCACCGCACTGGCCCCGCTGCAGCTGCTCATCGCCGACGGCCACCACCGCTACGAGACGGCGCTCAGGTTCGCCGGCGAGGCCGGCGGGCCGCCCGACGCGGCGTCGCGGTTCACCCTGGCGCTGCTCACCGACATCGACGACCCGGGCCTCGAGGTGCTGCCGACGCATCGGGTCATGAAGGCCGGCATCGCGGTCACGGGCGGCGAGCCGAAGGACAGCCTGGCCGAGACGCTGGAGGCGATCAAAGGCCAGGTGGCCGCGGGCGTCTACCGGGACGGGCATTTCCAGGTGCTGCCGCTGGAGGGCGACGTCGCGGTGGTGGAGCTGCACCGGCAGGTGATCGACAACATCCTGGGCCGCAGGAATGCCGAGGATTTCCTGCTCTACACGCGCGACGCCGAGGAGGCCGTCAGGTGGGTCGACGACGGGGTGGGTGTGAGCGCGTTCTTCCTCGACGCGCCGGACCTGCACCAGGTTTTGAAGCTGGCGGGGGATGGGAAAACCTTTCCTCAGAAGAGCACGTATTTCCATCCCAAACCGCCGTCGGGGATGGTTATGCACCGACTCGCGACAGACCGGACCCTATAGTAGGAAGCCCCAGAGAGATGCCCATTTACGGATACAGGTGCGGGAACTGCGGACACGAGTTCGAGGTCCTGCAAAAGATGTCGGACGCGCCCCTCAAGACCTGTCCGAAGTGCTCCGGCCGGCTGACCAAGATCCTTTACCCCGCCGGCATCATCTACAAGGGAAGCGGCTACTACAGCACCGACTACAAGGGCGGTGGCTCCAAAGCCGCGGCCAAGGCGGGAAGCAACGGCTCCTCCTCTTCCAGCGACTCGGGCAGCTCCTCCTCTGAGAGCAAGGAGAGCAAGGCGGGCAAGCCTGCCGGCGAGTCCTCCAAGTCGGAATCGAAGGCGTCCGAGTCGAGTTCTAGTGATTAGTAGAAAGAGGGTGTGATGGGAAACATTCAGACGGTTACCGACAACGACTTCGAGACGGCTGTCCTGAAATCGGACAAGCCGGTGCTCGTCGACTTCTGGGCGACCTGGTGCGGCCCGTGCCGCATGATCGCGCCGATCGTCGAGCAGATCCACGGCGAGCTGGGCGACAAGGTCAAGGTCATGAAGATGGACATCGACCAGAACCCGGCCACGCCGATGCAGCTCGGGATCATGTCGATCCCGACCGTGATCATCTTCAAGAACGGGAAGCCCGCGGAGCGGACGGTCGGCTACCGCCCGAACATGAAGGGCGACCTGAAGGCCAAGCTCGAAGCCCTGATCTAGGCGGGCCCGGCGTGCAGCCGGTCTACGTCGGCGACGCATTCGCCCAAGCGCTGTACGAGCTCGTCCTTCTCCTGTGGCTCTCCAGCGAGGCCTACCACGGGCTGCGCGTGTTCGTGCGCATCGCCCGAGCCCGCGACGGGATCGGGCCGGTGCGTCAAGACCGCCTGTCGGGCCCCGCGCTGATCGCCGGCATCGGCCTGGCCATCGGCCTTGGGATACGGGCCGCGGTGTTCGTGCCCCAGGCAGCGATCACATTCGCCCGCCCCGAGGTCTTCACGCTTGGACTTGGGCTCGCTGTGGCCGGCATCGCGTTTCGCTGGTACGCGATAGCCAGGTTGGGCCGCTTCTTCACGACGCGGGTGATGGTCGCGGCCGGCCAGACGGTGGTTGACACCGGGCCGTATCGGCTGGTGCGGCACCCGAGCTACACCGGAGCGCTCTTGACCGTGCTCGGCGTGCTGCTCAGCAACACCAACTGGCTGACCCTCGCGTGCTTTTTGCTCGTCATTCCAGGCTTTGCGTATCGCATCGCCGTCGAGGAGAGAGTCCTGGCCGGCGGCATCGGCCAGCCGTACCGCGACTACATGCGCCGCACGAAACGCCTGATCCCCTACGTCTTGTGAGGCGATCTAGGAGTGGAAGCGGGTCCAGGCGCCGACGACGAGGAATACGAACCACAGAACGGCCACCGCCGAGAACAGCATCAACGCCTGCGGGGTCACTCGGCGCGGCGCGCTCGGCATTCCTGAAACCGGGAACAGCTTCGAGCCGTCCCACCACCATTTGCCGTCAGGGGTGAGCATGAGCCTGCCGGGCCCGACGGTCTGGGCCCGCCACGCCTCGACGGCGGCGGCGAAATTGGGATGCACGCCTCGCACGCGCACATACATCGCGCCCGTGGAGACGGTGAACACCTCGCCGTGCGGCTCCAGCCAGGACCGCCCCGCGGCCCAGAGCTGCAGGACGGCGATGCTCGCGCCGAATATCACCAGAGTCGCGAGGGAGTAGTGCGGCTCGCTGGTCACCTTGAAGACGCCATAGAGAAACCCGACGCAGGCGACGAGGATGAGCAACCGCGACATTCCGATGGCCCATACCCAGGTGGCGCTGAATGGCAGCCGGCCGCGCACGACCTGCTTCGGTCCCTTGAATCCCGGGATCAAGGCCTCGAAGGCGCTGAGCGAGGAGTTCCGGAACTGGATCACCGCCCACCGGGTCGCAGGCCCGCCGCTCCTCGCGCAGATCCACGGCACCGCGCCCGCCTTCAGGTCGTCGGCCCAGATCGAGACCTCGCCGGTCTGGCGCGTGAGCAGCGACATGGGCCGCATCATGCGCCCGCAAAAGTCTCAGTGGCAGTCTCGTCCTTGTCTCAAAATGGGCGCCGAAACCGGACGATGCTCGATGTCGCGCGCGGCCGCCGTCAGAGGGGTGCGATCGTCGCCGCCGTGGCCGCCATCCTGACGGTGGTTGCGGTGGCGCTTTATGAGCGGGCGACCAAAGGGGAAGGTGTGGAGATCGGGGACGTTGCGGCCTACCCGATAGGCGCCGCGGGGCTGCTGGGGTTGGTCGGTGCCTGGCTTGCGTTCCGGTCCGCCGGCGACGTGCGCCGCCACGGCGTCGATGCCCCCATCCTGATGTTGGCGCTCGCCGTCGTGCTGGGCGTACTCGGCGCTGCCGGGGCGTTCCTCACGCCGGCGATCTACAACGCCGGGCACGAAGCCTGCCTGGCGGGTGGCTCGAAGGCGATGCTCGGCACGACCGCCGTCCCGAGCGGGTGCGGATCCGTGATCCCCGACGGCGACTTTCCGGCGTTCTATTCGGGTGCCCTCGCCGCCGCGCTCGCGGTGGTGGCGGCCCTGGTTGCGATCGTGCTCCTCGTCCGCGCGCACGTCCCGCGCGAGCAGCCGGGCTAATCTAGCCGCGAGCTGGGGATGTTCGGCGGCTGGTGCCGCCCGCGGTCTTCAAAACCGTCTGCGGGGCGCTGCTGAGGCGTCCTGGGTGGGTTCGATTCCCATCCATCCCCGCCATCGTGAATGCGGAGAGCTCCCGAGCGCAACAGAATGCCTGCCTCGCGCATTGAAGGTGATGGAGTGACGGCGCAGGAGGCGCTCGCCGAGGCTCACGCGGACGCGGCCTTTGCGGACGCAGTGCTGCCCCTGGTTCCGGCCGCCCAGCGCCTTGCCTACGCGATGTTGCAGAACGCACACGAGTGTGAGGACGCGGTTCAGGACGCGACGTTCAAGGCGTGGCGCGCGTTCGGCCGCTTGCGCCAGGGATCGAACACCCGAGCCTGGTTCCTCACGATCGTCGCCAACGAGTGCAGGCAGCGGATGCGGAACCGATGGTGGTCCAGCATCAGACTCGCCGCAACACCCTCAGACAGGTGGTCGCCGCAGCCGGTGACGGCCGAGGCATCGCTGGACCTCCGGCGGGCGCTCTCGCGGCTTCCCGCGGACATGAAGCTGGCGATCGTCCTCCGCTACTACCTCGACCTGCCGTTCGACGAAGTCGGGCGGGTTCTGAACGTGAGTGACAAGGCCGCGAGGGCGCGTGTGCACAGGGCGCTTGCGCGGCTGCGTATCGAGATCCCGGAGGTGCTCGGCGATGCGTGAGGACGAGTTCCGCGAGCACTTGCGCGCGGCTCTGGGCGAGGTACCGGCGCTCAACAGTCCGATTCTTGGTCGCCCTGCATCGCGTTCGCGGACGCCCACGGGCGTCATGGCCCTTGTCGCAGGCGTGCTTGCGATCGTGCTGATAGTGGTGCTCGTCGGCGCCCGGGTGATGCTGCGCCCGCAGGGACACAACCAACCCGCGCCTGCGGCGTCCCCCGTCGCCTCACCTCCCGCCGCCGATTCGTTCCCGTGCAAGCTCGCTGTCACGACGGCGGTCGAGCTGGGCGATCAGGTCATCGCCGGCAGGGGATTCATCAACGTCCCGGACGGCGATTACCACCTCGATCCGACAGCAACCGTCTCCGACCTCCCGCATGCTGCGGGCGCAGCGCCTGCCTACTACTCGGCGACGCTCAGCCGCTGGCTGCCCGCGATCCCGCCGGCCATCTCACCAGATGGGACCCAGTACGCCTATGTCACGCAGTCGGGATCGACGTCGCAGCTGCACGTCGTCGATGTGCCCACAAGGGCCGATCGCGTCATCTGGACCTACGGCGCGTCGATCGGCGTCGAAGCCTGGGACGACAGCGGAATCCTGGTCGCGACCGTGCCCTTCGCGGGCGGCCAGGCCCAGATCTGGCGAATCGATCCCGCGACCGGGAGCGCGTCGCGGCGGCCGGCCGGCGAGCAAGTCCCGACGCTGCCGCCACTGTGGGCGCTGCCGCCCGGTGGCTGGAGCTTCAGCCCGATGGGCAACGACGGCAGAGGCAGCATCGTGGTTCGATTCGACCGTGGCACGACCCTCAAGGTCGTGCTTGTGAACGTCCCCGCACACACAGAGACGACGCTTTACAGCGGCGCACGCAACGCCAATGGCTTCGACCCGGAGACCGCGCTTTTCGATGCCCACGGCATCTGGATGTCGAACCTCGACGCCAGGAAGTTGTGGCTCTGGACGGCCTCCTCCGGCCTGACGGGGTTTCCGGTGACCGGCCTGCCCACTGTGCCGGCGGGCGACCGCCATGCGAACGTCTCGTTCTATACCGCGGGCCCGTGCGTTCCAGGCACGTTCACGGTGTAGAGGCTTTTCAGCTCACCGCTTTCTTGACGACTTTGGCGATCTTTTCCTCGACGGCCGGGGTCAGCTTCTGCAGAGCAAACGAGGTCGGCCAGAAGTCGCCGTCGTCGAGCTTGGCGGCCTGCTGGAAGCCCAACGTCGCATATCTCGATTTGAACTTCTGCCCGCTCTGGAAGAAGCAGACGACGGTGCCGTCCTTGGCGTAAGCGGGCATCCCGTACCAGGTCTTCGGTGAGAGCGAAGGGGCGTTGGCCTTGATGAGGGCGTGGATCCGCCTGGCCAGGCTGCGGTCCGGTTCCGACATCTCAGCGATCTTCGCGAGCACGTCGCTTTCGCCGTCCTCCTGACCCGACTGGGCTCGGCGGCGCTCCTTGAGGGTCTCCTTCATGGCGGCGATCTCTTCTTTCGAGAGCAGGTCCGACTTCCTGGCGGTGGTCTTTCGGGCCGGCTTCTTCTTGGCGCTCATGAACAGCTCCTCAGTGTCTACAGGGTCCCGTCGGTCGAAATCTCGGGCGGCGCACACTTAAATGAGTGGCCGGCGGGGGTGGTGTGGATTTCGACAAGGTCGACGAGTATATCCATGCGCACGTGGCTCAGTGGATGGAAGAGCTGCGCGCACTCTGCGCCATCCCCAGCGTCAGCGCGCGTCACGAATCGATCGATCCGTGCGCCGCGCTCGTCGCGGACCTGCTGAAGAAGCGCGGCTTCGAGGCCACGATCTCGAGGGTCGACGGCGGCCATCCGGTCGTCCTCGCGCACGCCTCCGGCGCGAACCAGAGGAAGACGATGCTCTTCTACAACCACTACGACGTCCAGCCGCCCGAGCCGCTGGACCTGTGGACCTCGCCGCCTTTCGAGCTCACCACGAGGGACGGATCCGTTTTCGCGCGCGGCGCGAAGGACGACAAGGGCGAGCTGCTCGCCCGGCTGGCTGCGATCGATGCCCTGCGCGCGGTCACGGGAGGCTACCCCTGCAACCTCACGTGGCTCGCCGAGGGCGAAGAGGAGATCGGCTCCGTGCACCTGCCGCAATGGGTGGACCAACACCTGTCGGAGCTGAAGACAGATGCGGCCATCTGGGAAGAGGGCCAGATCGACGAGTCAGGCTTCCCGGTCGTGCGCCTCGGCGCGCGAGGCCTGCTCTACGTCGACATCTCGGTCCGCACGATCAACAGGGATGCGCATTCCGGCGCGGCGAACCTCCTGCCCAACGCCGCCTGGCGGCTCGTCTGGGCGCTGAGCTCAATCAAGGGCCCCGACGGCAAGATCCGCATCGCCGGTTTCTACGACGACGTCCGCAAGCCGACCAAGGAAGAGGAGGCGATGCTCGGGCGCGTGCCCGACACCTCGGGCGAGATGCGCCGCGAGTACGGCCTCGACCAGCTGCTCGATGGGGTCACGCAGGTGGAGCGCGCCTACTTCACGCCGACGGCCAACATCGCGGGCCTCAGTGCGGGCTACCAGGGCGAGGGCTCGAAGACGGTTCTCCCGGCGGAGGCCAGGGCGAAGATGGATTTCCGGCTCGTGCCCAACCAGGATCCGCAGGACATCCTGCGCAAGCTGCAGAAGCACCTCGCCGACCACGGCTTCGGCGACCTCCACCTGGAGGTGCTGGGCGCCGAGCCGCCAGGCATCACGGACCCGTCGGCGCCCATCGTCCGGCTCACCGCGGAGGTGGCCGAAGAGGTCTACGGCAAGCCGGCGGTGATCTATCCGCTGACCGGCGGCACGACGCCGATGTTCGTCTTCACGACGCGAGGGGTCCCGGTCGTCAATCCCGGCGTGGGCTGGGGCTCGCGCAACCGCGCCCACTCGCCGAACGAGTTCATGCGCCTGGTCGACTTCGAGAACGCGGCGCGCCACATCGCGCGTCTATTGAGTCGCTTCGCGACCACGTGAGCTAACCAGAACAGGCCCTCACTCCCGTTAGGCGCACTGGAGTGTGCACCCGATGCTCATCGTCGTAGCCCTGGGCGGCGATGTTGCCAATCGCCCCACGGACGTTTCTGAAGCGGTACGGGCGATCTCACGCGAGCACTCCATCGTCCTCACCCACATCAACCGCCCGAATTCGCGCGGGCTGGGCAGGCGGATTCAGCCGTATCCAGAGGCCTTGCCCAATGCTCCCGGCGAGGCTGCCCTGAACCTTGAACAGGCGCTGCGCCAGGCAACGCCGGACAGGCGGGTTGCCACCGTGGTGACGGACGTCATCGTCCGGCTGGTGCCGGTCGGGCCTCCTTACCTGGACACACCAGAGGGCCGCAATTCCATGGCCGGGCTCGGATGGATGGTGGTCGCGGACTACAAAGGCCTCCGCCGGTGCATCCCCATGCCCGAGCCTCAGAGGGTCATCCAGCTGGAGGCAATAGAAGAACTGATCGCGGCGGGGTTCTCGCTGCTCTGCCCGTTTCGTGCCGGCCTCACCACCACGGAATCAACAGGTTTCGGGCCGCGGCCCGGCGAGGTTCAGATCGATGAGGACATGGCAGCCGCGGTGCTCGCGGAGCGGCTCGGGGCCGACCTGCTCGTGCTGCTGGGCAAGGCCGAAGTCGAGCGCGCAGACGTGGGTTGGGCGAGAGGCCCGGTCCCGCCGTTTGGCGCGAGCTCAAATGACGTCCTGAAGAAGATCTCGGGGTCCAGGGCCGAGGCCGCTTGCCGGTTCGTCGAGGCGACCGGAAGGCGCGCGGCGATCGGCGCCCTCGCCCACGCTGGTCAGGTCGTGAAGGGTGACAGCGGGATCCAGGTGGTTGCCAGGTCGCCGGAAACCGCCGACGCCGGCGCCGACGGTCATTCCGCGACCGTCCTGGTCATCAACGACAACGAGGTCGCTCTGCGCCTGTGCCGTCGCGTGCTCGAAAAGTCTGGTTACCGCGTGCTCACAGCGGCGGACGGGCTCGAGGGCGTGTGGCTGGCGCTGGCCGATTCGCCCGACATGATCCTGCTCGACTGCGCGATGCCGGGCATGACGAGCCCGGAGGCGATGCGCCTGATCAAAAAGCAGAGACCCGATGTGCCGATCGTCATCACCACGGTGGACCCGTCGGAGTGGAACAGGCAGCGATACCTCGGGGCCGGGGCGGCCCGCGTGCTGCCCCTGCCTTTCAAGGTGATCGATCTGGTCGATGCGGCTGCCAGATTCGCTCCCAGTCCCCGTCTACAGAATCCACCCTGGTGGCAATGACGGCTTCGTAAACCGCGGGTCCCGCCAGACTATCGGCACCGATGACCGATGCCGGACGCGACCTCGAGCGATCGATTCGAGGATTGAACTGGACCTACGCGCTCATGGGCGCGGCCGACGCGACGCTGCTGCCCTACGTGCCGCTCTACCTCGCGGCAAGAAAGCTCGACGTCCTTCAGATCGGCGTGGTGCTCGCGTTCGCGGCCGCGGGCTGGTTCGTCGCCGGCCTGGCGTGGGCCTACGTGGCAGACCGCACGGGCAAGCCCGAAGGCGCGGTGATGGGCGCGACCGTGGCGGCGGTGGTCGTCTCCCTCGTCCTGCCGTGGACGAGCGGCGTGGTCGCGGTCGGCACCGTGACGGTACTCCTCTCCGTCGCGCGGGCGCCATTCACGATGCTCGACCCGATAACCCTCCAGCGCTTACGCGAGTCCAGCCGCACGCGGTACGCGCGCATCCGGCTGCGCATGAGCGCCGGCTGGGCCCTGTCCGCCGTGCTGGCGGGTGCGGGCTACCAGATGCTTGGACTGAAGTTCATGCCCTTCACCTACGCGCTCATGGTCGGATTGGTGGGCGCGTGGTGCGCGCGCGCGTTGCGGCCCGGCGCCACGCGGCAGCCGGTGACGCCGGCCGCGGTCGCGACGCGACGCCTGCCTGCGATCTCCACGGCAATGCTCGGCTTTACCGCGGCGTGCCTGCTCCTCGGCGTGTCGACAGCGGCCGCGCAGAACTTCGTGGTGCTGCGTATCGACTTTCTCGGCGGTGGTGCGCTGCTCATCGGCGCGGCGGCGGCGTTCCAGGCCGTGACCGAGATTCCGACGATGGGCTTCACGCACGTGCTGACTCGCCGCCTGAGCCACTCGATGCTCTTTGCGCTCGGCTCGGCCATCTTCATGGCCGTCTTCCTCGCGTGGGCCCTGATCACCAACCCGGTCGCCTTGGCGCTGCTGAAGTTCGTCACAGGCGTCGGTTTCGCGCTGACCTACGTCGCCGCGGTTCTCATCGCCGACGAGCTCTGGCCCGCGCGCCTGCGCGCCACCGGACAGGCGGTCACCAAGTCGGTGATGTTCGGCCTGGCGCCAATCGCCGGCAACTTCGGTGGCGGCTTCGTGTACGCGACATACGGCCCGAGCGCGATGTTCGCCATCTCCGCGGCGGTGGTGGGGGCGGCCGGCGTCGCGGGGCTGCTGGCGTTGCCTGCTCCGAAACCGCGCGCTCAGCCGGAGCCGGCGGTTACCTCGGCCGCTTTGCCAGAAACGATTCCCGAATCAGCCGGTCCCTGATCACCATCGGCGCGAATCCCGCCTCGCGCAGCAGCCGCAGCCAGCGAGCCCGCCGGAAGAGGCCCTGCACGTGGCGATCGTGCGCCACCCGCGCCTTGCCGCCGCGGTCGCGCAGCAGGATCGCGAAGTCGACGACGTAGGTCGTATCGGTCGGGTCGGGGTCGAACGTCCACTGCAGAAAACGCAGGCTCTCGCCGCCTCTGCCGTCGCCGCCACCGGTGTCGGTTCCGGGCTCGAAGGTCTCGGTGACGAAATCGGGCACGAACAGGGCGGCCCCGCCCGGCCGGCAGTGCACGAAGGCGGTTCGCATCACGGCCGCCAGGTCCGTCTCCGTGGTCATGTGGCAGATGGCGTCGTGGACGAACACGGCGTCGAACGTCTGCCGGAGTCGCACCGTGCGGATGTCGCCCTTCACGTGCCGGCAGTCCGGGTTGAGCTTGCGGCTCACCCGCAGCATCCGGGGAGACATGTCCACCAGCGTCATCTGGAAGTGCGCCTTCAGGTGGGAGGCGCTGCTGCCGCCGCCCGAGCCAAGCTCCAGCACCGTCCGCGGAGCGGGCCGCGTCGAGCGGCGGATCACTCGCGAGAAATGCGCCGCCTCGCGCCGGTACTGCGCGTGGTCGGCGAAGACCGGCCACCACTTCGCGAGCTCGTCGTACAGCTTCATCTGATGCGGTCGATGAAAAACAGTGGCGCCGGGGCCACAGTACCCCGGCGCATTAAACGCTACGAACTAAAGGACGCTGAGCTTAGCGCTTCTTCGCGGCCTTCTTCTTCGCAGGCTTCTTCGCGGCCTTCTTCTTGGCAGCCATGTTTTACCTCCTCGTCAAGATTTGGCGGGACCCGACACAAATTCTTCTGGCGGGTCCTGATGCGTCAACGAAAGGATGTATTTGCTCGTCTCGGGTGACGCCTCTGTGAGGGCATACATGACGAACAACATCGATCCGCAGTGCTGTGATACCTGAATCGACACACCTATGTCAAGGAATTTTGTGAGTAGTTATCCCCAGCACCCGCGCCGCGTTGTCCGAAAAAACGGCCGCGCGTTGCGATTCATCGATGTCTGATGCGTCGATGTCATCGATTGTCGACGCGACTGCCGATGGCGGACCAAGGGGCATGTCAGTGCCGAAGAGCACGTGGTCGAAACCGAAAAAATCGAGCACGCACTGCACCGCGTGCGGCGCTCCGAACATCGCGGTGTCCGCGTAGAAGCGCCGGAAGTAGTCGAGCGGCGGACGCGGCAGCGCGTCCTTGACCTCGCGGTAACCCGGACCCATGCCGAGCCGCGCCGCGAAGTGCGGGACCATGCCCGCGCCGTGGTGCGCGAGCACCTTCAACCTCGGATGGCGCTCCATCGCGCCCGAGTAGACGAGCCGGGACAGCGCCGCCGCGGTCTCGTACGGCCAGCCGAGCGACCACCAGAGCCCGAAGTTCGACTCGGCGTGGCGCGTGGGGTGCAGCCACACCGTCCGGTCCAGGTTTTCGAGCCGCGAGAGCAGTGGCTCGAAGCGCACGTCGTCCAGCTGCACGCCGAGAACGTTCGAATAGACCTGCGCGCCGAGCGCGCCCAGCTCGGAAACGGCGCGGTCCAGCTCGCGCAGCGAGGCGTCGACGTCGTTGAGAGGCAGCGCCGCAGCAAAACCGGCGAACCGGTCGGGATGGGAGCGCACCAGCTCCGCCATCTCGTCGTTGGCCAGCCGCGCGAACTCCGCGGCCACGCCAGGCGGGCCGATCTCCTCGATGGGCGGCACCGCCAGCACGAGGACCTGCGCGTAGTCATCGAAGCGGTCGATCGCGCGCCACCGCGCGTCGAGGTCGGTCAGGGCCTCGTCGAAGTTGAAGACGCCCTCGCGGTAGTAGCGAAGCTGCGCCGGCGCCATCGACGCCTCGAGCTGCGCCTCCAGCCGGTCGAGGTAGCGGCGCGGCAGGATGTGCGCGAACGCGTCGATCATGCGGGTCACAATGACCTCATGAACCTGAGCACGCTCGTCCTGATTCTTGCGTTGATCGTTTTCGTGGCGGCGGCGGTGGGATGGAAGTGGCGCAAGACGGACCTCATCGCGGTAGGGCTCGCGCTGCTGACCCTGGCAATGCTGATCGGTTCGGTGCGCCTCGGCTGAGGCGGGAAACGCCTACTCCGCGACCGACCTGACCTGGGCCGCCTGCTCGCGCGGCCTGGTCAGCACACTGAGAATGTCCAGCGCCCAACCGTCGTGGGCCACTTCGTCGCGCGCCGGCAGGGCCGACGCGTCGAACCAGCGCGCCGCTTCGGTGTTGTCGCCGGGCGTGAGCTGCGTGCCGTCATCGGCCTGGCCCGTGAGATGGAAGACGATGTGCCAGTCCGCGCCACCCTCGAAGGACTCGACGAACCCGAAGTCGAGCTCGGCAACGTCCACGCCGGCTTGCTCGCGCAGGATGCGCAGCCCGGCGTCCAGCGGATGCTCGGACCGGCGCAGGTAGTCGTCGGGCAGGAACCAGCCTGTCTGGCCGTCGTACCGGCGCACGTCGCGGTATTTCACGAGGAGGACCGCCTCGCCGCGCCGCAGCGTGACGTCGGCCACGAGCTTGATCCGGCCTTGCGACTTCGGCTCGGGCTGGGCGGCGCCGGTGAGCCAGGCGCCTCCGAAGAAGTGCTCGATCGCGTCGTGCAGCCCGTGGTGCTCCTCTTCCTCGTCGTCCACGACGAACGCATTCTGATCTCAATTCCGGCCGGATATCCTTCCACTCGATGAAGCTGGCGCCAGGCGTCCAGGTCGGGCCGTACCAGATCGTCGAGCAGGTCGGCCGGGGCGGCATGGCCACCGTGTTCAAGGCCTACCAGCCGGCCCTGGAGCGGATGGTCGCCCTCAAGGTGCTGCCTGAGGTGCTGGCCGAGGACCCGCAATTCCGCGAGCGCTTCCGGCGCGAGGCGGTGGCGATCGCGAAGCTGCGTCATCCCAGCATCCTCGCCGTCTACGACCACGGCGAGTTCGAGGACCAGCTCTACATCGTCACCGAGTTCGTCGAGGGCGGCACGTTCGCGGGCGAGCTCGGCAAGCCGCTGGGTGTCGCGCGCACGACGCAGGTGCTGGGGTCGATCGCGTCGGCGCTCGACTACGCGCACAGGCAGGGCGTGCTCCACCGCGACGTGAAGCCATCGAACATCCTCATCAATAAGGAAGGAGCCGCGGTCCTCGGCGACTTCGGCCTGGCCCGGATGATGGCGCCGACGGGCGAGCGCCTTACGCGCATCGACATGGTCGTCGGCACGCCGGAATACATGTCGCCGGAGCAGTGCGCGGGCAAGGACGCGGGCCCGGCGTCCGACCAGTACTCGCTGGGCGTCGTGGCTTTCGAGGCGCTCACCGGCCACGTGCCATACGAGGCCGAGACCCCCGCGGCCGTGATGCTCGAGCAGATCCAGTCGCCGCTGCCCGACCCGCGCACCGTGAACCCCGATCTCGCCGTGAGCGTCGAGCTGGCCTTGATGAAGTCGCTCGCGAAGGACCCGGCCGACCGCTTCGAATCGTGCGGCGAGTTCATCAAAGCGATCGAGACGCCGTCCGCGGTCGCGGCCGTGCCACCCGCGCCGACCATGCGACAACCGGTCGCCACCCCGGCTGCCTCAGCGCCATCACCGCCACGGCGAGCCGGGATCCAGAGATGGCAGATCGCCGCCGCGGCGGCGCTGGTCGCCGTGCTGGCGATCGCCGGGATCGCCTACGCGGTGTCGAGCCGGCAGCACAACACCGCCACCAACGTGGGATCGAATTTCGGTCCGGCGCATGGATCGCAGGTCAACGCGGTGAAGCTCAACTCGACGGCGTGGAGCGGCGGCGTCGAGCCGTCACCGGATCCCGACAAGTCGATGTCCATCTCCTACCCGGGCAGCTCGATCGACCTGAAGATTCTCAAGAGCGGGGCAGGCATCGGCGCCGAGTTCGACGGACCGGCCCTCAAGGACTACGTGGCCGACTTCGTCTTCAAGGTCGACCCGGGCAGCGACTTCGGCGTCAACTGGGAGCTGATCCAGCCCGCCAACGACAGCCAGAAGGCGGAGGTCTACCTGCACATCGACGTCACGGGCGAGACGATGACCGTGATCCTCTCCCCGTACAACGGGAACGACCAGGCGATGACCGCATCCATACCTCTGCCCCAGGTGCAGCGGGCCGCGACCACCGACATCGCGGTCACCGTGAACAGCGGCACCGTGACCCTTTATCTCAACGGCAAGAAGGTCGGCCAGGGCACCGAGACCATGGTCACGGGTCCGGCATCGCCCTCGCTGTACATGAACGGCACCGCCGGGACGCTGCACATCCTGTCGCTGCGCTACTACACGCTGCCGTAGCGCAGGTGTTCTCGCCCGAGGAACGCGACCGCCTGCGCGAGGCGATCATCGCCGCGGCGCGCGCCGACGGCCGCATCACCGGCGCCGCCATCACAGGCTCCGCGGCCCTGGACCTCAAGAACCAGGACCGCTGGTCGGACGTCGACCTCTTCTTCGGTGTGGGCGAAGCGGACCAGATCACCGCCGTGATGGCGGACATGACCGAGCTGATGTACCGCGAACACGGTGCCCTGCACCACTTCGACGTCGTGGCCGGCCCTGCCACGTATCGCGTCTATTTAATGTCGAGCACGCTGCAGGTCGACCTCGCCTTCACGCCGGCGTCGAGCTTCGGAGCGGTGACGCCGACCTTCCAGGTCCTTTTCGGCGAGCCGGTGGAGCGCGAGCGGTACGCGCCGCCACCGGCGATGTCTCAGCTGGATTACGCCTGGCTTTACGCGATCCACACGCGCTCGAGCATCGCGCGCGGCAAGCCCTGGCAGGCCGAGTACATGGTCCACACGGCCCGCGATCACGTGCTCGCCGCGGCGTGCGTGCGCCATGGCCTCAACTGGCGGGAGGGCCGGGGCATGGACGGGCTCCCAGAAGAAGAGAAGAAGCACCTCGAGGGCGCCCTCGCGAGCTCGCTCGAGCCGGCGGAGCTGCGCCGCGCCCTCGGCGAGGTGGTCGACTGCCTGATTTCGGAGCTCCGGCTCGCCGATCCAGCGCTCGCGGGCCGCCTCGAGCCGGCGCTCAGGGAGATCGGCGGGGGCTAGGTAACTAGAATGTCCCGGCCCGACTCATGACCCCGGACGAGACCCTGAGCGTCGCCGAACCCGAAGTAGCAACCACCCCGGCCCCAGCCGAAATCCTCGTCGCGCCCGCGCCGGCGGCCATCCCGCTTCCGGACGCGCGGACCCTGGCCGGCGCGGCAGCGATCGTGATGACCGTCGCCGCCGCCGCCGGCTACTCCGCGATCTCGCTGTATCGCTACGTGCACTTCGGCGCCAACGGCTTCGACCTCGGCATCCAGGACCAGACGGTCTGGGGCTACAGCCGGCTCGAGATGATCCCGAACACGGTCGAGGGCATGCCCAACCTGCTGGGCGACCACTTCAACCCGATCCTGATGGTGCTCGCGCCCTTCTACTGGGTCTGGCCGTCGGCGGCCACTCTCCTGATCGCGCAGGCGGTGCTGCTGGCCATCGCCGGCATACCTGTCTATCTGTGGGGGGCCCAGAAGGTGGGGCACGCGGCCGGCCTCGCGTTCCTGGCCACATATCTGCT
This sequence comes from Candidatus Dormiibacterota bacterium, assembly GCA_035689345.1. Classification (GTDB taxonomy): domain Bacteria; phylum Chloroflexota; class Dormibacteria; order Dormibacterales; family Dormibacteraceae; genus CF-118. The sequence continues at coordinate 45,690 of DASSLR010000038.1, forward strand.
GTTCTGGGGCGTGCTCGCGGGCGTGGTGTTCGACTTCCACCACGTCGTGTTCGCGGTGCCCGCGATCTCGACCGCGCTGTACGCGACGCTCAACAAGCAGAACCGCCTGCTGTGGGCAGCCGTGGCCGTGGCGATGCTGACGCGGGAGGACGTCACGCTGACGGTGATCGCGCTCGGGCTCTACATCGCCGTGTTCCAGCGCCGGTGGCTGCTGGGCGCCGTGATGGCGGTGGCGAACGCGGCCTGGTTCCTGCTGCTGCTGCAGGTCGTCATGCCCGCGGTGGGCGGGGCGCCGTACGGACACTGGACCTTCCAGGCGCTTGGGAAGGGCCCGCTGAGCGCGGCGCTGTACGTTGTCACGCACCCGATCACCGCGCTGCAGATGCTGTTCTCGCCGGTTGAGAAGCTCCGCGTCGGCGTGGCCTCGTTCGCCAACTGGATGTTCCTGCCGCTCCTGTCGCCGCTCGTGCTGATCGCGGTGCCGAGCTTCCTCGAGCGGTTCTGGTCGTCGTCGCCGACCTTCTGGTCCTTCCACTACCAGTACTCGATGCTGCCCGCGCCCATCCTCACATTCGCGGCCATCGACACGTGCGCGCGCATGCGCGCGTGGTGGAAGGGCCGGCTTGGCCTCGCGGCCTCGATCTCGCTGCCGCTGGGCGCGCTGGCCGCGTCGGTGCTGCTGAGCGTCGGCCTCGTCCACCCGCTGGCGGAGCTGGGCACGTACGTTTCGGACTCGACGGCGGCGCAGATCCAGGGATGCCTCGACGTCATCCCCGCAGGCGCGAGCGTGGCCGCGACCGACGCGCTGGTGCCGCACCTCTCCGACCGCAGCCAGATCTACGAGGTCACGACCAGGTCGGATATGGACTACGTCGCGATCGACGTCACGACCCTGGGCACGGCGAACCCGGTGGACGACAAGCTGCGCGCGATCATCAACAGCTCCCTGGCCGGCGGCTACGGGGTCGCCTGCTCGAACGGCCTGACCGTGGTGCTGAAGCGGGGCGGCGGCTCGCAGCAGCTGTCGCCGGAGATGCAGGCGTGGCTGGCGGACTCGTGCACCGGCTCGGCCTGCGCGACCCTTACCCGAGGCTAGAGCGTTAGGCAGTTGAGCTCGATGACCCGCCTGGGCACGCCCTTCGCCGTGATGATCGCCGTGATCGCCATCCTGGTGCTCGCCGACGTCGGCATCGTGGCGGTGCGCCTGACGTCGGGGCACCCGGTCAACTCGCCGGTGGCCGGCGCGCCCCAGAAGGAGGGTCCCTCCGGCTCGAAGCAGCACCCGTGCAACCACGGCAGCGAGGTGTCGAAGGCGGCGCACCAGCACCGGGGAGGCCAGTACGTGAGTGGGGTAGCCAGGAGCAGGGCCGGCAAGAACGGCTCGTGCAGCGACTGAGAGAGGGGTAGTTGGTGAGAGGCCCGGGCGGTCCGGGCCTCTCCGCGTCTGCCTTTCCCTCTCCCTCTGGGAGAGGGTAGGGTGAGGGTCTTCTAGAGCTTTATCGCCAGGGGTCCGACCGATCCTCCTTCGAAGATCGTGAAGGTCGGATCGACGGCGCCGGCGAAGGCGGACACGATCGCCGTCCCGCCGTGGAATGAGCCGCTGGGCGGCGTGGTGTAGAGATCCGGCGTGACCGGCACGTCGATGGTCGTCGGCGTGGCCGGGCAGACGGCGAACGTGGCGAAGCCGCTGCCGTGCGACACGTCCTTGCCGAAGGCCTGCTGGATCGTGACGTTGACGGAGCCGCTTACCGGCGTTCCAGCGAGCGGTGGGTCGCACGTGACGGTCACCGGGACGGTGACCAGGACGCGGCCCTGCATGGTGGCGTTGCCAATTGTCATCGTGATGCCGGTGCCGCCTCCGCCGCCGGCGGCCGAAGCGGTTGCCGGTACGGCGGCGAGTGCCGCGGCGGATGCCGCGACCGCGAGAAGGCGCGCGAAATTCTTGAGCATTGGTGTGTCGCTCCTTTGATTTGAGTTCGTGGAAATGGACGGCGGGGAAACCTGGGTCTAGGTACTCACCTCAGCGACCACCTCCTACGACACTCACGGCGCCGACCCCTCGGGAGCATCTAACGCGAAGGCCGGCGCTTCAGTTCCGGGGATAATCAGTCCCGTGAGCACAGTCGCCGGCATCCGCTTCAAGGTCACCCCGTCAACGGATCGCGCCTCCAACGCCGAGCGTGAGCGCCGGCTGGCCAATCCCGGCTTCGGGAAGGTGTTCACCGACCACCTGGTATCGATCAAGTGGGATAAGGAGCGCGGTTGGCACGACGCCGAGCTGCGCGCGTACGCACCGCTGACGATGGACCCCGGGACGGTGTTTCTGCATTACGCGCAGGGCATCTTTGAGGGGCTGAAGGCGTACCGCCAGCCCGACGGTGGCATCGCGGTGTTCCGGCCGGACGCGAACGCCGCGCGGTTCCGCCGTTCGGCCCGCCGCATGGCGCTGCCGGAGCTGCCCGAAGAGACATTCGTGCAAGCGATCGATCTGCTTTTGCAGCACGACCACGCGTGGGTGCCGTCAGCTCCCGACCACAGCCTGTATCTGCGGCCATTCATGTTCGCGTCTGACGTCGGGCTGGGCGTGCACCTGGGCGGCGAAGTCACGTTTCTCCTCATCGCATCACCCTCCGGCTCCTACTTCAAGTCAGGCGTGAAGCCGGTGACGGTGTGGCTCGAAGAGGAGTACACGCGGGCGGCGCCCGGCGGCACCGGCGAGGCCAAGGCGGGCGGCAACTACGCGGGCGGGCTGATCGCACAGGCGCGCGCGCACGAGCAAGGCTGCGACGACGTGGTGTGGCTGGACGCTCGGGAGCACAAATGGATCGAAGAGATGGGCGGGATGAACCTCGCGTTCATCTTCAACAAGGGCGGTCGCCCGACGATGGTGACCTCACCTCTGACCGGCACTCTGCTGCCTGGCGTGACGCGCATGTCCCTGCTACAGCTGGCGGCCGACCTCGGTTATGGCGCCGAGGAGCGACGCGTGAGCGTCGACGAGTGGCGAGAGGGCTGCGCCAACGGCACGATCCCCGAAGCGTTCGCGTGCGGGACGGCGGCCGTGATCACCCCGATCGGCGAGGTGCGCTCGGTGCACGGCGGATGGAAGATCGCGGGCGGCGGCGCGGGCGAGGTGACGATGAAGCTGCGGGAGGCGCTGGTCGCGATCCAGCGGGGCACGGCGCCCGATCCGCACCACTGGATGCACCGAATCGAGCTGTAGCCCCCCGCGGTAACGTGGAGCGATGGCCAAGCAGAGGGTTGTGATCGTTGGCGGCGGCAGCGGCGGCGACGCGGCCGCGTTCATGCTGCGCAAGAAGGGCTTCGACGGCGAGGTCACGATCCTGAGCGCCGACCAGGACCGTCCGTACGACCGTCCTTACCTCTCCAAGGAGTTCCTCCGCGGCGAGGTCGAGCTGCCGAAGGTGTACCTGCACCCCGAGGAGGACTACGAGCGGCAGGGCATCGAGCTGCGCACGAACACCAGGGTGACCGGCGGCTCGGTCAAGGATCGACGGCTCACGCTGCAGTCAGGCGGCCACGTCGACTTCGACACCCTCATCCTCTCCCTCGGCGGCACCCCGCGCCGCCTGCCCGGCGTCCCCGCCGCGCAGAACATCTTCACCCTCCGCACGCTGCGCGACAGCGGCGCCATCAAGCAGGCGCTGGCGCAGAGCAAGCGACTCCTGCTCGTCGGCGCCGGATTCATCGGCGCCGAGGTCGGCGCCTCGGCCCGCACGCTCGGCAAGGACGTGCTCATGGTCGAGGCCGCGCCCGTCCCGCTCTCGCGCGCCCTCGGTGAGGAGGTCGGCCGCGTGTACGCCGGCATCCACCGCGACCACGGCGTCGACGTGCGCACCGGCACGACGGTCAAGGAGTGGCACGTCAAAGGCGACCGCGTCGAGGGCGTCACCCTCTCGGACGGAAAGCGCGAGGAGGTCGACATCGTGCTCGAGGCCGTGGGCATCGACCCCAACCTCGAGCTGCCGAAAGCGCTGAACCTTCCCATCGAAGGCCCTGGGGTCAAGACCGACGAGACGCTCAGGGCGGCCGACGGCGTCTACGTGGCCGGCGACATCGCCCTCCACCCCCATCCCGTTCTCGGCCGCGCGATCCGCGTCGAGCACTGGGAGGTCGCCAAGGGCCAGGGCCGCGGCATCGCCAACTCGATCGCGGCCGGCAACGACATCCCCTACACCAAGATCCCCTACTTCTGGTCGGACCAGTACGACGTCAACCTCGAGTACCGCGGCAACGCCTCCGGCGAGGACCACCTGGTGTGGCGCGGCGACCGCGACGGTCTGCGCTTCTCGGTGTTCTACCTGCGCGACGGGATGGTCGACGCGGTCCTCTCCATGAACGACAAGGAGGGCGGCGAGGCCGGCGCCAAGCTCATCGAGAGCCGCGAGAAGGTCGACGCGAAAGCGCTCGCCGAGGTGTCTGGCTAGCTAGCTAGCAGAAACAGGCTCGACGCGGATGCGCGCGTCCACGATCACGGCGCCGTGCTCGTGCACGACCACCGGGTTGAAGTCGACGTCGGCGATCTCCGCGTGTGCGTCCGCGAGCGCGGCCACGCGCATGAGCACGTCCTCCAGCGCACCCACGTTCACCGGCGTCGCTCCGCGGTAGCCGTCCAGCAGCGGGTAGGTCGCCAGCGAACGGATCATCGTCGCCGCGTCGGTCCGGCCCAGCGGCGTCAGGCGCACCTGCGCGTCCTTCATGAGCTCGGCCTGCCGTCCCGCCGCGCCGACCGCGACCACCGGTCCGAAGTGCCGGTCCTGGACGACGCCCACGAGCATCTCGACACCGGGCGCAGCCATGCGCTGGACCATGAACGCCTGCACCTTCTGGCCGATGGCGGACATGCGCTGCGCGATTTCCTTGGCCGCCGACTCCACCTCGTGCGATCCCTCCAGGTCGAGGCGCACGGCGCCCGCGTCGGACTTGCGGATCATCCCGGCCACCATGCCCTTGAGCGCCACCTTCCCGCCGAGCTTCTTGGCCGCGTCACCAGCGTCGTGCGGCGTGGCCACCAGCACCGACTCGGCCGGCGCGAGCCCGTAGCACGCGAGCAGCGCGCTCACCGCCGAGGGCGCGAGCCATCCCGGGCCCTGCGCCAGCGTGGCCGCCAGCACGGCGGCGGCGCGATGCGAGTCGACGCCCTCGAGCTCGGGTGCCGGCTCCCACGGCGCCTGGCGCCACGACACGTAGCGATACGCGTGGCCGAGAGCCCGCGCGGCCTCCTCCGGAAACGGATAGGTCGGGATGCGGAGGTCGCCAGACCGCAGCAGGCTCGGTCCGTCGGGCACGGACATGAACACCGCCACGATCGGGATGGCCCGAGGCATCGCGGCGGCCGCGTCCAGCACACCGCGCGCGGCGTCCTCGGCGCTGCTGCCCACCTGCGGCGTGTAGATGACGATGAGCGCGTCCACGTCCTTCGATGTCGCGAGCGCCGTGATCGCGCGCCGGTATTCGCCTGCCGATGCCTGCGACAGAAGCGTCGCAGGGTTGTGCACCATCGCGGTCGACGGCACGAGCCCGGCGAGCGCGGCCTTCACCTCCTCCTGCAGCTCCGGCACCTTGAGCCCGCGAAACTCGCACGAGTCCGCGCACAGCACGCCCGGCCCGCCGGCGTTGGTGATGATGCCGACGCGGTTGCCCGCGGGCAGCGGCTGGTCGCTCAGCACCTGCGCGGTGCCGAACAGCTCGGCCAGCGTGGCCGTGCGGATGATGCCGGCCTGCTGAAACAGCGCGTCCTCGCTGACGCTCGAGGTGGCAAGGCGGATGGCGGACGGTCGCACGATGACGCCTGAGTGCGAGGTGGTCGCGGCCCGCGCCCCCGCGGCGGAGCGGCCGCCCTTGACCGCGAGGATGGGCATCGTGCGCGCGGCGCGCCTCGCGACGTGCGAGAACTCGCGAGGGTCGCCGAACGTCTCGAGGTAGAGCATCACGAGGTTGGTGTCGGGGTCGGCCTCCCAGTACTGGACGAGGTCGGTGGCCGAGATGTCCGCGTTGTTGCCCGATGACACGAACGACGAGAAACCGTTGCCCTGCGCGCGGGCGAAATCGAGGATGGCGGCGCCGAGGCTGCCGCTCTGGGACAGGAAACCGATCTTGCCCGGCAGCGGCAGGCTCGGGATGACGCTCGCGTTGAGGCTGAACTCGCGCGACGTGTTGAGCACGCCCGAACAGTTCGGGCCGACCAGGCGCATGCCCGAGGTGCGGCAGATCTCCATCAGCTGGCGCTGCTGCTCGACGCCGTCGGCGCCCGCCTCGCCGAACCCCGGAGAGATGACCACCAGCGCGTGCACGCCCTTGGCCGCGCACTCCTCAGCGGCCTGCACCGCCTCGGCCGGCGGGCTGGTGATCACGGCCACGTCGATCTCGCCGGGGACGTCCTTCACCGAGGTGTACGCGGGGTATCCCTCGACGGCGACGCCGGTGCCGTTGACCAGGTGCAGCCGTCCGCGGAAACCGCCGTTCACGATGTTCCGCACCACGACGCCGCCGGTCGTCGCGCCCTCGAGCGGGCCGCCGATGACCGCGAGCGATCGCGGCTGCAGGAATCGCTTCACCGCGGCCTGCGCCGACAGCGCGTGGCGGCGCTCGAAGTGCATGCCGGCCTCTTCGCTGAGCGCGGTCGGCAGCTCGGCGTGAATCTCGCCGGGCTCGGAGCGCAGGCGCAGCGGGAAACCGCTCTCGCGCAGCATGTCGAGCATGCGGTGGTTGTCGGCCTTGACGATCGCCTCGAACACCTCGATGCCGCCGCGAGCCGCGGCATCGGCCAGCTGGGCGAACAGCAGGAGACCCAGGCCGCGGCCCTGGAACTCGTCGGCGATGGCGATGCCCATCTCCGCCCGCCGTCCGCCGGTGACGATGTACACGGCGTGGCCGACGATCAGATTGCCCGAGGTGGCGACGAGCCCGAACTGCGACTCGTAGTTGGCGATGACCAGACGCTTGGCCACCTCCGCCACGTCGGTGGGGGCGGCGAAGAACCGGAACGCCAGTGAGGCCGGCGAAAGGGAGTGGTAGAAGGCGCTGAGCGCCGCCTCGTCATGCGCTTCCACCGGCCGCACCGCCACGGTCGAGCCGTCCTTGAGGACGAGCGTGGACTCGGGAGCAGGCGGGGCGGCGCTCACGGTGGTGAGCGCAGATTACAGGCACGGCATCTCGGCGATGCCCCTCTTGACGGCGCCCAACTGCATCCCACGAAGCTCAGAATTGCGGCGTGCTCGAGGCCGCCTACAACTGGATCGGACTGGGCCTCGGCACGCTGCTTTCCCTGGGTGGAGTCGACGCCTCGGTTCAGTTTCTCGGCGACACGCCGCGGGACTACGGCGATGCCGCGTTTGGCATGGTTTTCGCGATCTTCTGGGCGGGCGTGGCGGTCGGGTCCGGCTACGGGTTGCTCCACAGTCGCAGGCTCGAGGCCAGCGGCGGCTGTCTCACGATCGTCGCGATCGTGGGCGGCCTGGTCGTCCTGACCGCGGCTCTGCTGGCTGGGCTGAGCGTCGACAGCGTCGAGCCACCCGACCGGCTGCTGGTCGCCATCGTCTTTGGCGTCGGCGCCGCGATGCTGATCCCCAGCGCGCTTCTGCTCTGGCACCGCCGGGATCCGAGCCCCGCGGCCGCGTCCGTTCGCCGCTGGCAGGGAGTCGTGGTCGGCGTCCTGATCGTGTTCATCGGCGGCGTGGTGTTCCTGGCCACGCTCGGCGACCCGTATGACGTGGGCATGACCGGCCACATCTCGATCGCGGCGGTCATGCTCGCCGGCGTGGCGATCGTGGGGGTCTCGTCGCTCCTGATCTGGAGGGCGCGGCGGTCTACGTAGCCTCCGCGCCGCCCGGATCAGGCCGAATGGCGGCCCGTTGCCTTTACAGCTTCATCGCGCCCGGGAAGACGAAGTAGAGCAGCAGCCCGACCAGGATGAGGTAGCCGAGCAGCACGAGCGTCCAGCCCAGGTTGTGCCGGATGACCGCGCCCTCGTTGCGGCTGCACGCGTTCGTATGCAATGGCGCGTTATTCGTCCGAAATTTCACGCGTTTGTATGCAAACGCGGGCTTCTCGGGGGGTCTAGCTTCGGACCTCCGGCAGGAGCCAGGGCAGCGCCTCGCTCATCGGCCGGACGAGAGTCTCGTACTCCTTGGCCGTGATCAGGTCGCTCGCGACCAGGCCCAGGGCGGCCCCGAAAGCCGCGTCTTCCGCCTTGTGGCCCACGTCGCCGTGCTCCGCCTTCCAGGAGATCAGCGCCTGCCCCGATTCGGTCATGCCGAACATGGAGCTGCGCACCGTGTCCCACGCGTCGCCGCGGTCGCTCTGCTCGATGGCGTGGGTCGCCGCCTTCTCGGCGGCGCGGTAGGCGGCGTGCTGGGCGCTGCCGGCGGCGAAGTCGTCCCAACCGTTCGCCGCGCGCTCGACGCCGGCCGGGCCCATGACGCGGAGGTCGTCGATGAGGCGCGCCAGCGTGCGGTCGTGCTCGGGGAATCCGTAGCCCTCGGCGTCCAGTCCCACGACGAAAAGGTTAACCCGCGTCCGAGATCGAGATCTTCTCGACCGGATGGATCTCGTTCCACCCATGGCCCAGGTCCAGCACCCACGGGCCGTCGATGTCGATGCGATCGCCCGGTCCTGGAATCGGCAGGTCGGTCATCGGGCACCGCGCCGCCTCGTTGGCGCTGGGCGGGTTGGTGTCGAGAGGGCAGTCCGGCGTGATCTCCGCGAGCATGGCCGGCTTGCCCTGGAAGTGGTTCTCCTGGATGAGCAGGAATTCGTAGCCGGCGTCGACGCGGAACCAGATGTGATGGTCGCCGTCCGCCTCCTTGATCACCTGCACCACGGTCCCGGCTGCGTGCTGGCAGTCCTTCAGCACGCGCAGCCGGTCCGGCTGCCACACGCCGGCCTCCGGAGCTCCCGCGCGGCAGGCGCTGCCCGGTGCCGGGCTGTGAGCGCCTGTTCCCGCCGGCGCGCTGGAGCTGCACGCGGCCAGCAGCGCCACCGCGATCAGCGCAGGAAGGCGGGGACCCACTTGAAATGGCTCAGCGCGATGGGCCCGGCGCCGGAGACGACGACCTGTGCGGTGACCACGAGCCCGAGCCAGTAAAGCCATCGGAATCCGTCGTCGTTGACCGCAAACGCCACCGTGAGCGCGAGGTTCGCCGCCAGCAGCACGCCCAGGATCGCGGCCCAGCGCGTGCCGATGCCGAGGAGAAGCAGCACGCCCACGACCGTTTCGCCGGCGCCCTGCAGGACGCCGAATAGAAACCAGTTCGGCACCACGACCGCCTCGAGGAACTGGTGCAGGCCCGGGATGGGGTTGGCGTCGGCCGTGCCCTTGATGACGCTCTTCATCCAGTCCACGCCATTCCACTTCTGGCTCGCGAAGTAGAGCCAGTAGAAGGCGACGACGATGCGGACGAGGCTCGGCCACACCTTGCTCATGTCACTCACGGTCGTTCTCCACCACCACCACGACGGCCAGGTTGGGGTCGGGGGCGAGCGCCACCGCGGGCACGCCGATGGCTTCTTTCGCCACTTCGCCACCGTAGATGGTGAGCACCATGCGGTCGCCATGCGCCGCAACGTAGGTCACGCCGGAGGCGTCGAACACGGCCTGGTCGGGATCGCGCACGAGCGCCAGGGTGGACCACTTCTCGGTCGACGGCTCGAACACGAACACGCCGCCGAGGTCCTGGTCTTCGCTCGGCCCCTCCGCGGCGACGAGGATCTGGCCCCCAAGGTAAGGCGCCAGCCAGAACGGAAACAGCGGCATGGGTAGGCCGACATTGTGCAGGTCGCCCGCGCGCACGAGCTCGGCGCGCTCGTAGTCGGCCGTCCACATCTCGTCCAGGCCGGGCCCGCCGATCGCCACCGCATAACCGTGGCCGGCGGGCACCGACCTGCCGTCGAGGTAGTCGATCTCGCCTCGAGTGCCGGCCACGATCACGTCGCCAGAGGGGTCGAGGCTCACCATTCCCGGGCCGGCGGTGACCTTGTGGCTGGCCGTCTGCCTGCCGGTCGCGGGGTCGAGCTCGACGACCGCCGCGCCGCTGAACAGGCTCACGTACAGGTGACCGTCGTGCAGCAGCAGGCCGAAGGGGTTGCCGCCCGTGTGCGCTCGCCACTGCACGCGCAGCGCCGGCAGCCCGACTGCATAGACGTCGCCCGGCGCGCTGTCCGCCACGTAGGCCGTGGCCCCGTCATCGGAGACGATCACCGCGACCGGGTCGGATCCGATCCTGGCTTCGACGGGCTTCGCGCTCCTGTTCATCGGAAGAAGGAACAGGCCGGTGTGATGCTGCGTCGAGGGCGTGCCGCTCGTGCACGCCGCCAGCACCAGGACCGCCGCCACTATTTGATGACGCGTAGCACCGGGTCGGTGGCGAGCTGGAAAGCTCTCGCGGCCGGCTTCATGTGCATGCGGTTCAGGCGGTGCTGGATGGCGCCCTTCAATATCGCGGCCCGCAGCTTGTGCTCCGAGAAGTCGGTGTTGAACAGCAGGCGGTTGTGGCGCACCTTGTGCCACTCGCCGTGCTGCCTGCGCTCGCGCACGCGCTCGTAGAAGCCGGTGCCCGGCAGCGGGTACGCGATCGTGTAGCTCACATAGTCGAGAGGCAGGCTCGACGAGAAGTTGATGCTGCGGATCAGAGAGTCGGTCGTCTCGCCAAGGTAGCCCACCATGAAGAATCCCGCCGCCTTGATGCCGGCGGCAACGCACGCCTCGACCGCGGCGCGCGCCTGGTCGGGCGTGATGCCCTTCTTCATCTCCTTCAACACGTTCTCGTCGCCAGACTCGATGCCGAAGAAGATGCGCTTGCAGCCGGCGCGGTGCATCTGCTCGAACAGAGCCTGGTCGACGTGGGTGACGCGGCTGAGGCACTCCCAAGTCAGCGGCAGGTGCGCCTCCTCGATCGCCTGCGCCAGCTGGAACGTGCGCTTGTAGTTGAGCGTGAAGAGGTCGTCCGACATCCAGATGTGGTCGTAGCCGAGCTCGGCGATCTCGCGCATCTCCGCCACCACGGACTCGACGGGTCGCGCGCTGAAGAGGTCGCCGAAGACCGACTTGTGGCAGAAGTCGCAGCGGAAGGGGCAGCCGCGCGTCGACATCAAAGGCGTGGTGGCGTCCTTCCAGTGCTTGCGCCAGTAGGCGATGTACTGGTCGTTGGGGATGTCGCCGCGATACGGCAGAGGCAGGTCCGTCATGTCCTTGCTGCGCTGGCGGGCGACGCTCCGCACGACCTCGCCCTCGCGCTTGAAGACGACTCCCGGGATCTCCTCCCACCTGCGGTCGTGCAGGTGCTCCATGATCGAGACGATCGTCTCCTCGCCCTCGCCGACAGCGACGAGGTCGAAGCTGTCGACGAACGTTTCGGGCTCACCCGACGGATATGGCCCGCCGACCACCGTGAGCGCCTTGTCGCGCACCTGCGCGGCCAGCGAGAGCGCCTCGTCCTGCATCGTGATCATGCAGTAGATGCCGATGACGCTCGGCTGCAGCCGGTCGATCTCATCGAGCACCTCGCGCCGCTCGAGGAACGTGTGGTCGATGTGGCGCACCGAGTAGCCGGCGCGGCGCAGCGAGGCGCTCAGGTACATGAGGCCGAGCGACGGCATGATCCAGTGCCGGCCGTGTTCGGGCGCGCGCTGCGGGTAGACGAGCACGACGTCCGCGCGGTCCTGTGTCATCTCGCCTCCTGCACGTTGACGTGGTAGCGCGTCCCTGTGAAGGGGCCGCTGAAGACGTAGTCGAGGCCGGCCCAGTCGAAGCTCGACCCGCTGACCTCACGGCCTCCGTACATCTGCGCGCCGCCGATGGCCGGCAGCGACCACTCGACGCCGAGACCGCCGGCGCGGAGACGAGCCCAGTCGCCGTCGACCGGCACCCAGCTCCCGAAGTCCGAGTCGATCAGGGTTTGCGACGAGTCGGCGAAGTCGTTGAACGCGCCGGACTCCTCGTTGAGGATCGCGACCTGCGTGTAGCCGGGCGCGAGCTGCAGCGGCTGCACCTCGATGGTGATGCCGCTCGCATCGACGGTGTAGGTGACGGCGATGCTGCCGCGGCTTGGAACCGGCCTGAAGTCGAAGCCTCCGCCCGCCACCGCGTTGCCTCCCATCTCGTCCAGCTCGAACACGCGCCGCCACACGGATTTCGTGCTCGTCGAAAGATCGGTCGTGGTCGACGTGCGCGGGAACACCCAGCCGTCGGGGTACTGCACGATGGGCACGCCGAGACCCATGCCCTCGCCGGCGGCGCTGGTGCCGTTGACGATCAACGTCACGCCCTTGGCCAGCTGCGCGGTCTTGCCGTTGGCGGGTACGGGCGCGATGGCCGCGTCGACGCCGGGAAAGATCGTCTGCTGGTCGCGCGCGGCGCCGAGGCGGTAGGCGTAGACGGTCTTACCCCCGGGCGCCTGGAAATAGCGCTGGTCGCCCAGCGACTCGAACGGCGGCGCGGCGTTGCCGGCGGCCAGCTGCGGAAACGCCTCGGTGGCGCGGTAGTAGCTGATGTTTTCGATGACCACGGTGGTGACTCCGCGCCCGCGCATCCACAGCAGCGCGAGGTCGGGGTCGAGCGGCATCGATTGCGAGCCGGTGATCTGCGCCGGCGGCTTGCCGCTGTAGTACGCCGCGACCGGCGAGTCGGTGAGGAGGACGCCCGGGCTGCCTTTCGCGGCCTGCCCGGCGGCGATCAGGCCGTTGTTGGCGTTGCCGAAGCCCGCGAAGACAGGTAGGAACGCCACAGCGAGCAGGCCGCCCGCGGCCGCGGTGGCGAGGCGCAGGACCGCGGGCTGCCGGTCGAGGGCCGACGCCGCAAGCAGGGCCATCGACGGGAGCGCCGGGTACAGGTAGCGATGGCTGCCGGTGTAGGCGCCCGCGGCGACCAGGCCGACGACGGCGGCGAGGTAGATCAGCGCGGGGGCGTGGACGAAGCGCAGGACCGGCGCCGGGTGGCGGATCGCCGCGACCAGCCCGACCGAGCCGAGGGCGACCAGCGGCAGAGCGGCCAGGCCGAAGGTCGAGATGAGCTCGCCGGTGCGGGCGAGCGGGTCGCCGGCCAGGCTGCCGCGGGCGATGGCGGACGCGACCTCCTGGGCGCCGCGGGAGAGGGAGTTGGAGGCGAAAGGAAGCAGAAGCAGCGCTGCCACGGGAGCCGCGAGAACAGCCGGCCCCACCCGGCGGGCTGCGCCCGCCGACCTCCCCACGAGTGGGGAGGTGAGAGGCAGCAGCGCCGCGGCGGCCACTCCCACGAAGATCCATGCCTTCGTCGACGTCGCGCAGGCCAGCAGCGCCAGCGTGGCCGCGAGCTTCCACCGCGCGCGCGTGGCGGCCAGGCCCGCGCCGGTCAGCAGCGCGGTGACCATCGGTTCGACCACCGTCGCGCTCGCGGTGAAGAGAAACACGGGGTTCAGCGCAAGCAGCACGACGGCCAGGCGCGACTGCCGCCGGTTGGCGCCCAGCCGGTAGACCGCGGCGAGCGTCACCACCGCGAACACGACGCCGAGCACGCGCAGCGCGCCGATCTGCCAGAGGCCGAACACGCGCAGCACCGCCGCGGCGACGAAGGTGTAGCCGGGCAGCCACGTGTCCTCCATGCCGAACAGCGGGTCGTGCAGGTGGCCGGTCGCCGCGAGGTTGGCGGCGATGAGCCAGTGCCCGAACCCGTCCTCGAACGGCTGCGGCATCGCCGTCGCCGCCAGGAGCAGGAGCGTGGCCGCGAAGAGAAGCCCGGTCGCCGGTGCCGCGGCCCGCAGCCCCGCCAGCGCGCGCAGGCCGAGGCTGCGCAGCGTCATGACCTCGAGGAACTCGATGCCGGTCATCGTGGCGACGGTCAGAAACCCGAAACCAAACACGCCCGCGTACAGGGCGATGAGCCCCTGGTGGGCGAGGATCGCCGGCCCCACCAGGGCCAGCGCGCCGGCACCTGCTATCGCGTCACCGATCGCGCGCGGGTCGCCCGCGCGCACGTACGCCCGGTCCTTCCACTCCTCGCCGCGCTTCACGATCTGGAACTTCGGCGTGCGTACGAACTCACCCCCGCCGCGCAAGGCGCGAAAGAGCGCGAGCAACACCGTCAGGCTCATGCCCGCACCTACGACCTGGCAGAGCAGCGCGGGCAGTCCCGACCACCACGGCCGCCCGCGCCGCGTCTGGGCGACGATGAAGCCGAACCACGGCGAGGCGCCGACGATGTTGATCCACACGGCGATCGCCGGTATCTGCCACATGTGCGCGAGCCGGCCGCCGCCGAAAACCAGCCACGGATAGCACGCGAGCTGAAGCAGCATCATCGGACCGACCGCGTACGACAGGAGATGGATCGCCGCCTCCAGCTTCACCACCGCGCGGTTGCGGCTGCGCATGACGGGCCCGAGCAGGCGGAACGCGCCCTGGAAGCTGCCCGTGGCCCAGCGCCACTGCTGGCGGCGGTACGCGTCGATGGACACCGGCAGCTCCTCGGGCACGACGAGCTCCTCGAGGTAGGCGGCCTTCCAGCCGCGCAGCTGCGCGCGGTAGCTGAGGTCCAGGTCCTCGGTCAGCGTGGCGGCGCTCCAGCCGCCGGCGTCTTCGATGGCCGCTCGCCGCCACACGCCGGCCGTGCCGGTGAAATTGGTGAAGTACCCGCGCGCGGAGCGCACGGCCTGCTCGACGAGGAAATGGAAATCGATGGCGATGGCCTGCAGCCGCGTGAACCACGAGTAGCCCTCGTCGAGATGTCCCCAGCGCGCCTGCACGAAGCCGATCGACTCGTCGCCGAAGACGCCCATCGTCCGGCGCAGGAAGTCGACGGGCGGTACGAAGTCGGCGTCGAAGATGGCGATGAAAGGCGCGTCGGTCAGCGTCATGCCGTGCGCCAGCGCGCCCGCCTTGAAGCCGGTCCGCCTCTGCCGGCGCACGTGCGCGACGTTGAGCCCGCGCCGGCGCCACTTCGCGACCCGCGCGTCGACGATGCCCGCGGTCTCGTCGTCGGAGTCGTCGAGGACCTGCACCTCGAGCTTGCTCGCGGGCCATTCGATCGCGCACACCGCGTCGATCACGCGTGCGGCCACGTAGCGCTCGTTGTAGATGGGGATCTGCACGCACACCCGCGGCTCGCCGCCACGCGCGGCCGGCTCGTGATGAGGAGGTTTCAGCCGCGTTGCCCGCCAGGTGAGGTAAATCAGGTTGAGCCCGAACGCGAGCAGCAGCGCGCTCGTGGAGAGCAGCACGACGAGGACCGCCGTGGTGATGAAGGTCACGCGTCGAACAGCGTGTAGGGCCGCATCGTCTCGCGGACGAATGCGACGCGGGCCAGGGCCTCGGGGCGGTGCCGGCGCGTCCACTGCATATAGCGCCACGCGCCGCTGCCGAGCACGCGCGCCGCTCCATCGAGCCAGGCCGGATAAAGAAGACGGGGCAGTGTCGCGGCCGGTGGCTCGACCAGCGGTGGCGCTTCCCTGGTCGCGAGCTGCGGGAAGTGCCGCGTGAGCCCGCGGTTGAGCGCGACGATCTGCTCGAACACGTCGAAGCCGTAGACCGGTTGCGACACCAGGAGCTCGAACGCCATCCCCTCGTCCTGCCTGGCCAGGGGAGCGATCTGCGAGCGCTCGAGGATGAGGTTCGCGGTCATCAGCCGGGGGGCGATCGGCCGGCGCGTCAGGTCGTCGACCGGCTTGCCGCGGTGGCGCAGCGCGTGCAGCAGGCCGAGCGCGTTGACGGCGACGTAGGCGAGGTGGCGGTGGCCGTCGTCCACCACGAGGTTCAGGTCGACGTCGTCGGAGTCCCTGAAGCCGCCGCTGGCCAGGGAGCCTGCGATCCAGACGCTGCGCACGAACGGCGCCGCCGCCAGCAGCAGGCGCACGAAGCGCCGCGTCATGGCCATGTATTCGGGCGACGCCGCTTCGTGGCCGTTGGCCCGGGCGAGGATCGCTTCGACGCGCGGCGTGTGGTCGCGCTCGACCACGAGGTCGTGCGAGATCGTCAGGTGGGCGGAGGTTGCGACCGCTCGCCGGACCTCCTGCTCGGTGAGTGCGCCGCCGGCACAAACCGCGCCAAGACGAGCAGGCGACAATGCGTAGCCGCGGCGCCGCAGCAGCGCCACCGTGCGGGCCACCCGCTCCGGCGTGTCGGTCTCCTGGATCTGGGCAGGGCTGTACTCGAGCGCCATGAGGCCTCCCTCACCGACGGGTTTGATATGTCGATACGTGGTGGGGTTACCCTTGAACGCATGACCGCCGACGGGCACTTCCAGGTGCCTATGCCGATCAACGAGCCAGTGCGGCAGTACGCGCCAGGCGACCCCCACCGCAAGACGCTCAAAGCGCGCCTCGCCGAGCTCACCGACGCGCGGACCGAGATCCCGATGGCCATCGGCGGCGAGCACCGCGCGGGCAACGGCAAGGGCGACCTGCGCGCGCCGCATCGCAAGGAGCTGAGCATCGGGCGATACGCCGTCGGCCAGGTCAAGGATTTCGACGACGCCATCGCCGCGGCACTGAAGGCGCGCCGCATGTGGGCGGCGACCGCGTATCACGAGCGCGCGGCCGTGCTCCTCCGCGCTGCGTCGCTGCTCGCGGGAAAGTGGCGCGACACCATCAACGCGGCCACCATGCTCGGCCAGTCGAAGACGGTGCACCAGGCCGAAATCGACTCGGCGTGCGAGAGCATCGACTTCTGGCGCTTCAACGCCTACTTCGGCGACCAGCTGCTGCGCCAGCAGCCGTTCAACGACCCGACGGCATGGAACCGCTTCGAATACAGGCCGCTCGAAGGCTTCGTGTTCGCGGTGAGCCCGTTCAACTTCACGTCGATTGCTGCCAACCTGCCCACCGCGCCGATGCTGATGGGCAACACCGTCGTGTTCAAGCCGGCGACGCAGACGCTGCTCGTCTCGCACTTCCTGATGGAGCTGTTCGCGGAGGCCGGTATGCCGCCCGGCGTCATCAACATGGTCAGCGGCAGCGCTTCCGAGATCTCCGAGCGCGTGCTGCACCATCCCGAGCTCGCGGGCATCCACTTCACCGGCTCGACCGAGGTGTTCCAGCACATGTGGAAGACCGTCGGCGAGAACATCGACAAGTACCGCACGTATCCGCGGCTCGTGGGCGAGACGGGCGGCAAGGACTTCGTCGTCGCGCACGAATCCGCCGACATGACCGCGCTGCGCACCGCGCTCGTGAGAGGTGCATTCGAGTACCAGGGCCAGAAGTGCTCGGCCGCGTCGCGCGCGTACATCCCGCAATCGATGTGGAAGCACCTGCGCTCGGACATGGCCGACCTGGTGGACGCCATTCCGCAGGGCGACGTCGCCGACTTCCGGAACTTCATGGGCGCGGTCATCGACGGCAAGGCGTACGCCAAGCACATGGACGCGATCGAATTCGCCAGGACGAGCGAGGCCGCGAAGGTCGTGGCCGGCGGCAAGGGCGACGACTCCGTGGGCTGGTTCGTGCGGCCCACGGTGATCGAGACCACCGACCCCGACTTTCGCCTGATGAAGGAAGAGCTTTTCGGTCCGATCCTGACGGTCTACCCCTATCCCGACGGCAAGTTCGCCGAGACGCTGGCGCTGTGCGACCGCACCAGCCCGTACGGCCTCACCGGTGCGGTGTTCGCGCGCGACCGCGAGGCGATCCGCACCGCTTCGGAGACGCTGGTCAACGCGGCCGGCAACTTCTACATCAACGACAAGCCGACGGGCGCGGTCGTGGGCCAGCAACCGTTCGGCGGCGCTCGCGCTTCGGGCACGAACGACAAGGCCGGCTCGTTTCTCAACCTGATCCGCTGGACGAGCCCGCGCGTGATCAAGGAGACGTACGCGCCTCCGACGGACCACAAGTACCCGTTCATGGATGCCGAGCCGACCGACCGCCCGTAAGGCGCGGCCCACGCGCCTCCTGAACGTCCGGTATGAGGTCGATGGTCCGGTGGCCGTGGTGACCATCAACCGTCCATCAGCGCGCAACGCGGTGAATTCGGCGACCGCCGAAGAGCTCGTGGATTGCCTCAAGCGATTCGACGCCGACGAATCGTTGTCGGTGGCGGTGCTCACCGGCGCGGACGGCAATTTCTGCGCGGGTTTCGACCTCAAGGAGGTTGCTGCGGGTCGCGCGACGCGGCTCAAGGCGAAGGGCGAAGGCCCCATGGGCCCGACGCGGATGCAGCAGGACAAGCCGGTCATCGCGGCGATCGAGGGTTACGCGGTCGCGGGCGGCCTCGAGCTCGCGCTGTGGTGCGACCTGCGCGTGGCGGCGCGCGGGGCGGTGCTCGGCGTGTTCAATCGCCGGTTCGGCGTGCCGCTCATCGACCTCGGCACCATCCGCCTGCCGCGCATCGTCGGCGAAGGGCGGGCGCTCGACCTCATCCTCACCGGCCGGCCCGTGGAGGCGGCCGAGGCGCTGCAGATCGGCCTCGTGCAGCGGCTCGTCGAGAAAGGCGAGGCGCTCAACGAAGCGAAGTCGCTGGCCAGGCAGGTCGCCGGGTTCCCGCAGGGCGCGGTGCGGGCGGACCGGCGCAGCGCCAGGGCGCAGTGGTCGCTGAGCATCGCCAAGGCGATCAAGGCCGAGTACGAGGGAGGCGTGAAGGTGATCGCGTCCGGCGAGTCGCAGGCCGGCGCTCGTGAGTTCTCGATCGGGAAGGGACGTCACGGCGCAAGCTGACATGCAGGCAGCGGAGGCTGGGGAGACCATCCAGTCGCTGATCTTCCAGGTGACACGTGACGTCAAGCTCGCGCTCGAGCGCGAAGTGTCCTCGCACGGCATCACCGCGCAGCACGCGACCCTGACGCGGCTGCTGCGGCACTGGCAGCGCAGGAGCAAGCGTGCGGAGCGCGAGCGCCCGAACGTGCCGGACGGGCCGGCGCACCCGCTCGCGATCGCCGCCCGGCTCGGAACCGACGGCGCCGGCATGACGCGCCTGATCGACCGGCTCGAGAAGAAAGGACTGGTCGTCCGGGTGACCGGCGAGGGAGATCGCCGGCTGGTCGTGGTCGAGCTGACCGAAACGGGCAAAGCGATCGCGGCCCGATCCGAGCCCACGTTTCAGCTCGTGAATCGACGGCTGCTCGACGGCTTCAGTGAAGCGGAGGTTGGCCAGCTGCGTTCGCTGCTGGGACGCCTGCGAGCCAACGCGAGGAAGATGTACGAATGAGCGAAGCGGTAATCCAGGCCAAGGGCATGGTTAAGAAGTACGGGCAGCTCGAGGCGGTGCGCGGCATCGACCTCGAGGTCAAGCAGGGCGAGATCTTCGGCTTCCTCGGCCCGAACGGCGCCGGCAAGTCGACGACCATCTCCATGCTGTGCACGCTGCTCAGCCCGACCGCGGGCTCGGCGAGCGTCGCGGGCATCGACGTCGTCCACGACCCCGCGCGCGTGCGCCAGCGCATCGGCCTGGTCTTTCAGGACCCTTCGCTCGACGACCAGCTGACCGGCCGCGAGAACCTCGAGTTCCACGCGTTCATCTACAGCGTCCCGAGCGAGGTCCGCAACGAGCGCATCGACAAGATGCTCGAGCTGCTGCAGCTGTCGGACCGCGCCTCCTCGCAGGTGCGCACGTACTCCGGCGGCATGAAGCGGCGCCTCGAGATCGCGCGCGGCATGCTGCACGAGCCGCAGATCCTGTTCCTCGACGAGCCGACGTTGGGCCTCGACCCGCAGACGCGGCGCAACATCTGGACCCACCTCAACGACCTGCGCGCGCGCACGGGCGTGACCATCTTCATGACGACTCACTACATGGACGAGGCCGAGTTCTGCGATCGGATCGCGATCATCGACAAGGGCCAGATCGTCGCCCTCGGCACGCCCGACCAGCTGAAGGCGATGGTGGGCGGCGACGTCGTGACCATGACGTCGACCAAGGCCGAGGACGCGGCGGCCGAGATCCAGAAAGTGCTCGGCGTCGTGCCCACGCGCGATGACGGCACGCTGCGCATGGAGGTGCCGGATGGGCGCAAGTTCGTGCCGCGCCTGGTGCGCGAGCTCACGGTGCCCGTGGACACGATCAGCCTGCGCCGCCCGAGCCTGGACGACGTGTTCCTGAAGTTGACAGGCCGCGCCATCCGCGACGAGGAGGCGAGCACGCAGGATCGCATGCGCGCGATGGCGGGTAGATGGATGGGGAGGCGGCGATGAGCGTGGAAGCGGCAGCCGCAACACCCAAGGTCGCGCCGCCGCAAGCCGCGCCCATCGATACGCGCGCGGCCAGCCTGCGCGCGATCTACATCATTTGGTACCGCGACATCCTTCGCTACTGGCGTGACCGCTGGCGCCTGGTGGCCTCGCTGGCCCAGCCACTTCTGTTCCTGGTCGTGTTCGGCTCGGGCCTCAGCTCATCGCTGGGCAGCGGCTCGCTGTTCGGATCGCGCGGCGGCCTGTCCTACATCCAGTTCATGTACCCCGGGATCATCGGCATGTCGATCCTCTTCACCGCGATCTTCGGCGCGATGTCGATCGTGTGGGACCGCGAGTTCGGCTTCCTCAAAGAGGTCCTCGTCGCGCCCATCGATCGCTGGGCGGTGGCCATCGGCAAGGCGCTGGGCGGCACGACGCAGGCGATGATCCAGGGCCTCATCCTGCTGGTGCTGGCGCCGTTGGTCGGCGTGAAGCTGAGCGTGCTCACGATTCTCGAGATCATCCCGCTGGCGTTTGTGCTGGCCTTCGGCCTGTCGGCCTTCGGCGTGATGCTCGCGTCGATGATGAAGTCGCTGCAGGGCTTCCAGGTGGTGATGAACTTCCTGATGATGCCGATGTTCTTTCTGTCGGGCGCGCTGTTTCCGCTGGCGAACCTACCTGGCTGGATGACCGTCCTCACGCGCATCGACCCTGCGTCGTACGGCATCGACCCGCTGCGTCGCGTCGTGCTGTCGGACTCAGGTCTTCCGAGCGCCGCCATCGACCGGCTGGGCCTGACCATCAACGGCCAGGTGCTGCCGATCCCGCTCGAGGCCGGCATCATGCTCGGCTTCGGCATCGTGCTCCTCGGCGTCGCGGTAGTGATGTTCCAGCGCCGGGACTGAGAGCAGCAGCAGAACCAGCAGCTCGCCGGCCAGCACCGGGCCCGCTCCCCAGATGGGGAAGCCTTCGCCGGCGACGAAAAAACCGAGGGCGACGGCCCACGGCCACCGTCCGCGCGTGGCGCTGAGGAAGAGGAGCGCGGCCAGACCGAGCATGACGAGGTCGTCGTAGTGGACGTAGGGGCTGGCCGCCAGCCCACCGACAAGCGCGACCGCCAGCCACACTCGCGGGTCGCGATTCCGCAACCGGTAGACGAGCGCCAGCGTCCACAGCGCGATCGCGCCCTCGACCGCGCGCGTGATGAACAGGTTGGGCAGCCACGCGGCGAGCGTCTGCGATTGGTTTTGCGGAACCGTGGTCGCGAACCTCAGGATCCCGAGGTAGGCGTTGATGCCGTGCTGCTCCAGCGCGATCAACGACAGCACCGCCACCAGGACCAGGGTCACCGCGGAGGCGGTGAAGGCCCGCCACCGTCCCGCCACGAGCAGCGCCGGCGGCACGAGAAGGGCAAGCTGGGGCTTGAACACGATGAAACCGAGCATGGCGCCGGCCCAGACCGGCTCGTCGTCCTTCAGAAACGCGTAACAGGCGGCGACCGCGGCGGCCACCAGCAGCGCAGGTTGCCCAAGCTGCAGGCCGTAGATGACTGGCAACCAGCCGATCGCGGCGACGAGGAAGATGACGCGCGCGCGCCCTTTCCCAGGTGCTGCGGTGTGCCACGCGTACGCGAGCGCGGCGAGAAGCCCGGCGCTCCAGACCCAGTAGGCAGCCTGGTACGGCAGCGGTGTCAGCACGGTGACGAGCCACTCCAGCGGCGGCGGGCTCACGTAGCGCGCCAGCTGCGCGATGGTGATGTGCGAGCCGATCGCGTCGAGCTGCTCCTGCTGCAGGTTCAGGTCGTAGACGTACTTGCCGCCGTGGATGATGCCGACGCGCGCGGCCGCGTAGTAGAAGGTGAAGTCGTTGTGGAAGTTGTCGGCGAGGTAGTTGGTCGCCCAGAGCCACACGTCGTACGCGGCGGCGACGGTGGCGGCCGCGGCGGCGCCGGCGATCACCAGGTTGCGACGCCTCATTCCGCCGAAGGGTACCTTTACGAACCGTGGCCGTAGCCGGCTTCGCGCCTCGCACCCTGGAGCTGAAGGACGGGACCAAGGTCCACGTCCGGCCGATCCAGGCCTCGGACGAACCGCTGCTGCACGAGGCGGTGGCCGCGATGTCCGAGCGCACCGTCTACTTCCGCTTCTTCACGCCCCTCAAGCGAATGCCCGACGCGCTCGCGCACCGTCTCGCGGTGGTCGACTACCACGATCGGTTCGCGATCGTAGCCACCAGCCACCGTCCGAACGGCAAGGAGCGAATCCTTGGCGTCGCGCGGTACGACCGCGCCGCCGGCACCGATGTGGCCGAGACCGCCGTCGCCGTGGTGGACGAGTTCCAGCGGCGAGGGCTGGGCAGCGCGTTGCTGGCGATCCTGGCCAAGGTCGCGCGCGAGGAGGGCATCAAGACGTTCTCGCTGATCGTCCTGCCCGAGAACCAGCAGATGCTCGGGCTGCTGCGCAAGATGGGTTGGATCCACCAGGCGCGCCTGAACGGCGGCGTCTACGAGATCAGCTTCGACCTTCCGGCCGAGTAGCGCGCCCTCGCCGTTTGTATGCAAACGCGGTATTTACTCGCGCTTTTCCCCGCGTTTGTATGCAAACGCGTGTTTCGCGCACTAGATTCGTTCGAGGGCCAGGCGCGCGCCGAAGCCCAGCAGCACCACCCCGGTCGCACGGTCCATCCACTGCCGGACCCGCGGTGCGGTGATGAACGCGCGGATGCGCGTCACCAGCAGGCCGTAGACGTTCATCCAGATCCAACCGATGCCCGCGAAGATCAGGCCGAGCTCGAGGAGCCGCGGCAGCAGCTCCTGGCCGGGCGCCACCCACTGCGGAAGGAACGTCACGAAGAACACCCCGAGCTTGGGGTTGGTTAGCGCCGAGAGGAATCCCTGCCGGTAGATGGCGTGGGCGGGCGCGGCGGGCGGCGCCGCGTTGAGAAATTCGGCGGGACGGCGGCGCGATTCGATGAGGGTCCGGATGCCGAGGTAGGCGAGGTACGCGGCGCCGACGAGCTTGAGCGCGAACAGCAGCTCGGCCGACGAACGAAGCACAGCCGAGACGCCGAACGCGGTCGCGGTGACCCAGATCGCGAGCGCGGTCGCGATGCCTGTCGTGGTGAGGATGACGCCGCGACGTCCGTGCGCGAGCGCGTTGCGCGTGACCACGGCCATGTCAGGTCCGGGCGTCACCGCCAGCAGCAGCGACACGCCGGCGAACGCGAGCAGCTCGGTGTTCAGAGCTCAGCTGCCCCAGCGGAAGATCGTGCACATGTAGTCGAACAGCACGCCCTCGGGCATGCCGTTGGGGAAGTGCGCCGTGTCGGCCGGATCTTCCGCGAAGACCACGACGGTCACGGATCCCTTCGTCGCGGCGATCACCGCAAACCTGACCACCGCGGCCTTCGAGTTCGCGCCGATGAGGTTGGCCGAATAGACCTGGCCGACGGCGTCGACATCGCCGAGGTGCGCGCCGCGCAGGCCGCCGACAAGCTTGACGCTCTGCCAGGTCGCGCTCGGCAGGGCGGCGACAGTCGTGCTGATGACCTGGTCGGGTGTCGCGCCGGCCTTCATGCCTACGACGCTGACGCTGCCGAGCCTCGTGCCCAGCACGACGCCGTTGGCGTCCTGGCTGCGCACGGTCCAGTTCTCGCTGTAGTCGACCTCGTACTTGAACGCGGTGCTGCGGTACGTCGCGGCCGCGGGCAGGGGCGTGATCACGCGCGGGCTGCAGTTGGCCGTGCAGGTCTTCTTCGAGCCGGAGGCGGCGCGGTAGGCGAACACCCCGCCGACGACCGCGACGACCAGGAGAATCGCCACGAGGCCGATGGCCACCGCGATCTGAGTGGTGCGCCCGCCTCCGATGCGGGGCGCCTGCGGCTGCGCGTACGGGTAGACGTACTGCTGGTACGTCGCGACCGACACCGGCGCCACTGGCGTGCGGCACACGCCGCAGAAGGCGGCACCCGGCATGAGCGGCGCGCCGCAGCGGCCGCAGAAGTTCTGCGCCATCAGCCCGTCGCCCTCCTGCCGCTGCGCGTCGACCTCGGCGCCGCGGCGCGTGAGGCTCCGCAATGGGGACAGAACGCCATCGTCGGCACGATGCGATGGCACTCGGGGCACTGCGAGTCGGGCCCAATCTCGTGCGCCGGCCCTTCCGCCAGCAGGGCCTGATGGATCACCTGGCGCACGTACAGCATCAGGGCGATGGCGGCCAGCGTCCACGCCAGCGCCTGCGCGATCAGGTTGGTCAGAGCGATGGTCAACAGGCCGAGCAGCAGCTGCGCGCCGAGTGCGACCAGCACCGCGGCGGGGACACTCACCTCCCACGCTCGATTCGATCGCCTGCGGTCGTAGCGCCGCAGCCACACCGAGGCGGTGACCAGCGCGGTCGTGCTCGCGTTGACCAGCGAGACCAGGATCCCGAGGCGCAGCAGCCGCAGAGTCCAGTCGACCGGATCACCGGAGCCGACGAGCGGCCCGCTGATGACCGGCCACAGGGCCGTGAGCTGGCTGGCGAGCGAGAAGCCGAGCGCGGAGGCTGCGCCGAACGTCAGCCC
Source organism: Candidatus Dormiibacterota bacterium (assembly GCA_035689345.1). Taxonomy (GTDB): domain Bacteria; phylum Chloroflexota; class Dormibacteria; order Dormibacterales; family Dormibacteraceae; genus CF-118. The sequence continues at coordinate 70,340 of DASSLR010000038.1, forward strand.
GTCGAGGGGTTCGCGATAGCCGCTTCGCGCGAAATAGAGAACGGCCGGCCCGACCAGCATGAGGATCTGCGCGAGCAGCGGGGTTCCGAATCCCTCGAGCAAGAGCGTAGAGGTGGCATCGCCGGTCAGCCTGAGGTCCGTCGCGGCGCCCCCGATCGATGTGATGAATGCGAAGCCGAGGATGCCGCCGACCACCATGGTGGCCCCGATGAGGATCCACGGCTCCTCCTGGTAAACCTCGACCTCGTACAGATAAAGGAGATAGAGCGCGGGCAGCAGCGCGGTCGCCACCGCGGTCGCCGGGGCGTACAGGCCGAGCGCCACCAGCAGCAACACGAATATCAGGCCCGCGATCATCGCCCACCGGAAAGCCCCGCTCCGCCGGTGCGGCAGGTGCGGGAAGAGCGTGCTGATGACGTTGAAGTGCAGCACCGGCTCCGAAGGCGTCGCGGCGAAAGCGTGCCGCCGCGAGGTGTCCGCGGTCACGAGATGCGCCCCGCAGTGACCGCAGAAGTCGCCCTGCGGCACGGTGCTGTCGCAGTGCGGGCACTGCACCAGCGGCGGCCCGCCTGGCCCGGCTCTCAGCTCGCCCACGCGCCGGCCCGGACCCTTGCGTCGATCCTCGCGACGGCGTTCCCTCTGCTCGCTCACGCGCCGCCACTCTTGATGTAGGTGATCCAGGCCGCCTCCAGCGCGGCGGCGTCCATGCTGCCCCAGCCGGTCGTGAAGTCCCAGCCGGGCCCCGCCTCGTAGGCGAGGTTGTTGCCGGCGGTGACGTCGTGGAACGGCGGCGTGCCGAACTTGCCCAGGTTCTCGCCCATCCAGTAGAGCGCGGGGTTCGCGAAGCCGACCTCGCGCATGCCCTTCGCCTTCAGGTCCTGGTTGATCAGCGCGATGGTCGCCGCCCAAAGCGGCGTGGACGCGGAAGTGCCGCCGGCCTGCGTGTCCCGACCTCCGAGCACGATGTGATACCCGGTGATCGGGTCGGCGTCGGCCGCGACGTCGGGCACCTGCCGGAATCCGTGGCCGCTCGCGTCGGCCACCGACTGCTGGTAGTTCGGGATCGTGTAGAACTGGCTGCGCCCGCCGCCCGTGCCGCTCTCGTCGATCGGGCTGCCCCACGCGTACTCCTGGAAGTACGTGCCCTGCTTCGACTCGAACACGGTCGTGCCGCCGACGGCCGTGACGTTGGGCAGCGTCGACGGGAAGCTCCCGGCCGGGTACTCGCCCTGGCCGCACTCGTACGCGCCGGTGTCGCCGGTGGACACGAAGTGCGACATGCCCTGCGCCTGAGCGCGCACCTCCAGGCTCTGCAGCTGGTCGCGCAGGCTCGCGCTCGTGTCGAGCTCGCAGATGCCAAGGCTCTCGCTGATCACCGACCCGAGGTGATCGGTGACGAGCTGGTCGAAGGCCCGATTGTGGAATGCGAAGGTCGGCGCCGCGAGGTAGACCACGAGCTTGGCGTTGGGCGCGATCTCGTGCGCGATCTCGAGGTCCAGGACGATCTCACCGATCGGCGCCTCCGGCTTGCCCCACTTGGCGTCCTGCTTGATGGTGAGGAGAGGGCCGTAGGGCGGAAGCCCGAACTCGGTGGCGAACCTGTTCAGGTCGTTGATGTTGCTCTGCGGCAGCTGCTCGATCTCCGGAAACATGATCGTCTGACCGGTGCCGTCGAGGTTCTTCTTGCGCAGCGCGCTGATGTTGTAGAAGTCCATGAGGTCGGTCGCGGTGAGCCCGCCAGGCTTGACCGCGTGGCCGCGCATGCGCCGGTAGCTGTCGAGGCCGGCGATGCTCGCCACCACGGCGGCGAGAGGGCCGGTCAACTTGGGCGTAGCGGTCGCCGCGTAGAACGTCGAGCCGTCGGCCTGGCGGTAGTTGTCGATCTCCACGCCGAGCAGGGCGATCGCGGCGGGCGCCGGCCCGTCGACCGTGATGAGCTGCGAGCCGGCCTCCCAGCCAGGGTCGAAGCCGGACTGCCGGAGCTGCGCCAGCGCGGCGCCGACCAGCGCGGGATCCGGGCCGAACTCGGCGGCGTACTGCTCGGCCGACACGGTCTGGCCCGCTGCCAGCAGGGCGTCGAGGCGCGCCTGCTGCCGGGTCTTGAGCGTGAAGTTGAGGCTGACCTGGGTGGCCGTGCCCGCGGGCCCGAGGTCGCGGGCGGCGCGGATCGCCTCGGCGAGCGTGGGCGGCGCCGGGCTCGGTTTGCCGTTGAGGACGGCGGGCCTCTGGGTGGTGGCACCGGACGACTGCTGGCTGCTGCACGCGGACCCGGCCAGTACGAGCGCCGCCAGCGCCGCCGCCGCCACTCGGAATTTCACGGGAACGTAGCTTCCCAGACAGTGGTGTCGAATGTCACCACGAAACCGAGGTTCGAATAGAGCTCGGCGGCCCGGTGCTCGTTCCGGCCGTCGACGTAGAGCGAGGCAGTGGCGGCGCCGCCCGCCTTCAGCCGGGTCAGCGACTCGGCCACCAGCCACCTCGCCAGGCCGCGCCGGCGGTGGGCGGGCAGCGTCCCGACCGAGGCCACGAGCCCGACCGGCTGCGGGCGCGCGTCGGCGCGCAGGGTTTCGATCTCGCACAGGGTGATCGCGGCGGGCCTGCCCTCGGCGTCGGCGGCCATGAGCGAAAGATCGGGCCGCTCGCTCATGCCCAGCTGCTCCGGCGCGCGCGGGCTGTGGCGCCAGTGGTCCGCGAACGAGTGGTTGTAGGCGTCGGCCCACGCCCCGGCCGGGACGCCCGCAGGGTCGAGGAGGCGGTAGCCGTCGACCGGTTGGACCGGCGGGAGCGGCGTTTCCAGGCTGCGGTCCATCCGCCACCACGGCCGCACCGGCTCCAGGCCCAGCTCCCGCAGCCACCCCGCGGTGCCGACGGGGCGCCAGACCTGGGCAATGGGGGCGCCCGCCGCCCGCGAGAGCGCGACGCCCCACTCGAGCAGCGAGCGGAGCACGTCGTCGTTGGGCGGCGCGGCCGCGGCCTCCACGCGCGTGATCGGCCGGGCGTCCGCGTCGCGCTTCAGCACGAGCACGGCGCCGCGCCCTTCGTCGACGCGCGAGCAGGCCTCCCAGTCGAAGCCTGTGAGCAAGCGCCTCATCACGTCGTCGCGCGGCACGGAGTCACGCAGGCCGGCGATCACCTCCTGCTCCCACAGACGCGTCACCTCCGGCAGGTCCTCGCGCCGGCCCGGCCTCACGTCGTCGCCCGGGCGACCACCTCGCGCACCTCGGGCACCGCCTCGCGGATGCGTGCCTCCAGGTCGGTTTCGACCTGGTGCGCGTGCTCCAGCGTGACGGTGCCCGACAGTGTGGCCACGACATGAGCGTAGATGTGGCCGTGGCGGTCGCTCAGCTCCACGTCCGCGCCGCCGCGCACCTCGGGGTGCGCCTCGACCACCCGCTTGATGCGCGCCGTGAGCTGCGCGCGGCTGTCGGTGACGTCCTGGCCGCTCACGACCGTCGGCTCGAGCGGCTCGAGGTGGATGTCGATGCGCGCCGCGTCGGGCAGCTCCTCGCGCAGCGTGCGCTCGAGCTGCGCGCTCGCCTCCGCCGCCGACGCGAGGCTCATGTCGCCGCGCAGCTTGGCGTGCATCGTGAGGTGCAGCGATCCGTCGCTCTCGCGCTCGACGGTGACGTTGTGCAGGTCGCGCACGCCACCATCACGCGCGGCCGCCGCGTGGATGCGCTCGACGAGATCGCCGGACCGCGGCTGTGCCTCGACGTGAACCGTGAGCTCGAGCGTGGGCAGTGCCTCGCGGGAGACACGCTCGACCTCGTCCGTGATGGCATCGGCGGCTTCGACAGGCAGCATGCGCCGCGTGGCGATGATCGCGTCGCCCAGCAGGTGCGGGCCGCTGCGGCGCACGCGCACCGATCGCACCTCGCGCACGCCGGTGACGCCGAGGATCGCCTCGCGCAGCCGCTCCTCGGCACCCGCCGGCGCGCGGTCGATCAGGATGTCGCCCGAGCGCCACACGAGCAGGAGCGCGGCGCGCGCGATGACCGCGGCGACGATGAGCGCGGCCACGGAGTCCGCCCACACGAGGCCGGCGCGGACCAGGGCCAGGCCCACGAGAACCGCGAGCGAGGCGAGAACGTCGGAGAGCCGGTTGGTGGCGTCGGCCTCCAGCGCGGCGCTGTCGGCGGCGCGTCCGACCGCGCGCAGCACGGCGGCGCGCCCTGATTCGATGACGATCGTGCCCACGAGCAGGACGAACGCGTACCACGCGGGGTCCACTTCGTGGCCGGGCACGAGCAGCCGGTGCACGGCCTCGACCGCGATGCCGCCCGCGGTGATGACGAGCACGATGCCCTCGGCGAACGCCGCCAGGTTCTCGGTGCGTCCGTGGCCGTACGGGTGCTCGCTGTCGGCCGGCTTGCGCGACGTGCGCACCGCGACCAGCGCGAACCCGCTGGCGGCCACGTCGAGCAGCGAGTGAACCGCTTCGCTGAGGATGCCGAGGCTTCCGGTGGCGAGCCCGACCACCAGCTTGCCCGCGACCAGCAGCACGCCGATGACGACCGATGCGACGGCCACGAACTCGGGCCGGCGGCCGAGGGATCCCACTGAGTCCTCTTCTTGCTAGTTCAGCATCGAAGCGGTGGCGAGGAGCTGCTGCTCGGAGCCCAGCGCGATGATGAGGTCGCCCTCCTCCAGCCGCAGGTCCGCGCTCGGGTTGACGTGCAGCGTGCCGTCGCGCCGGCGCACCGCCAGCAGCTTCGCGCCGGCCGAATCCAGAAGTCCCGAATCGGTGAGCGTCTTGCCGATCGCCTTCGTCTTGGGCTGGATCAGCACCTCCTCGAGGCCGATCTCGGACTCGCCGTGGTGCAGGGTGTCGAGCACGTCCACCATCGCGGGGTGGACGGCGAGCTCGGCCATCAGGTGGCCGGCCATGCGGTAGGGCGAGATGACGCGGTCGGCGCCGGCCAGCTCCAGCCGCCGGGTCGACTCGGGGTAGCCGGCCCTCGCGATGATGTACAGCCTCGGGTTGAGGGCGCGCGCCGCGAGCGTGATGTAGACGGCGCGCTCGTCGGAGTCGACTGCCGAGATGAGGCCGCGCGCGCGATCGATGCCCGCGCGATGCAGGATGTCCTCGCTGGCCGCGTCGCCCTCGATGAAGAGCCTCTCCTCTTTGACGAGCCTGCCCAGCGCCTCCTCGGTGCGGTCGATGATCACGTACGGAACCTTGTGGTCGTCGAACTCGACCACCACCTCGGTGCCGATGCGGCCGTAGCCACAGACGATGAAGTGGTCGCGGAGCTCTTGCAGCCGGCGCTCCATCTGGTTCTGTCTCCTGAACTGGCCGAATGCGTTTTCGGCGAGCGTTTCGGCGAAGACGCCGAAGCCGAAGAGCATGGTACCCACACCGACCACGATGAGCACGGAGCTGAAGATGCGGCCGGCGACGGACTGGGGATGCACCTCGCCATAGCCGACGGTGCTGATGGTGATGATCGTCATGTAGAAGGCGTCGAAGAGGCTCCAGCGCTCGATGAGCATGTAGCCGGTGACGCCGAACACGATCACGAACGCGAGCAGGACCGCGGGCAGCCGGAACCGCAGCAGCGGGTTCGCCACAGGGCGGCGCATCAGTCCCTGGCCTTGCTCCGGCGCCGCTTCTCCATCGTCTCGACCGCGCGCCAGTGCGCCGGCGCGGCCCAGGTACGCGCGAACGCCGCGATGGCTTTGTCGGCCAGGTCCGGATTGCGCTGAGGCCTTACGGCGTCGATCGATCGCTTGATGCCCGCGACCGCGGCCGGCGGCGCTCCGGCGATGCCGGCGGCGATCTCGGCTATGCGGGCGTCGAAATCCTCGCTGGGCACGACTTCCTCGACGAGCCCGGCCCGCATGGCCTCCTCGGCCCCGAGCGCCTTGCCTGTGAGCATGATGTGCAGCGCGCGCGCGCGGCCGAGCAGCGAAGCCAGGCGCTCCGGCGCGCCCCACGCCGGGATGAGGCCGAGGTTCACCTGCGGGAAGCCGATCCTCGCGTGCGCCGCCGCGATGCGAAAGTCACACGCCAGCGCGAGCTCGGCGCCGCCGCCGAGCGCGTCGCCGTTGATCGCCGCGAGCACGGGCATGCGCAGCTCGTTGAGGCGGTCGAGCGTGGTGCGCATGAGGCGCGCCATCTGCGTTGCGCCTTCGGCCGAGCGCATGTGCTCGAGCTCCTTCAGGTCGCCGCCGGCGCAGAAGGCCTTTTCGCCGGCGCCGCGGATGACCAGCACGCGAGCGCGCTTCTTGTCCGCGTCGGTGAGCGCCGGCCCGAGCGCGCGCATGGTGGCGAGGTTCAGCGCGTTGCGGGCCTGGGGACGATCGATGACGAGGGTCGCCACCCCACCCTTGATGCTCAGGGCGAGGCCTTCCACGTCTATCCTCCGCCGCCGGGTCCTTCGAGGCCGGGCTTCGTCATCTTGCCCAGGTCGAGCACCTTGGTCAGCGTCGACTCGGACACGCCGCGGCCGCGCGCCAGCTGGCGGATCGAGCGACCGGTGCGGATCGACTCCTTCGCGATCTTCGCCGCCTCGTCGTAACCGATGACCGGATTCAGCGCGGTCGCGAGCATCGGGCTGCGCTCGACCAGCTCAGGTCCGCGGTCGGTGGCCTGCAGGCCCTCGATGCAGCGCGACGAGAAGTTGCGCGCGGACGCCGCGAGGAGCGTGATCGACTCGAGCGTCGCGACGCCCGCCACGGGCATCATCACGTTGAGCTCGAACAGGCTTCCCGACTGGCCGCTCACGAGTACCGTCAGGTCGTTGCCGTAGACGCGGGCGATGACCATGAGCATCGACTCGATGATCACCGGGTTCACCTTGCCCGGCATGATGCTCGAGCCAGGCTGTGTCTCCGGCAGCCGCAGCTCGCCCAGCCCGGCGATGGGGCCGGTGCCCATCAGCCGGATGTCGGAGCCGATCTTCCAGAGGCTCGTGGCGATGGTCCGCAGCGCCCCGTGCGCCGCCACCACAGCGTCGAGCGTCGCCTGCGCGTGAAAGTGGTTCGACGTCTCCTTGACAGGTAGCCCTGTCGCCTTGGCGAGGCGCGCCGCCACGTCGCGCGCGTACTGCGGATGCGAGTTGAGGCCGGTGCCCACCGCGGTGCCGCCGAGAGGGATGCGGGCGAGCTCGTCGATGGCGCCGTGCGCCCGCCGGATCGACTCTTCGATCTGGCCCGCGTAGCCCTTGAACTCCTGGCCGAGGCGGATGGGCGTCGCGTCCTGCAGGTGCGTGCGGCCGGTCTTGACGATGGGCCAGAACTCGCGGCTCTTGGCGTCGAGCGCCTTGCGCAGCTGCTCGAGCGCGGGGATGAGCTCCTCGTCGATGGCCATCGCCGCCGACAGCTGGATGGCGGTCGGGATGACGTCGTTCGAGGACTGGCCGAGGTTGACGTGGTCGTTGGGGTGCACGACCTTGGAGCCGCGCTCGCGGCCGATGATCTCGGTCGCGCGGTTGGCGATGACCTCGTTGGCGTTGGTGTTCGTCGACGTGCCCGAACCCGTCTGGTAGATGTCGATCGGGAACTGCGCGTCGAGCTTGCCGTCGATCACCTCCTGCGCGGCGGCGGTGATCGCGCGCGCGCGCCGGCGCGACAGCAGGCCCAGCTCGCGGTTGGTCTGCGCGGCGGCCTTCTTGACGATGCCGAGCGCGCGGATGAACCGTCGCGGGAACGGCGACCCGGAGATGGGAAAGTTGAGCACCGCGCGCTGCGTGGAGGCGCCGTAGTAGGCGTCGGCGGGCACCTCCATCTCGCCCATCGAGTCCTTCTCCACTCGCGTTCCCCTCCTGGCCATGCGAACGAATTGTGTCACTCTGCGCGGATGCGTCTGGCGGCCGTGGACATCGGCAGCAACACCGTCCACGTGCTGGTGGCGGAGAGCACGGGGGAGGCAGGCCTCCCCCGTGAAACCCCCACCCGCAAAGCACGTCGGTGGCGCCTTGAAGAAGTGGCGCGCTTGGGAGGCGGCCGGAGTGAATCCGGCCTAGCTCTCCACTCGGTTACTTTCTGATTTATGCGTCTGGCGGCCGTGGACATCGGCAGCAACACCGTCCACGTGCTGGTGGCGGATGTCGTGAGGGACCGGCTCGAGGACGTCGCCCACTACGTCGAGATGCCTGAGCTGGGGGCGCACGTGGCCAGGACCGGGACCGTCGGGAGCCGCGGCAGGGCGGCCATCCGCGCCTTGAAATCGGTGCTGGCCCAGGCGGCCACCCACCACTACGACCACCTGGTCGCCGGCGCCACCGAGGCCGTGCGCCTGGCCACGGACGGCGAGGCCTTTGCCCAGCAGGCGGGCGCGGCGATCGGCACGCCCGTGCACGTGATCTCGGCGCATCGGGAGGCGGAGTTGAGCTTCCTCGGCGTCGCCAGCCGGCACGCGGCGCGCCGGGACTGGCTGATGGTCGACCTGGGCGGCGCCTCCACGGAGGTGGCGATCGGCCGCGGTCGGGAGATGCAGAGATGGGCGTCGCTGCCTGTCGGTTCGGGCGTGCTGGCGTCCACCTACCTCGCCGACCCGCCGCGCCCGGAGGAGCGGGCGCGCATGCGCCGGGCCGCCCTGCGCGAGCTGCCGCGGGCGCCGGACGGCGACGTGGAGCGTCTTGTCGCGACCGGCGGCACGGCCTCCAACCTGCCGTTCGTGCTCGCCCGGCGCAACCCGCCCGCGGTGCTCACCACGCAGGACCTGCTGCAGTGCGAGAAGCGCCTCGACGGGGGTCGCGCCGCGCAGGTGGCCGAGCGCGTCAAGCTGCCCGTGAACCGCGTCAAAGCGATGCGGGCGGGCGTGGAGGTGCTGCTGCTGCTCCTGGACTGGTACGGGCTGGCCGTGCTCCAGATCAGCCACCAGGGCCTGCGCCACGGGATGCTGCTGGCGTACCTGGAGCACGGGGAGGGTTGGTACCGCTAGCCGACGCCGTTTGTATACAGCGGCGTGTTATTTGCCGCGAGATCGACGCGTTTGTATACAAAGGTAGGAATTCCGACCCGCTGGGTACGATGAATTCGGTGATTCCCGGGTCCGGTTTGAGGCGCGCGCTGGCGCTCACGCTGGTCGTGCTGCTGGTCGAGCTGGCAGGCGGCCTCTACTCCCATTCCCTGGCTCTTCTCTCCGATGCAGGCCACGTGCTGACGGACGTGTTCGCGCTCGGTATCGCGTGGTTCGCGTTCGAGCAGGCGGAGCGGCCGGCCGACCGCCGGCGCAGCTACGGCTACCAGCGCGTGACGATCCTGGCTGCGCTGGTCAACGCGGTCGCGCTGATAGTCATCGTGTTCGCCATCGCCTATGAGGCGATCCTCCGCCTGGCGAACCCGGAGCCCGTGCAAGGCGGGGTCGTCGTCGTCACGGCGCTCATCGGCATCGCCATCAACAGCTACGTGGTCTTTGGGCTGCGCGGCCACGGCCACAACCTGAACATCAGGGCGGCGTTCCTGCACGTGATCGGGGACATCGGCGCTTCCACCGGCGTCGTGATCGCGGGCGCGGTCATCCTGCTGACCGGCTGGCTGTACATCGACCCCCTGATCTCGCTGGGCATCGCGGCACTCATCGCATACGGCGCATGGGGCATCGTTCGCGAGGCGGTCAACATGCTCATGGAAGGCACACCCCGCGACATCGACGTCGCCGAGGTGAGCAGGGAGATCGGCTCCACGGACCACATCACCGGCCTGCACGACCTGCACGTCTGGGCGCTGTCGTCCGACGCCACCGCCTTGAGCGTGCACGTCGTCATGGACGAGTGCCCGCTACCCGAAGCCGAGCACGTGGTACGCGACCTCGAGCAGCGGCTGTGCAGCAAGTTCGACATCGGCCACACGACCATCCAGGTCGAAAGCTGCCACCCCTGCGGCGACATCCACCACGGCATGGGCGACCACAACCACCCGCACACGCACGTCGCGCCGGGCGACTAAGACTTCAGCGCGCCCTCTCGCTGCAGGATTCGCCGCGCCAGCGCGATCGCGGCCGCGTAGGTCGAGTCCAGCCCGCGGTAGCTGAGGCCGCGCGCGCCCAGCGTGCGTGCCTGCGTGTACGGCGTGTCAGACGCGTAGTGGACGATGCCGAGGTCGAAGTTGATGCGCGCCATGTTCACGCTCTCGTTCAGCGGAAAGCGGTCGGGCTGCCCGATCTCGTAGCACGCGTCGAGGTAAGGCCCGGCCTCCATCTCGACGACCGTGTAGTGGCCCTGGTAGTAGAACTCGAGGTAGTCGCGGTTCTGCAGGAAGGTGCCGCGCACCGCGACCGCGCGCTGCGTGTCGACGGCGGACCCGTACACGAGGTTCGGCTGCACGTCCGCGGCGGTGATCGCGTTGTCGAGCCAGTACGTGTTGCCGGAGTGCTCGTTGTAGACGACGTTGGGGATCATCACGTCGCCGACGTCGGAGTTGAGCGTCGCCGCCTTGCCCATCACGTAGACGCCCGCGACCCAGGACACGTGCTCCGCGACCTGGCGCAGGATGTGATAGGCCGCGAAGCCGAGCGGGTAGTCGACGTTGACGATGCAGGCGTCGGACATACCTAGCCGCTCCACGTCGACCGTGCCGACGCGCGGGTCGATCGCGCTCGCGTCGAGGCTGGACAGCTTGAAGATCTGCGCTGCGCTGTCGACGCCGGTGCCGCGCGCGGGCACGTGGCGGATGCCCCGCGCCGCCTCCAGCGCCACGCGTCGCTTGCGCAGCTCCTCGCGGTCGGGATGCAGGTCGAAGATCTGCCGGGCCGCGAAGTAGAGCCAGTTCTGGCGCGACGCGCGGCTGTGGCCTGCCTCCAGCTTGTGCCGCTCCTCTTCGAGCTCGGGGTCGTTGTGACGAACCCACTGCACGATCTCGCGCTCGAACTCGCGCGCCGTGCCGCTCAGGACGTTGACGAGGCTGTGCGCGTTGGACGACACGAAGTAGACGGGCGAATCGAGCACGCCCAGCTCGGCCATGCCACCGGCGATGGGCAGCCACCACCGCGCGGCCATGCGCGCGTAGCCGAGGTGGCTGCCACCGATGAGGCGCAGCCCGATGTGGCATTCCTCTTTCTGCACGAGCGCCAGCGTCGCGTCAAAACCGTCGCCCCAGGCCTCGTGCAACCGCTGCCAGTCGTCCTCGCTCGCGCCCGCCGCCTCGCGCGCCGGCTCGTCGGCGAGGTCGACGCCCTGCAGAGCCCGGTGCAGCTTGTTCCACTCGATCTGATACGCGACCAGCGAGGGCACCAGGTCGTCGATGTCGGACGTCGACGCGATGAGCACGCCAAGGGTGCGGCCGTCCTGGTACCAGCGCCGGCGCCGGGCCGGGGCCTTGAGCGGCTGCCATTCCAGGATGTCCGCGCCGAGCACTGCCTTGAAACCCTGCGGGCTCTGGCCCATGACCACGTGCCGGCAGTGCTCGATCGCGCGGGGGAGCCGCCGCACCGCGTACAGCAGCGCGCCCATGTCGCTCTGCGGCTGGCCGGCCAGCGGATGCAGCACGGAGCCCATGCGGATGTGCGTCTGCACCAGGGAGTCGACCTTGATCTCGCCCGAGCTCTGCAGCATGGTGGTGTACGTGCGGACGTAGAGCTCGACCGCGTGCTTTCCGCTTCCCCAGCCGGTGTCGGGGGGCGACTCCATCAGCCGACTATAGAGATCGGGCCCAAACCCGTCATTTACAGAAGATTTACCTGCGTCTGAGGATGCTTTCGCGGCCGCTGGGGTCTACTAGATGACGTGATCACCTCCATCGCTTCACCGAAAAACCTCCGCATCGCCGGCCTCGCCGCCGGCGCAGCTTGCATCGCCGGGGCGGCCGTCTACATCACCGCCTCAGCCGCCGGCTACAGCTTCGGCGTGAGCCCGAAGAACACGACCGCTCCGGTCGCGGCCGCCACGCCCAAGCCATCCAGCAGCACTGTCTGCAACGAGTTCATCTCCCACTTCTCGAGTGACCTCGGGGTCAGCCAGGACAAGGTCAACTCCGCGTTCACCGACGCGGTCGGCCAGACCCTCGCCGACGAGGTGAAGGCCGGGACGATCACCCAGGCCCAGGCGGACAAGATCAAGCAGAGACTTGCGGGCAAAGCGCCGTGCGCGCTGGCCGGCAATCTCGGCGGTGGGCAGGCGACGGGCGGAGGCGTTTACCAGCAGGCGCTCTTGACCGCCGCGGCTTCCGCTCTCGGCATCAGCACCGACACTTTGAAGGCCGACCTGGCCAAGGGCATGACCCTGCACCAGATCGCGGATGCCCAGAACCCGCCGGTGACCGAGGCCCAGTTCCGCGCGAGGCTGATCGCCCAGATCAAGCCGATGCTGGACAAGGCCGTGGCGGACAAGAAGATCACGAGCGCGCAGGAGCAGAAGATCTTGACGGCTCTGCAGTCCAGACCGATCCCGTTCTGGGACAGGCCCGTTCGCAAGGGGACAGCGACCGCGACTCCAGGCGCGTAAATCCAGCAGTTTTCGAGAAGCTTCGGCCGTAACGCCCCACCTACGATGGGATCGTCAAACACACCCCACGAGGAGAGGCAGACAGAATGGCGACGAAAGTGAGATCCAGGGCGTCGAAGGGCAAGACCTTCACGGACGAAGAGAAGTCCGCGATGCAGGCCCGCGTGCGCGAGCTGCAGTCGGCTCCGGCCGACGGTGAGAGCGAGGTGCTCGCAAAGATCGACTCGATGCAGGCGCCCGACCGCGCGATGGCCAAGCGGCTGCACGCGCTCATCAAGGCCAGCGTGCCCGCGTTTTCGTCGCGGACCTACTACGGGATGCCGGCCTACGCCATCGACGGCAAGGTCGTCTGCTGGTACAAAGCCGCGGAGAAGTTCAAGACGCGCTACGCGACGATCGGGTTCAGCGACGCCGCCAGGCTCGACGACGGCAAGCTGTGGCCGACCGAGTACGCGGTGACGGAGCTGAACGCCGCCACCGAGGCGAAGATCAGCGCCCTGGTGAAGAAAGCGGCCGGCTGACCGGCCCTACGACAGCTCGTCGGGGGGCGCGCCCAGGCGGCGCATCAGCTCCTCGATGAGCTGTCGCGTCTCAGGGTCGGACATCAGCTTCTGCTGCATCTCCTCGGCGGAGCGGCGGATGTCAGGGTCGCTCATCAGGCGCTCGGACATCGCCTGGAAGCGCGTCGCCATGTCCTTCATGGACGCCTCCTGCGCGACCTGCAGCAGGATGGGCTGGCTCGCCGCGGCGACCACCGCCTCGACCTGCGCCCTGACCATCTCGATGCCCTTGCACCCGAGGCACTCACCCTTGAAGCCGCAGTGGCACAGCTGCGAGCGCAGGTGGTCCAGCGACGCGTGGACCTCGGACATGTCGACTGGCCCGGCCATTACGAGCCGGACTTCGACTTGCCCGCGTACATCGAGTCGATCTCTTTCGCGTAGTTCTGCGCGACGACCTTGCGCTTCACGTCGAGCTTCAACGAGAGCTCGCCGCGCGCCTCGGAGAAGTCCTCGGGCAGGAGCTCGAAGTATTTGACGGTCTCCCAGTCGCCGTTCACGTGGGCGTTCACGTTGTCGAGCGTCTTCTGCACGTGCTCGCGCAGGCCGGCTTCATCGAGGCCCTGCTTCTTGGCCGCGGCCCTGTCCGGGACGATCAGGGCGACGATGTAAGGGCGGCCCTCGCCGATGATCACCGCGCGGTCGATGAGCTCGTCCTGGGTGAGGCCGAACTCGATCGGTTGCGGCGCGATGTACTTGCCGACCGCGGTCTTGAACAGCGCCTTCTTGCGGTCGGTGATCTTCAGGAACCCGTCGCTGTCGATGACGCCGATGTCACCGGTGTAGATCCAGCCATCCTTCAGCGTCTCCGCCGTAGCCTCGGGGTTCTTGTGGTAGCCCAGCATGTTGCCCGGCCCCTTGACCATGATCTCGCCGTCGTCCGCGATCTTCAGCTCGACGCCCGGGAACGGCTTGCCGACCGTTAGGAACTTGTGGGCGTCGAGCCTGTTCGAGGAGACACCGGACGAAAGCTCGGTCATGCCCCAGCCGTTGAGGATGGGGATACCGCACGACCAGAAAAACTCCTCGATCTCCTGCGAAAGCGCCGCCCCGCCGCTGATGAAGAAACGCAGCCGGCCGCCGGTGAGCCGCTTGCGCAGCCCAGACAGCACGAGCCTGTCGGCGAGGCGGTACTGCACTTCGAGCAGGGGACCGCGCTTCTTCTCGACGTTGTACTGGCGGCCGATGTTGCGGGCCCAGTTGAACAGCGCCTTGCGGTACCCGGGCGCGCTGCGCACCCCCGCCGTCACCGCCGCATACATCTTTTCGTAGACGCGCGGGACGCTGTTCATCACCGTCGGCTGCACTTCGCCGATCTCGGCCGCAAGATGATCTGCGCCGCGCGAGATCCACGCTTCGCCGCCGAACATCACGAACAGAAAGACTCCATTGATGCGCTCGAACGCGTGCGAGAACGGAAGGAAAGAAAGCGCATTGTCAGACTCGCTGAGCGAGAAGACCTTGAGCGCGGCCCTGCCGATGTCGACCAGGCAGCGATGCGCGAGCTCGACGCCCTTCGGGTCGCCGGTCGTGCCGGACGTGTAGAGGATGGTGCACAGGTCATCCGGCTTGATCGCGGCCAGCCGCGCCGCCACCGTCGCCAGCTGCTGCGGGCGGCGGGCCATCCAGACGGATACGTCCTCGTCCATGGTCACGATCCTCTTCAACGAGCCACCGACCTTCAGCTTCCCTGCCAGTGCCTGGTTGGACGCGATCGCGAGCACCGCCTCGCTGTTGTCGACGATCTTCTGGATGACCTCAGGCGTCGTGCCCATGTAGATGGGCACTGTCACGCCCCCGGCCGACTGAATTCCAAAATCGGACGCGACCCATTCGAAGCGGTTCTCCGACAGGATCACCACCCGGTCGCCCTGCTGCACCCCTGCGTCCACGAGCGCGGACGCGATTGCGAGCACATGGCGCTTCATGTCCGCCCACGACTGCGCTTTCCACGATTCGCCCACCACGTGGTGAAGTAGCGGCCTGTCGCCATACCGGGCGGCCTGGCTGTAGAAGACGCCGACCATCGTGCGGTCGGCGATGCCCTCGGGGTTCAGCTCGGTGGTCGGCGTGCGTCCAGATGTCCCGATGGACATCGAATGCCTATCTGACGGCCTTGATCGTCAGCGTCAGGCTTCCCGCGGGCACGCTGATCGTGATGCGGTCGCCCTTCTTCTTGCCGACGAGCGCGCGGCCGACCGGCGAGTCGACCGAGATGCGCCCCGCCGACGGGTCGCTCTCGACGGCGCCCACCAGGTGGTACGTCTCGGCGCCGCCGTCGGTGTCCACGACCTCGATGGTCGAGCCCGGCCCGGCCACGCTGGAGTGCGATTCCTTGATGATCTCGGCACGGCCGATCATCTCCTGCAGCTCGTAGATGCGGCTGTCGAGGAGCCCGACCTCCTCCTTGGCCTGCTCGTACTCGGGGTTGTCCTCGATGTCGCCAGGCTGGAACGCCTCCTTCAGCCGCTCACCGGCCTCGGCGCGCCGCTTCAGCGCCACCTCGAGGTCGCGCTTGAGCTTCTCCAGCCCCTCCGGAGTCAGCAGAACAGGTTCGGTTAGATCCATTGGAGTCACCCAGCCTCTCCGGCCAATAATACCCGCCAGATGGACCCTTCCAATCTGCGGGCGGGTGTGGCCGAGAAGCTGGCCGGCGGCGAGGCGATCGACGCCGAGACGTTCAACGCGGCGTGCTTCATGCTGACGCGCGCGGTCGACGAGATCGAGTTCGCGGTGCCGGAGGCGGCGCCGCTGATTCGCCGGCTTCTGCGCGTCTGCGGACGCGTCGCGATCGACATGGGCGTCGAGTCGGCGAGCCCCGAAGTCTGGCCCAACACCCGCGAGATGGCGATCGAGTGGATCGACGAGGCGCTGGGCGGCCTCGACTACGAGGCCCGACCGAAAGCCGGCTAGTTGATCAGCCGCGCGGCCGGCGGGGCGGGCGAGTAGTTGGGGTTGAAGTCGACGCCCACGGCGCCACCACCGGTGACCGAGGCCGTGTAGCAGATGACCTGGCCGGCCAGCGGTGAGCGGTCGCCACCGTTGATCGACCAGTTGGCGCCCGGCGTGTAGATGGTGCCGATGAACTGGGTGGCCGCGCCACCGTTCATGGTCTCGTTGCAGGTGTTGGCGGGCGGCGCATAGATGGAGATCCAGTTGTACTGCTCGCCCGCGAACACGTAAGTCGCGCCCTGCGCGTTCTGGCTGAAGCACGATCCGGCCGGGAAGTAGAACTGGACAGCGCCTGGCGTCATCTTGGCGGTCGCGCAAGGCGAGTTCGGGTCGCCGGGGTTGGGCGAGATCTGGCAGTAGTTCTCGTTGGCGACGTCCCCACCGGTGTACGGCGGGTACTGCAGCGCGAACGGGGCGTTTTCCTGCGACAGCAGGTTCGCGGGCGGCGGGCAGCTGCTGAAGCACTGCGGTCTGATTTCGTTGTCTGGGGTCTGGCAGTTGGCGGAGCGGGTCTGGGCGAAGCACTGGAACGTGGGCGAAAGCGAGGTGTAGTTGATCGCGCAGATGGAGTGCCCGGGCGCGGCGCACGGGTAGCCGCCCGTGCCGTTGCTCAGGACCGTGCCTGCCCCGCCGTTCGGGTAGCCGCCGACAGGGAAGGCCGGCGGGCCGCCCAGGTCGTTGAACCCGGGCGCCAGGAACCGGTTGACGAACGCGAAGTTGTCCTGGTTGCCGTCGCACCCGTTGGGGTTGACGTACACGTTGTAGTACTGCGCGCCAGGCGCGTTCTGCGTGATGTGGATGTCGATGGCCGCGCTGCTGATGTCGTTGGTGCCCGCGGTCTGGCACGCCGACGGCGCGCTCTCTCGGCGGCAGCCCGGCGACACGAAGCACGGGTCGGGGCTGATGGTCGGGTCGGCGAACGTGTCCCAGCGCACCGACGTCAGCTCGATGCCCCAGTTGCCGGCGCCGCTCTTGTGCTTGAGGCCCAGGGCGCCGGGCAGGCCGTTCGTGACCGACAGCGAGAAGTGCCCGTCGCAGCTCGTGTTGTTCTGGTCCCAGAACGCGATCCCCGCGCCGCTGGTGGTGCCAGGCGCGCTGTACAACTGCTCGTCGGGTGATTTCAGCTCGTTGGACAGCAGGCTGCCCGTGGCGTCCGACGTGTAGCCGTTGGTCCAGACGTAGATGCCGGGATCGAGGAACGCGCAGCTGGCGGAGCCACCGGTGAGGTGGAAGCTGCCGTACGGTCCGGCCGTCATCTCGGTCCACGTTCCGCGGTTGTTCTGGTTGTAGAACTGCATGCCCAACGACGAGTAGTAGGGCAGCGACGCGGACAGATAGCCTGGGTCGGGCAGCGTCGGCGCCGGCACCACGGCGGTGCCCTGCGTGTCGCCGGGGTTGCACGGCGGCGGGTAGGGCACGAAGCCAGGGGTCGAGTTGTAGCAGTAGTAGGTCGCAGAGCCGCAGTTCGAGCCGGCGGCGCCATAGCAGTTGCCCGCTTCCTGCAGGTTGGCGTCCACGCAGGCGGTGCCGTTGGAGTACGCGTCGCCGAGCAGCGTCAGCGTGGCGGCGCCCTTGAGGTTCAGCGCGCAGTTGTCAGTGCTCAGGGTCAGCAGAGCAGGTGTCTGGCGCTGGTTGCCCACGATCGCAGTCGCGGTCGCGGTGATGATGATGTTGGGGCTGCCGCCGAACAGCTGCATGAACGCGAGCGGCAGCGTGTGCTGGCTCGTGAACACGAACTGATAGCCGTTGAACTGGGTGTTCGTGGCCACGATGGTCAGCGAGTAGCCGCCGGCGTAGCCGACGATGTCGGTGTCCTGCTGCAGGTTGTTGTTGGCGCCGACGAACGTCGTGGTGTCGACGTCGGAGCTCGGCCCCGCGTACAGGTGCAGGTTGCTCTGGTACACGGCCTTCGCGTTGGGCATCGTGGACCCGTAGAGGTCGTTGTAGTTCTCATACCAGTCGCCCGCGGCGAGCGCGGCGGCGTCGACTGCGGCCTGCTGGTCGCGACGGTCGACGTAGGCGCGGCCGGAGTCGATGGCCAGGCCGAGCATGCCGAACAGGACCAGGATCAGCAGCGCGATCAGGACGATCGCCTGCCCGCTCTGGGAGCCGGCCCGGATCTGCTTCTGGGTGCGAGTCAGCTTGCGCATGTGGTTGCTCGAATTGGACGACGGAGCAGGGGCGCGCATCTTGCTAGTTGCTGTACTCAGCCCTGTAGACCGCGTAGGCGGTGATGATGATTCGGTTGCCGACGGCCTGCTGGATGATCGGCGTCAGCGGTTGGAAGTTGAACCACAGGGTCACCTTGATGGCCTCGTTGCCGACCGCGGGTGTGATCGCGTTGCAGCCGGCGCCCGGCGCGGGCAGCGTGCCGAGGCCGCCTCGCGGACCGTTGGGCGTGCCGTTGCCCGCCGCGCTCGGATCGGTGATGAAGATCCAGCCCGTGTTGGGTGGCGGCAGCGACGGCGAGCCCACCGGGTTGCCGCCGTTCGGGATGGGCCCGTTGGGGCACGGGTTGGCGAGGTTCTCGGTCACTGCGTGCGCCTGCACCGCGTTGGCCACGTCCGCGTCGGTCGGCCACTGGTGCGTCGAGCCGTTGGGGTCGATGAAGTAGGACGCGCGCACCGCGACGCGCGCGCCTTCGTTGGCCGCCTGCTGCAGCGTGATGTAGAAGTACAGGCCGCGGCCGAAGTCGATGATGCCGAAGGTCAGCAGGAGGATGACCGGCGCGATGATCGCGAATTCGGTCAGGCCCTGCGAACGCTGGCTGCGGAAGAAGTCCTGTTTCATGGCTTCCCCTGGATGGTGAAGTGCTCGTTGTACGCCATGTTGATTCCGTTGCCGAAGATGCCCTGGATCAACGGCGTGATCAGCCCGAAGTTCATCAGCAGCGACACGTTGATGTCGCCAAGTCGCCAGGAGTTGTCGCCGGGCGGCGCCGCGCGGCTGCCCGTCTGGAAGGCCGCGCCGGGGTACGTGTAGCAGATGTACGCGTTGACCTGCTGCGTCGAGCCCGGGAACGCCGAAGCCGCGTAGGGCTTGTTGTTGAACGCGTTGCCGTCCGAGCCGGTCAGGCAGTTGCCGCTCGGCTGGAAGTTCGCGGTGAGGCCGGCGCCGTTGAGGCCGGCGTTGACCGCGCTCATGACGTCGTTGTCGTCGAGGAAGTTGTTGTTGCGGGCGGCGGTGTTGAACCACGCGCCGTGCCTGGCGCCCTCGCGTGCGGCTCCCTGCAGGTTCACGGAGAAGTAGAACGCGCGCGAGAGATCCAGGAGTCCCATCACCAACAGGAGCAGGACGATCGAGGAGATGGCGAACTCGACGAGAGACTGTCCGCGCTGCCTGCGGCTTGCCCCGCGAAATTCTGATTTCGCGGGGGCCCCTGGGCGGCGGCGAACGGTCGTTCGGTCTGCGCGAATGGATCGATGGGTGAGGTTCACCTGTGTATGGCCATAACGAAGGTCAGCGGCATTTCGTGCGCTACGGCGGGTTCGAATCGCGAGTGTGAATGGTAGCCTCCGGGAACCGGCCAATCCACGGTATTTGCCTAAATTCCTATGAGCACACCGGCGGTCGTCGCCACCGACCAGCGCCAGCAGGACGCCCGGGCCCGGGCCCTGGACGAGAAGTTCGACGCCGAGCGCCGCCTGATCGGCGAGCGCGTGGCGGTCCTCTTCCGGTGGATCTTCCTCGCCGTCCTGGCCGCGCTCGTCAATCTCACCGCGGTCACGACCATCGAGGCCAAGGTGACCGTCGACATGGTGCTGGCCGTCTGGGCCGGCATGAACGTCATCGTCACCGCGCTCCTGTACCAGGGCTTCCGGCCTGGCAAGCAGTTCAGCCTCGTCACGATGACGCTCGACATCTTCTTCGCCGCGGGGCTGGTCTACCTGTCCGACGGTTTCAACAGCCCGTACTTCCTGGCCCTGTTCCTTTCCGTCATCACCAATGCGGTGAGGTTCGGCGCCATCGCGAGCGTCGTCTCCGCCCTGACGATCGCGTTCATCTACCTCTTCGTCGGCGGCACGTTCACACCGACGACGCTCTCGTCGGATCCGAACGCGCGCGTGAGCGCGATCGGCATCGTTTTCTTGTTTCTCGTGGTCGCGCTCGCGACCGGCTACATGACGCGTGAGCTGGAACGCGAGCGGCGGCAGGCGGTGCGGCGCGCGGCGCAGGCCGACATGCTGCGCGAGCTGAGCTCCGACATCTCGGGCGACACCAACATCAAGGACGTGTTCGCGGTCGTCGTCGCGCATGCCCTGCAGATGACGGGTGCGACGAGCGGCAGCATGGTGCTCGCCTCGCCCGATGGCTTCACCGTGGTGGCGACTTCGAGCAGCCAGCAGCCGGTCGACGGCGCGGCGGCAGACGGGCTCGATGACGCGCAGCTCGCCAAGGTCGCACGCTCCGGCGAGGCGTCGTTTTCCGACGACCACGCTTCGATGGTCATCCCGATGGCGTCCAGCGAGGGCACCACGGCGCTGCTCAGCCTCAAGCGGCCTGGCCAGCAGTTCGGCAACCAGGACCTGTTCGCGGTCGACGCCCTTTCCGGAAGCTCGGCGGTCGCCATGTCCAACGCGTTGCGCTACCACCGGAGCACCCAGGAGGCCACCACCGACGCGCTGACCGGTCTTTACAACGTGCGCGAGCTGCGGCGCCGCCTCGACGCGGTGTTCGCGCGACCCGAGCGGGCGACCATGTCCGTGTCACTGCTGCTTGTCGACTTCGATCACTTCAAGTCGGTCAACGACCAGCTCGGGCACCAGCACGGCGACCTCGTGCTGCAGATGGGCGCTCGCATAGCGCGCAACGCGGCCCGCGCGCAGGACATCGTGGCGCGGTACGGGGGCGACGAGCTCGCGATCCTGGCGGTCGACACGAGCGCGGTCGGCGCGCAGCGCCTCGCGTACCGGGTCGTCGACGCGGTGCACGCTGCGGCGGTCGCCACATCGCCCGGCCACTACCTGACGTTCAGCATCGGCGTGGCCACGTATCCGGAGGACGCGCTCGGCGCGGCCGAGCTCATCGCGGCGGCCGACCAGGCCCTCTACCTCGCGAAGCGCGAGGGCAAGGACCGCGCGTGCACGTTCCCGCAGCTGGTCACGGAGCTCGAGCTGGCCGATCGGAACCTCATGACGATGCTGGCGGAGGCGGGCCCGCAGATCGTGGTCGCGGCGGCTCACGCCGTCGATCACCGCGCCGCGGCGGCGCAGGGCCACTCGAGCCGCGTGGCCGCGATAGCCGAAGCCATCGGTCGCGGGGCAAGCCTGCCCGGCAGCGACCTCGAGGACCTGCGCACCGCGGCCTACCTGCACGACGTCGGGCACATGGTGCTGAGCGACGCGCAGGACCTGGAGGTGCCCGGGCATGCCGAGGAGGGCGAGAAGATCGTCACGGGCGCGCACTTCCCGCCTGTGATCGCGGCGGCCGTGCGTCATCACCACGAACGATGGGACGGAAAAGGCAGGCCGGACGGCAAGGCCGGCGAGGACATCCCGAAGCTCGCGCGGATCCTGGCGGTGGCCGAGGGCTATGAGGCCCTGACCGCCGGCCGCGGCTGCGAGCGTGTGACCTCGCTGTCCGCGCTGGAGAAGATGAAGGCGGGGGCGGGCTCAGAGTTCGACCCCGCCGTGGTCGAAGCCCTCGCCCGTGCCGTCGTCGAAGGAGGCCTGGAGCCAGGCCTGCCCGCGACGGCGCTCCCGGCGGTGGCCGGTGCCACGGTGCGCCTGGCGGCGCCGGCCTGAGCGAGCTTCGACCTTTCGCCTGAGCCGCAGCCGCCGCGGCTCCAGCTCCGCGGCCGCTTCCGGCATGCGCTCCTGGGCTGATT
This sequence comes from Candidatus Dormiibacterota bacterium, assembly GCA_035689345.1. Lineage (GTDB taxonomy): Bacteria > Chloroflexota > Dormibacteria > Dormibacterales > Dormibacteraceae > CF-118. The sequence continues at coordinate 92,065 of DASSLR010000038.1, forward strand.
CCACCACGTGAAGGGCCTGCGCCGGCTCCTTGCGGCGCCACTCGAGCAGGCGGGCGCGCGCGATCGCGACGCGGAGGTCGCTGTCGAATCGCTGCTCCATGCGCTCGAGCATCCGGTCGGCCGCGGCGATGGCTCCGCGACGCACGAGCCTTTTCGTGATCCAGAGGCCCGCGGTGGCCGCGTCCTCGCCCTTTTCAAATCCGGCCGCGTTGCGGAGGGCCCGCCACCCGTCGGCGCGGGCGCCGCGGCGGAAGCGATGACGTCCCAACGCGAGCCAGTCGGACGCGTCCATGTCCGCGTCCACGCCGCGCAGCCTTTGCAGCAGCAGCGAGTGCAGGTGCACGAGGCTGATCACATCCAGCCGGTTGTGCTCGAGCACGAGCTCGAGCATCGAGATGCTCCCGTGCTGCACGTACGCGAAGTACGCGTCGGGCGCGAGCGCGCCGGCGATCGGGTCCTCCCTTTCGTAACCGAGCAACCGCTCCTCGACGGTGCGCAGCGTGCAGCTCTCCATGCGATGGCGATAGAGAGAGCGAACCAGCGTGAGCAGGTCGACGTGAGGTGGATGCTGCAGGTCGCCCCACATGCGCGCCATCACCCAGCGCGTGCGCAGGATGGGCAGGTCGAAAGATCCGCCGTTGAAGCTGCCCAGACCGACAGCCGGCGACAGCTCGTCACTCAGCGCGTGCAGGAACGCAGCCTCCATGCTTGGCTGTGGCAGGAACAGCTGCGCGAGGCGCAGGCCGCAGTCGATCGGACGCGCCACCGCGGCCGCGAAGACGTACGTGCCGGAACCGCCGGAGAGCCCCGTCGTCTCCGTGTCGATGTAGGCGATCGCTCCCGGGTTGGGGTCCAGTCGCGGCAGGCCGAGCACGTCCTCGCGCAGGAACGCCGGGCCGTAGGGCGTGTCGGTGCGCTCGAATCCGCGTGGGATCTCGAGAGCCGGCCGAACGCGTCCCGGTCGGGGAACGCCGCCTAGGCGATCAAGACGTTCTCGTAGCGATGTGACTGCAGCAGCCGCAGACATGCCGCTTTCGCTCCTTGGACGAGATGGAGTGGACCGATGCAGGATGGGCAGCCCGCCAGGCACTGGCAGTCGCGCACGAGCGCGGCGGCGCCGTCGAGCAGCTCGCGATGCAGCTCGTACATCCGGGGCGCGTAGCCGACGCCGCCTGGGTAGATCTCGTAGACGGTGACGGTCGGCAGCCTGGTGGTCACGGAGCGAACCTCGGCCACCGCGCCCAGGTCGCGCGGGTCGCACATCAGGCGCAGGCTCGCGACATGGCGCAGCGAGTGCGCCATTCCCTGCAAACCGGCCTCGAGCGTTTCCCGACCGAGTGCGTTCCACATCCGCTCGTCGAGCGTCAGCCACCATGCGGTCGTGTGCAGCGTCTGTTCGGGCAGGTGAATGGGACCCGAGCCGATGTTCTCGTGCGTGTGAAAACGGATCTTCTTGAACATGCTCGCGAGCGAGGTGATCTTCACCTCGCCGTGATGGCGCGCCAGCGGTGACTCGTCGGGCCCCGCGAACGTATCGAGGACGCGCACCGTGACCGAGGCCAGCGCGTCCGTGTAGTAGTCGACTTCGACGGGATGCACGTATGCCTTCTTCTCGTCCCAGTCGAGCCGGTCGACGTGGTACTGCGCGCCCTCGTGCAGGTACACCGCCTCCTCGTGCAGAAAGACCGGCGTCGAGAACTGGTCCATCTCGCCGATTACCTGCGGCCGCGGCTGCGAGGTGTCGACGATGACGACGTTGTCCGCGGCGATGCGCCGCAGGTGCACCTCCTCCGCGGGGAAAGCCTGCCGGCTCCAGAACCACCGGCCGGCCGAGCGCGTCGCCGAGCCGTCCTCCTCGAAGACGCGCAGCAGTTCCTGCACGTCTGCGCGGCCGAGAGGCTCGCGGTCCTCGAAGGGGAGCTCGAACAGCCCGGCCTGCAAGTGGCCCGCGAGGATGAGCAGGTTGTCGGGATCGATTAGGCCCTCCTCCGGGTCGGCGCTCAGGAAATACTCGGGGTGCCGGACGATGAACTGGTCGAGCGGCGAGCTCGACGCGACGAACACTCCGATCGAGCCCGACCTTCGGCCGGCGCGGCCGATCTGCTGCCAGGTCGACGCGATGGTCCCCGGATAGCCGACCAGGACCGACGCGTCCAGGCTGCCGATGTCGATGCCGAGCTCGAGCGCGTTGGTGCTGACGACACCCGTGATGTCGCCGGCTCTCAGTCCCGCCTCGATCTCGCGCCGGTGCAGCGGCAGGTAGCCCGCGCGATAGCCGCGCACACGCCGGCTCGCATCCAGGCGTGGCGCGAGGTCCTGGCGCAGGTAGCTCAGCATCACCTCGACCTGCAGCCGGCTGCGGCAGAAGACGATGGTCTGGATGCCGGCGCGGATCCACGGCGCCGCGACGCGTCGCGCCTCGAGCATCGAGCTCCGCCGCACGCCGAGCTCGCGATTGAGAAGCGGCGGGTTGTAGAAGATCAGCCGCCGCTCGCCGCGGGGCGCGCCGCTGCGGTCGACCAGCGCGACGTCGTCCTCTTCCAGCAGACGCTGCGCGAGCTCGCGTGGATTGGCGATGGTCGCCGATGCGCAGATGAACGTCGGGTGCGAGCCGTAGAACGCGCAAACGCGCTTCAGGCGCCGGATGACGTTGGCGACCTGGCTTCCGAAGAGGCCGCGGTACGTGTGCAGCTCGTCGATGACGACGAACTCCAGGCTCGAGAACAGGCGGCGCCACCGCGTGTGATGCGGCAGGACCCCCGTGTGCAGCATGTCCGGGTTCGTCATCACGATGTGGCCGCCCTCGCGGATGGCGGTGCGGCGCCCGGGCGCGGTGTCGCCGTCGTACGTGTCGACGCGAAGATCGATGGGCAGGCCCTTCTTCAAGGCACCGAGCTCCGCCAGCTGGTCCTGGGCCAGGGCCTTCGTCGGGAAGAGATAGATGGCGCGCCTCTCGGGGTCTTCGAGCAGACGCTGCAGGACCGGCAGGTTGTAGCAGAGCGTCTTACCGCTCGCCGTCGGCGTCACGACCGCGAGGTGGCGGCCTCGCCGCACCTCGGCGTAGGCCTCGGCCTGGTGGGAGTAGAGTCGAGTGATCCCGCGCGACTCCAGGGCCGCGGCCAGCTCGGGTCTGAGATCGGCGGGCAGGGGTGAGAACTGCGGAGGGGATGACGGAATTACGCGATCCAGCGTTATTTCCCCCTGGAAGTCGACTGCGTCGAATGGCGGGATCGTGGGCGGCATTGGGCGCCCCAGGAGGTTAATCGAACATTCGTTCGGAGTCAAGCAGCATCGAGGGCCAGGACTACCGGCCCGGCAATGAGGCGGATTTCGAGCGCCTCTACCGGACCTCGTACAACCGCGTCCTCGGCACCATGATCGGTGTCCTCGGCGATCGCGCCGCGGCCGAGGACTGCGCGCATGACGCCTTCGAGAAGGCGTACCGGGCCTGGCCCTCCTGGCGCAAGGACGCGCCCGCGGAGGCCTGGGTGCACAGGATCGCGATCAACACCGCGATCTCGTACCAGCGCTACTCGCGCATGCGCGAGGCCGCCCAGGTCATCAAGCGCCTCGGCCGTCCGGCGCCTACGGCAGATCCGGGATCGGTGGCCGAGCGCTCCGACCTGTTCAACGCTCTGCGCAAGCTGCCGCCCAGGCAGGCGGCCGCGATCGTTCTCCGCCACCACCACGGCTACACGAACCGCGAGATCGCTGCCGCCCTCGAGATCCCCGAGCGGACGGTGGCTTCACGCCTGATCGCGGCCAAATCGCGCCTCAGGAAGCTATTGAATTCGGAGCCCGGGACGGCGCCGGAGATCGACATGAGTACTTTTTCGGAGGACAGCGTCCCTTCCGATTGAGGTTCGACACATGAGCGACTTCGATCGGGAAATCGAGAGCGAGCTGAGCCGGGTCCTGGGCCCGGTTGACCGCGCGTCGATTCCTGCCTGGAGAGCTCCGGCCTCAGGAGGATTCATGAGGAAAGTTTTCGGCGGGGCGGGAGCCGCCCTCGGGGCCAAGCTGCTGACCGGCTTTGCCGTGGCCGCGCTGGCCGTGGGAGCCGCGGGAGTCACCACCGAGGTGGCGACCACCGGCAGCATCAATCCCAACGACTGGGGACAGCAGGTGTCGCAGCAGGTGCAGACCTGCAAGGACACGCTGCGCGCATCAGGGGTGCGTGGGATCGGTCAGTGCGTGAGCGCGTTCGCCAAGCAGCACGGCAAGGCCGTCAGCGCTGAGCACCGCAACAGCGACGCGCGCACCAACAGTCACGGCAACAACGGCAAGGACAACAAGAACAACGGCAAGAACGGTCAGCACGGCAAGCCGAGCGACCTGCCGCACCAGCCGTGATCTGGTAAGTACGCCCCTTCCTCTCGACGAGGCCGGGCCGCAAGGCTCGGCCTCTACTTTTTTCACACGGCCCGCATCAGGCGTCGCGGGGTTGGCTCGGCTTCGCCGAGCCATGACTCCACGTCGCACTTGGTCAACCATGCGTCGCGGGGCTCGGGGGGTTCCCACAAGGGGGGCCTGCCCCCCTTGTGCCTCTTCTGCAACGAAATCGCCGCGGGGAGTGTTTAGGCGGAGATGAGTCGAGTGGAGGCGGCCTCGCCACCCAGAGCGTCCGCGTCTCCCGACGCCGCCGCGCTCGCGGCCGGCCTGTTCACCGTCACCCTCTGGGGATCGGCCTTCGTCGGCATTCGCGCGGCCGGCGCCGCGTTCTCCCCCGGCTCTCTCGCGCTCGGCCGCCTCCTGGTGAGCTGTCTCCTCCTCGGCGGTGTGGCGCTGATCCGCCGCGACCCGCTGCCGAGCCGTCGCGACCTCGTGCCCATCGCCGTGTATGGCGTGCTGTGGCTTGCCGTCTACAGCACGGCTCTCAACGCCGCCGAGCGCATAGTCGACGCCGGCACGGCGTCGCTGCTGGTCAACGTCGGCCCGATCGTGATCGCTCTTCTCGCCGGCAAATTTCTGGGTGAAGGTTTCCCGGCGAGACTGTTCGTCGGCTGCGCAATCGCGTTTGCGGGTTGCGCGCTGATCGGTTTCGCCACCGCGCAGAGCCGCACGGGCGCGGTCGCCGGAATCGCACTTCTGGCGATCGCCGTCCTTGCCTACTCGACCGCGATCGTCGTCCAGAAGCCTGTGCTGGCACGAGTCCCCTCGTTCCAGGTCACCCTGTTCGGCATCATCGCGGCGACGATCGCCTGCCTGCCGTTTGCGCCGGCTCTTGCGTCGGAGATGAGCAAGGCGGATGCGAGCGCGATCGCGTGGATCGTCTATCTCGGCGCCTTTCCCACGGCGATCGGCTTCGCCACGTGGGGTTTCGCGCTCCGTCGGACCAGGGCGGGCCAGCTGGGAACGTTCACCTACCTGGCTCCCGTCATCGCCGTGCTGCTGAGCTGGGTCGTGCTCCGGGAGACCCCACCATGGCTGGCGATCGCGGGCGGCGCTCTCTCGCTCGCCGGTGTGTACGTAGCGCGCCGGGTGCCGGCCAAGCCGCGTCAGGAGGCAGGCCTCACGCGTTAACTTGAGGAGGCGGCGCGAGGCGCGCCAGCGGGGGGACAAACCATCAACGCACTGCCTGAGGAAGAGGCCGCGGTCGAGCCTGTTTACACACCAGGTTCGGCCGAAGACTTTGCGCGCCTCTACACCCGCTCGTACCGCCGCATCCTGATCACGCTCATCGGCATGCTCGGCGACCCCGCGGCGGCGGAGGACTGCACGCAGGAGGCCTTCGTGCGCGCGTTCAAGGCCTGGGCGACATGGCGGCCGGGTGCCCCGGCCGAGGCGTGGCTGCACCGGATCGCCATCAACGTCGCGGTCTCGCACTGGCGGCGCCAGCGCCTGCGCGAAGTGGGCGAGATCATCAAGCGGATCGGCAGGCCGCCGGCGCCGCCTTCCCCGGCTCTCATCGCCGAGAACACCGAGCTCGGCCGCGCGCTGCGCAGGATCCCGGCGAAGCAGGCGGCGGCCATCGTCCTGCGGCACTACCACGGCTACACGAACCGCGAGATCGCGGCCGCTCTCGGCATTCCGGAACGGACCGTGGCCTCTCGCCTGGCCGCGGCGAAGGTTCGGCTGAAGGTCGAGCTGGCGGACTGGAGGGAGTGATTGGGTACCTCACCTGTGGTAGGCGTTTGAGTTAATCCATGGCCAGCCAGAAGCCGGATTTCGAGCAGCACCTGGAGGCCGACCTACGCGTGCTGCTGGACCCTTACGCCGCCGGCACGATCCCCGCCTGGACCGAGCCCTCCCGGGCGAGGCGAGTGATGCCACTGGTCGGCGGCGCGGGCGCCGCGCTCGCCGCCAAGATCGCGACCGGGGCGGCCATCGCGGTCCTCGCCGCCGGCGCCACCACCGGAATCGTGGTCACCCACAGCGTCAACCCGGTGGACTGGGCGAGGCAGGTCACGCATCCGCAGGCACAGCCGACGCAGCAGCAGCCCCACCCGGCACGCACGAGCCCGGCGGCCGCCGCGACCACGTCGCCCAGGGCCGCGAGCACGCCCTCAACCCCGATCGTCAGCGCCCCTGCCCTGCCGACGGTGAGCGCTCCCGCGCTTCCGAGTGCCACGCCCCTGCCGGTGCCGACGCCGAGCACGCCCGCGATCCCTTAGCCCGGCGTCCGGATACTCGTCGTTTGCACACAAACGCGTGTTATTTCGCGCGCATTCAACGCGTTTGCATGCAAACGCGCATTTGCCGTCAGGGGCGCCGCACCTCCCAGCGCTGGCCTTCCGGCGTATCCGTGACGGCCACGCCCATGGCCGCAAGCTCGCCGCGCAGGCGGTCGGCGGTCGAGAAATCCCTGGCGGCGCGCGCCCGCTCGCGCGAGGACAGAAGAGCCGCCGCGCCGACCGGCAGCGATTCATGAGGACGCGCGCGCGCGAGGTCCAGCCCGAGCACCCGGTCCCAATCGGCCAGCAGCCGCGCCTTCGCGCCGGGGGTGACGTCGGAACGCACGAGGTCGGCGACGAGCGCCATCGCACCGGGTAGGTCCAGATCATCCGCGAGCGCGGAACGGAACCGGTCCTCGTAGTCCCCGCGCGGACCATCGGGCGCGTTCGACCACTCGGCCATTCGGTCGCGCAGCTGGCGCAGCGCGTGGTCGGCGCCGCTCATCGCCTCCGGGCTGAAGTTCATCTTCGTCCGGTACTTGGCCTGGAGCGTCAGATAGCGGAACGCCAGAGGGTCGTAGCCCTGCTCGACCAGCTCGGTGATGCGGAAGAAGTTGCCGGCCGATTTGGCCATGCGCGTGCCCGACAGCATCAGGTGCTCACCGTGCACCCAGCATCCGACGACCTGGTGGCCGGTCACGCCCTCCGACTGCGCGATCTCCGCCTCGTGGTGCGGAAAAACGTTGTCCGAGCCCCCGGTGTGGATGTCGAAGCGCTCGCCCAGCAAGGACATCGACATCGCCGAGCACTCGATGTGCCAGCCGGGGAATCCGGGTCCCCACGGGCTTTGCCAGACCTGCAGGCGATGCTCGCCGGCGCCTTTCCAGAGAGTGAAGTCGCCCGGATGCCGCTTACGCGGGTCGACCTCGCCGCGCGTCCCCGACAGCAGTTGATCCGTGGTGTTGCGCGACAGCCGCCCGTATGCCGGAAAGCTCGCGATGTCGTAGTAGACGGTGCCATCGACCTCGTACGCGTGGCCCTTCTCGATCAGCTTCGCGATGATCTCGATCATCTGGGCGATGTACGCCGTCGCTCGCGGGTACTCACGCGCCGGCCTGATGTTGACGAACCGCGCATCGTGCATGAACGCGTCGGTGTAGAAGGCCGCGATCTCTTCCGGTGACTTCTTCTCGAGACGCGCCGACACGAGCATCTTGTCCTCGCCGCGGTCGAAGGAATCGTCGGTGAGGTGGCCGACGTCGGTGATGTTCATCACCTGGTGTGTCTCCAGGCCGAGGTACTCGAGGGCGCGCGTCAGGACGTCGGCGAACATGTATGTGCGCAGGTTGCCGACGTGCGCGAAGCGGTACACCGTCGGACCGCAGGTGTAGATCTTCACGTGGCCCGCAGCGAGCGGACGCAGCTCTTCCTTGCTGCGGCTCATCGTGTTGTAGAGCCTCACGAATCTATCTTTCACCTATGCGACCGTACCGGCTGGACGGAAAGGCCGTGCAGGCCGCCGACATCAAAGGACGCGTGCTCGTGCACGACCTTGGCCACGAGCTCCGCAAGGGCGCCATCCTCCGCGCCGAGGACGTCGACGCCGTGCGCCGGGCGATCGGGGTCGACAGGGTCGCCCTCTGGGGGACGTCCTACGGCACGAAGGTCGAGCTCGCCTACGCGCTCGCTCACCCGGATCACGTCGAGCGCATGCTGCTCGACTCGGTGGTGCCCACGACCGGTCCCGACCCTCTCGGCCTCGACACGCTGCAGGGGATCCCACTCGGAATGCGCGCGCTCTGCGGAAACGCAGCCTGTCGGGCGATCTCGCGCGATCTCGCCGGCCAGGTCGCGACCCTGGCGAACCGCGCCGCGGTGACGCCGATCCAGGGTCGCGTCCGAACGCCGTCAGGGCGGCCGGTGACCGTGTCGCTCGACGGGCTGACGCTGCTCAGCATCGTCGTCAGCACCGATCTCAGCTCCGGGCTCCAGGCCGAGCTGCCGTCGGCGATCTCCGGCGCCGTCGCCGGGCGGCCGCAGGCGCTGCTGCGGATCGCCGCCTTCGGGCAGGGCGGTCTCAGCCTCGCTGACGCGTCGTTCAGCTCGGGCCTCTTCCTCGCGACGATGTGCAGC
>DASSLR010000039.1:0-23024 GCA_035689345.1 Candidatus Dormiibacterota bacterium
CCCGCGGCGGCGCGGGACTGCATCATCTTCACCTCTCCGCGCACCCACGCACGCGCCTGCTCGATCGCTCGACGTGGCCGGTCGTCATCAGGCCGCTCGGCCTCGAAGTGATGCAGGACGTGTTCCGCGCAATCGGCCGCCCACAACGCGAGCAGGCGGTGATCGTCGTCGGTCAGCGTGCCGCCGCGACGCAGCGTGATGAGCCGAGGATCGCGGATCGGCGAGAAGATCAACTAGCCGGGTGGCGCGGCGCCCGGGTTCATGTCGACGACGATGAACTCGGTGAATCGATCCCCATCGATCTGCATGCCAAAGCAGCCGGAGCCAGAGCTGCCGAGCGTCCCGAGCGAAGCCCGCCAGGTCGACGCTGGAGGTATCGCGGCGAAATACAAACCGCCTCCGGGCAGCTCATCGGCCGCCACCGCGGTCACGCCGTGTGCTTGCTCCTTGTCCGTGAATCCGCTGATCTGCGTGGCGAACCCCGTCATCGTCATCACTGAGTGCCCGTCACCGCCCAGCTGGAAGGTCCGGATGAGCAGCGGACCCGAGTAGTTGGATTCGATCATCAGGATGGCAGCCGCACCACCGGCGGCCCAGGCATCCTGGCCAGACAGATAGAGGGGGCCGGCACCGGCGCCGTAGTTGGGGACCGAAGCGATCGCCGGCGAGGAGGAGGCCCAGCAGACCCCGGATGCGTCCGGCGCGGGCGGCCTCATGGGTCGCTGCTCGAGCGCAGCCAGGGCGTCGACCCCGGCCGGCAGAGGTGTGGCGGTTTGACTCGGGTACACGCGCGTGTGCGCCGGGGGCAGCAGCCCACGAACGCCATAAGTTTGGCCACACGCTGCCAGAACGGCCGCCATGCCGGCCAGGGCCACGAAGTGCGCCAGGTATCGCGCGCCCACCATCGCCTGTCTCTTACAACGACTGGCGACCGGTCGAGTTACTGCTTCGCCGGACCTGGTCGCGCCAAAGCGCTGAATCGCCGCGCCGCCTGCCTATAGTTTTCCGCCGTGACTTTCGTCACCCGGCTTTCGCTCCACCTCGGCGCTGTGGTCGTGCTCGGCGTCATCCTGCTGTTCGGCGCCGGCCTTTATGCCGCCAGCCAGGTCCAGCAGGACCTGCTGCCGGACATCTCGATCCCGGCGGTGATCGTCATCACACCGGACCCCGGCGCCTCGCCCGACATCGTGGACGGCCAGATCAGCCTGCCCGTGGTCAACGCGCTTCAAGGTGTGAGCGGCGCCGACACCGTGGAGTCGACGTCCAGCCAGGGCGTCTCGCTCGTGATCGTCCTGTTCAAGGACGGTACGGACCTCAAGGCCGCGGTCCAGGACGTCGACGCGGCGGTCGCGCGCGCGCGTGCTTTCTTCCCTCCGCAGGTTCCCGCCTCGACGGTGCAAACGTTCTCGACCAACAGCATCCCGATCCTCGAGTACGCGGTCTCCGCCGACGAGCCCCTCGGAGACCTCGCCGGGCAGCTGCGCGCGCAGGCGCTGCCCAAGCTCAAGGGCCTGGCCGGCGTCTCCTCGGTGGTGGTCACGGGCGCGCCGACGGACGAGGTGGACGTGACCCTCGACCCTGGCCAGCTGGCCGCGCACCGCATCGCCCTGGGGCAGGTCGCGTCGGCGCTCCAGCAGGCGAGCGTGGTGCAGTCGGTCGGTTCGCTTCGCGAGGGCTCGGGCACGATCCCGCTGCAGGTGTCGGGGTCGCTGACGAGCCTCGATCAGATCTCGGGCATCGTCGTCGTGCCAGGCGCCACGGTCGGCGGCAAGACGATCCCGCCGGTCACCGTCGGTCAGCTGGGAAAGGTGGCCCTGGTCTCAGTGCCGGCGGACACCATCACGCGCACCAACGGCAGGCCGACCATCGGTCTGCAGGTGACCAAGGGCCCCAACGCGAACACGGTCACCGTCGCCAACGAGATCAAGGACGCGCTGCCCCCGATCAGGAGCGCGATCGGCCACGGCGTTCAGTTCGAGCTGCTGTCCGACCAGGCGACGCCGATCACCGACGCGATCGGCGACATCCTCCGCGAGGGACTGCTCGGCGCCATCTTCGCGATCCTCGTCATCTTCGCGTTCCTGCGCTCCGGCCGGGCCACGATCGTGGCCGCGGTCTCCATTCCGCTTTCCCTGATGGTCGCGCTGATCGTTTTGTGGTGGCAGGGCATCACGCTGAACATCCTCACGCTCGGCGGCATGATGGTCGCCATCGGCCGCGTGGTCGATGACTCGATCGTCGTTCTCGAGAACGTCAGCCGGCACGTGGCCGAAGGTGAAAAACCGCTGGTCGCCGCGTACACGGGCGCGCGGGAGATAACCACCGCGGTCGCGTCGTCGACGCTCACCACGGTTGCGGTCTTCCTGCCGATCGCGTTCCTGACCGGGATCGCGGGCAGCTTCTTCCGGCCGTTCGCGCTGACGGTCGTGGTCGCATTGCTCGCCTCGCTCGTCGTCGCAGTTACCGTGGTCCCGTTCCTCGCCGCGCACCTGTTGCCGGCCGTGCACGTCAAGGGCGCGGAGCGGCGCCTGGCTTACAACTGGACGCAGCGCGTCTACGTGCCGGTCATCCGCTGGGCCACCGGCCACCGGCTCCTCGCGGTCGGCGTGGCCGCGCTGTTCTTCATCGCGTCGATGGCGCTGATCCCGTTGCTGCGCGTCAACCTGCTCGACCAGTCGTCGAGCCCGCAGTTCCCCGTGGCCATCACCATGCCCGAGAACTCGACGCTGGCCCAGACCGATGCGGAGACCCAGAAGGTCGAAAGCCTGCTGGGCGGGCTCCCCGGCGTGACCGCCTACCAGGCGACTGTCGGCGGCATCAGTGACCCGTTCGCGCCGCCCGGCACCGTGCCGGCCAACCCGGCGCAGGCTTCGATCCTGGTGCTCGTCGGCAACGGTCAGTACGACACGGCCCTCAGCGCCGTCAAGAGCGCGTTGCGCGGCTACAGCGGCCCGGCCACCATCGAAGTGGGGCAGGCGCGGAACAGCTCCAACGCGAGCAGCAGCCAGATGCAGGTCGACATCAGCGCGTCGGATCCGCTGGATTTGAAGAACGCCAACGACTCCGTGATGACGGCGCTGTCCAAGGTGCACGGGGTCGAGAACTTGAAGTCCAACCTGGTCGCCTCCAAACCGCAGTACCAGCTCGTGCCGACCGACCGACTCGCGGCGTCGGGGCTCACGGTGCAGCAACTGGCTCTGGTCGTCGCCCAGGACGTGAACGGCATCGTGGCCACGCAGGCCGTGCTCCCGCAGGGTCCGGTGAGCGTGCGCGTGGTGCTGCCTCCCGGCACGGCCGACACGGCCGCCTCGCTCGCCAGGATCCCCATTCCGACGGCCGCGGGAGTGGTGACGCTTTCAGTCCTCGCAACCATCGAGCTGGTCAACGGGCCGCAGACCGTCAACCGCCTCAACGGCGACCGCGACGCGACGATCACAGGCACCATCACGGGCAACAACACGTCAGCCGTGCAGGCCGACGTTGCGCGCGCGCTGAACGGAGTGGCCCTTCCGCCCGACGTCAAGATCTCGACGGGCGGTGTGTTCCAGCAGCTCTCGACAGTGCTCAACCAGTTCGCGCTGGCGCTCCTGGCGGCGATCGCGCTCGTCTACCTGATCATGGTCGCGACGTTCCGCTCGCTCCTGAAGCCGCTGGTGCTGCTGGTCTCCATCCCCTTCGCCGCGACAGGCGCGATCATCGCGCTGGTCGTCACCAACACCTCGCTTTCGCTGCCGGGCCTGATCGGAATCCTGATGCTCACCGGGATCGTGGTCACGAACGCCATCGTGCTGCTCGACCTTGTCGAGCAGTACCGCGAACGCGGCCTCGGCCTGCAGGACGCGCTGGTCGAAGGCGGACGGCACCGCCTGCGGCCGATCCTCATGACCGCGTTCGCCACCATGCTGGCGCTGGCTCCGCTGGCCGTGACGGGAGGAGGGGGCGGCGTGGGGGGCGCCTTCATCAGCGGACCCCTGGCCATCGTCGTCATCGGCGGCTTGTTCACGAGCACGCTGCTGACACTGGTCCTGGTTCCCGTCCTCTATTCACTGGCGTCGCGCCTCACCGGCCCGCGCACCTCGCGCGACCTCGACGCGCTCCTCGACGCGGCGGAGGACAGGCGCTTCAAGCCGCTCGGGCAGCGCGCCGCACAGGAGGCGGCGGCGCCCGTCGTGATGCGCGAGTTCAACGTCGCGCTCAGCGTCGAGCCCTGGGACGGCGAGCCCGGTGACCCGAGGGTGCTGGAGGCGCTGCGCGCGGCGGGCTACGACCTCGAGTACGTGGCAGGCACGCGCAAGGTTCGGATCACGGTGCCGAAAGTCGCCGCGGCCAGCGAGGCCGACGCCTTCGACAAGGCGCTGACGGGCGTGCACAAGATCGTCCCGGCCAGGGGCTACAAGCTGTCGGCGGTGGAGCCCAGGGAAGAGACGCTGGCCACCGCCGGCCGCTGAAAAACGGCCCAGCCGTACAGAATTGACCTCCCCGCCGCACCTCTGTTAGGTTTGGTACTCGCGTCTGGGGCGCGAGCACCAAAGCCTGGGGGTAGGCGTTGCGTCTCGATCGCTATGTGACCCATGGCGTCGTGCTGCTGGTGGCGGCGCTGATCTCCGGATTCACGTTCTCCTTCCAGCTGAGCCCACGCTCCGGGGGCGTGGACGCGGTGGCCGCGGCCGCCCCGGTCAACGCGGCCGGCGACCTCTGGATGGGCCGGGACAGCTCGATCATCAGGCCGGTCTACGTCCCGACCGCAGCCCTGCCCAACCGGGCGCCGATGATCTACACGGTGGCGGCCGGCGACACGCTGGACTCGATCGCCAAAGAGCTGAAGATCCCGTTCCGCGAGATCACCTGGTCCAACCCCGGCCTGCGCCTGCCGCTGAAGACCGGGCAGATCCTGCGCATCCCGCCCGTGCCGGGCTTCGTGGTCGTGGTGCGCCGCGGCGACACCCTGCTAAGCCTCGCCGCCGCGCACGGCGTCGATCCGCTGCTCATCGCCGATTTCAATCGCATTCGCGCCCAGCAGCCGCTCACCCCCGGCTCGATGCTGGTCGTGCCTGTCGATCCGGCGGTAGGCCCTGACCTCGCGAGCGGCCTTTTGGCCGACCCGGTCGCGGCGGCGAAGCTGGTGTGCCCGATCGCCGGCGCGCAGATCATCCAGAAGTTCGGCCCGACCTCGTTCGCGGTCGAGCCTTCGTACGACGGCTATCTCCACTACCACACGGGCGTCGACATCCTCGCCACATACGGCACGCCTATCGCTGCGGCGGCGGGCGGGAAGGTGACAGCGGTCGGATTCGCCGGCGCCTTCGGATTGCGCGTCGAGGTCACCGACAGCTACGGGCTCGTCGAGATCTACGCTCACATGGAGGCGGCCGAGGCGGCTGTCGGCGAGGACGTGCAGCAGGGCCAGGAGATCGGGCTCGTCGGCAGCACCGGGCTCTCGATCGGGTCGCACCTCCACCTGCAGCTCGAGATCGGTGGCGTGCCGTCCGACCCGCTGCCTCTGCTGGGCTGCGCGGCGTAGCGAAGTTTTCACCCGTCGGTTCGGATTTGGAGGTGTGGCGAAAGATGCGGATCAGACTCGCCCTCGTCGCCGGCCTGGTTGTCGCCGGCGCGCTGTTCCTGCCGGCTTCGGCGCAGGCCGGATCGGCGCCGAGCGTCGGGGCCAACAACCTCGTCGACCTCGACCACGGCCTGCAGTTCTCGCAGAACAAGCAGAACGAGCCGGCCATCACGCGCGACCCCTTGACGGGCGTGCTGATCGCGGGCGCCAACGATGAGATCGGACAGCCGCCGTGCCCGGGCACCACGGCGCCGCTGACCTCGCCGTGTCCTTTCAAGCCGGGCGTGTCGACCAGCGGCTTCTATCGCTCGACCGACGGCGGCACCACCTGGACGGGTGGCTACCTGCCCGGGTTCGCCAGCATCGGCCGCACGTCAGGAGGCGACCCGAGCCTGGACTTCGGGCCCCGGCTTTGCGCCAACGGCTCGTTCAGCTTCTCGTGCGGCGCGGTCGTCTACTACGCGTCGCTCGCGGATCCGTTCCCGGAGCGTGGAGGCGAAGTGGCGACCGTGTCGCGCACGTATGACGATGGGCTGACCTGGGCGGACCCGGTGGTCGCCACCTCGACGGCGCAGTCAGGCCGTTTCGTGGATCACGAATGGGTTGCGGTCGACCAGGTCCCAGGCGGTTCGCATTTCGGTCGCGTCTATGTCGACTGGGCGCTGTTCTGCAACGTGTGCTCGGGCAACGGCAACGTGAAGATCTACACGTCGCACTCGGACGACGAGGGTCGCACGTGGAGCAAGGCGGTGCAGGTGAGCGCCGCCAACAACAACACGCCGCAAGGCTTCCGCGAAACAGGCCAGATGACGGTCGCGTCGGATGGCACCGTCGAGGTGTTCTGGACCGAGAACGCGGATTCGCCCAAGTACCCGAGCCTGCAGGTCGTCACGACGTCGAAGGATGGCGGCGACACCTACACCGCGCCCATCACGATCGCGCAGGTGACGGACTATCCCGTGCGAGGCACGCCGTTTGACGTCGTCGACCTCTTCAACCGCGTGCCCGGCATGAGCGCGCGCGTCGACTGCTATCCGCACCCCGCGTCCGACCCCACGTCGACGCGGGTCTACGTCGTCTGGTGCGATTTCGCGAACGGCCACGGCACCGTCCAGGCGGCGGTGTCCGGCGACGGCCTGAGCTGGACGTCGCTCGGTACGATCGCCAGCCTGTCAGGACGGAACGCGTTCTTCCCGCAGCCGGCGGTGGCCGGCAACGGTGCGGTCGCCGTGGTGTTCGACGCGCTGACCGCGCCGCCCGCCGGCAATCCATGGCAGACCGGGGTGCAGACGTACGACGCGTACGTCACTGAGCTCTCGGGCGGCTCGTGGTCGGCGCCGGTGCGAGTTTCGAGCGCTTCGTCCAACCCGGAGGGGTCCTCCTACAACAACCTCCAGGAGCAGTTCATCGGCGACTACATCGACATCGTGGCCGGCCCTTCCACCGCGTGGGCCGTCTGGACGGACTCCCGCAACGCGGCCACGTGCGCGGCGGTGAGCTCCTACCGGGCAGCGGTGTACTCGGGCTCCAGGACAGCTGTCGCGCCCAACCCGGACACGGCGTGCAGCACGGGCTTCGGCAACACGGACACGTTCGAGGCGGCCATCTCTTTGTAGCCGCGCAATGTCGGGCGGCGTGCCCCAACAAATTTTGTTGGGGCATTCCGTCCGGGTCGACACTACTGGGTTACAGAAATGTGGTTCGACCGAGCCGAGGAAGACCTGATCCGGGATGCCCAGTCGGGCGACCGGACCGCGTTCGCGGAGCTGCTCCGGCCGCTCTACAGCACCGCCCTGAGGCTGGCCGGCGCCATGCTCCAGGACGTCGACGAGGCCGAGGACGCGGTCCAGGAAGCAGCCTTCGCCGCCTGGCGGAGGATCGGCAACCTGCGCGAAGGCTCGAGCCTCCGGCCGTGGTTCCTCGGCATCGTCGCCAACCGCTGCCGCGCCGTGAAACGCAACAAATGGTGGTCCGTCTCGCGCTCCGAGCCTCCGGAGGCCGAGGCGCCCGCGACGGACCTGGCCTCGTCCATCGACCTGCGCAGGGCCCTGCGCCGGATCTCATATGACGAGCGACTCGTCCTTGTCCTTCGCTACTACCTCGACATGCCGTACGAGGAGATCGCCACGATCCTGGGCATCTCCACGAAGGCCGCGAGAACCCGCGTCGAGCGGGCGATCCACCGGCTTCGGCCGATCATGCATGTGCAGGGGGCGACCGCGTGATGGACGAGCAGGCCGTGTTTGAAAGATTCCACGAAGCCCTCGAGCTCGAGCTGAACCCTGGCGCCTACGAGCGCTTCCGGGCTGACTTCTTGACCCCCTCGGTCGCCGCCAGGCGGCGGCCGGTATTCCGACTGAGGTTTACCAAGATGAGTCTTCGTATCGCGGCCGCGGTGGCGGTGATCGCGCTTGCGATCGCGCTGGCGGCCGGCTATCTCGTCACCCACTCCCATCCAACGGGCCTCGTGCCCGCGGCCAAAGACCCCAACGTCGTCGCGTATCAGAACCAGGTCGCCAAGGACTACAACGATTTCGTCGTTGCGACTTCGAACCACTGCAACACCATCGACGACCAGGGGTGCGCCGCCGCGGTCGCCCACCTGCGTCCGGCGATGGACAAATGGATCAGCGACCTGGCCACGGCCAAGACGCCCGCCCAGTATGTCGTGCTCGCGGGCCGGCTACGCGCTCACCTGACCGAGGCCGAGCTCGAGCTGAACGCCATCGTGGCCGCTCAGCTGCGGCACGACGAGACCGACTTCACGCTGGTGCAAAGCATCCTCTTTTACGAGCGTGCGTGGATCGACCCCGCGACCTTCACCCTCGACGGGACCTATCTGACCACGGTGTCCTCGTATCACGAGGCCATCAAGCTCGCCAATCGATCGCTGAGCGGGTGCGTGAACACGACCCCCGGACCCGACGCCCTGGCCTGCGAGCACATCGCAGGTGCAGAAGCCTGCCTGGGCGCGGCGGCGCAGGCGTGCGTCGATGACATCCAGTCAGCCGAGACTCAACTGCAGAACTTCTTCATCGCGTTCGCTCAGAACCCGGCCCCTATGCCGCTCGCTGCCAAGCACCGCGAGTTCGAGGCAAACCTCGCCGCCGCTGACGACGCCCTGCTTGCCCTGGCTTCGGCCCAGATGACCAAGGACGCCTCGAAGGTGTCCGCTGCCGAGCTGGCGTACATCTCCGCCATCAACCTGGCCGACACCCAATCCGAAGTCCTGGCTACCTGACAACCTGGTCGGGCGCCGGCCACCCCACCGGCGCCCGATCTATTCTTCGTTCGAGTGATCGATCCCGAGGCTCGCGCCTATCTCGAGGCAACCGCCGCGCTGGGTCTGCCTTCGCTCGCAGTGCAGGGGCCGGTGGCGGCTCGGCGCCACAATCACGACCGCGCGCCCAGCCTTGCCGGGCCGGTGGAGCAGGTGGCGCTCGTCGAGGACGGCGCGCTGCCAGGCCCCGGCGGGCCCATTCCCTTCCGCAGATACTCGCCCGCACCCGAGCGCGCGCTTCCCGTCCTTCTATATATGCACGGCGGCGGATGGGTCTACGGGGACATCGACACCCACGACTCGGTCTGCCGCGCGCTGGCGCGAAGAGCCGAATGCGCAGTCGTGTCGCTTGACTACCGACTGGCGCCGGAAGATCCGTTTCCTGCCGCCGTAGAAGATGCCTGGGCCGGGATGCAGTGGCTGCATGCGCACGCGAGTGCGATCGGCGGCGATCCTCATCGCATCGCCGTGGCCGGCGACAGCGCCGGCGGAAACCTGGCCGCTGTCCTGGCGCTGCGGGCGCGTGACCGCGGTGGGCCGAGAATCGCCGCGCAAGTGCTGATCTATCCGGTCACCGACTGCGACCTCGACACGGCCTCATACGGCGAGGCCGCGACCGGCTACGGCCTGACCAGCGAGTCCATGTTCTGGTTCTGGGACAACTACATTGCCGATGCGGGGCGCCGCAGGGATCCGGACGCGTCGCCGATGCGCGCCACCCATCACCGCAACCTGGCGCCCGCGCTGGTCATCACGTGCGAGCTCGACCCGCTCGCGTCGGAGGGAATCGCCTACGCCGAGCTGCTCAAGCAATCAGGTGTGACCGTCCAGCACTTCCACGAGCTCGGCATGATCCACGGCTACATCCGCACGGCCGGGGTCACGAGCCGGACGCGGAAGTCGTGGGAGGACATCGCTCGCTTCCTGCGCGCCGCCTTCGAGTCGGGAGATTGACCTGGCCTCGATCTCTGACTAAAGTCAGAGAATGGACCGGGCGGCCGTACAACAGGTGCGCCTGTTCAACCGCACCGTCGCCGAGCGGATCGGCGCGCTGACCGACGAGTTCCTCGGGCGCCACCGGCCGATGGGGAACTCGAGGACGCTGTGGGAGATCGGCCCCGAGGGGGCCGAGGTGCGAACCTTGCGCTCACGTCTCGGCCTGGACTCGGGCTACGCGAGCCGCGTTCTCGCCTCGCTCGAGCGCGAAGGGCTGATCACGATCACGGCGAGTCGGGACGACCGGCGTGTGCGCGTGGCCAGGCTGACTGCGGCGGGCCGGGCGGAGCGCGCCGAGCTGGACCGGCGCGCGGATGCGCTGGCGTGGAGCCTTCTCGAACCCCTGCCCGCGCGCCAGCGCGAGGAGCTGCTGAATGCGGCCGCCACCGTCGAGAGGTTGCTGCGGTCGACGCTGGTCACGATCGACGTCGAGAGTCCGAGCACGCCCGACGCCAGGTCGTGCATCCAGCAGTACTTTCTCGAGCTGAATGAGCGGTTCGACGTCGGCTTCGATCCGGCGCGCAGCATCTCCGCGACCGAGCGCGAGCTCGTCCCACCCGCCGGCCTGCTGGTCGTCGCGCGCCTGGGCGGCCGGCCGATCGGGTGCGGTGCGCTCAAGTTCCACGGACGTAAACCCACCGAGCTGAAGCGCATGTGGGTCGCCCGCGACGCGCGTGGCCTCGGACTCGGGCGCCGGCTGCTGGCGGATCTCGAACGCCGCGCTTTCGACGCCGGCGCGCGCACGGTGAGGCTCGAGACGAATCGGAACCTGAAGGAAGCGATCCAGCTCTATCGCGACAGCGGCTACCGCGAGGTCAAGCCGTTCAACGACGAGCCCTACGCGCACCACTGGTTTGAGAAAAGGCTGACGCGCAAGGCGCGCTAGGGGGCCGGTCAGACCGAGAAGAGCCCGATCCTCATCGCGTTCATCACCGCCTCGGTGCGGTTGCCGGCGTCGAGCTTCTTGAAGATGCGGCTCAGGTGGTTGCGCACCGTCTTGTCGCTGATCGTCAGCCTGGCTGCGATCTGCTTGTTGGACAGGCCGCGGGCGACGAGCTTGAGCACGTTTATCTCGCGCAGCGAAAGGCGGTTCGCGAAATGGCCGTTGGCGGGGCTGCCGCCATTGGCATGGACCGCAAGGATGCGGTCGGTCATGTCCTCGGGGGTCGCGTCCTTGTGCACGTAGCCCACCGCGCCGCCGGAGAGGGCGTCGTTCAACGCCGCACCCACCGCGTACGCGCTCAGGATCAGGACGCGCACGCCTGGCGCCTCCATGGCGATGCGCCGCGTGGCCTCGACGCCGTCGAGCCGCGGCATTTGCAGATCCATGAGGACGACGTCCGGCCTGCGCCGGATCGCCTGCTCCGCCGCGTCCTGGCCGTCCTTGGCCTCGCCGACCACCTCAAAGCGCGGATCGGCGGCCAGCATTCTTGCCAATCCCGCGCGGAACAGAGTCTGGTCGTCGGCGATGAGCACCCTGATCGGGGCTCCGGGTGACGGCATCAGTCCAGGCGGTACCTCGGGATGCGGACCTCGACACGCGTGCCGCCGGTTTCACCGGTGCAGGCGTTGAAGGCGCCGCCCATGATGACCGCGCGTTCCCTCATGCCGGCGATGCCGAGCCCTGTCACGCCATCGAATCCGTCGCCGTCGTCGCTGACGCTGACAACGGCCTCGGCGGAAGAGCTGATGTCCAGGCTGACCGCGATCGCGCCCGCGCGCCCGTGCCGGATCGCGTTGGTCACTGCCTCGTGCACGATGCGCGAGAGGTTGAACGCGCTCCAGCCGCTGATGTGGTCGGGCCACGCGGGCGAGACGTGCAACGACAGGGAGGCCCGGCGCTCGAAGCGGGCGAGCACCTCGTCGCGCAGGATGTGGGCAAAGTTCAGACGCAGGTCTTCCTGCCCGCGCAGGTCGATGAGGATCTCGCGCGTCTGGCGCAGGACCTGGCGGGCCGACTCCTCGAGCAGCGCAAGCCGCTGACTCGCCTCGGCGTCTCCGCCGAGCTCGGCGCGGAGCTCGTGGAGCTCGATCACCAGCGAGATGAGCGGGCTCGCGACCTGGTCGTGCAGCTCCCGGGCCAGGTGAAGCTCGAGCTCCGAGGTGGATAGAGCGGTTTTCAGACCGGACTCGGCGAGCGCCGCGTCCGGCTCGGTCAGTACATTCGAAAACCGAAGGGCCAAACCCGTCCCCACTCCTTCAGGTGGTAGCCCCATCGCCTCGGAGGAAGGCGATTCCGCTCAAGGAATCCACAGTATATCTGCCACCTAGCAACGGCTGAACATTGCTGATTGATCGCCGGGCGGGCGATACGCTTCGAGACGTGGAGATCCAGGCGCACGCCGCGGCGCCGTCACCCGACCACAGCCTCGGCGACTCGTTTGCCTGGCCGATGCGCGACCCCGAATGGTTCAGCAAGCTCGTGCTGATGGGGCTCATCTCACTCATCCCCATCGTCGGCTGGCTGCAACTGCTGGGCTGGATGCTGACAGCGCTCGATCACCTGCGCCACGGCTGGCAGGTGCTGCCGCCGGCGGCGTTTCGCTACGCGACGCGGGGCGTCAACGTGTTCGTCGCGAGCCTCGTCTGGGGCTTGCTCGCCGCCATCCTGGTCTACGGCGCCATGGGCTTGATGGTCTTCGGCATGCTCGCGACGACGCCACACTCGAGCGGCGGCGACACGAGCTCATCCTCAGCCGCGGTTCCACTCGTCCTGTTCCCCCTGATGTTCGCCCTCACCGCGTCGATCGGGCTGATCTTCCTGGTCCTCTACCTCTTCGTCCCGGTGGTGATCCTGTACGCCGATCGTGGTGGGCTTGGTGGCGCGTTCAACGTGGTGGGCTTCGTGCACGCGATCCGCACGAGCCCGAAGGAGACGGTCGCCGCGGGAGCGCTGGCGCTGGTGACCTACTTCATCTCCGGCCTGGGTTCGTATCTCTGCTATGTCGGGATCCTGTTCACGATCCCCTATTCGATAGCGGTGCTCGCCGGAGTTCTGCGCTGGTACGAGGTGAACGCCAGGCCGGGGACGCTGCCCTAGGCGCGCTCGTTCGCGGCGACGATCGCGGTCAGTGCCCTTAGAAGCTCGTCCTGCTCGCGCTGGTCGAGCGCGCCGACGAGGCGGCGCGTCATGAGGTGCGTGCGGGGGATGAGCTGCTGCAGCACTGTCGAGCCCCTGGCGGTCAGGGTGATCGTCTTGCGGCGCCCGTCGCGAGCGTCGCGCTCGGTGCTGATCAGTCCCTTGGCGCTCAGCCTGGACACGACCTCGGCCATCGTCGAACGATCAAGCGATACGCGCCTGCCGAGGGTCCGCTGGTCCAGGCCGTGCGGCTCACGGTGCAGTGCATTGAGAGTTGCGAACTGCGGCGACGTGACCGTGTGGGACACCTCCTCGTCCCAGAGGAGGTTCATCACCTGCAGGGCGCGGCGGAGGAGGTGCCCAGGGTGCAGCATCAGATCCTCTGCCGGGAGAGTGCTGGAGACCCTGCCCCTGCGCCCGGTCATTTCTTCTTCTCGACGACCTGATACCCGACGGGCAGGAGGCGCAGGCCCAGCCGCTCCTCGATCGCGCCCCACAGGCCCCTTGGCAGCAGCAGGGCGAACAGGGCGGCGGTCGCCCCGAGGCCGACCAGGTACCACGGCCCGCCCTGCGTGAACGTGGTCTGGATCGCGAACAGCAGGATGGCGCCGAGGATCGGCCCTTCGAAGGTGCCGAGGCCACCGACCAGGACCATGAAGATCATGTACGCCGACCACTGCACGCTGAACACCGAACCGGGCTCGATGAACAGCGTGTTGGCGACGATGAGCACGCCCGCTCCCGCGCAGCCGAATCCGGCCAGCACGAAAAGCAGCCGCTTGCGCGCCGCGACTCGAACCCCCAGCGATCGAGCGGCGTCCTCGTCGTCGCGGATGGCCTGCAGCGAGGTGCCAAGCGGTGAGCGCAAGAGAAAGAACAGGGCACCGAGGAAGATGACGGTGAGGGCGAGAGCCAGCCAGAACGTGTAGGCCTGCCGGTAGTTGGGGTCGTACGAGTACAGCTGGCTCAGCGCTATGCCGGTCCCGGCGCCGAGGTTCTGGTCGAGCCTCACCAGGATCGAGGCGGCTTCGGCGATGACCCACATGCCGATCGCGAACTGCGCGGCCCGCAGGCGGAGGGCGAAGAGCGAGATGGGAATCGAGAGCGCACCCGCCACCACGAGCGCGATGATCATCGCGACGTAAGGCGGGAAGCCCAGGTCGGCAAACAGGATCGTGCCGTAGGCGCCGAGCCCGATGAACGCCTGCTGACCGACCGACAGCAGCCCGCCGTAGCCGGCGAGGGCGTTCCACATCGCCGCGAGCAGCACGAAGATCAACAGCGTCGTCGTTTTCTGGACGATGTCCGGGCCGAACACCAGGGGCAGGCCGGCCAGCAGCACCACCACCACGCCGGTCCCGCCCGTGAAAAGCCTGGAGGTGCGCGTCCAACGCCGGACGATCATGCCCGCGCGCCCCCACGGGCATAGCGGATACCACCAAACCTCAAGACCAGCACCACCAGGAACAGCACGTGTCCGGACAGAGCGGCGTACTCAGGGTTCAACTGAGCGCCGAGGGTCTGGGCGACGCCGAGGGCCAGGCCCCCCAGGAGCGTGCCCCATAGCGAGCCCATCCCGCCGATCACCACCGCCTCGAACGCGAAGATCAGCTGCGTCGGTCCGCTGACAGGGTCGAACACCGAGCGGAGGGCGAGGAACAGACCGCCCAGCGCGGCTATGGCCACCGCAATCGCGGTGGCACGCGCGTACACATGGCGGCTGTCGATTCCGGCCAGCTCGGCGGCGTCGGGGTCTTCGGCGGTGGCGCGCATCCGCCAGCCCGAACGCGTGCGCGAGAGGTAGAGCTGCAGCGCGCCGTAGACCACCACCGCCACCGCGAGCACGACCAGGCCGAGGGCGGGGATGGTGACGCCGCCGAAAACGTTCCAGCTTTCAGTGGTCAGCGCGCCGGCGCTCGCTCCGAGCGAGTGGACGTCGGGTGAAAACTTCAACAGGAGCAGGTTCTGGATGACGATCGACAATCCGAAGGTGGCCAGGAGCGGAGTGAGAAGGCCGCTCTTGAGGGCGCGTTCCAGGACGGTCAGCTGCAGGACGTAGCCGAGCGCGATCATCACCGGCAGCGCGACGACGAAGCCCACCAGAGGCGACATGCCGGTGCCCTGCACGATGACGAGCACGATGTACGCGCCGAGGACGGCGATGTCGCCGTGGGCGAGGTTGATGATGCGCATCACCCCGAACATCAACGACAGGCCACAAGCCAGCACCGCGTAGAACGCGCCCAGGAAGATGCCCTGCAGGATGGCGTTGGCCACGCTCAGCCGCCTCCGGCCGCAGCGCGTCGCAGGCCGAAGTACGCGCTGACGATCCTCTCGCGATCCAGCGTGCCGGCATCACCCTCCAGCACGACCCGGCCTTCGAGCATGCAGATCACACGGCCGGCGACCTCCAGCGCGCGGGTCAGGTCCTGCTCGACCAGCAGCACGGTCGTGCCTTCACGGATGACGTCGGCCAGCGAGCGGTAGACCGCATCGACTGCGACCGGCGCAAGGCCGAGTGAAGCCTCGTCGAGCAGCAGCAGCCGTGGGCTGGTCATCAGCGCGCGACCGATGGCGACCGCCTGCTGCTCGCCGCCCGACAGCGTCGCGGCCGGCATGTGCAGCCGCTCCTTCAGAAAAGGAAAGACATCGAGCACCTTCTGCACGCTCCACCGGGTGCCGCCACGCGATGAGGTCGCGACGCGAAGGTTCTCTTCCACGGTCAGGCCGGCGAACAGGCGCCTGCCCTCGGGCACGAGGGCGATGCCGCGCCGCACGCGGGTGTGCGCGGGAAGGCGCGTGATGTCGGCGCCCGCGAAGGTCACGCGGCCCGCGTGGGGTTGGTGCGCGCCGGCGATGGCGCGCAGCAGTGTGGTCTTGCCCGCGCCATTGGCACCGATCAACGCGACGGTCTCGCCTTCGTCCACCTCGAAGCTGACGCCGCGCACAGCCTGCAGCAGGCCGTAACGGCAATCGAGGGCTTCGACCTGGAGCAAGCTCACGCGCGGTTGCCCAGGTAGGCGTCGATCACGGCCGCGTGCGCCACGACCTCCTCGGGCGGGCCCTCGGCGATGATCCTGCCGCCGTCCATGCAGACCAGGCGGTTCACGACCTGCATCAGGACGTGAACGATGTGCTCGATCCAGAGCACCGCGAGGCCGCTCTCCTTCAGCGCCGCCACCGTCTCGACGAGGGCTGCCGACTCCGCGTCGGTGAGGCCGCCGCCGATCTCATCGAGCAGCAGCACGACCGGTTCGACGGCGAGCGCGCGAGCAAGCTCGAGGCGCTTGCGCTGAAGCAGGCCGAGGCTTTCCGCTCGCCGGTTCGCCAGGTGGATGAGAGCGGTTTGCTCGAGGATCCTGAGGGACAGGTCGCTCGCGTCGGCTCCGCGCCGCCGCCCACCGGCGGTGGCGCCGACCAGCACGTTCTCGAAGACGGTCATGCCGCCGAAGGGCCTGGGTACCTGGTGCGTGCGCGCGATGCCCAGCTTGCAGCGATCCGCCGCTCCCTTCGCGGTCACGTTCTGGCCCTCGAAGATCACCGCGCCGGCGTCCGGGGCCAGGGAACCGGAGAGCACGTTAAGCAGTGTCGTCTTGCCCGCGCCGTTGGGGCCGACGACGCCGACGGCCTCGCCCCGATGGAGGGCGAGGTTGACTCCGTCCAGCACCGAAAGCGCGCGAAAACGCTTACGGACATCGACCGCGGCGAGCGTCGCCGGGCCTTCCGTCACGGTCGTGAATTATCCGGCGGTATAAGGCTGGAGCTGACCGGCGATCGGTACGTTCGGGTCGGCTGAGTTCTCGCAGATGAAAAAGTCCAGGGGCCATTTCGACACGCCGGACTTCCACTGGCCGCCGATGATCGGAGTCGTCTGCACGTTGGGGATCGGCGGACCGCTCGGCCCACCGAATTTGGGCGGCTTGGTCCAGTCGAGGTGACCCACTATCGTGTCGACCGACAGCGTCTTGATCGCGTTGGCGACCGCCTTCTTGTCCTTCGGGTTGCCGCTGGCCTTGAGCGCTGCGGCGGCGACGTCGAAGAGGGAGAGGCTCGCGCCGAGCTGCTGGGTCCACTGCTTGCCGCTCGAGTTCTCGTAGCCGTCGGACAGCTGCTGGCACGTCACACCGGTCAGCGAGGACTTGTACGGCCACGTGTGGCTCCAGTACACGCCCGATGCCAGGCCGTTGCCGATCGGGCCAAGTGAGATGACCTGCGACGGGAACAGCCCCGTCTTGGCGATCTGCGCGATCTTGACCTTCTTGGTGTAGCCCTGCTGGTGGGCCTGCTGCCAGAACGTCGCAAAGTCCGGCGGAATGGGGAACGTGTTGAAGATCTGGCAGTCCTCGGCGATGAACCTCTGGATCTGCGCGGTGTAGTCATTGGTTCCGTCCTCGTAGGGCCCGGGGTCGACGATCGTGTAGCCGCCGACGGCGTGGAGCAGAGGAGCCAGAGCCCCGCGGATCGCGTTGCCGTCGGCGTCGTTCGGGTACATGACGCCCACCTTCTTGTTGGTGGGCACCTGCGGCCACAGGTGTGTGTAGGCGTCGAGGAACTGGCCGACGCCGAAGCAGTAATGGAACGCGTAGTTGAAGGTCGTCGTCGACGACGGCGACCCGTGCATGCCGAGGTACCACGCCTCCCACGGCACGACGGTGGATATGCACGGCACGCCGGCGGCCTCGCACGCCGCCGACACCGGGTTGACGGTCTCGGGCGTCGAGGTGGTCAGCATGAGGTCGACGTGCTGGGCCTGGATCAGGTCGTTGGCAACCTGCGAGCCGACCGACGGAGTGGACTGTCCGTCGCGGTCGAGGATCTGCACCTGGTAGGTCGTGCCGCCGACCGTGAACCCGCCCTGGAAGGCTTTTCGGGCCAGCCCGAGGACGTACGCGTCGGGTTCGCCGAAGCCCGCGGCCGGACCGGTGATGGGACTGACGAAGCCGATCTTCAGCGTCGAGCTGTTGGCCGTCGACGAGGACGACGACAGGCAGGCCTCGAGAACGCCGGGGACCGCGAGACCGCCAAGGACGAGGCCGGTGCCTTTGAGCATGTCTCGCCGCGTGATGGCGTTCGCCGCAACCTTCCTCTTGCTCACCTGACTACTCCTTGCTTGTTTTGCTCAGGTTCCAGGGAATGGTCCGTGTACAGACGATCCGAGTCTGCGCCAAGCCATAATGCTCGTCAAGGGCGTGAACGAGCCGGACTTCGAGCCGCCGTACCTGTTTCCCGACTACCGCGCCACGCAGCTCCGCGCACCGAAGCGCGAGCTGGTGAGGCTGCCCGAGGAATGGTTCCATCACAGTCGAGGCCCCGCATTCGGCCGCGTGCCGGTGCGACCCGATGACGCCGACCTCACGCGGCAGCATCGCGGGGAGCCGCTGGGCGAGCGCATCATCCTCACGGGCCGCGTGCTGGACGGCGACGGCCGGCCCGTGCGGCACACGCTGGTCGAGGTGTGGCAGGCGAACGCGGCGGGCCGCTACGTGGACCCGTCCGACACGCACCCCGCGCCGCTCGACCCGAACTTCACAGGCGCGGGACGCTGCCTGACCGACGACGATGGCGTCTACCGGTTCGTCACGGTGAAGCCCGGCGCCTACCCGTGGCGCAACCACGCCAACGCGTGGCGGCCGGCGCACGTCCACTTCTCTCTCTTCGGGCCGGTGCTCGCGAGCCGGCTCGTGACCCAGATGTACTTCCCCGGCGACCCGCTGATACCGCTCGATCCGATCCTCAACTCCATTCCGAACGCGCGCGGGCGGGGGTTGCTCGTGGCGAAATTCGATCCCGAGACCACGGAGCCCGAGTGGGCTCTGGCTTATCGGTGGGACATCGTGCTGCGCGGCCGCGATTCGACGCCGAGGGAAGCGTGACGGCTCCGACGCCATCGCAGACGGTCGGTCCGTTCTTTGGCTTCGCCGTGCCGTTCGATGGCGATGCGAACGCGGTCGAGCATGGCGTTCGGATCGAGGGTCAGGTCCTGGACGGCGCGGGCGAGTCCGTGCCGGACGCGATCCTCGAAGTGTTTGCCGGGGAGCAGTTCGCGCGGTGCCGAACCGACTCCGAAGGCGCATTCCATTTCACGGTGGCGAAGACCGCCCACCTCGAGGTTTTCGTCTTCGCGCGCGGGCTGCTGCGCCACCTGGCGACGCGGATGTACTTCCCGGACGCAGACCTCGACAGCGATCCTGTGTTGCAGCGCGTCGACCCGGAGCGCAGGCACACCCTCGTCGCGAGTCCGGCCGAGGGTGGCCTGCGGTTCGACATTCGCCTTCAGGGCGAGGACGAAACGGTCTTCATTCAGCTCTGAAGATCGGCCTCGACGGCAACCAGCGCATCCGCGTAAGACGCACGTGCTGCCTTGAGCCCTGCTGCATCGCTGTGCAGGAGTGCGTTGCTCATGGCCACCAGTGCGTTGTCCGCCTGGGCGAGGTCAATCTGCAGCGCTGAGTTCTGGTCGCTGAATTCGGCGGGAGAGGCGGTCTCGACGAAGTCGGCCTGGATGACTCCGATGAAGTCCGACTCCGTGATGATGTCATGCGGGCACAGTGGGTCGTCGATGGCTGCGCAGTCAGCGACGGCGGCATCTTGCGGGCAGAAGCTCGAGCAGATGCTGACAAAGTCAGCGTGGTGGGCCTGAACCAGGGCGGTGTACTGGCTGGCGGTGCTGAGGTGTGACCTGGAGATTCCCTGCACGGCATGGCCGAGCCAGGCCGAGTCCAGCGTGGCGTAATACGCAACCTTGTCGTACAGCGCCTGGTTGCCGGTGCCCTCGGCAGCAATCGCGGTGTCGAACATCTGGATCAGGTCGTCAAGGTGGCGCTTCATCTGGGCGTTGATGACGGCGAACCGCTGTGGCGTCGGGCTGGAACCGACGTCGTTGCGCCACTTCGCGAGTATCGCGCGGTCTGGCGCGAGTTCGGCCACGCACGCCTGCGCCTGCAATGTCTGGCAGTTGCTGGTGGCGGCTGTCCACGCGCCGTGGTCGGCCACGACCAGAGCCTGGTAAGCGGCGATGGAGCTGCTCGAGCCGGCCGGTACGCCCCCGACCAGAAGGCGCTGGCCGGCCAGGTACGCCGCGACCAGCGCGATCGCAATCACCGCCACGGTCACCACCGCGGCGAGTCGAAGTCCCATCTTGTTCCACCTGATGTGGGATGCCGGCCGCCTTCGCCGGGCGGCCGAGTAAGAGCTCAATTCGCGCCGCAGCCGCTCGAAGCCGCCGGCAGGCGGGGCGACGTCATAGGCTGCGTGGAAACGATCGACGAGGGTCATGTCATCCATCAAACTGCCGCCCCCTGGACCTGCACGATCGGGCGCAGGCGGTGCACCGCCCGCTCCACCCGTGACCTGGCAGCACGAACCGAGATGCCCTGAGTCGTCGCGATTTCCTCAAACGGCATGTCGAGGTAGTAGCGAAGGACGAGGACCAGCCGCTCGTCGTGGCTCAGCCGGCGCATTGCACGGCGCAAGTCGATCGACGCGGCGATGTCCACCGGCGAGGCCTCCTTTTCGGGCGGGTCGATCTTGAGCACGGACCACCAGCGTGACCGGCTGACGTCCCGGCAGTGGTTGGCCACGATGCCGAGAAACCACGGCCGCATGCCGGCACCTTCTTGAAGGTTGCCCAGCCGGCGCCACGCCTTGAACGCGGCTTCCTGTACCGCATCCTCGGCCTCGTTGGTGTCGTGGAGCAGGCCGTATGCGAGGCGGAAGGCGGTGTCGTAGTGCGGACGGATCAATTCGGCGAACGCGGCGCCGTCACCCTTCTTGGCGTCCCGGATGAGCTCGGCCTCGTCTCGCCTGAAGATCATTTCGGCTGCACCCGATATCTATACGGCGCGATTGCCGGTTATGCCGCAACTTTCCTGCGGCAGATCAGGACCTTCACCCGTATAGAGGGATGAATCGTCGTCGTTACGAAGGAGAGTTGGAAAGTGAAATCGCGTTCAGCTCTACTGGCGGTTGTCCTCGCAACGATCGTGTCTGCCGGAGCTGGGCCGAATGCTTCGGCAGCGTCGCCGGCGACCCAGTGCGCGCCGGGCGCGAGCTACCCTGCCGCGACGACACCGGTCGCGTTCTGGAGTACTGAAGCCCGCTGCGCGATAGTCCCGGCCGGCGCGGGAGGGATCTTTGGGACTGAGAACTTCGGCAAGAACTTCCCCGGCGAGGCCGCGGTGTACATGGGCATCGTGCATGTCGCCATTTACGACGCCGCTGTGGCGATCGAGGGCGGCTACCAGCCTTATGCGTTCACCGGAACCGCACAGCCGGACACCTCGCCCGATGCCGCGATCGCGACGGCGGCCTACGAAACGCTCACGGGCCTGCAGCCACAACTCGGCGCGAATCAAGCGATCCTCGACAGCGACTACTTCGCTTACCTGGGCGCCATCCCCGATGGAACACCAAAGGCTGATGGCATGGCGCTCGGGCACCAGGTTGCTAATGCCGTGCTTGCCCGACGGGAGAACGACGGCCGCGGATGCAGCACCACGCTGGCTGACCTGGGTGAGCCCGCACCCGGCCCCGGCGTCTGGCATCAGTCGACCGCGCCGGTCCTTGGCCTTTGCTTACCTGGGAGACGGCCGCTTGCGCTCACCAGCGCATCGCAGTTCCGGCCCGACGGCCCCAACGCCCTGACGAGCCCGGAGTACGCCGCTGACTTGAGCCAGGTGGAGCAGCTGGGGAGCGTCGACAGCACGACCCGGACGCCGGAGCAGACGATCCAGGCGCTGTTCTGGACCGACCACGACATCAGGCAGTGGAACGACGGCATGCTCAGACTCGCTTCCGCTCGAGGGCTCGGCCTCGTGCAGACCGCGCGGATGCTGGTGATGGCGCACGTCGCCGGCGCCGACGCGATGATCGCCTGCTTCGACGCCAAGTACCACTACTGGTTCTGGCGCCCGTTCCAGGCGATCCAGGTCAACGACCCAAGCTGGAGGCCGCTCGGCACGACGCCGAACTTCCCTGAGTACCCGTCGGCGCACGCCTGC
This sequence comes from Candidatus Dormiibacterota bacterium, assembly GCA_035689345.1. Taxonomy (GTDB): domain Bacteria; phylum Chloroflexota; class Dormibacteria; order Dormibacterales; family Dormibacteraceae; genus CF-118. The sequence continues at coordinate 21,915 of DASSLR010000039.1, forward strand.
GACAGCACGGCAGTCGTCGAAGCCCTCGATGCCTTCTTCGGCACTGACAACGTGCCCTTCACCCTGGACAGCCGAGTCACTCACACGACTCGCGACTATCAGCGGCTCCACGACATCGTCAAGGATGTCGACTGGGCGCGCGTTCTGGTCGGCTTCCACTTCCGCAACTCCGACCTGCAAGGCTCGGCCCTGGGCCGCGCGGTCGCGCGCTACGTGGTCGACAACTTCTTCCGACCCTTGAGCTGAAGTGGCGGCGCGGGGTCGGGCGTCAGGCGGCGCGACGCAGCGCGGCCACCGTCCAGAGGAAGCCCTTGTTGTCGAGGACGGTGCGCAGCCCGTGCTGCTCTGAGGTCGCGAGTATGCGCTGCGGTGGATGCAAGAACAAATGGAACTCACGCCGCGTCGCGAGCAGCACCGCGTTGAAGACCATCGCCGCGAACCGCATCCACCATGTGCGCCGAGGGAAGCTCATCACCAGCATCTCGCGCGCGTGGTCGGACGCGGCGCCCGCGAGCCGGGGCATGTCCGGGTAGCAGCAGATGACCCGGTTCAGGATCACGATGTCGGCGCCCTCGACCTGCGCGCCGGCCGTCGCGAAGTCCATGATCCGGCGCTCGACTCGATCCGTCAGGCCGGCCTCGCGCAGAAGCGCCGCGGCCTCGTCTTCGTAGGTTGGCGTGAGCTCGACGCTCATCGCGCGCGCCGCGCCTGCCTTCAGCAGCTCGATCTGGATGGCGCCGATGCCTCCGCCGACCTCGAGCACCCTCCGGCCGTCGACGCCCTGCGCCTTGACGAAGTCGACGATGCGCCGTGACGTCGCGTCAAGCCCCTTGCGCCGGTAGCGCCTGGCCTCGGAGCGGGCGCTGCGCTCGCTGAAGATCCAGCGATAGCCCCTGGGCGTGCAGCAGTCGGTCACGCCATCACGGTGTTGGACTCTGCACCACGCCCTGCCCAGCCATGAACAGCGCCAACCCGGCAAACAGCACGTAGAAGACGATGAAGACGGCGCTCAGGCCGATGTTCGTGTAGCCGAGGATCAGGCCGGCCAGCGCCATGCCGCCGCCGCCCTCGCCGGACTGCTTGACCTGGTTTCGTGACACGTGGCCGAAG